>NZ_JBITHA010000014.1:0-310494 GCF_044457485.1 Nonomuraea sp. NPDC050540
GGGGGTGCCGGGGGAGGTCAGGCGGTGGGTTCCAGGGCGGCCACCTCGGCGGTCTGGGCGGCGTGGTCGTGCTCGCGCAGCATCCGCAGCACGGTAGCGGCGGAGGGGTGTCGGCCCTTCTTGGCGCCAGAGGTGATGACGAGCTTGGCGGCGATGTCGCGCAGGCTGGCGCCCTGGCCACGTAGGTGCTGGGCCATGGACAGCATCGCCTCGTCGACGACGCTGGCTCCGCCGATGGCCTTGCCGCGGGCGCGGGCCGACTCGTGGCCTTCCAGGGTGCGGTCGCGGATGTACTCGCGCTCCATCCCCGACAGGGCGGCCAGCACGGTGAACACCACCCCGGACGGGTCGTGGCTGCCCTGGAGTTCGCCGGTGAGGAACTGCAGGCCGATGCCGGCAGCCTTGAGCTGTTCGGCCAGCGCCGCCAGTTCCAGGCCGCGACCGAGCCGCTTGTGTTCGTGCACCACGAGGGTGACCGCGACCCCGGTGGCACGCACCTCGCGGGCCAGGGCGATCGCCTTGTCGAGCTCGGGCCGGACGGTGGCGCGGGTGGAGATCTTCTCCGCGAACACCCGGGTGATCCCGGCGGCCGCGAGGGAGTCGAGCTGGGTGTCGAGCGACTGACGCACGGTCGAGGCGCGGGCGTAGCCGACCCGCGCGTGCTCGGAGGTCTCGACGCCGGCGGCAGGGCGGTGCAGTTCAACCCAGGCCGTGCCGGGCTTGCGCACTGGCGGCACGGCGACGCTCAGCGCCTTGGCCAGATGAGGCACCTGCCGGAAGCGGGCGGTGTGGTAGGCGACGGCCACCTTCCCCCGCCCGGTACGGCACGGAGAGCCGGCCGGGGCGGCGCAGGTCGACATCGGGCAGTCGCGGGCCTCGACTCGCAGGAAGTCGTCGTCACTCACCCCGGAAGCGTTTCATGTGTGCGTTTCATCCGTCAAGATTCTTGAAACGACCTATGCAACAGATAGGGGCTGCGGAATGCCTGGACGGCCGCCGTGGGGCGGAGTGTTTCATGGGTGACCACTCATGAAACAGCCCCAGGGACACCGTGCGATTTCGCCCAGCAGCATCGGGGGACTGTTCACCAGACGTCTGGTGCTGCCGCCTATCGCCGAGTACGGCCTTGGCTCGGCCGGGAACTCCCAAGTCATGCCAGGCCGCCGCTGCGGGGCGGCGCCTTGTGAGAATCGGCGGCCGCACCAGTAGCGCGCCAGCACGTGGAAGGGCTCGCCCCTGTGCGGGCGAGCCCTCCACGTCGACTGCCGCAAGGGCTGGATCTGCCGCCATCGTCCTGATCGCCCTCGTGCTTGTGCTCGTTCTTGTCGGCCTGGGATTGGGCTTCGCGGTCCAGGCCGTCGCGGGCGCTGGGGCTATCGGGAACCTCCCGCTGCCGCCGACTGGAACCGGGCCGCGGGCTCAGCCCTTGCGGGTGCGGCCAAGCGGTAGGCGGAAGAGGGTGCTGCAGATCAGACGCGACACCCAGAAATCCGGACACGGAACCTTTTTCATCCTCACGCGGCCTGGGCGACTCGGTGGTTTTGAAGGACGGCGATGGCCTTGCACAGGTGGCCGGCCTTGCTGGGGCTGCAGCGTAGCTTTCGGAGGGTCTTCCAGTTCTTCAGCTGGGCGTTGGCGCGTTCGCCGGGTCCGCGGAGTTTGGCGTGGGAGCGGTTGGCCTGCTTTTGGGATTCGGGCTTGTTCTTGCCCTTGTAGGGGGTGAGGACTGGGCCCTCGGCTCCCTGATATGCCTTGTCGGCGAGGGTGATGATGTCGGCCTGCTCCAGGTCGCGCAGGATGCCCCAGATGCGGGCGGCGCTCAGGTAGTGGGCTTTGCCGGGCAGGGCTCCGGAGGTCCACAGGATGGTCCCGTCCGGTGAGGCGATGACCTGCACGTTCATTCCGTGCACGCGGTGCTTGCCGGAGAAGTAGGGCCGGTCGGCCTTGATCCGCTCGGTACGGATCAGCGTGCCGTCCAGCACCAGGTAGTGCAGTCCGTCCCGTTTGGCCTTGCGGAGCGCCTGCCCGAGCTTGGGCGAGCGCGCCGACAGTAGCGCCACTGTCTCCTCTACGTACCGCCATGCGGTGGCCGTTGAGACGCCGAAACCGGCCCCGAGTTCGGTGTAGGTCTCGCCTTTGCGCAGGTAGACCAAGACCAGCAGGGCCTGCTGGCCGGGATTGAGCCGCCGCCAGACCGACCCGATTGCCTTACGATGCCGCCGGATCATCCCGGCGACGTAGTTCAGGGTCTGACGCGACAAATCGACGGCAGCACGATAGAACAGCACCGGAAGTTCCTGGTTGTGACGGTGTGGGTTGTGGTGATCAACTCGTCTACCAGGAGCTTCTTCACATCACCGGCCGAACACCGGCATCGCGATCATGCTGTGACCAGGGCCCCCGCCCGGGAGGCCGAAAGGGTTCACTGGTGCGCGTCGTCCCGGAATTTGTACCAAGGACCCTCCACATGCAGGACATCGCCCGGCCGGCGCGCGGGGCTCCAGACATAGCCGTAGCCATCCCCTCCCCAGCCCTTGCCTCGGTAGAAGTAGACCAGGTCGTTCTCCTGCCGGACGAACTCGAACGAGAGGCTTCCGATGCTTTGATCCCTGAGTTCGGCGCCCTCCCCCAGCGTGCGGGCGACTGCCTCCATATTCCCTGCCGAGTGGGCGAAGCGCAGATCCTCAGCCCAGGTCAGGGCCACGACAAGGACGGCGACCAAGAGCGCCGCTCCCAAGTACGCGGCTCTGCGTAACGCAGGCTTTTCCACGCGGATCGTTTCGGTCATGTGGTCATCTTCACATGTGCTAGAGCAGAACTAAGAGGTCGCGCGAGGATGAAAAAGGTTCACGGTCCCCGCCATTCCTTTCGGCCGAAGCTCTTCGCGTGGTTGCGTCATCTGTGATCACAGTTGGCCTCATGAAGAGACCTCCACATGTGACCATGGGGCGCTGGCCTTACAGCAGCGCTGGGCCCAACAGTGCGCTGAATCAGCTTCTGGAAAGGCATGGACTTGGGCCCAACCCATGCGATCGCGGTGAAGCTCTTGCTGACCGACCGGCACGATCGACGTACCGGTGAGCTGCTGGCCTCTGGTTCGCCGGAGGTAACAGGCATCGCACAAAACCTGAAGCCGCACCATTGCCGGCGCCACCATCACGTCGAGGAACGATCATCGAGCCGCTCTGACAAATGAGGGAGAACATGCAGCTCACGCGACTCGCGACAGCTATTTTGGCCGCGATGGCCCTACTCCTCTGCCCGGCAACGGCGAACGCAACGGCGCCCAGCTCTCTGTCCATCCAGACCCCGGCAGAGGACTGTCCTTGCCGAAAAGTCCATCCGTGCAGTTCAAGCGGCATGTGAGTACTCGTGGAGGATTCCGCTGAGGCAATCTCGTCGGCGGATGGTCAAGCTCGTGATCTGCTCTGGATCGGTGATCGGATCCGGGACGGGACGCAGCGGGGCGGCTTGGGCGAGGGCTTGGTGGGCGCGGTGCCGGTTGTAGAACTGTTCGTACTCGCGCAGGGCGTGCCGCAGGTGGTGTTCGTTCCGCACCAGACAACGATCGAGGAGTTCGCGGCGGCAGGACTGCACCCACCGTTCCATGATCGCGTTCATCCGCGGCATCCGGATACCGGTGAGCACGGTCTGAATGCCGACCTCGGCGAGGATCTCGTCCATGAGAGAGGGGAACTTGCCGTCCCGGTCGCGGATCAGGTAGCGGGCCCGGCAACCGGCGTCCTCCAGATCCATCACAAGATTCTTGAACGCTTGCGCAACCCAGTTCGCGGTCGGGTGCGCGGTGGTGCCGAGCACCCGGATGCGTCTGGTGGCGTGGTCGATGACGGCCAGGATGTACTGACGTCTTCCACCGAGAGTGACGGTCTCGATGAAATCGCAGGCCAGCAGTGCATCGGCTTGGGAGCGCAGGAAGTCGGCCCAGGTGGTGAACGCCCGCTCGGGCGCGGGATCGATGCCTTCCTTCTTGAGGATCTCCCAGACCGTGGACAGTGCCACCTTGATGCCGAGCGTGACGAGCTCTCCATGCACCCGCCGGTACCCCCAGGACGGATTCTCCCGTACCAGGCGCAAGACGAGGGCGCGGATGGAACGGACGGTTGGCGGGCGCCCGCGCCGTTTCGGCGCGCAGGCACGAGCATGACGCCGCTTCATCAGATCACGATGCCACCGCACGACAGTGTCCGGCCGGATGAGCAGCCTCAGCCGGCGCAAGACATCGCGGGGCAGCGGCGCCAGGAGAGCAGCCAGGAAGGCTCGATCCTCGGGATCGAACCTCACCCGGGTGCCGGTGCCAAGCTGCCGTTCCAGGATGGTGATCTGGTGACGTAAGGCGAGGATCTCAATGTCCTTGTCTCGATCTCCCACCGGGAGCAACCGCAGCGCCGCAAAGGTGTTCGTAACGGCGAGATAGGCCAGGCGAAGGAGCACGACCGGCCATCCTGCCGCACTGGCTCTGTAAGGGCCGGAGCCTGCCCGTAAAGAGAAGCAGTGCATGGCCGTGACCTGGACGGATGGAATTATCGGCAGGCGCAGTGTTAAGCATCGCGTGGTTGCAACTCCTGCGCCGTTGGTGCCTTTTGACGCGGTACAGGATGCCGGGCGGTGACCTGCGGGGCCGTCCTCGGTGGTGACGGCTCAGGTGTGCGGGTTCATATGTCTATGGGCGGGAGGTGGATGGTGATGGTGAGGCCGCCGCCAGGGTTGGGGCGGGCGGTCAGGGTGAAGTGGTGGGCCTCGGCGATGGCGTGCACGATGGCCAGTCCCAGGCCGTGGCCGGTGCGCGTGCGCCGGCCTTCGAGGCGGTGGAAGGGCTCGAAGATGAGCTCGATGTCCGTGGGGGGCACGACGGGGCCGGTGTTGGTGACGGTCAGGCTCTCGCGGGTCAGGGTGACGCGGACGCGGCCGCCGGGGACGTTGTGGGTGATCGCGTTGGCCAGCAGGTTGGTCACGAGCTGGCGCAACAGGGTCGGGTCGCCGTGGATGACGGCCGGGCTCAGCGAGGCCGACACCGTACGGTCGCCGTGGTCGAGCCCGGCGACCGCCTCGGCCAGCAGCCGGGCCAGATCGATGGGCTGGGCCGCGGTCAGGCCGTGTTCCGCCCTGGTCAGCGTGAGCAGGGCGTTGGTGATGTCGATGCTGCGCTGGTTGGTGCGCAGGAGCTTGGGGCCGAGGACCCGCAGGTCGTGCGCGTCGGGGTCGGCCAGCGCCACCTGCAGCATCGTGCGGGTGGTGGCCAGCGGGGTGCGCAGCTCGTGGGAGGCGTTTGCGGCGAAGCGGCGCTGGGCCTGGAAGGCGACGTCGAGGCGGCTGAGCATCTCGTCGAAGGTGTCGCCCAGCTCCTTGAGCTCGTCGGCCGGGCCGTTCAGGGCGATGCGCTCGTGCAGGTTGCCGGTGGCGACCGTACGGGCGGCCGCGGTGATGTCGTGCAGGCGGGCCAGCATCCGCCCGGAGACGTACCACGCCAGCGCGAGTGCCAGGACGCTCAGCACGGCCAGGCCGACGCCGCTGAACAGCAGCAACGTGGCCAGCACGTCCTCCTTGCTGTTGATGTCCAGCACGTCGGAGGCGGCCACGGTGGGGATGGGACTCGGGGAGCCGGTCGGCTCCGGAGCCGGGGCCGGGCCCTCCGGGAAGGCATACCGCGGGGCGAAGCGCATCAGCAGGTACACCAGCGCGACCAGCGCCACCCCGGCTAGCAGGAACATGCCCCCGTAGACGAGCGTGAGCCGGGCCCGGATCGTCAGGCGGCTCACGAGGGCGGCAGGAGGCTGTAGCCGACACCGGTCTCGGTGTGGATGACGGGTGGATCGCCGAGTTTGCGGCGCAGCGTGGAGACGGTGATACGCACCGCGTTGGTGAAGGGGTCGGCGTGCTCGTCCCACACCTTCTCCAGCAGTTGCTCGGCGCTGACAACGCCGCCTCCCCCGCGCAGCAGCACCTGGAGCACCCCGAACTCCTTGCGGGTCAGGCGCAGGTAGCGGCCGTCGCGGTAGGCCTCGCGGCGGAAGGGGTCGAGCACGATCCCGGCCCGCCGCAGCACTGGCGGCGCGGCGGGGGCGGTGCGTCGCTCCAGCGCACGCAGGCGGGCCACCAGTTCGGGGAAGTCGAACGGTTTGACCAGGTAGTCGTCGGCGCCCAGCCGCAGCCCGGTCACCTTGTCGTCCAGCCGGCCGGAGGCGGTCAGCATGAGGATGCGGCAGGCGGGGTTCAGGGCGGGAAGCCTGCGGCAGACCTCGTCGCCGTGGACGCCGGGCAGGTCGCGGTCGAGCACGACCACGTCGTAGTCGTGGACCGCCAGCCGTTCCAGCGCGGCGTGCCCGTCGGCGGCCACGTCCACCGCCATCGCCTCGCGCCGCAGCCCCGCCTGCAGCGCCTCGGCCATGTAGGGCTCATCCTCGACGACCAGCACTCTCATCGCCGCCCCTTCCCCGTGCGCGGACAGCCTGGCAGGACGGGCGTATCGCGAACGTATGGTTTTCCCGCGACACCCGCCAAACACCCCGATTGGTGCAGTGACCTGCGCAATATCACCAATCCGGGAAGACTTCATGCACTCCATTCTGAACGGCCGGCCGCACCGCCAGGCACTGACCGCCTGGCTGCTGGCCCACCTCGCCATGGCCCTGCTCGCGGCAGGCGGCGCCTGGTACCTGAACATCGGCCGCGACGCCGGTCACCTGGAGCGATGGATGCGCTGGGACGCGGTCCACTTCATGCGCATTGCCCGCTACGGCTACGCCGGCGACCCCGGCGCCGACCCCGACCCAGGCCTGCCCGCGTTCTTCCCCGGCTTCCCGCTGCTGCTGCGCGCCGTGCACATGGTGATCGGCGACTGGACGCTGGCCGGGCTGGCGATCTCCCTGACCGCCGGGGCGGTCGCCGTGTGCGCGCTGGCCCGCCTGGCCGAGAGCGAGGCCCGCCCCGGTGCAGGCGCGCAGGCGGTGTGGGCCCTGTTGCTCGCCCCACCGGCGGTCTTCCTGGTCGCCGGCTACAGCGAGGCGCTCTTCCTGGCGTTCGCGTTGCCGGCCTGGCTGCTGGCCGGGCGCGGGCGCTGGGTGGCGGCCGCCGGATGCGCTGCCCTCGCCTCCTCGGTCCGCATCACCGGCCTGTTCCTGGCCGTGGCGCTGGTCGTCTGGTTCGTCCGCTCAGGTAGGGCGCGGACGCGTTCGGCCGGGTGGCTGCTGCTGCCGTTCGCCCCCTTGGCCACCTACAGCGCCTACCAGTGGAGCAGGACCGGCGATTGGCTGGCCTGGCAGAGTGCGCAGAAGGCTGGCTGGGGCAGGGAGCTGGTCTGGCCGTGGGAGGCGTGGCAGACCAGCTGGAACGCCGCGTGGCAGGTCGACAACTCCTTCACCTGGGCCTTCCGCGGCGAGCTCGCCGCGGCGGTGCTCGGTGTGGCGCTGACGGTGTGGCTGGCCCACCGCCGCCAGTGGCCCGCTTTCACCTACGTCGGCCTCCAGGTCGCCGCCCTGACCACCTCGACCTTCTACATGTCCATCCCGCGCTCGGCCCTGCTGTGGTTCCCGCTGTGGGTGCTGCTCGGCCGCGCCGACCGCCGCTGGTTCCTGCTGTACGCCGCCGTTGCCGCCCCCCTGTCGGCCCTGCACGTCCTGATGTTCACCACCCACGTGTGGGCCGGCTGAGCCGTCCCCCTGAAGGCTCTCCAGGGGTAGACGGTAGATCAGCTTGGTTCCGAGCCCCCAGCTTATGATGCCCGGACAGGAGCGAGCCGCTGGTCACCCCGGCGGCGGTCGCGAGCGTCGCGGGCTAGGTGGTTTTGAGGCGGCGGCACTGGTCCTCCTGTTGCCCACCACGCAGGTCAGCGCCGCGTGGTCGAGCCCAGTTCGTCGAGGCACAAAAGATCGAAACGTCCGTAGCGGGCGATGGGCTTGTTGAGGATCAGTTCGTCGGTCGCCTCCACGAGTTCGTTGACGAGCTTGGCGGCCAGCACGTTGTGGGTGCCGGAAATTCGTCCGCCTAGTCTGACCTGGAGCCCGGTCGGCATCGACTCCACCACTGTGCGTGCTCACCACGACGCGGCCGGAATGCACCTGAGCCAGGACGTCCTCGGCGCACTGGAGAAGGCAGCTGCCGAGGCGGACAAGGCTCAATCAAAAGGGGCGGTCTTGAAGAACAAGTCGGACAGGATGCCGAGATCGACGCCGGGTGGCGGGAGCGGCGACGCGTCCGGGGCCGGCGAAAACTCCGGCTGAAGGCCGCTCTGCCGGGACGCTCCGGGGGGCAGAGCAGCAACGTTCACCTGGCCGCCGACCGCAGGTGCCGCCCACTGGCGTTCGTGCTGACCGCAGGCCAGGCGGCGGACAGCCCGCCGTTCATTCCCGTGCTGGGCAGGATACGGGTCCGCGTCCCCGTCGGCCGCCCCCGCACCCGGCCGGACGCGGTCGCCGGGGACAAGGCGTACTCCTCCCGCGGTAACCGGGCCCACCTGCGCAGGCGCGGTATCAAGGCAGTGATCCCGGAGAAGAGCGACCAGGCCGCCAACCGGAAGAAGAAGGGCTCTGCGGGCGACCGGCCTAACAGTCACGACGCCGACCTCTACAAGGAGAGGAACACCGTCGAGCGCCTTATCAACAAGCTCAAGGCCTGGCGAGGCGTCGCCACACGATAGGACACGACCCCGGACAGCTACCTCGCCGGCCTCCATCTACGCGCCTCAATGATCTGGGTCAAGGACCTCACCCGGACCACCAGTTGATCACGACTCGATACGCGGCCTAGTAGCACCCGAGCCGAACGACAACCCGCGGCAAACGCCATCACCCCCTGGCAAGAAAAGGCAAATAGGGTCCTCTGCCTCCGTCGCCGTCCGAATTCGGGACAGATCGAACCGTCAAGAGCTCACAACGGTGGACCGCATCGCGAGCCGCGTGCTCGTCGCGTGCTCTTCGGCCATCGGCACCCATAAAGATCGGCCGACATTTCCGGACATTTTAAATCCGACAAAATTCGGCAGAGCGGCACCATTTAATACGGCGGGACATCGGCCGGCATACTTCCTTGCGTCTTTAATCCGTAGGTTCCGGGTTCGAGCCCCGGGCGCCCTACTACTCCACACCCCATCCGACCTGGGGATTCTTAGATTTTTGGCCCCCTCAGGGAGGCGAGGATGGCCGAGTCAGAACTCCACCGTCGCGCGGGTACCGGAACTTGACGGGCACGCATCCGGCATACGGGCGGACCCACGGTAGGCACGCGGCCCTCGGGACCCCGAAGATCAAGCCAGGCCCGCCAGGAGCACAAGGGAAGGGCATGGCGGAAGGGGCCGGGGGCAACCAATGCCCGGTCTGATCACAGGCCCACCCAAGCATCAGCAAAGCCACCTTTGGACAGACGGAGCAGCTTTCTCGCAGCTACCCCGTTCCGCCCCTATCTGCTCCTCGGGGGCGCCTACATACGCGCAGGTCAAGGTGAGGTACGCCAGTCCCGCTGACAGGCTATGCGAGCCACCCCGGAGCCCAGCAGGTCAAGCCAGACCCGCAAGAAGGGCACCGGGAGGGCATCGCGGAAGAGGCGACGGGCAGCTCGTGCCCGACTTGATCGCAGGCCCGCCCAAGCACCGGCAAAGCCGCTTCGAGTGCGCTGGACGCCGCGTTGCACGCCGCAGCGAACAGTGCTCAGCCGACCTGCTCCGAACCCCAGGCCAGTCCCAACGGCCGAGTTTCGGGCACCGACATGCAGCTCAAGCACCAGACTCCATATTCGAGCGGTACTGGTTCTGGGGGACAGAAACAATTTGGTGAGATCTGCGAAAGATCTGATTCTATGGCAAAATAGCTTGTCGGTCATTGAGCCAGGCAGGTGCGCCTTCGCCTGGAAAGTTGCCGTCCTTGTCAGGCCAGACCAGCTGCAGCGCGCTAAAGGCTTCCCCGGCGTAGAACGCCGATGCCTGCGCGAGAGCGGAAAGCAGCAAGTCTTGCGGGATTGCCCGAAACTGAACGCCAACCCCTTCGAGGATTCTATCCGAGGTGTCGCCCGCACTATATACAACCCCTTCGGTAAGGGCTACGTGAACCGAGCTCAAGACATTTTCGGAAACATCTTGCGGAAGTCCGGCAACTACCACTTCAGGATGATTGAAGCTGGTGTAGAACCCAATACTGTACACAAAGGGAGAATTTTCTCTGCCGGGGTCAAAGACCCAGATCCAACTCCAGCCGCGAGCCTGCATATCCTGATGAATCTTTTGCTGAATCGCGCCAAAACTTGCCTTCCCTTGATTTCCGCTCACAGTGAACGCCCTTCAATTATCCGACTTGGACCTATTACAGACCCTACACAAGACCTGGCCATTAGATGGATCACCCGAGCCGCCCTTTGACTTGGGCGCGCCCCCGGCCAGACAGGTGGTGGACCGCTGACACGTCTGGTCGAACCTGGGCAAAGCCGTGGACAAGACCGTCGGCGAGGAACCCGCTCCACCGGCTCGACCGGAGCATCATCACCCCCCAGAACCGTCCACGACGCCACCCCCGAACCGGGCATCACCACTCGCTGAACATGCATCACTTCCTCCATTCATCCACGTGCTGGACGAGGAGGAGATAACCATGTCCACCAGCCGGATCACAGCCTTGAAGATGACCATGACAGACATGAATGACAGGACAGGACAGGAAGAGCCTCAGATAGCGGCCGGGTTCATCCGCGAACTCATCATCGCCGGCACCCACGAGGGCCTGGCCGCCGCACGAGCACGCGGCCGCGTTGGCGGCCGCCCCACCGTGGTCGACGCCGAGCGGAGGTCCATTTCCGTGACGGCAGCCGGATCGACCTGCCTGGCGGTGTCCCAGGTCTTCCGCCAGGCCGAATCCGGATCTGGGAGATGAAAAGAGAGATGAATCAATGCTCTTCCTTCGTCGCTGCCCATCTAGTAAGGAAACGCCGTCACGACTTTTCCGTCGTCCAACGCCGCCTCCAACCGCTGCACCTGCGCCGCGTTCAGCCGGCACTGCTGCCCGCCCGGCCCTTACGAGGTCAATGCCTCGGCTCCAGCGGTGCGCCAGATCCTCTGCCAGGAATAGGCCGACTTGCGTGAGACCCGCAACTTCTTGGCCACCTGCGGGGGCGACATGCCCGCGGCGAACAACCCGACAGCCTTCAAGCGAACCTGTTCACGCTTGGCCCGCGCCGCCGAGGTCAGACCACCACCATCCGGATAACGCATCCCACCGGCATACTCCCGAACCACCCGGCGAGCACGCAACCACGCCGTGTCACCTCAAGCTTTCAATCTGTTTAGCTCTGGGTGGCAGACTGTAGCTTCTCACGAATCTGACTGATTGCGTTCATAGCCTCGGATCTCTCGGACTCATCCACCCAACTCTTGCTCCACCACCCATCCAGCGGTGTTGCCTTAGCCAGCGCTTGAATCGCTAGATCCATCGTGGGAGGCGTCACTGGCTTTGGCAGCCATCCAGCGAGACCCGTGACCTCGCTTTCCCACACGCCCTCCATGTCAGGTGACACGTTTAGCGCAACGATCGCGGCGACCGCGATAATCTCTTCGGGCAGAAGATCTCCCTCCGGGAACATGTCACCTCGTACAGCCGAATTCATAATCCGAATAATTCGATCCAGTTTCCCTTCCGAATCGGTACCCTCTAGCTCGTCGAGCAGGTCTTCGGCACTGTCACTCTCAAACGGACCAGCGCCCCATGTTCCCATAAGCGCATTCTCCTACGAGTGCTTCTTCTTAGATCACCGTCCAGATGGTATCACGGACTTTGCTTCGAGAACTTGTGAGAGCTAGTTGAAATAATCGCCCGGAGAGGTGTCGATCTCAGGATCCCGCCTGTTGTGAAGCTTCGTCCCTTGAGACTTCCAGCCCTCCATGACGGATTGCTCCACACGCCGTGCGGTTGCGCCTTTTACTCCCTTCGGGAGATCGATCCACGTGACATTGACGACGTCTCCTGGCCCATATCCGGCCTTGCGGACGGCATGCTTACTCCTCATGAACTTTGACACGCGATCATTAATGTTAGTGGTCGACATTCCGACATACTTTGTACCATCCTTAGGTGGATCGTGTACACGCCAGGGTGGTTGACACCTTGAACTGTGCTGCTGGGCCGCAGGGGTTTGCGTTGTGAACCAGTACCGCCTCGTTGCCCGAGACGACGTAGTAGGTGTGAAACTCATTAACGGTCAGGTTATTTACGACCTGATTTTGTTGGGTCCATCTCCTTATAGCCGAGACCTGGGTGTAGGTACCTGCGCTTGTATGCAGTAGGGTTCCGGGCCTGAGCTTCCCCGCCTCAATCCACGTATCTAGAGCAGGAACCCAGAAAGGGTGAGAATCGGTGGCCGTAAAACTGCCGCGGTTCCCGTCGATACCTGTTGCGATCTGAACAACATTCTTAATTCCTGCGCTTTTTATTAGCGCACTGACGGGCCTGGCCGAGGTCTTCCCTGTCTTCGGGTCGGTAGCCACTACCCGGTCGCCGACCCTCACTTGCTCGATTGGCTTCGTGGTACCGTCGGCCATAAGCACTCTGGTGCGGGACTGTAGAAATCTTGGCTCTGTCGCAGAAACGGCGGTGACTGATCGTCTGCACGTGTCACCGTGAGCGATGATCGATGCCACAGTGCCCGTGAGCACGGTGTTTGCAGGGTTGTCGCCGCTGATCGTCCAGGACGTGGTCGACGAGGGTGACCGGATACGGCTACGGGTACGGACCCCGGATGACCCGAGCTCCTGCCCGGACTGTGGCACTGCAACGAGGAGCGTGCACGGCTACCACCAGCGGATCGTCACCGACGTCTCGGTCGACGCCCGACCCGTCGTGCTCGTGGTGCGCGTGCGCCGGCTGGTGTGCCCAACGCCAGGCTGCCGGCGAACCTTTCGCGAACAGATTCCCGGCCTGCTGCGTCGCTATCAGCGCCGGACCGTCCGCTTGGCCACGCAGATCACAGCTGTGATCAAGGAGTTGGCCGGACGGGCCGCCGCGCGGACCTTGCAGGTCATGGCCGTCGCGGTCACGCGGTTCACGGCGCTGCGCATGCTGCCGGCGCTGCCGTTGCCGCTCGCGGGCACCCCGCGGGTCCTGGGCGTGGACGACTTCTCGCTGCGCAAGGGTGCCTCCTATGCCACCATCTTGATCGACGTCGAGACGAATCAGCGCATCGACGTGCTGTCGGGTCGCAAGGCCGAGACCCTGGCCGCCTGGCTGTGTGCCCATCCCGGGGTGGAGATCGCCCGCCGCCTGCAATGGTCGCTGAACACGGTTAAGCGCTACGCGCGGGCCGGCGAGCCCGAGCGCATGCGGCGCGCCCCGCAGTACCGCCCCACCGTGGTCGGCCCCTACCGCGACCACCTTCGCGCCCGGCGCGAACAGGACCCGGCCGTCCCGGTACAGACGCTCCTGGCCGAGATCAAGGAACTGGGCTGTACCGGCAGCCAGAACCTGCTCTACCGCTACATCAACCAGGGCCGGGTCGAGGCTGATCGGCCCGCGATTTCCGCCCGCCGCGTCACCCGGCTGCTGCTCAGCAACCCCGACCAGCTCCAGAACGCCGACCGTGAGCCGGCTGTGCAACTCAGCGCCGGCTGCACGCAGATGACCACCCTGGCTACTGCCGTGCGAGACTTCGCCGCCCTGCTCAAGCCCGACCCGGAGAACACCGAACTCCTCGACTCATGGATCACCGTGGTCCGCGAGGCGGACCTGGCCCACCTGCACAGCTTCTGCACCGGCCTCGACCAAGACCGCGCCGCCGTTTACGCCGGGCTCACCCTCCCGTATCACCATGGCGGAACCGAGGGCGTCAACACGAAAACGAAACTGATCAAGCGCCAGATGTACGGCAGGGCAGGGTTCACTCTGCTCCGTCATCGCATCCTTCTTGGGTGATCACCTTCTGTCACCACCGTTTCTGCGACAGAGCCAAGATCTAGACAGACCCCACCTACCTGGCGCAGGGGTTGCGCCTGCCGGAACACCGATGTAGCGAACGTCCGCGCGGGCTGTCGGATCAGCAACCCGATGCGGCGCAAGCGTCTGTGAGAGCGCTCTGGCCCACTTTCGGTGGTGACGAAACATGATGTTTCGTGTCGATACGTGGTTCTGGTGGTCTGTTGTGTCAGCGTGACGCCGGTGTGACATGAAGGATGTTGCCGGTCTGGTGTTCCCGCAGTGTGTAGAAGTGTTCGTACTCGAGCAGGGCGTGCCGCAGGTGACGTTCGTTCCAGATCTGGCAGCGGCCGAGAAGTTCGTGACGGCACGACTGCACCCACCGCTCCATGATCGAGTTCATCCGCGGCATCCGAATGCCGGTGAGCACCGTCTTGATGCCGCCCTCGGTGAGGATCTCGTCCATGTGGGCCGGGAACGTCCCATCCCTGTCTCGGAGCAGAAAGCGCGCCCGGCAGCCCGCATCGTCCAGATCCCTCACCAGATTCCTGATCGCTTGGATGACCCGGCTGGCGCTCGGGCGCGCGGTGGTGCCGAGCACACGGACGCGTCTGGTGGCGTGCTCGATGACGGCCAGGATGTACTGGCGTTGCCCGCTGAGAGTGACGGTTTCGATGAAATCCGCGGCCAGTAGGTCGTCGGCTTGCGAGCGCAGGAAGTCGGCCCACGTGGTGGACGCCCGCTCGGGCACCGGGTCAAGCCCCGCCTGTTTGAGGATCTCCCACACCGTGGACGGCGCGACCGTGATGCCGAATGTGGCGAGCTCACCGTGCACCCGCCGATAGCCCCAGCCAGGGTTCTCGCACCAGGCGCAGGATGAGGGCGCGGACGGAGTAGACGGTGGGTGGGCGGCCAGGCCGCTTCGGCCAGCAGGTACCGGCGTGACGACGCCGCATCAGATCGCGGTGCCAGCGCAGCACGGTGTCCGGGCGGATGAGGAGCCGCAGCCGGCGCAGGACCTCGCGCGGCAGCTACGTCAGGAGCGCGGCAAGAAAGCCTCGGTCCTCAGGCGCGAATCTCACTCCGATGTCGGCGCCGAGCCGGCGTTCAAGGACGGTGATCTGGTGACGCAGAGCAAGTATCTCCACGTCGTTGTCCCGATCACTCATGGGCAGCAACCGCAGCGCGGCGAAGGCGTTCGTGACGGTCAGGTAGGCCAGGCGAAACAGCACAGCGGATCATCCTGCCGTACGCCCTTCCGTCTCCCGGGTGACCAGAGCGCGCACACGCCACGCGAAGCCCTCGCAGAGTGATGACCTGGGTGGACGTAGTTATCGGCAGGCGCACAGTCACGGATGGTGGACCAGGGCCGGTTCACCCCCACGGGCGTGGGGGTGAACCGATGGCGATGTCCTCTTGGTGTCCGCCATTGAACTCGTCCCCACGCCCGTGGGGGGGTGACCCGTGGAAGTATGCCCCGCTCGGTCGAGGTGGCGTCCTCGTCCCTACGCCCGTGAGGGTGACCCGCTGGCCTGGTCCATTGACAAGCATGTCGCGGCCCCATCCCCAAGCCCGTACGGGTGATCCGCTCGTCACCGGCTCCGGCACAGAACGTCGCAGCAGGACCCCAGAACCGTGCTGATCAGACTGAATCAGATCATGCGCGGGTGGGCCACCTACTTCCAGCACGCCGTCTGCAAGAACACCCTGGACTCCATCGAAAACTTCACATGGCGCCGGGTGATCCGCTGGTGGATGGCACTGTTCCGCTGGAAATGGAAGGACGTCCGCCGACACCTCACCGACCACACCGGCCGGTGGCGCAGACCCTCGGCGGACGGGATCGAACTGTTCAACATCGCCTCAACCCCGGTCACCCGATACCGCTACCGAGGCAACAAGATCCCCCACCCTTGGACAGTCCCCCACCACGCCTGACGGCAGCAACCGTGGAGAGCCCGTTGCGGAGAGATCCGCACGGCGGGTTCGGCGAGCGGCCTGGGGAAACGGACCGGAGCAACCCCGACACCGCGCCCCAGGCCGACTCAACAGTCGCACGCCAGGATGCCGGAGGCTTCAGAGGTGAGGAACTGGCGCCAGGTCGGTGAAGCCCCACGCGGCGCGGGCCCAAGCCTCGCCGCCGCCAGGACCCGGCGGACCGCCCCTCCCCCACCCGATACCCAAGACCAAGTAACTCGCCCCAGATGCGCCAAGGCCCTCAACGTGGATTCTTTCACGGAGTGGAGTTGCCGTCGGTCAAGGCGGCGAGCATGGCCGGAACGTCGACGTAGACCTGGTAGGACGTGATCAGGCCGTCCCGGAGTTGCCAGACGTGCACTTCCGGTACGCGAAACGGCGTGCCGTGAGCGATAACCGTGCCGTGGCTGTAGCCGAACTGCACGATGTGATCGCCCGCGTCGTACAGGGCCTCGACGTCGAGGGCAGGGCCGACGTGGCTGAGAAGCGTGCCAAGGAAGGCGAGGAAGCCGTCGGGCCCCCGGCGTCGTCCGCCCCACGGCAGCAGGTCACTCTGCCGCATCACGAACTCGGGGTGGATGGCGGCGCGGATGGTCTCCAGGTCCCGGCCGGCGAAAGCCGCGTACAGGCCCTGCACGATCTTCAGGTTGGCGGTGCTCTCGTATGACATGGTGCCGGTCCTTCCGGTTGGGCTGCTCGGATGAGGACCAGCGTCGGCCGTCGCGAAGGCGAGCACCACGGACACCGCTCACACACTCGCTACTGTGTGGGCGTCACGTGACCCGGTCGCCAGTTCGACGACCTGGGCCACGCTGAGCAACCGGCCACGGCGGCGAAGTCGTGTACAGCGGTCAACCCCCAGCGCGGACATGACGTCCGCCTGGCAACGATCGCTCAGTTCCTGCCACACGTGGAAAACCTGGGCGCCCACCTCGTGGGCGAGCTCGTCGACGGCGCCATAGAGCAGGGCCGCCCGGGTGTGGTCGCCCTGGAGCGCGGCGGCGTCCGCGAGATGGGTGAGCTGGTGAGCCATGCCCCAGGTGTCCTGCAGTTCGCCGAAGATGCGTACCGAGCGATCGAGCAGCTTCGCCGCCCGCGCGTGGTCGCCGAGGACGGCGGCGACCCGGCCCTGGATACCGAGCGCGACGGCGATCGGCCACTGCGCGCCACGGGCCTCGATGTCCGGAAGCTGTGCGGCCAGCAATGCGTCGGCCTCCGCCATGGAACCGCCGGCTATGGCGACGTGCGCGTAACCGATCGCCACGCACGACAGCGCGTGAACGTCGCGGTGCCCGTCCAGTGCCGCGGCGGCCGACGCGAGCAGTTCCGCGGCCGCCCCCGGCCGACCCCGATAGACCTCGGCATGCGCCCAGGACAACAAGATCCACGCCAGTTCCGCGTCCGCGGCGGCGTCGCGGGCCGAGCCGGCGGCGGCCTCGAACCACCTGGCGGCCTCGTCGTGGTGTCCGCGCGGGAGAAGCGACCACCCGGCCATGTACTGCAGCCTGGCACGGACCGCCGGTTCCGTCCCCGGGCCAAGGGCCGTGCGTGCCCAGTGCAACGGATCGCGCAGATGGCCGCGGATCACCCAGTACAGCCATGATCCGGCGCAGGCGGCGGCGACCTCGGACAGCGCGCCGTTGGCGAGCAGGTGCCGCATGGCCGCACGCAGGTTCTCGTGGTCGGATTCGAGCTCGTCCAGGGCCTCGGCCGTCCTGGGGTCCCACAGGAGAGGTGCGATGGTGGTCATGCGGTCGCAGAAGTACCTGGCGTGCCGCTCGCGTAGCCGGTCCGCCTCGCCCGGGGCGGACAGGTGCTCAAGGACGACGGCCCGGATCGTCTCCAGCATCCGGAACCGGGGCTCGCCGCTCGCCGTGTCCCGCACGATCAGGCTGTTGTCCAGCAACGTGGCGTGCAGGTCGAGCGCCTCGGTCTCCGAGAGCTCACCGACGGCCATCGCCGCGGGCAGCGTCCAGCCTCCGCGGAATCCGGCAAGGTGACGCAGGAGTGTGCGCGCCTCCTCGTCGAGGAGGTCGTAGCTCCAGCGCACGGTGTCGCGCAGCGTCCGCTGGTGTGCGGGTACGTCCCGCGGGCCGCCGGCCGTACCGAGGACCAGAGCGTCGAGGCGGGCGAGAAGCTGCACCGGCGTGAGCAGCCGCGTCCGGGCCGCCACCAGTTCGATGGCCAGCGGGAGGTGGTCCAGACGCGCGCACAGCTCGGCCACGACGCTCCGGTCACCGTCGCCGAGGGGGTGACCACTCGCCTGGGCCGCCCGCGCGGCGAACAGTGCACCGCCTTCCCCGGCCGTGAGGAGAGGAACGGGATGCATGTGCTCGCCGTGTATACGCAGCGGTGCGCGGCTGGTCACCAGGACCACGATCGCGGTAGCCGCGATCATCAGCGCCGCCGCCTCCCCCGCCGCGTCCGGCACGTGCTCGGCGTTGTCGAGGACGAGAAGCGCGCGTCTGGCGCGCAGGTGGCCGGCGAGCACCTCCCGCACGTCACGGGGACCGAGCTCCCGCAGGCCGACCGCGTGCGCGATCGCGGGCAGCACATCCGAGCCCTCCTGGAGAGCGGCGAGCGGAACGAAGATCACCCCGTCGGCGAACCGCGCCCCGATCCGCTCGGACACCGCGAGCGCGAGCCGCGTCTTGCCGACCCCGCCCGGGCCGGTCAGCGTCACCATACGTTCCGTCGACAGCCTGCGCAGCACCAGGTCGATCTGCGACTCGCGCCCGAGGATGGGAGACGCGACAGCCGGAAGTCGCGGCCGGAACACCGGCACCGAGAGAGCTCCCTCCCACGCCGCCCGCTCGACGGCAGCGATCCCGAGCGCGTCCGCGAGCGCATCCCGCGTGTGGCGGTAGGGCCGTGACCGGATGCCGCGCTCCAGCGCGCTCACCGCGTTCGTGCTGATCCCGGCGCGTTCCGCCAGCTGCTCCTGCGTGAAACCCGCACGTTCGCGCAGACGTCGGAGCATTGGTCCGAACGGCTCCGCGCTGTCGGCATCCATGACGCCCACGGTATTCTCCGGACGACCTCATCGCAGCTCACGACTCGACCTTTCCGGGGCGTGTGCGTAGAACTGCGTCTTCCCATCGTCAACCCGAACACCGCCCGCTCCTACACGATCGCGCCCCGGGCGTTGGTAGCCGAATTCGGCGAGCACGCCGAGCTGGAGGGCGAGGTTGGCAGCCGTGAGCGACTTGGCTGGACGCTTCGGCCGGGATGAGCGGAGGCTCCGAGCCGGGCTTGACAGGCAAAAGTGTGAGTGGTTAATTACTCATATGGCGACATCACCATCCCGACGACAGCTGTCGACCGCCGACGAACGGAAGAAGGTGGTCCTTGAAACAGCGGTCAGCACCTTCGCCGGCCGGGGCTACTTCGGGACCACGACCATGGATGTGGCCCAGCGGGCGGGCATCTCGCAGGCCTACGTCTATCGGCTGTTTCCCGACAAGGAGACGCTGTTCGTGGCGGTGGTCGAGCACTGCTTCGCTCTGATCCGCGAAAGCCTGAGCGATGGCGCCGCCGCGGCCGGGGGCAGCTCGCCGGAGAAGGTCCTGGATGCGATGGGCGACGCCTACGCTCGGCTTGTCGCCGACCGGGATCTGCTCCTGGTGCAGTTGCATGCGCAGTGTGCGGCGGCCTCGGAGACCGCGATCCGTGAGGTGGTGCGCGCCGGCTACGCCCGGCTGGTCGAGTACGTACGAGGTGTCTCCGGTGCGGCGGAGGCCGATATCCAGCAGTTCTTCGCGAGGGGCATGCTGTGCCATCTGGTGGTCGCCATTGACGCCCACCAGGTCGATGCTCCCTGGGCCCGGGCGCTGAGCGACGGCCTGCGCCATTACTGACGTCCGTGCCGAGGTAGACCGAAGGAGGTGATGACATGACCCGCAACGTCGTGGTCCGTTGGGCCGCGCTCGCGCCGCTGGCCGTTCTGGACGTGGTGCTGTTCATGCTGTGGCGCTGAGCGCCCCCGCGTCACCGGTCCCGGTGGCCATTTTTTCGGACCAAAGAGTGAGTGATTGACCACACATATCTGGAGATTGAGGAGATCGCCATGACCACCCCGACGACCCCACGCGTCGAACGCCTCGCCTGGGCGGCCACGCTCACCGTCCTGACCCTCGCGCTGGCCTTCATGGTCACGCTCTGGAACTGACCCTCCGGCCGGGCGCTCTCGGCCGATCCCGCGAGAGGAGCCCTCCCATGGCATCCGTTTCGACTCAGCCCGCCCCGTCCCAGCGGGCACCCTCACGCCCGGCGCGCGCCGCGGTCCTGGCGGCGGCCATGCTGACGATCATGGCGCCGGCGATCATCTCGCCCAGTCTGCCCGCGATGCGGGAGGCCTTCGCCGGCACCCCCGGCGCGGACCTCCTCGTCCGCTTCGCGCTGACCGTCACCTCCCTCGCGATCGCCGTCAGCGCCCCCGTCTCCGGGCTGGTCGCCGACCGCCTGGGGCGCCGCCCGCTGCTGGTCTCCAGCCTCGTGCTGTACGCCATCAGCGGCACCGCCGGATTCTTCGCCAACGACCTGTACCTGCTGCTGGCCACCAGGGCGCTGCTCGGCATCGCGGTGGGCGGAATCATGACGGCGGTCAGCGCGACGATCACCGACTGGTTCGCCGGGCCGCGGCGTGCGTCCTTCCTCGGGCTGCAGCAGGCCTTCGCCGGCCTGGGCGGTGTCGTCTTCCTGCCACTGGCCGGACTGCTGGCCACGGCCAGCTGGCGGGCACCGTTCTGGATCTACCTCGCCTCGGCCGGCGTCGCCGCGCTCGCCATCGGCGCCCTGCGCCGGGAACCATCGAGCCGGCGTACGGCGGCGCCCGGCCTCCCACGTCCTCGGCGGTCGCCGATGACCGGCAGGATCCTCGGCGTGTACGCGCTGGCCCTGGTCGTGACGCTGGCGTTCTACATGGCACCCACCCAACTGCCGTTCCTGCTCAGCAGCCACGGCAGCGGACCCACCCTCACCGGCGCGGTGATCGCCGGGAGCACCCTGTCCAGCGCGATCGGCGCTCTGGCCTTCCCGGCGCTGCGCCGGCGACTGAGGTCCGCCACGATCACCGCGGTCAGCGTCGCCCTGCTCGGCGTGGGCTGGCTGCTGGTCGGCACGGCCGACGCCGTTGGCCAGATCGCGGCCGGGCTGCTCGTCGGCGGCCTCGGGGTCGGATTCGCCGTCCCCAACCTCAACCTGCGGCTCAGCGAGCTCGCCCACCCCGACCAGCGCGGCCGGGTCCTCAGCGGCCTGGTCACGGGCATCTTCCTCGGACAGTTCCTGTCCCCACTGGTCATCCAACCCCTGGTCCGGAGCGCCGGCATCACCGCCGCCTTCACCTGGACCGGGATCGCGATGGCAGCGGCAGCCGCCCTCGCCGCCCTCGCACCGTGGGTGGCACGCAGGGCCCGCGCCGCCGCCGGCTGACAACCCATCACCACCAACACCACCAGAAAGGGAAGACCGATGATCATTCACGGCATCCGCTTCACCCTCAAGCCCGGCGTCACACCGCAACAGCTCGAGGAGGCCCTCCAGAGCCTGCGCAACCACGGCAAGATCCCGCCCGTGACGTCCTTCGTCGTCGGCCGCGACTACGGGGGTGAATACGAGTGGGGAGCCACCTGGGCGATCGAGGACCTCGACCGCTACTGGGAGTACCTCATCCACCCCGCACACCTCCACACCGACCGCATCGGACTACCGCTGATCGACAAGATGACCTCGTTCGACATCACCGACGACCCCGATCCGGACATCGGCGCGAAGATCGCCGCCCTGCACCAGCGCCGCTACGACAACATCCCCGACATCGCCGAGCTGGTCTCCGACCTGGGAGAGTACAAGGGAAGCGCCGCACCGGGCCCGCACGGAGCCTGACCACCGCGTCGCACCCTGAACTGGAGGGCGCCCGTCCCGGCCGGGACGGGCGCCCTCCGGCAGTCTGCCCAGCACGGGCGTGATCCGGCGGTTCAGGACCGGCGCTCAATGGCGCAAGATGCCGCGGGAGTTCGGCGTGTACGCGGCGACCAGGGCCGCCACCCGATCGTACGTCGACGGCGGCCTGGACCAGATCTGAGTGACGCCTGACCGGCCGGACTCGCTCAGGCGGGCGAGCCCGGAAGCCTCGATCGGCGTCGCCATGGGGACGGTCAGGCGCCGAGCACCAACGGTACGAGGAAGTAGATCTCGACGGCCTCGTAGACCGCGCCGATGACGAAGAGCGCGAGCGCCGCGAGCCAGAGCCGGCCAAGCCGGCTCAGACCGCGCACGTAGGCCTGCCGTCGCGTGGTGGCTCCCACCGTCGCCGGCCGGAGCCAGGACCTGCCCAGCAGGTAGGCGCCGAACATCACCAGCGCGTAGGCCTGGAACTCGATGAGCATGGTCAGCGAGTGCGGGATGAGGATCAGTGCCGATGTCCGGTCGACGGGCGCCAGGAGGATCCCTATGTCGATCGTCTTGATCACGAAGACCACGAGGCCCGCGAAGGGGATCACGAGGGACGGCAGGACGATGAGCGGCAGCGCCGTCGCGAACACGTTGACCAAGAAGATGGTCGCGCCGAAGACCCAGGGGCTGCCGATCACGGCGTCGACGAGCGCCCCCTGGCCGCCGTCGACGAAGGAGGACGTCCGCGCGGCGTGGAGATCGGGGAACATCAGGGCCAGGGCCATGCCCAGGAGGAGCGTGCCGTAGGCAAGGGCGTTGATCAGCAGGTACGCGCGCGGGTCGGCACGGATGATCTGGAATGGCCTGCGAAGGAGGTTCATGGTTCTCGTCTCCGTTTCTCTGGTGATGTGTCATCGGCGTCTGCCGGAGCGGGCCACCCGGCGGTCAGTTGCCCCCGGCGTCGAGCAGCCAGTGGTGGCGCAGACGCAGTGCCCTTTCCATGCCGGCCGGCGCGGCGCCGAGGGCGAGCGTGATGTTGAGCCTCCCGATGCCGGGTCGGGAACGAGTTGGTGCTCCTCGCCCGTGGTGGTGACGAAGTGGCAGCGCTTGATCCCGAAGCTGCTCGTCGCGACCTCGATGACGCCGCCCTCCAGGGGGAACACGGCGGGGATCTTCGACTGGGCGTGATGGCGACCGTCGAGATACAGGTGCGCCGTACTCTCGCCGCCTGACTGGTTGCCCCAGTGCCGCACGTCGACGGCGTATGTCCCCGGCCTCCGGCCATCGGACGAGGGCGGGAGGTGGAACAGCGCGCGCCCCAAGGGCAACTGCCACCAGCGATACCGCTGAAGAGGCCGTCCGTCGCCGCGCTTGACCCGCCGGATCGCCCGGCTGCGCCGCCATACCTTCAACACGTTTCCTCCACCCCGTCGCTTCATCACAACTCGACTAACACACTGTGTTACCCGGAATGATGGCCAAGCTATCACAGCGTGCTAGTACAGTGTGATAGTTGTGAACGAGTGAGGCGGAGGTTCAGGTGATGACGGAACAGAACGAGCAGCTCAGCAGCCGGGACAAGGTTCTCCTGGCGGCGATGCAGCTGATCGGGGAAAACCCCGGGGCGAAGCTCAGCGTACGAGCGGTCGCCGCGCGCGCGGGAGTGAGCACGGGATCTCTCCGGTTCCACTTCCCGACGCAGCGGGCGCTCCAGGACGAGGTACTCACCCGTCTGTACGACGTCGTCGTTCCCGAAGACCGGATCCACGATCGGGACGTGCCGGCCCGTGACCGCCTTGTCGACTGCCTGCGCCAGGTCCTCGCCCCCGCCGGAGTCGGCGCCGGCGCACGGGAGGCGCACCGCACCATCCACGAACACTTCATCGCCCCGGAACCGACCGAACACGTGCGGGAGGCGTACCTCGCCCTCGAAGGGGAGGGGCGTCGTCGCGTGGAGTACTGGCTGACGGTGCTCACGCAGGAAGGCGCCCTCACCCCCGGCGACACCTCCCGGCGCGCGAAGTTCCTCCTTACTGTCCTGAACGGCCTCGCGCTGGAGCGAGCCCTCCCCTCCGACGGCTCGATCCTGCAGGCCGAGAACGACACCCTCTACATGGCGGTCGATGCGGTCCTGAACTCCGGAACATCCTGACCCGTTCGTGCCGGGCAGCGAGAACTGGACACCATCTCATCGACATCCCTCGAAGGGACGATCAGTCATGTCATCCTCACGGCTCATGGGCACAGCTGCCGAGCATGATCGATAATCGGGACGAATCGCCTTTCCGATAACCGGTGCGGTCGGCCAACCCCACCTGACGAGCGGAGAAGCATGACAAGATTCGTTCGCGTCCTGACCGTTCTTCTGATGTTGACGGTCCTCATCCCTCGTGGAAACGCGGCTGCGGCCGTGACGTCGGCCGGCCGGGCCATCGCCTGGGCACCCTGCGTCGAGAACCCGACCGCGGAGTGCGGCACCCTGACCGTCCCCATCGATGGGGCGAACCCCGGCGGCCCCACCATCGACCTGGCCGTGGCCAGGCGCAAGGCCACCGACCCCCAAGCCAGAATCGGCTCCCTGATCATCAACCCGGGTGGTCCCGGCGAATCGGGGGTCGACTTCGCCCTGAGACGGCGAAGCTACTTCAGCGAAGAGATCACCCGAAGATTCGACATCGTCGGATTCGATCCTCGCGGTGTGGCGCGCAGCAATCCCGTGGTCTGCTCCGCCGAACTCATGCGGCAGGCACCAGCCGACCCTTTCCTCAAGAGCCAGATCGACTTCGATCGATGGCTCGACTACAACAACCGGCTCCGCGCCGATTGCCGCGCCCGGACCGGACCCCTGTTCGACCACGTCGACACGCTCAGCGTGGTCAACGACGTGGACGCGTTGCGCGCCGCCGTCGGTGACGGGAAACTCACCTACTACGGCCTTTCCTACGGCACCCTCATCGGGCAGCTGTACGCCGAGCGTTTCCCCGGCCGAGTCCGGGCGCTCGCCCTGGACAGCAACATCGACCACAGCCTGCGCACCGCCGCCTTCCTCAACACGGGGGCCGCCACGGCCCAGGACTCCTTCGAGGAGTTCGCGGCCTGGTGTGAACGCGACAGCGCCTGCGTACTGCATGACCGCGACCTACGCGCGTTCTGGGCGAACTTGCTCGCCCGCGCCGAACGCGGCGAGTTGCACCACCCCGGCCACCCCACCGTCACGCTGAGCACTCTCGACCTCATCAGGCTTCCCTTCCAGACCACCTACGGCCCCTACTGGCGGGAACTCGCCGAGACGATGGTCGCGATCGACAGTGGCGCCACCCCCTCAAAAGCGCTGCCGGAGATCTTCACACGGCAGCTCACGCAGCGCCGGGCCCCGCGTGCGGACGGTCTCGTCGCCAACCCCCTGCGGATCGTCTGCCAGGACTTCCATCTGCCGATCCGGAACTACCGCGAGTTCGCGGCCCTCCTGCGCCGTTCGCAGCGCATCGCACCTGACATGCGGGTGAGCCCGCTGACCTTCTCCTTCACCATGGGCTGCCTCGGCGAACCCGTCCCGATCCCCAACCCGCAACACCGCCTGCGGATCGATGGCACCCCCACGTTGCTCCTGGGCAACGCACGGCATGACCCCGCCACCGGCCACGCCTGGGCAGCCAGCGCGGCCGGCCAGATCGGCGGTGAGGCACGGCTGCTGACGTACGAAGGCTGGGGACACAGCATCTACAACCGCAGCCAGTGCACCCGCGGCACGATCGACCGATACCTCATCGACCAGACGCTTCCCCCTCCCGGCACACGCTGCCCCGCGGTCCCCTACACGAGCACACCGACGCCGACACAGATCCGACCCACGCCAGCCCCCCTCCCACTCGATCCGCCCGACCCGTCCTGAACAGCGGGGGCCGCCAGCGCCAGGTCTTCCCATGTTCTGCTGGATCGCCGCGCCGGCCGTCCGGCTCACTCGGCCGCCGTCGTTCTCTCGCCGGCCGTACAGCGGGCCGCGGCGATCGATCCGCCGCAGTTGGGCCATCACGAGCAGGACGCTGCCCAGCACGAGCGGCCGGATCCGCAGGGCGATGAGCCCCCAGGCGATCAGGACGACCCGACGAGCCCGGCCAGCCCCGAGCGCAGCGCACTTCTACGGGCGGCCGGGCAAAGAATTGTGCAGGCTACTCGCTTCGTCTACATTTTCTCTACATAACGCCATCGCCGAATTTAGCCGCGAGCCATTTCATGTCGACCGGGCCCCGATTGCGCCTTTTTGATTATTCGGAAAGAATGAAAATAGCGACGTTTCTCAAGAAATCTTCGCCCGGGGATATCACACAGCGTAATCAGGACTCCTTGCCTTTCCCTCGGGAAATGTTCAACGGCGATCACGGAGCGCGTCGGAGCACATCGCAGACGTGATTGAAAACGTTATCAGCCCAGCCAGCTGCCCAGATCGCGGCAACTCTGCGTAATTGGACTTAATTCGCATTGTCCATATCGTGTTAGTCACGCACACAGACAAGGCCCACTCAGGACGGTGCAGAGATGAAGCTCCAATACTTCGAGTACTGTTTCGCCGACCGCCTCTTCTATGACGAGCCAGGCAAGTGGGCTGCAGCCCAGAAGGGATACAAGCAGGCCGAGACCCCTGCCCCAGAAGGCTGGCGCACGGTCCGAAAGGGCCCCTGGTTCAATTACATGTGCGGCGCGGCGACAATGCTCTCCCAGGGCTGGAAGATTCATATTTCGGCCACTCGTGAAACAGCACAACAGGTGCTCGACGTCACCGCGGAGTACTGCCTGGCCGGGCAGATCTCCTTCAAGTTCCTGACCAGCGAGGCCGCGTTCATCGGCCGCAACCTCAAGTACGCCGACCGGGGCGGCAGCGGAAAGTTCATCACCATCTACCCGACCTCTGATGAGCAGCTCAAGCAGGTGCTCGATGACCTGAACCCGCGTCTGCGAGGGCTCGGCGGGCCGTACATCCTCAGTGACCTGCGCTGGAAGGACGGCCCGCTGTACCTGCGCTACGGCGGCTTCGTCGAGCGGGTGACCCGTAATGACCTGGGCGAGCCGGCCATGGCGATCGAGACGCCGGACGGCGAGCTGGTGGTGGACCAGCGGGATCCGGTGTTCTACGTGCCGGACTGGGTGCACCCGCCGGCTTTCCTCGACTCCCATCTGCGCGAGCGGCGCGACGGTGAGGCCCCCGCCGACTTCCCTTACGACATCGAGTCGGCAGTGCACTTCTCCAACGGCGGCGGCATCTACGTGGCCATCGAGAAGGCCACCGGCAGGAAGGTCATCTTGAAGGAGGCCAGGCCCGGAGCGGGGCTCGACCAGGTTGGCCGGGACGCGGTCAGCCGGTTGAAGAGGGAGCACGAGTTCCTGGTCAAGCTGGCCGACCTGGACGCGGTCGTCGACTGCTACGACTACTTCGAGCTTTGGGAGCACCACTTCCTGGTCCAGGAGTTCGTCGACGGCGTCACGCTCAACAAGCGCATGGTGCACCGCACGCCGCTGATCCAGTTCGAGCCCACCGAGGAGACGATCCGCGAGTTCGCCGAATGGGCCGTCGACATCACCGCGCAGATCGACGAGGTCGTCGCCCGGCTGCACGAACGCGGCATCGCCTTCGGAGACCTGCACCCGAACAACATCATGATCACCGAAGAGGGTCAGGTGAAACTGATCGACTTCGAGCTGGCCACCTACGTCGACCAAGAACAGCGCATCGGCATGGGGGCGCCGGGCTTCGTGCCGCCGGACAAGCGCGAGAGCCTGGCCGCCGACCGTTATGCCCTCGGCTGCTTGAAGATCGCACCGTTCGTGCCGCTCACCGTGCTCATCACCCTCGACACCACCAGGGCACGCGCCCTGGTCGACTTCGTGCAGCAGCGCTTCCCGATGCCAGAAGGCTGGGGCGAGAGCGTGCTCGGCCTGCTCGACCTGGGCTCCTCTGAATGGGCGGGCAGCCAGGAGCAGATGACGCGTACCAGCGAGGTGATCGCTGGAGCCGACTGGCAGGAGATCGAGGCATCCATGGCCAGGGCGGTGTGGGCCAGCGCCACACCGGAACGCGAAGACCGCCTCTTTCCGGGCGACGTCGAGCAGTTCACCCTGGGCGGCCTCGGGTTCGGCTATGGCGCGGCCGGCGTGCTGTACGCGCTGGCCAAAAGCGGGTACGGCCGGCGCGAGGAATACGAGCGGTGGCTGCTGGAGCGGGTCCGCCACCATCAGGGCCTGCACCGGATCGGCTTCTATGACGGCCTGCACGGCATCGCTCATGCCTTCGAGGAGATCGGCAACCGGAAGGCCGCGCTGGAGGTACTCGACCGGATCGACACGATCGGCCACGTGTCGCTGGCCGACGAGTTGATGAGCGGGCTGAGCGGCGTGGCGCTGAACCAGCTCTACTTCGCCGGACGCCTGGACGATCAGGGGTTACGCGACTCGGCGATCAAGGCGGCCAACCAGATCGGCGAGCGGCTGGTGAACCAGCCGCCCAAGCCGGTCGATGACAACGGCAAGCACCGCAGAGCCGGGCTGCTGTATGGCATGTCGGGGCCGGCCCTGCTGTTCGTCCGGCTCTTCGAGGCCACCGGCGACGACACCTACCTCGATCTGGCCGAACAGGCCATCGGGCACGAGCTGGACTGCTGCGCCCACGTCGAGGAAACCGACGTGCTGTTCGTCAACGAGGGCTGGCGCATGATGCCCTACATCGGCACCGGGTCGGCGGGTGTCGGGCTGGCTCTCAGTGAGCTGCTGCGGCACCGCCGTACCGAGGATCTGTCGCTCGCGATGGATCGCCTGCGCCGCGCGGCCCACGCCGAGTTCCACGTGTGCCCCATGGTGTTCTTCGGCACTGCCGGCCAGATGGGCTTCCTCAACCACCTCCGCACGCTTTACCCGGACACCACCCGCCTGGATGAGCTGATCGCCGTCAAACGCGAGCGGCTGCGTCTGCACATGGTCGGGCTCCGGGGCGAGATCGCCTTCCCCGGCGATCAGCTGATGCGGCTGTCGATGGACTTCGGCACCGGCAGCGCGGGCATCCTGCACGCGCTCGCCGGTGTACGCGATGCGTCGTTGCCGCTGCTGCCTTTCCTGCGGCCCTTCGCCGGGGCAGAGCGCGGAAAGGAGGCGCCCGCTCACCCAGACGAGCTCGACTGACCGTTCCACTCCATCCCGAAAGGAAGATCCACATGGCATTCGTCCTCGACCTCCAGTCGCGTGGCGTTCCGGCCGACCGGGCCAACGGCGACTACGACGCGCTCGGTCCGAGCAGCCTCAGCCCATCGTTCTGTATCAGCGGCTGGACCTTGATCGGCTGCTGACGACCCAAGGGAGTCCAAGAGATGTCCTTCGTTCTGAACCTGCAGAGCATCCAGGCCGGCCGTGACGACACCGGGAACGGCGCCGCCAGGCAGCCCAGCACCTGGAGCCTGTCGCTGTGCTTCAGCAATCAAAGCTGGGCCGCCTGCTAGCCGTTAAGGAGAGACCGACATGGCTTTCGTCCTCAACCTTCAGGACCTGTCGCGATCCGGCGCCTCCGCCGACGGTGACGCGGTCCTGTCGATCAGCACCAACAGCTACTTCAACTGCCAGAGCAGCGCCAGTCAGTTCCTGTGCATCACCACCATCACCGCGTGATCTGAAAGGAGAAACCCGACATGAGCTTCGTCCTCAATCTCCAGACCAAGAACGTCCGCGAGGCGCACGACGGCGTCGAGCCGGCCTCGCTCAGCTTCCTCAGCCCTGTGACGTGCTTCAGCACCACCAGCATCGCCGTCTGCTAACCATCCGCACAAGCGAAGGGAACCGACCATGGGATACGTCCTCAATCTGCAGAACAGAAGCGCCCCCTCCTCCGGTGAGGGACCCGCCTCGGTACTCAGCACCGTCAGCGTCGGCGTCGCCTGCCTGGCCAGCACCGTCAGCCTGTCGGCGTGCATCGGCGGCAGCACGGTGAGCGCCGTCGTCTGCATGTAGCACCGTCCGAGCCTGGCCGGGGCGCCTCGCGCGCCCCGGCCACGCTCATGTCAGGGAGGACATGAATGCGCTGGACAAGCGCCGACCGGCTACTGGCCCGCACGGCACGGGCCGGCTGGTGGTGGAACATCCCGCTTTTCACCGTGAATCTGATCCGCGCGGCCGGGGCTCTCGCGCTCCCGGCGGTCCTCGCGGCGGCGATCGACGAGCGGCTCGCGAAGGAGGAGGGACATACCGCCATCACCCAGCTGACCGGCCTTGTCCTGCTCCTGCTGGCAGCCGAGGTGGTCAACCAGCTCATCGCGCCCTGGTGTGTGAGCACGCTCGTCCTGGGCCTGCGGCGTGACTTCCTCACCCACATCCTGCGGCTCGGCACCCGCGAGCGTGCCAGGTTCGCCGGCGGTGATCTGACCAGCAGGTTGCTGACCAACACCACGGAGACGGCCTCCGTCGTCCCGCTGTTCAGCTCCTGGATCACCTCGCTGCTGGTATCCGGCGGCGCCCTGATCGCGCTCGCTCTGATCGACCTTCGCCTGTCGGCCGCCTTCGTCGTCGGCGCGCCGGTCGCCGCTCTGGTGATCCGCTCCTTCGTCGGCAGGGTCTCGCCGCTGCTGACCACGTATCTGGAGATCCAGGGCCGGATGTCGGGCCGGCTGGCGGAGGTTCTGGCCGGCATCCGCACGGTCCGCGCGGCCGGCTCCGAAACTCAGGAGATCGACCGCGTGCTCGCGGACCTGCCCGACCTCCATCGCGCCGGGCATGACTCGTGGATACTGCAGGGCAAGCTGAGCCTGCGTGCCTCCCTGCTGATGCCGCTGATCCAGGTCGCGGTCCTGGCCACCGCCGGGTACGCGCTGGTGGGTGGCGACATCACCCCGGGCCAGCTGACCGCCGCAGCGGCGTATGCGGGGATGGCCCTCGGGCTGCTGAGTCAGGCCGGGGCCTTCATGGCCCTTGCCCAGGCACGCGCGGGCGCCCGCCGCCTGGAGGAAGTCCTGTCCACCCCGACCATGTCGTACGGCACGCGCACGCTGCCCGAAAGTCCCGGTGAACTCACCTTTCAAGGCCTGACCGTGAACGGAGTCCTGGACGGCGTCACCCTGCGCGTGCCGGGCGGAAGCAGCCTTGCTCTCGTCGGCTTGTCCGGATCGGGCAAGAGCACGCTGGCAGCGGTCGCCGGTCGGCTCACCGACCCGGACGCCGGCCAGGTACTCCTGGACGGGGTACCGGTACGTGAACTCGCCGCCGCGGAGCTGGCCGCCCATGTCAGCTGGGCGTTCGAGCGCCCCTGCTACCTGGAGGGGACGTTCACGGACGCGATCGGTTTCGGCTCCGGCGACCGGGTCCGGGATGCCGCCCAGGCGGCGCAGGCGGACGCGTTCATCAGGCGGTTGCCCCAAGGGTATGACAGTGAGTGCGCGAGCACCCCGCTGTCCGGCGGGGAACGCCAGCGCCTGGGCCTGGCCCGCGCCCTGGCCCGCACCAGTCGCCTGCTGATCCTCGACGACGCGCTGTCCAGCGTGGACAGCGTCACCGAGCTGCACATCAGCAAGGCCCTCACCCAGCAGGTCACCGCTACTCGGATCATCGTGACCCACCGCCCTTCACTGGCCGCCCGCGCCGACCGGGTGGCCTGGCTCGAAGACGGCCGCCTGCGCGCTGTGGCGCCACACCACGAGCTGTGGAAACAGCCGCGCTACCGCCGGCTGTTCAACCCGGGACAGGAACGGGAGTTCAGCGATGCGTCATGACACGGTGGGCTGGCACCTGATCGGCCACTCGCTCGTGGCCCGCCGCAAGCCGCTGGCCGGGCTGGCGGCCTGGTCGGCTCTCGAGGCGCTGCCCGCGACCGTAACCGGACTGCTGCTCGCCAAGGCGATCGACACGGGCTTCCTGCGCGGCGACATCCGAACCGGGCTGCTGTATTTGTCCGGGCTGCTGCTCGCCTACGCCCTCGGCGGCATCGCCACCCGCTTCACCTTCCCGATGATCGGATCGATCGTCGAGCCCCTGCGCGACGAACTGATGCACGCGGTCGTCGCCGGCATCGTGCGCGGCAGCGACGGCGTCATCGCCGACGGAGCCACGATCTCCCGTATCACCCAGCAGGTCGAATCCGTACGCAGATCGGTGGCGGCGCTGCTGAACGGGCTGCGCCGCTTCGCCTTCACGATCGTCGCGGCGGCCATCGGGCTGAGCGCGCTGGCCGGCGAGATCGTGTGGCTGATCCTGCCGCCCGTGCTCGTCTCGGCGCTGCTGTTCACCGCGCTGCTACGCCGCCTGGCCCGCCGCCAGCGGGCCACGATCGAGGCGAACGAGCGCGTGGCCCGCGAGGCGAGCGCCGCCATCGGCGGCCATCGCGACATCGCGGCCTTCGGCCGCCAGGACGAGGTGGTCGACGGCGTCCACCTCGCGCTGAGCGCCGAGCGCGCAGCCCAGCAGCGGCTGGCCGGCGCGACCGCCACGCGCAGCCTCATCACCGCGATCGGCGGCCAGCTACCTCTGCTCGCGTTGCTGCTGGCCGCTCCCTGGCTCATTGACCGTGGCATGAGCGCCGGTGTGCTCGTGGGCGCGGCGACCTACCTCAGCGCGCACCTGGAGCCGGCCATGCGGATGCTCACCGAGCTCGTCGGCGGGTCCGGGCTGCAACTGGCGGTGACCATCCGCCGCCTCGCCGCCCTCGATCACGCGCCGGCGCCCGCTCAGGCAGGTGAGCCGGTCACTCCGCGCGGCAACCGCGTCATGGTGGACGACATCTGGTTCTCCTACGGCGCGGACACCGAACCCGTCCTGCGTGAGTTGTCCTTCGCCGTGCCTGAGGACGGCCATCTGGCCATCGTGGGCCCCAGCGGCATCGGCAAGTCGACGCTCGCGATGCTCCTGGCCGGGCTTGCGCTCCCCTGCCGGGGGGAGGTCACGGTGGGGGCGGTGCGTCCTGATGGCATCGCCGCCCACCACCGCCGCGAGCACATCGTGCTGGTACCGCAGGAGTCGTATGTCTTCCGCGCCACCGTCGCCGACAACCTCCGCTACCTCGCTCCCGAGTCGAACGAGCATGAGCTGGTGACCGCCGCTGAGCTCGTCGGCGCCGACGAGCTCATCACCCGCCTGGGCGGGCTGCGCGCGCAGCTCGACCCCGCCACGTTGTCGGCGGGCGAGAAGCAGCTGATCGGGCTGGCCCGCGCCTACGCGAGCCGAGCCCGGGTGGTCATTCTGGACGAGGCCAGCTGCCACCTGGACCCCGCCGCGGAGGCACACGCCGAGCGCGCGTTCCGCGACCGGCCGGGCACGCTCATCGTGATCGCTCACCGCGCCGCGTCCGCCCTGCGGGCTGACCACATCCTCCTGCTGGACGGCACCCGTGCCTTCTTCGGCGACCATGACGATCTCCTGACATCCTGCGCGCTCTACGCCGAACTCGTCGCTCCCGCCGGACAGCGCGGATCAGGCCATGGCGGATCCGCCGTACCTCACGAGCCGGTCTGCCGTTGAGACACCCACACCGCCAGCTGGGTCCGGTCGCGCAGGCCCAGCTTGCGCAGGCAGTTGGAGATGTGATTCTTGGTCGTGCCCTCGGTGATGTGCAGGTGCCGCGCGATCTCACGGTTGGAAGCGCCGGAACCGATGAGCATGGCAACCTCATACTCGCGATCCGACAACCCGCACGGTGCCCCCACCGCGGCGCCCGGCTGCTGCGGCTCGGCCGGACCAGCCACGCCGGCCTCTTCACGCAGGGCCGCCACCAGCCGCTCGGCCGCAGGCGCGCCCAGCACGGTCTCCCCCCGCGCAGCCCGCCTGATCGCGGCCACCAGTTCATCTGGCGAGGTGTCCTTCAACAGATAACCGCGTGCTCCCGCGCGCAGGCCGCCAAAAATATAGTCATCGTCGTCGAACGTCGTCAGCATCACCGCGGCGATCCGCGGGAAGTCCGCACGCAGCCTCGCAACCAGCTCGACACCATCCATACGCGGCATTCGGGCGTCGACCAAGGCGACCTCCGGCTGACGCTCCCGCGAAAACGTCGTCAGCAGCTCCAGCGCCTCCAGACCATCGGCGGCCAACCCGGCGACCTCGATACCCGGCTCGATCTCCAGCAGCTTACGCAGGCCCTCACGCATGAGGATCTGATCGTCGACCAGCAAGACCCGAATCACGTTCATACCGGCACCATCGCTCGCAGAGTGAATCCCTCACCAGGGTCGCTCGCCAGCCGCAGCTCGCCCTTGACGGCTTCCACTCGTTCCTGCAGGCCGCGCAGTCCGAACCCGCCGGCGATCGCGTCCACCACAACACCGGTGCCGTCGTCGCGGACGCTCACCTCCACACGCTCCGGCGTGCACTGGAGCGCCACCTCGATGCGGCGCGCCCGGGAATGGCGTAGAGCATTGGTCAACCCTTCCTGAACTATCCGGTAACACACCAGTTCACGACCCTCATCGATGTCCGGCCACGCGCCCGTCACCGTGAAGTCGACCTCGAGGTCGGCCGAGGAGAACGACTCGGCCAGTGCCCGCAGCGCGGCGATACCCTTGCGACCGTCCATCCGCAACGGCCGCAGCGCACGTACCCACCGCCTCGTGTCCGTCAGGGCCTCCAGCGTGAGCTCCTGGGCTTGCCGCACTTCCCCCCAGGCCGCCTCGGGGCGCAAGGACCTGTACCGCTGCGCGTTCGACAGCCCCACATTGATCACGGTCAGATAGTGACCCACCGAATCATGCATGTCCCGCGCCATCCTGGCCCGCTCCTCGGCAATGGCCAGCTCCCGAGTCCGCGCCGCATGGCGCCGGAGCTCCGCGTGCGCATCCTCCAGTTCGGACAGCAGACGCCGCGTCTCCTCCGCCCGCCGATGCGCCTCGATCATCGCCACCACGACAACCATGATCACCAAACAGAGAAGCAGCACGGTCGCGCCGTTCAGAACGGCGGCCAGCAGCGACTGCTCCGGGTTGATCACTCCGAGCAGGAAATGGAACAACCCGGCCGTGGCGGCGTAGGCGATGCCCCCGCGCAATCCGAAGACCACCAGGACGTTGCCCACAGCCATGCTGGCGATCAGCAGAGCGGCGACCCCTCCGGCCATCATCAGCAGCAGGCTCGTGACCACGAACAGCGCACTGGCCGTCTTGCGCGGAACAGAAGCCCCGGGCCGCCACGGCACCGCCAGCCACAACACGCAGCTCAGTGGTAAGGCGGCCGCGCTGATCAGGAACGTCGTCTGCGACAGCGGCCACCCATCCTGCAACCGATCTGACGCCTGGAATCCGACCACGAACACCAGCGCGCTGATGAGCGCGGACCCCCAGAAGAAGATGTTGAACACCAGCGGCGGGCGATCCTCTGGGAATCCCACCCAGCTGTTGACGTCACGGATCGACCTGGCATCCCGCATAACCGGGAGCATAACCAGCCCTTTCCCTCAGCACAGCGTGGCAAAGGTCATGTCCTGACAGCCATGACCCCGGTCATGGCGGCCCCGCTCCGAATCATGACCCTGATGTGCCATGTGTGGGATATCTGGGACCGATTATCCGAATCTACGATCATCACGACTCCTAACGGGGGCCCGGCTCAGGCAGCGACAAACGTCGGAACGGAGCGTGTTAGGTGTTGGCGAATCGCACCTTCGAAGCATTGGCTCACGCGCGGCGCCGCGAGGTGTTGTCCGTACTCAGAGATCACCAGCGGATGTCGGCCGGCCAGCTCGCCGAGCACCTCGGCGTGCCCCGGCCCACCCTTTCCGGGCATCTCAACGTCCTGAAAGGCGCGGAGCTGATCGTAGGCGAGCGAGACGGGACGACCATCTGGTACCGGCTCAACCTCAGCGTGATGGAAGAGACCGCCCACCTCGTCTTATCGCTTCTGACCAGAGAAAACACCGCACTCAAGATCCGCGCGGCCGTCCTCGCGGATCTCACCGACAACCACCACGTGAGGATGAGGAAGGCTGTATGAGCAACGCGCCATCGAACCTCCAGACCGCCCGTCCACCGTGGATCGGCATCATCGTGTCCGCCCTGAGCCTGCTCGCCATGGCCGTCGTGGCCTGGAGGGTATGGGACTCCCTTCCCGCACTCGTGAACACCCGCGAGGCCACGCCCATCCGCGCCGGCGTCCAGGTGCCGCGCATCGTCGTCGTCACCGCGCTGCCGGGCGTACTGGTGCTGATCGCCGCGATCATGACCGTCTCCACCACGCTCGGCGGCCGTCTGCGCCATCATGTCGACCCGCGACTCGTCGCCAGCCCGCGCTCGCAGACCAGGTCGATGAACGTCCTGTTCGTCATCCTCCCGTTGTTCCTCCTCGTCCTGCACACCGGCCTGCTGTTCAAGACCACCGACCGGCACTTCCCGTTGGAGCAGGCGGTGGGGGTGGCCTTCGGCGTCCTGCTGGCCTCGCTCGGCAACGTGCTCCCCAAGATCAGCCCGGCGCGGGTCTCCGGCCGCTTCGCGCTGGCCTGGCAGCACTCACAGCGAGCCGGCGGCGCGGCCATGGTGATCCTGGGGATCGCCTGCGCCATCGGAGTCTTTTTCCTGCCGCCGACCATCGTGGTCGTGGCCGCGGCCCTGCTGATCGCGCCGATCTACGTTCTGATGGTCCTTCTCGCCATGGCCAGGTCCCGCTGATGACACCCGACAAGACGACAATCGTCCTGCTCACTCTCATCCCCTACATGGCGATCATGATCGCCTTCGCGATCTACTGCCTGATCGACCTCTCCCGCGTCCCCGGAGTCAAGCACCTGCCCAAGTGGGGCTGGGCGCTGGCCTGCCTGCTGGCCATGCCCTTGGGCGGCATCCTCTACCTGGCCGTGGGGAGAGATCGGTGAGCGAGCATGCTGTGATCACCCACGGGCTGACGCGCGACTATGGGAACGGCGCCGGGGTGTTCGACATCGACCTGTCGGTGGGCCAGGGCATCGTCTACGGGCTCGTCGGCCTCAACGGCGCCGGTAAAACCACACTGCTGATGCTCCTTGCCGGACTCAGGCATCCCGACTCCGGGCAGATCAACGCCAGACCGGCCCCCACCGAGATCGCGATCTGCCCGGACGTGCCGGAGTTCGAACCCTGGCTGAGCGCCGCGGAAGTCGTCGAATGGGCCGCCCGACTGGCCGGGCACGACCATGAGCCCGGCCGGGCCCGGCACGTTCTGGAGCAGGTGGGGCTCGGTGCGGTGGCGCACCGCCGTACCAAGGGATTCTCCCGCGGCATGAGCCAGCGCCTCGGCCTGGCCGCCGCCCTGATCGGGCGGCCACGCCTGCTCATCCTGGACGAGCCCGCCGCCGGCCTCGACCCGCAAGGACGAGCCGACGTGCTCACCCTGATCGAATCCCTGGCGGGACAGACCACCGTCATCTTCTCCAGCCACCAGCTCGGCGACATCGAGCGAGTCTGCGACGAGGTCGGCGTCCTGCGAGACGGACGCCTGGTCCACCAAGGACCCGTCCGGCAGTTGCTGACCGAACGCCTGTCCCCGGCCTGGCGCATCGGCGTGCGCGGCACCGCCCACGACATCGCGGACCTGCTGGCCGCGCAGCCCTGGGTCACGACGTCCCGTGCCGTGAACCACGACACCGTCCATGTCGAGGCCGGCTCGATCGCCTCGGGCGAGCGCGGCATCCCCGCGGTGCTGAGCGCCGCGGGCCACGCGATCACCGGCATGTACCCGCAGGAAGCCAGACTGGAAGACGCCTTCGCGGCGCTGACCTCGGAAGGCACCCGATGAACGGATGGGCATGGCGCCTGGAGTGGCTGCGCCTGCGCCGCACCCACCGCTTCCTGGCCGCGGCGGCGCTCTTCATCACCTTCGGCATGTCAGGGCCGTTCATGGCCCTGTACTCCGGTGCGATCATCGCGCGAGCCGGTGCCTCGCTGTCTGTTCCGCCCGTCGCGGTGACGCCCGCGGCCGGCGTCGCCTCCTTCGTCGACAACAGCATCGGCCTGGGCCTCCTGCTCGTCATCGTGATCGCCGCGGCGACCCTGGCCATCGACCACCGTCCGGCCGTGTCGATCTACTACCGCAGCCGGGCGCGTTCGGCCGCCGCCCTGCTCGTTCCCCGCTATGTCGTGGTGACGCTCGCCATGATCGCGGCCTACTCGGTGGGTGCGTGGATCACCTGGTACGAGACGGCGGTCCTCATCGCGATGCCCTCCGCGGCGGCGATGGTGCTCGGCAATCTCCTCGTGGCCCTCTACTTGGCGTTCGCCGTCGCGGTGGTCGCCCTGCTGTCCGCACTCCTTCGCGGCGTGCTGCTCATCGCCGGTGTCGCGGCCATGGTGTTGCTGGCACTGCCCGTGGCGGGGCTTGTACCCGGGCTCGGCGCGTGGATGCCGTCGAGACTACTCACCGCGCAGCACACCCTGCTCGGAACGGCCGGCCTCACCGACTTCACACCCGCCGCCGGAGTGGCGGCGATCGCCACCACAATCTGTCTGACCCTGGCCACCCGGTACGCGTATCGCAGAGAAATCTGAACCAGTGGCCGGCAGACACGGGTGTTCATGTCCCGGAGCAACCTGCCCTGGTGGACCCGTGGGTTGTCGCGGCACCGGTGTCCGCGGCCTGGAATAGGCCCCGCCATTTCCGGGGTCGGTGCCGAAAGAAAGGCGGCCTTGCATTCTCTGGATGACTTGCGCGGTATCCGTAAAGGAACCCTCCCGCGAGTTGAATCCATGGGAATTGACATGATCGCCCGATGTCCTGGAGCCTGGAGTCACCCCCTCGAAAGGCCGGTACACGCGTGGACAGGGATCGCTACGCCAGGTTCGCCATCGTCATCGCCTCACTGGTCCTTCTCCCGCTGGTCCTTGAGCTCATCTCCTGGTACATCGAACGGGAGGACTACAGCGTCTCCCGCGCCATCACCGTGCTTCTGGTTATCGTCTCGCTGGCCGTGACGGCGCTGGTGCTCGGCCGGCTGCGGGCCCGGCTGCCGATACTCCTGGTGGCCGCGATGACGGTGGCAGCGGTGGCAGAAGGCGTCATGGGTTTCGTCGCCGCGTTCGGTCCGGTGTGGTGGCGGGGCGGAATCGCGAGCGAGTTGCTGGGGCTGGTCACCGCGGGAGTCAGCGCGTTCACCATTGCCACCGGCGTCTACCTGATGACCCTGTACCGCCGGGGCCTTTACCTTCCGCATTTGTCGGCGCCCACGGGTCCGGCACCGACGGCCACCAAGCGCAGGGTGATCGGCGAATCGGAAATCCTGATCCGGACCGTGCCCAACCCGAGCGGCTCGGTGGAGAAGGCTCTCAACAGTTGCGTGGCCATGCTGGACCAGGACGACCTGCACTTCGTCGGCTACTTCCTCGGTGAGCAATGCCTGTTCTACACCGACGTGCTGGAGGACGCCGATCTGGCCCACTTCTTCCACGACACCGACCCCGAGCAGCGCCGAGAACTCTACTTACAGGCCGGGCGGCAGATGCTGTGGCTGACCGCCCGGCTGGACCGGCAACTGTCCAGGATCGAGAGCGGCATCCTGATCAGGACTGTGCTCGACGTCGAGCGTGGCGCGCTGTACTTTCACTGGGTCGATGCCGGCCTCTATCTGGTCGGCGTCACGCTGGACCAGCGCAAGGTCGACGTGGTCGACGACAAGATGGCCCGGCTCGTGGACATCATCCGCGGGCACTTCACGCTGCCGCCGATCAACCAGCGCGAGCCCCCATCGCGAGGGCACTTGCGACCGATCTCAGGGGGTGAACGTTGGTCAGAATCGGGTTCTTAATCCTCATTGTCGGCTTCGGATGGCTTACTGCTGACTTGGCCGGCATTCGCGGGTTGACGCACTCGGGGGCCTATCTGCTGCTCAGCAGCCTGCTGCTGGCGATCGGCCTGTACGGCAGCACGCACGGCATCGACCGGGCCGAGGCCCGCCAGCATGGCAAGCTGATCCTGCTCGCGGTCACCGTCGGCGTACTGTTGAAGGCGGCCTTCATCGCGGGAGTCGTCTACCTCGTCTCCGGCGATCCGCGCGCGGTGATCCTGGCGGTGGCGATGGCGCAGATCGACCCGCTGTCGGTCGCCTCCGTCATGGCCGACAACCGCCTGTCCGATCGAGCCAGGACGATCCTGGGCGCATGGTCGTCCTTCGACGATCCGGTGACGATCATCCTGGCCTTCTACGCCGTGTCACTCAGCCGGCCCACCGACGGCCTGTCGGCGTCCTACCTGATGGATCTGGGACTGAACGCGTTGTTCGCCGCGGCCGCCTACGGACTGTGGCGGCTCGTTCGCAACGCGCCGCCCGTACTGACCTATCTGGCCGTGGTCTCCGCGATCGCCTCCGCGGCCTGGAGTTCGCTCATGCTGGGCATCGCCACCGCCGGACTGTACCTGCGCCTGCCCGATTCCCGCTGGCTCTCCCGGGCGGTGACCGCCGCCTTCGCCCTCTCGGCGTTCCTGATGGGACTGCTGCTGGTCGGTGGGACCAACCTGGCGATGGGCCTGCTCCTTGGCTTGGCCGCGTTCACCGCCCAGATGCTCGCCGCGCTCGTCCTCACCCACGGCCTGCCCATGATCGACCGGATCCATCTGGGGCTGGCGCAACAGAACGGGATCACGGCGGTGATCCTGGCCCTGGCTTTTGAACGGGAATTCCCCGGCTTCGTGGCGGTGGTCGCCCCGGCCATCCTGACCGTGAACCTTGTCTATGTACTGGCCAACCGCGCAGCCGACATCTGGGGCCCCCGCCCTGCCCAGCCCTCCCCACCGGGCTGACGTTCACGCGCCGGCCCGGCCGAAGCTTCGGCACCATCCGCCGGGCTCGCCGAGCACGCCACCGTGGCTTGCCGGCGGCCTGGTTCACCGCGCGGCTCACCACGTGATCGGGGTCTCGACCAGGCTCTCGATGAGGGTTCCCTCGGTACGCCGCAACTTCTCCGCCGCGATCGTCAGGCGCAGCGTGGGGAACCTGCGCAGCAGGGTGCCCAGAGCGGTCTGCAGCTCCAGCCGGGCCAGCGCGGCGCCGATGCAGAAGTGCGGGCCGGCGCTGAAGGTCAGGTGGGCGTTGTCGGTGCGGGTGATGTCGAGGTCGCCGGGCCGCTCGAACACCTCGCGGTCCCAGTTGGCCGACTCCACCGCGGGGATGAGCCCGGATCCCCGGGGGATCGTCACGCCGCCGACCTCGATGTCCTCGGTGACATAGCGCAGCATCGACAGCGAGCCGCTCATGAGCCTCCAGCGCAGCAGTTCCTCCACGGCGCCGTCCAGCAGCGACTCATCGGCCCGCAGCAGCTTCAGCTGGTCCGGCTCGGACAGCAGCTTGGCCACGCTCAGGCTGAGCTGACTGGCGGTGGTCTCGTAGCCGACGAGCAGCAGCAGGCGGCACCACCAGTGCAGCTCGTACTCGGTGAGCCGGGTGTCGTCGTCGTGGACCTGGATCAGCGCGCTGACGAGGTCGCCGGCCGGGCTTTCCCGCTTGGCCGTGATGAGCGTGCTCATGTAGGTGTTCAGCTCGCCCAGCGCGCGGTGGATCTCCTGCCTGGTGTATCTGCTGGTGGACAGGAAGTGGTCGGTCCACCTGCGGAACCTGCTCTGGTCCTGCGGCGGGACGCCCAGCAGGTCGCAGATGATGCGGATGCTGAGCGGGAACGCCAGGTCCTCGGCGACGTTCGCGGGCGGGCCCTTGGCCGCCATGGCGTCGATCAGCTCGTCGGTGATCTCCTGCGCGCGTGGCCGCAGCCGCTCCACCCGGGTCGCGCTGAACGCCCTCATCACCAGCCGCTTCACCCGGGTGTGCTCGGGCGGGTCGGGGTCCAGCTTCGCGTCCTGGAACATCATGGTGGTCTTGGACATCTTCGGCGCGTCCGGCCGGTTCAGGTTGCGACTCACCCTGGGGTCGGTCAGCACCTTCCTGACGTCCTCGTGGCGCGTCACGAGGTAGACCTCGTCCCCACTGGGGATGCTCACGCGCCGCACGGGCTCGTCGTGGATCGTGTCCAGCTCCTCGGGTACGGCGAGCGGCCCCGGCCGGCGGAAGGGGTACGGGAGGGGGTGGATGCACACAGCGGTCTGCCTCTCTGGAATCGGCCTACCAGAAAGCGATCCGTCACGATATGTAATGACTTCTATGCAGAACGTATCGGTGTGTGGGCATGCGAACGGATACCTCAGCGGCGAGGAGATCAAGGTCCGTCCTCCCAACAACGACGGATCGCCGGAATCCTCATGGTCGACCGAGCCGCTCGAGGCCGGATCGAGAGTCGCTGAAGGCACCGTCAGGCCGGCGCGACGTCCTGGCTGCGGTGCAGCAGGCTGACCAGACAGAAGCCAGGCTCTGTACGGTCTCCTGCGTTGCGTCACCCCAGGTCAGCGGCACAGCACCGACCACCAGGCCAATCCGGTCCGAGCAGCGAGCGCTCATCCACAGCCGAAACGCGGTCGTCTGGGCCGGTGCCTTTGGCCAGATAGCGCTGAAGAATCCCGGCCATTTACCGATGAAACTCACAACGATCAGCAAGCCGTCGCAGGTCGAACAAGCTGCCGGGTACCCGTCGGCGGCTGCTGCTTCACCCCCGGTCGAAGCAGCCGATATCGCCGCTGGTTCAACCAGAACTTCAGCGAGAACTACCTGCTGGAGCCCGTACTGGACGGCCAGGTGTTCCTGCCCGTCGGTGACATCCGCGAGCCGTTCGTGGACGCCGACGACATCGCCGACGTAGCGGTCGCCGCGCTCACCGGCGAGGGGCACGCCGACCAGACATATGAGGTCACCGGCCCTGGCCTGCTCACCTTCGCTGACGCGATCGCCGCCATCGCCTCGGCCACCGGCCGCGACGTCACCTTCAACTCGATCCCCGCGGCGGATTACGCTGACGCGCTGACCGCCGAGGGTGTGCCCATCGAGATCGTCGAGTTGCTCGGCTACTTGTTCACCACCGTCATGGACGGCCGCAACGCTCACCTCGGCGACGGTGTGCAGCTGGCCCTGGGCCGTGCTCCCCGCACCTTTGCCGACTACGCCGCCACGCCGCCGCCACCGGCATCTGGAACCCCAAGGAGGCCATGTGAAACTCCTGCAAAGCGTCATACTCCTCATCTCCGCTATCAGCACCGGCCTAATGGCCGGGCTGTTCGCGGGCTTCTCCTACTCGGTGATGCCGGGCCTGAACCGCTCCTCCGACCGCACGATGGTCGAGGCGATGCAGAACATCAACAAGGCGATCCTCAATCCGACCTTCATGTCGCTGTTCATGGGGTCGATCCCGCTCATCGCCCTGGCCGGCGTGCTGGCCTGGCGGGGGTACGGCAAGCCGGCACTGCCGTGGATCATCGCCGCTCTCGTGCTCTGCCTGGTGGCGTTCCTCATCACCAGCGGCGTCAACGTCCCCCTCAACGACCAGCTCGCCAAGGCGGGGGACGCTCAGCATCTCGCCGCCGCACGCGAGCATTTCGAGAGCAAGTGGGTGTTGTGGAATAGCATCCGGGCTCTCGTCCACATCGCCGCCTTCGGCTGCCTGGCCTGGGCCCTGATCGTGTCCGGCACCCAGCGGCCGTCGTCGGCAGGCCAGCCAACCGCACCGTACGAAACGCGCCAGACCTCGATCGGCTGAGCACCACGCGTTTCGAGGCCCCACATCCCCGTCCGGGCGTGTGATGCTGCTCATGACCATGTCCGGGGTCGAGGAGGAAGTCCGCAGGAATTAGCGGTAGCGCAGCTACGGAGGAGTTATGCCCGAGCCGACCGTTCGGATGCCCTGGAGGGAAAGGCCCCGACGGTGAAATCTTCCGTTCTAGTGGTCGTCGCAACACCCCACCTCAGGGGATGCGAACCGTCTCCCAGGTGCGCAAGGTCATGGGACGCCGCACCGAGCTGGACCTCACCGTCACCGAGTACGCGCCCGGTGGGTACCTCACCCTGCGGACCGCGCCGAACAGCCGCCCCGGCGTCACCCAGCGCTATGGCGTACGGGCATCCGCGAACGGCTGCCAGGTCCCGTTCAGCCTGGAGCTCGACGGCGTGCCGAAGATGGCAGAACGCCTGGTCCGAGCCCAGCTCGGCAAGCAGATCCCCATGGTGTTCGACCGCCTCGGCTCGCTCCTGAAGGCCTGATCGTGGACGGCGAACCGCTTGGGAACGGCCAGAGGACTCTGGGCGCCGCCGACCTGATCGAGCCGCCGCGCTCCGGCACCGGGCACCGCCGCTACGCCCGCTTCCAGCTGCCGTAGCCGGGCAGCCGCCGGAGGTTTCGCCGGGCCCCGGCCGGGGTCCGGCCCTCATGCCCAGGCCTGTTGGGGCCCGATCAGAGTCTTGGGAGCAACAGGCCGCCGCCATGAGACTGGGTTTGATGGAGTCGTACCGGCAGATGCTCAGGACCTGCGCCACTGCGCCTGACCGCGATCATCGATGGCCGCCGACGCCTCCTCAGCCCGGTCCCCTGGGAGGAGCGCTCAGCGCAGCAGCTTGTCGAGGCGGATGGGCAGGTCGCGAATCCGGATGCCGGTGGCGTGGTACACCGCGTTGGCGATGGCCGCCGCGGTGCCGACGATGCCGATCTCGCCGATGCCCTTGGTGCCCATCGGGTTGAGGTGCGGATCGTCCTCCTCGACCCAGACCGCCTCGATGTCGCGCACGTCCGCGCACGCCGCCACGTGGTACTGGGCGAGGTCGCGGTTGAGGTAGTCGCCGAACTCCCTGTCCATGAGGCTCTCCTCGAACAGCGCCGTCGACAGGCCCATCGTCATGCCGCCGATGAACTGCGAGCGCGCGGTCTTCGGGTTGACGATCCTTCCCGCCGCGAACACGCCGAGCATCCGCAGGACTCTGGTCTCTCCCGTGTCGACGTCCACGCCGACCTCGGCGAACTGGGCTCCGAAGGCGTGGCGGGAGAGGCGCTCCTGCGCGCCGATCTCCTCCTTGGTGTCGGCGGTGGCCTCCAGACCGGTTGAGCGCACGTCGCCGCTCCTGGAGACCCGTTCCCGCAGCGCCTCGCAGGCCCGCACGACGGCCGTGCCCCAGGAGGCGGTGCCCATCGACCCGCCCGCAAGGGTGGCGGGGGGCAGCGCGCTGTCGCCGATCTCCACCGTCACCCTGTCGGGTGAGGTGCGCAGGGCGTCGGCGGCGATCTGGGTGAGCACCGTGCGGGCGCCCGTGCCTATGTCCGTGGTGGCGATCCTGACGGTGTAGCGGCCATCGGGCTCCAGGCGGGCGCTCGCCTGGGAGGGGCTGCGATAGGCCGGGTAGGTGGAGGCGGCCACGCCGGTCCCGATCAGGGTCCGCCCCACGAGCCTGGCGCCCGGCGTGGGATCGCGGTCCGTCCAGCCGAACCTCCGCGCCCCTTCACGCAGGCAGGCCACCAGGTTCCTGGAGCTGAACGGCTCGCCGCTCTCCGGATCGGCGTCGGGCTCGTTGCGGACGCGCAGCTCGACGGGGTCGATCCCGCAGGCGATCGCCAGCTCGTCCATGGCCGACTCCAGCGCGAACATACCGGGGGCCTCTCCCGGCGCGCGCATCCAGCTCGGAGTGGGGACGTCGAGCCTGACCACCCTGTGGGTGGTCCTCCGGTTGGCCGCGGCGTACATGATCCGGGTGGGCACGGTGGTCTGCTCGACGAACTCGCGGATGGTGGAACACTGCTCGATCGCCTCGTGCACGATCGCGGTCAGCCGGCCGTCCGCGTCGGCGCCGAGCCGTACGCGCTGGATCGTCGGAGTGCGGTAGCCGGTCACCGCGAACATCTGCTGGCGGGGTACGGCGAGCTTGACCGGGCGGCTGACGTGCTTGGCGGCCAGCGCTGCGAGCACAACCGGGGCAAGGGGCAGCCCCTTGGACCCGAACCCGCCTCCGACATGGGAGGCGATGACCCTGACGTTCGCCGGCGGCATGGCGAACAGCGCCGCCAGCGTGGCGCGCACCGCCGATGCCCCCTGGGTCGAGTCGTACAAGGTCAGCCCGTCGGCGTCCCATCGGGCGACGGTCGCGTGCGGTTCCATCGGGTTGTTGTGCTCGGCGGGCGTGCTGTAGATCGCGTCGACCCGGATCGGCGCCGCCTCCATGGCCGCGTCGGGGTCGCCGTGCTCGCTGTCGGTGGGGTAGCCGGCGTTGACCTTCTCGGGCCGGTACAGCCCCGGATGGTCGGCGCGCAGCTCGGTGTCGTGCGGTTCGCTCGCGTAGTCGACCGACAGCGACCTGGCCGCATCCCCGGCCGCCTGCAGGGTCTCGGCCACCGCGACGGCGATGTACTGACCCCGGTAGGCGACCCGCGCGGACTGCAGCACCGACAGCTCGGCATTGTCGGGGGGCGCCAGCCTGGGCGCGTTGCGATGCCAGATGATCGCGATCACGCCGGGGATGGTGAGCGCCGCCTGCACGTCTATCGCTCGCACCTCCCCGCGGGCGATGGCCGCCTGCACGGGCACCGCGTAGACAAGCTCGTCGGGAGAGTGCTCGTAGGCGTAGCGGGCGCGGCCCGTCACCTTCTCCATGCCCTCGACCCTGTCGAGGGCCGTGCCGACGTACTTCCTGGCCGTGGTGGTCATGACGCCAGCTCGCTGAGGACACGGACGAGGACGTTGCGGACGAGCGGCACCTTGAAGGCGTTGTCCGGCAGCGGGCGGGCGCCGGCCAGCTCGATGTCGGCCGCTCTGGTGAACTCCTCGGCGGTGGCGGGCGCGCCACGCAACGCCGACTCGGCCAGCGTGGCCCGCCAGGGCACGTGGGCGACGCCGCCCAGCGCGATGCGGCAGTCGCGCACGACTCCGTCGGTCAGGTCGAGCGCCACCGCCACCGACACCACGGCGAACGCGAACGAAGCCCGGTCGCGTACCTTGCGGTAGCGCGAGCGGGCGGCGTACGGCAACGCAGGCAACTCGACCGCGGTGATCAGATCACCGGGTTCCAGCACGGTGTCGCGCTCGGGATCGTCGCCCGGCAGCCGGTGAAGCCCTGGCATCGGCAGGGTACGCATCCCTTCGATGCCCTCGACGTGCACGCTGGCGCCGAGCGCGGCCAGAGCGACGGCCATGTCCGAAGGGTGGGTCGCCACGCAGCTGCTGGAGTGCCCGATGATCGCCAGGTTACGGTGGTCGCCCTCGCGGGCGGGGCAGCCCGAGCCGGGCCGGTGCTTGTTGCACGGCTTGGCGATGTCCTGGAAGTAGGAGCAGCGGGTGCGCTGCAGGAGGTTGCCGCCGACGGTGGCCATGTTGCGGATCTGCCCGGAGGCGCCCGCCAGCAGCGCCTGCGCGAGCATCGGGTAGCGACGGCGCACCACGGGATGGGCGGCCAGGTCGCTGTTGCGCGCCGCCGCGCCGATCAGCAGGCCGCCGCCGGAGCTCTCCTCGATGGCGTCCGACGTGGCGCGGGTGATGTCCACCAGCACGGCGGGCGTGGCCACGCCCAGCCGCATCAGATCCACCAGGTTCGTGCCGCCACCGAGGTACATGGCCTCGGACTGCCTGCTCAGCGCGTCGACCGCCGACCGCGCGTCGCCCGGCCGCTGGTAGTCGAAGGGTTTCACCGCGCCACCTCCCCTATCGCGGCGACGATGTTGACGTAGGCGCCGCAGCGGCACAGGTTCCCGCTCATTCGCTCGCGGATCTCCTCCTCGTCGAGGGCAGGCTCGGCGCGCACGTCCCCCGTGACCACGCTCGGCCAGCCCGCGGCGGCCTCGGCCAGCACGCCGACCGCCGAGCACAGCTGTCCCGGCGTGCAGTAGCCGCACTGGAAGGCGTCGTGGGCGATGAAAGCGGCCTGGAGCGGATGCGGCGTCTCCCCTTCGGCCAGCCCTTCGACCGTGGTGATCTCTTTATCGTCCAGGGTCACCGTGAGCGTCAGGCACGACTTGACGCGCCGGCCGTCCACCAGCACGGTGCACGCGCCGCACTGACCGTGGTCGCAGCCCTTCTTCGCGCCGGTCAGATCCAGGCGTTCCCTGAGCGTGTCCAGCAACGTCTCGCGGGTGTCCACGACCACGGGGTGGCCGTCGCCGTTGACCGACAGCCGCATGTCCATCATGACCGGAACGTCACGCCCTGAAGCAATCACGGGCGCTTCCTACCCGCCCCTCCACGCGCGCATCCTGCCTCGCCCACGATTTCCACGCAGCGGACTCATTCATGGCCCGCGGGCGGTGGCCTCCTTACCGGCACGCACGTTGGCGGCGCATCCGGCAACAAGCTGGTCGGCAGGAGACCGCGATCGTGGTACGACGGCCGGTGCGCGATCTGGCCGAGGAGACCGGCTTCGACCATGTCCTAATCCGGTGATGCGTCCGGCTCGACCGGTGGCAATGGGTGCACCGCGGGTCCCTGCAGGACGGCGCCGTCGACGTCGAAGCGTGAGCCGTGACAGGGGCACTCCCAGGAGCGTTCCGCCTCGTTGAAGGCCACGACGCAGCGCAGGTGGGTGCAGATGGCCGACACGGCGTGGAGGGCGCCGTCGGTGTCGCGGTAGACAGCGCGGAGTTCGCCGTCGGTCTTGATTACGGCTCCCTGTCCGCGCGGCAGATCGGTCACGTCGCCGCTGTCAGGTACGGCCAGCCGGTCGGCGACGAAGTGCCGGACGACGGCGGTCTGCGCCTTGACCGCCGGACCGGCTTCGCGCAGAGGGTGCAGCCGCCGGGGATCGTAGATCTCCGACCATGGCGACTCTCCCCCGGTGATCAGGGTGCTGAGCAGCAGGCCCGCCATGACTCCGTTGCTCATGCCCCACCCGCCGAAGCCGGTGGCGACGTAGGCGTGCCTGGCCCCGAGGTGGAGCGGGCCGACGAAGGGCAGTCCGTCGGTGGTGCTGTTGTCCTGAGCCGCCCACCAGTGCGTCACCGTGTCGGTCGCGAACCGCTCCGTCGTCCAGGAGCGGAGCCGGTCCAGCCGTTCGGTCACCCGGCCCGCTCCGGGGGTGAAGGACTCACCGGTGACGATGAGCAGCCGCTGCCCGTCGCCGTACGGGGCGGTGCGGACGGAACGGGTGTTCTGCTCCGTGGTGATGAACATCGCGCCCGGGTCGCTCCTGGCCGGGATCGGCGCGGCGACGACCAGTTCGCGATGCGGCCGCAGGCGGGCGAACAGCACAGCCCGGTCGAAGATCGGATAGTGCGTGGCGACGATCACGTCGGCCGCCGTGACGACCTGCCCGCTCTCGGTGGTGACCTGGCAGGGTTCGCCCTCCTTCAGATCGACCACGCGCGTGCCCTCGAAGACGAGCGCGCCTTCCCCGGCCATGGCCTCGGTGAGGGCGAGGAGGTAGGCGCGAGGATGGAACTGGGCCTGGTTCTCCACCCGTACGGCACCGGCGATCGGGAAGGGCAGCGTGCTGTCGGTCACGAAGGAGGCCGGCAGTCCGGCCCGGGCGGCGGCCTCGGCTTCGGCGCGCAGCAGACCGAGGTCGTCGGCCGACTCGGCGTAGGTGAGCGCGGGCACCCGCTCCAGGTCACAGTCGATGCCCAGGGTGGTCGCGGTGGCGGCGAGATGGTCGATCGCCTGTTGCTGGGACTGCGCGTACAGAGCCGCTGTCCCCGCCCCTGCCGAGGAGGCGAGGTCGGCGTAGATCAGGGTGTGCTGGGCCGACAGCTTGGCCGTGGTGTGGCCGCTCACCCCGGCCGCGATCCGCCCGGCCTCCAGCACCGCCACGCTGCGGCCGGCCTTCACGAGTTCCCAGGCCGCGCTCAGTCCCGCGATGCCCGCCCCCACCACCACGACGTCCGCGCGGAGATCCTGCTCCAGGGCGGGGTAGGAGTGCCCCGGCGCGGTCCGCATCCAGTACGACTGTGCGCTCATGCCCGGCCCCTGCCCTGACGGGCGGTGGATAGACCTTGGGTACGTCTGCCGAGGTCACGACCGGTCGGCCGCGTATGTCGCTCATACCCGGGTAGCACCATCCGCGTCACGATCAGGAGGAATAATGTCACAGAATGTAATCGACCTCATCAAGGCGGACCACCGCGACGTCGAGATGCTCTTCGAGAAGCTGAAGCGGCAGCCGGAGAACCGTCCCGCGCTGGTGGCCGAGCTGGCAGCCAAGTTCGTCGCGCACGCGCGGGCGGAGGAGACGAAGGTCTACACCGCGCTGGCCAAGGCCAAGCCGTCGGAGCGCGGGGAGGTCCACCACGGCGTGCAGGAGCACCACGAGGCCGAGGAACTGCTGGCCAAGCTGATGGACGCCAACCCCGACAAGCCGGAGTTCCTCAGCGCCCTGGAGAACCTGATCAAGGCGGTCAGCCACCACGTCGAGGAGGAGGAGAACGAGATCCTCCCGGCCATGGCCAAGGCCATCCCCGCCGACAAGCTCGTCAAGCTGGGCCGCGTCTTCAGCCAGGCCAAGGCCGACGAACTGGCGACGCCGCCCAAGCCCGTCGGGCGTACCAAACAGGAACTGCTGGACCAGGCCAAGGAAAAGGGCGTCACGGGCTACAGCTCGATGACCAAGGACGAACTGATCGACGCGCTCAGCGACTAGAAGCACGCCATACACAGGGGAACGCTTCCATGCCGAAGAAGAAGACCAAGGCGGCCGATCGCGACGCGCAGGAGATCCCGGGGCGGCCCGGCGCCGAGCCGCCGAGCCTGGCCGAACCCGTGAAGCCGCGCGATCCGCTGCCGCCCAAGCCGAACCAGCGCGGACCCGGCCCGTTCACGCCCACGGGACAGCCGTCCGGCGAGACGGCGCAGACGCGTGCCCAGGGCGGGGAGTTCCTGACGACGGCCACGGGCACGCGGCTGCCCGACACCGACCACTCACTCAAGGCCGGGCCGCGCGGGCCGACCCTGCTGCGCGACCACCACCTTCGCGAGAAGATCACGCACTTCGACCACGAGCGCATCCCCGAGCGTGTCGTGCACGCGCGCGGCGCCGCCGCGCACGGGATCTTCCGCGGGTACGGCACCGCCGCCTCGCTCACCCGGGCCGCCTTCCTGGCCAAGGACGTCGAGACCCCGGTCTTCGTGCGGTTCTCCACCGTGCTGGGTTCCCGCGGCTCTGCCGACACGGTCCGTGACACGCGGGGCTTCGCGACCAAGTTCTACACCTCCGAAGGGGTATTCGACCTGGTCGGCAACAACATCCCCGTGTTCTTCATCCAGGACGGGATCAAGTTCCCCGACGTCATCCACGCGGGCAAGCCGCACCCGGACCGGGAGATCCCGCAGGCCCAGAGCGCCCACGACACGTTCTGGGACTTCGTCTCCCTGCACACCGAGGCCACCCACCACACCATCTGGAACATGTCGGACCGCGGCATCCCGCGCTCGTACCGGATGATGGAGGGCTTCGGCGTCCACACCTTCCGCCTGGTCGCCGAGAACGGCGGCACGGTCCTGGTGAAGTTCCACTGGAAGCCGAAGGCGGGCGTGCACTCCCTGGTGTGGGAGGAGGCGCAGCTCCTGGGCGGCCTCGATCCCGACTTCCACCGGCGGGACCTGGCCGACGCCATCGAGGCGGGCGTTCTGCCCGAGTGGGAGCTGGGGGTGCAGGTCTTCCCTGACACCGAGGAGCAGACGTTCGAGGGCATCGACGTGCTCGACCCGACGAAGATCGTGCCGGAGGAGCTGGCGCCGGTGCAGCCGATCGGGCTGATGACGCTCAACGCCAACCCGGTCAACTACTTCGCCGAGACCGAGCAGGTCGCCTTCCACGTCGGTCACCTGGTGCCGGGCATCGACGTGACGGACGACCCGCTGCTGGCCGGGCGACTGTTCTCCTACCTGGACACGCAGATCACCCGGCTCGGCGGGCCGAACTTCGACCAGTTGCCCATCAACCGGCCGCACGCGCCGGTCAACGACATGCTGCGCGATGGCATGCACCAGAGCGCGGTGCACGCCGGGGCGGCGCCGTACCGGCCGAACTCGCTCGACGGCGGCTGCCCGTTCCACGCGCCCGGCGGCTACGTCGAGGCGCCCATTCCGGTGGAGGCGGGGCCGCGCGGGCGGCTCGCGCCCGCCTCCTTCGACGACCACTTCACCCAGCCGCGCCTGTTCTGGCTGAGCCTGTCGCCGGCGGAGCGGGAGCACGTGATCGCCGCCTACACCTTCGAGCTGAGCAAGGTGTACGAGCAGGTGGTCAAGGAGCGGCAGCTCATGGTGCTGGCCAGGATCGATCCGGTGCTGTGCCGGGAGGTGGCAGCCGGGCTCGGCCTGCCGGTGCCGGACGGCGCGCCGGAAGCGGACCCGCAGCCCAGCCCGGCGCTGTCGCAGGTGGGCCAGAGCTGGCCGACAGCGGGCCGCGTCATCGGCATCGTGGCCGGTCCCGACCTCGACGCGGTCCGGACGGTACGGCAGGCGGTGCTCGACGGCGGCATGATGCCACTGGTGATCGCGCCGGCCGGCGGCGTACTGCCGGGGCCGGGCGAACCGGTGGCCGTGCAGCGTACGTTCGCGGCTGCCAGGTCGGTGGAGTTCGACGCGATCATCGTCGCCGGGGCGCCGGCGCCCGCCGCCGACGCCCGGGGCGCCCGCGACGCCAAGGCGGGCGTGAGCTGCGGCCAACTCGATCCGCGGGTCGTGATGCTACTCGGCGAGGCGTACCGGCACGCCAAGCCGATCGGCGGCTGGGGCGGGGCGCAGGAGGTGTTCGACGCCGCCGCGATCCCGGCCTCGGCGCTGGGTGTGGTGTCCGCCGGCGAGGCGGACGACGTCCTTGAGAAGGTGACCGGGCTGCTGGCCGGGCACCGGGTCTGGGAACGCTTCCCCAGCACGCTCGAATAGCGATCCGCTCGCACGTCATCGCAGGTCACGCGCGGCCATGATGTTTGGCCATGCTCGCTCCGGGGAGCCGAAAGGAATGGCAGTCAACGACAGCACGCCGCCGCCCCAGGAACAGCGCTATCCCGGGGCCAGCGACCGGATGACTCCGGACCCGCGCGACGAGATGCGCGACTACGCCGGCCGGGACCTGCTCGCGGGCAAGCGGGCACTCATCACCGGAGGCGATTCCGGTATCGGCCGTGCGGTCGCCGTCGCCTTCGCCAAGGAGGGCGCCGACGTCGCCATCGCCTACCTGTCGGAGGACGAGGACGCCGCCCACACCCGATCCCTGGTCGAAAGGGCCGGCCGGCAGTGCGTCCTGCTGGCCGGAGATCTCGGCGAGGCCACCCACTGCCGGTACGTCGTCGAACAGACCGTGGCCGAGCTCGGCGGCCTTGACATCCTGGTGAACAACATCGCCTACCAGGCGCCGGTGTCGTCTCTGGACGAGCTGACCGACGAACAATGGCAGCGCACCTTCGAGGTCAACATCCACAGCTACTACCGGGTGACCAAGGCGGCGCTGCCGTACCTGGGAGAAGGGGCTGCGATCGTCAACACCTCCTCGGTCAACGGCCTGCGCGGCAACAAGACACTCCTCGACTATTCGGCCACCAAGGGCGCGGTCAACGCCTTCACCCAGGCGATGGCGCAGAACCTCCTGGACCGCGGCATTCGAGTGAACGCGGTGGCACCCGGCCCGGTATGGACGCCGCTCATCCCCGCCACCTTCCCGCAGGAGCGGGTCGAGGACTTCGGCGAGCAGGCGCCGATGGGCCGTGCGGCGCAACCTGACGAGATCGCGCCCTCGTACGTGTTCTTCGCCGCCGAGCGGCTGTCGTCCTACTACAGCGGCGAGATCCTCGCCCCGATCGGCGGCGAGACCCTTCCCGGCTGACCGATCCGTGTCACTCGTCCCCGTGCGGGCAGGGAGGAACGCATGGTCATCAACCAGCCGGCCCGCACCTGGGCCACCTTGCCGATCTTCGTGGCGGTCGTCGTGCTGGTGGCCGCCGTCGGGTCCGTGGCGGCGATGGACGCGCGCGGCCAGTACCTGGCCCTGCGGCGGCCCGCGTGGGCGCCGCCCCCGTGGCTGTTCGGCCCGGCCTGGACCGTCCTGTACGTCCTGATCGCCGTCTCGGGCTGGCTCGCCTGGACCACCCGCCGCGATCCGGCGGCGTTCGTCGCCTACGGGGCCCAGCTGGTGCTGAACGCCGCCTGGACCCCGCTGTTCTTCGCGGCCGGCCAGTATGGTCTCGCCTTCGCCGACATCGTGGCGCTCGGGTTGCTGATCGTCGCCAACATCGTGCTGTTCTGGCGCATCCGCCGCGTGGCCGCGCTGTTGCTGGTGCCGTACCTGCTCTGGGTGAGCTACGCGGCGACGCTGAACCTCGCCATCTGGCAGCTCAACCCTTCCTGAGGTACGGCTGAAGCCGTCGTGACGGCGCGGCCGGGCCGGCCACGGTGACGGTCAGGCCGCCGGGATGGCGCACGAGCCTCACCGCCCGCTCCCCTGCTCGGGCGTCAGTTGTTCGTGGGCGGCGGTACGCCATTCGGTGAGCAGGACCGTGGCGTCGTCACCGAGCCGGCCGTGATGATAGTCGAGGATGTTCATGATCAGGCGCCGGAGGGTTTCCGGCACGGGCAGGTTGCCGCTGTGGTGACGGATGATGAAGTCCACGAACTGTGCCAGCCCGAACTCACGGCCGTGCGGCGCGCCGGCTTCGGTGATGCCGTCGGTGTAGAGCAGCAGCCGGTCGCCGGGTTCGAGCTGCTCGCGGCACAGGGTGACGGGCACGCCCAGGTTCATGCCCATGGGATGGGCGGGCGGGCAGGTCAAGGTGGTGCTCCACCGGCCGCCGCGGATGAGCACCGGCGGCGGATGGCCCCGGTTGATCCAGCTGAGCGTGCCGGTCCGCAGGTCGAGGTCGGCCATGACGGCGGTGACATAGCGGGTGGTGCGCCCGAACTGTCCGATCAACACCTTTTCGACTTCCGCGCTGTTGGTGGCCAGGTCCATGTCCTGGCGGCGATGGTTGCGGCAGGAGGCCATGGCCAGGCCGGCGGTCAGGGCCGCCGACTGGTCGTGTCCTTCGGCGTCGAAGACGGCCAGATGCAGGGTGTCACCGTGGAAGGCGTAGTCGAAGCAGTCTCCGCCGATCTCGTAGGCGGGTTCCATCACCGCGCTGACGGTCACCCGCGGGGTGGCGCAGGTCAACGACGGAGCCAGCCGCCACTGCATCTCGGCGGCGACGTTCATCGGCCGCGAGCGCACCAGCCGCGAGTAGGTGTCGCTGCTGGTGCGCTGGCTGACCAGCAACAACGCCAGCAGCGAAGCCAGATGACGACCGGCCGGAGGGGGCGCGTTCCCGTCGCCGGGCAGCCGGAGCACGCCGAGCCGTTCGGTGCCGTCCAGAAGGGGGAGCCACCACAACTGCCCTCCGTCCTCGCCTCGCTGCGACAGGGGCCGCACTTCCTGGAAGGCTCGGCCGGCCAGCGTGGTGTCGACAAGCAACTCGCCGGCCCCGCCGTCGTCGGCCAGCGGACGCAGCACGTTCTGCTGCAGGTCGGCCACATAGATCACCGCATGGGCGAGACCGGCCTGAGCCGCGTGACGGGTCACCAGCCCGGGAAGATCGTCCAGGGTCGCCAGGTGGCTGGCATCCAGCAGACCCTCCAGCATCCTCTCGGCCCCGCTCGTCACCGCACTCACCCCCCTCTCCCGCTGTCGTCAGGGCGCGAGATGCCTGAGCGCCCTGGCCAGCGTGAGCCCGTAGACGACATGACCTGCCGCCATCACCGCGGGACGGCCCGAACGATCCTCGGAGATCGGCGGCAGAATGTCCAGGCCAGGCAGCCACCCTTGATAACTGGTCAGCCAGATGGCCAGTCCATAGCCCACACCCGCCGGGGCCGAGGTCCGGTGCCGACCGGCGAACGCGCCGAACGTCGCCCCCGCCACCGCGCCGAACCCCAGGTGCGCCACCGCGCCGAGCACGTTCTCGCCGGACTTGGGGCGGTGCTTGGAACCCGGCAGCATCGCGCGCACGACGTTCTTGGGCGGATGCTCGTTCATCAGCCCCGCCCGGCGCCCGGCCACCATGGCCGCGCTCATCGTCAGCGTCGCCAGGACGCCTGCCGCGGCTCCCGCGGCCACCTGTCGCAACATGGTCTCCGCCTTAAGGGTTGAGGAGGATCTTGATGGCCCCGTCCTGCTTCTTCTGGAAGATCTCGTACGCCCGTGGCGCCCGCTCCAGCGGCAGCCGGTGCGTGGCTAGGTCCATGACGCCGAGCGGGTCGGTGTCGTCGGAGACCAGGGGCATCAGGTCGGGGATCCAGCGTTTGACGTGAGCCTGCCCCATGCGGAGCGTGACGCCCTTGTCGAACATGCGCAGCATCGGCATCGGGTCGGCCATGCCGCCGTAGACGCCGACGACGGAGATGGTGCCGCCGCGCCGTACCGTGTCGATGGCCTGCAGCAGCGCCGCGAGACGGTCGACGCCGGCGTTGGTCATCAGCGGCGCGGCCAGCGCGTCGGGCAGCAGACCGGTGAGCGCGTGGGCGAACTTGGCGACGGGTGAGCCGTGGGCCTCCATGCCGACCGCGTCGATCACGGAGTCGGTGCCACGCCCGCCGGTCAGCTCGCGGACGGCACTGGGGACGTCGCCGGCGCGGCGGGCGTCCAGCACCTCGGCGCCGTGGCGGCGGGCCATCTCCAGCCGTTCGGGTACGCCGTCCACGGCGATCACCCGGTAACCGCGGTGACGGGCGACACGGGCGGACATCTGCCCGATCGGGCCAGGCCGAAAACGGTGACGATGCCGCCGCCTGGGATGTCGGCGTACTCGACGGCCTGCCAGGCGGTGGGCAGCACGTCGGACAGGTAGACGAACCGCTCGTCCGGCGGCCCCTGCGGCACTTTGATCGGGCCGAACTGCGCTTGTGGCACCCGCAGGTATTCGGCCTGGCCGCCGGGGACCTGGCCGTCCAGGCGCGTGTAGCCGAACAGGGCGGCCCCCATGCCGTGCTCACGTACCTGGGTGGTCTCGCATTGGGCGAACAGCTCCTCCCGGCACATGTGGCAGTGGCCGCAGGAGATGTTGAACGGGATGACCACGCGATCGCCCGGCGCGATGTGGCTGACTTCGGCGCCGATCTCCTCGACCACGCCCATCGCCTCGTGGCCCAGGACGTCGCCTTCGCTCATGAACGGCCCCAGCACCTCGTACAGGTGGAGATCGGAGCCGCAGATGCCGGTCGAGGTGACCTTGACGACCGCGTCGGTCGGCTCCTTCACGGCCGGGTCGGGCGCCTGCGCGACGCGGACGTCTCGCCTGCCGCGCCAGGTGACGGCTTTCACGGTTGTCCCCTTCGCATAAAAGCGCTGCTCAGCCATGGTGCGCTACCCGGGTGAGGGCGGCTAAACGTGACCGGCGCGGGTAGAGCAGGCGACGAGGCCCTGACCCGAGCACCCGGCGGTTCCGCCGGAAAAGGGGAAAGATGCGAGTCGTCGTCATAGGAGCCACAGGCAACGTCGGCACGAGCGTGATCTCGGCGCTCGGGGCCGACCCCGGCGTCACCTCCATCCTCGGCCTGGCCCGGCGCCTGCCCGACTGGCAGCCGGACAAGACCACCTGGAGGGCCATCGACGTACGCGGCGATGATCTACGCCCGCATCTCGAAGGTGCCGACGCCGTCGTCCACCTCGCATGGCTGTTCCAGCCGACCCGCGACCGCGTCACCACGTGGAAGGCGAACACCCTTGGCAGCCTGCGGGTCTTCGAGGCGGTCGCCGCCTGCGGGGTGTCCGCGCTCGTGTACGCGTCCTCCGTCGGCGCGTACTCGCCCGGCCCCAAGGACCGGCGGTGGACGAGGACTGGCCCACCCACGGCTGGCCCGCCGCCGCGTACGGCCAGGAGAAGGCCTACGTCGAGCGCGCGCTCGACGTCTTCGAGCGCGACCATTCCGGCATCCGCGTGGTACGGCTGCGCCCCGGCTTCGTCTTCAAACGCGAGGCCGCGACCGAGCAGCGCCGGCTGTTCGGCGGCCCCTTCCTCCCCAACGCCCTGATCCGGCGCGGCCTGATCCCCGTCGTGCCCGACCATCCGCTGCTGCGGCTGCAGGCCGTGCACGCCGCCGACGTCGGCCAGGCCTACCGCCTCGCGGTCACCCGGCAGGTGACGGGCGCCTTCAACATCGCCGCCGACCCGGTGATCGACCCGCGTACGCTGGCCGACCTCCTGGACGCCAGGCTGGTACGCGTGCCGGCGGCGCTTCTGCGCGGCGCGCTGGCCGCCGCCTGGCGGATGCGCCTGGTACCCACCGCGCCCGACCTGCTCGACATGGTCTTGCGGGTGCCCCTCATGGACACCACCCGCGCCCGCGCCGAACTCGGCTGGACCCCGGAGCACACCGCCGTCGACGCCGTCCGGGAACTCCTCGAGGGCATCAGGACCGGCGCCGACGCCGACCCCCCGCCGCTGGCGGCCGAGACCAGCGGCCCGGCCAGGACGCGCGAGTTCAGCAGCGGTGTCGGCAAGCGCCCTTGACCATCTGTTTTGTCCGCCGCCTCGGGGGCAAGCGGCAGAGATGACGACTTCACGCGCATCCTTCCTCGACCAGACGCTCAACCTGCTGGCCGGCGGATACGCCTGGCTGCCGGGGCTGTGGCGACGCGGGGACGGCAGGATGGTGCGCACGCGGGTCCTCGGACGTCCTACCGTGGCGCTGCGCGGACCCGAGGCGGTGCGGTTCTTCTACGACGAGCGCCACATGACGCGGCACGGGGCACTCCCCGAACCGGTCCAGGCCACGCTCACCGGAAAACGAACCGTGCACGGTCTCGACGGGCCTGCACACCGGACGCGCAAGCACCTGTTCATGTCCGTGCTCGCCGACCCCGGCCGGGTCACCGCACTCGCCGAGGAGGTGGGCGCGCACTGGGACCGCCGGCTGCGCGACCGGCCGGCGCACTCGCGTGTCGTGGTGTTCGACGAGGCGGCCGAGGCCATCACCGAGGGCGTGTGCGACTGGGTGGGCATCCCGATGGACGCCACCGACGCGCTGGCCGCCGACATGGTGGCGCTCGTCGACGGGTTCGGCGGTCTCGGCCCGCGGCACTGGAAGGCCCGGATGGCGCGGGCACGGCGCGAGAAGTGGCTGGCGGCCCTGCTCGCCGAACCGGACGCGCTGCCCTCGGGATCGGTGGCCGAGCTCGTCGCGCGCCATCGCGACGAGGACGGCCGGATCCTCGATCCGGGCATCGCCGCGACCGAACTGCTCAACATCGTCAGGCCCACGGTCGCGGTCGCCTGGTACGTCGCCTTCGCGGCCCATGCCCTGCACCGCTGGCCGGACAACCGCGCGCGCCTGCGCGCCGACCCCGGCTACGCCGACGCGTTCGCCCAGGAGGTCCGGCGCTTCTATCCCATTGCCCCCTTCGTCGGAGCGTTCGCCGTCAAGGACCTGACCTGGCAGGGCGAGCAGATCCCCGAAGGCACGCTGGTGCTGCTCGACCTTCACGGCCAAAACCACGACGACCAGCTGTGGGAGAGTCCCTACTCCTTCGATCCCGGCAGGTTCACCGGCGCCTCCGTCAGACGTGACGATCTCGTGCCTCAGGGTGGTGGCGATCCGCACACCGGTCACCGCTGCCCCGGCGAGGCCGTCACCGTGGCGATCCTGCGTACGCTGGCCGTACAGCTCGCGCGACTGGACTACATGGTGCCGCGCCAGGACCTGACCATCTCCCTGCGCCGGGTACCGACCCGTCCCCGCAGCGGCTTCGTCATCACCGACGTGCGCGAACAAGACGAAGCGAAGCGAAAGAGTGAGGCCGCGACGCCCCGCGTGCGTAGCCGGCAGACGGGCACGGCCGCTATCTGAGACGGGGCGCGATGGCTGAGCGCGGGTTTGCGGTGGCCCTGAAGGGTAGCCGATGCTCCTGCAACCCCGCACGATAGGAGTGACCAGCATATGACTGAGCCGTGGACTTACCGTGAAGGCGTCGTCTCCGACACCGGCGTGAGCTTGATCGGCTTCGACGTCGAAGCCACCGATGGCAAGATCGGATCGGTGGATGAGGAGAGCAGCGCGGTCGGCGACAGCTACCTCGTCGTCGACACCGGCTTCTGGATCTTCGGCAAGAAGGTCGTGATGCCCGCCAGTACCATTACTCGCGTCGACACCCAGGAGCAGAAGGTCTACCTCGCCCGCACCAAGGAGGAGATCAAGGACGCTCCCGAGTTCGACGAGAACACCTACCGGGAGCCGGACTACCGCCAGCAGGTCGGCGACTACTACGGCCGCTACCCGCACCTGCCCTGACCGGCAGCCGCGTCAGCTCACGCAATGGGCTCCCCTCGATCGTGGAGGGGAGCCCATTGCCGTTGCCGCCGGGAGGGGCCGCATAACCGCTGCCGCATCCCACTTCTGTCGAACCTCGGCGACTGAGCCAGCCAAGGTGGACGGCTGGCTCGCTGACCGGTCAAGGTTGCTGCGGACGGGTGCGCCGCCGATGGCTGGTGTCGCAGAACGGGTAAGTACGGCTCCTGCGGCAGGCGCACAAGGCGATCAGGAAACGATCGGACCGGGCGATGGAGCCGTCTTCCAGGACGATCTCGACCGGCCCTTCGACAAGGACGGGACCACCGGTCACCACCGTGACGCGGGTGGCCGGGACGGGCCGGGGTTCAGGCGGCTCGCCCTCGCGAGACGGCTTCTGATGTGCCTGCACGGATCACCATCCCTGTCCGCCGGACAGCGGGCTCAGCAACGAAGTGCGTCCGGCGCGCCAGGAGCCGAGCACGTGTTCGCCGAATCTGTCCTCCAGCCAGTCGGTCGCCTGGATGCCGAACACCACGTCTCCGGTCAGGTACGGCTCCCGCTCCAGCAGGTCGCCGATGACGTCGTGCCGCAGCACCTGTTCGTGTACGGCGTCCGCCTCGATGTGCTCGGTGAAGAACAGGGTGCCGCGCGGCCCCACGCCCAGGCGGCGCAGTCCCTGGTCGATCCGCTTGGTGCTGGGCGGGGTGGTGATCTCGGCTGCGGCGAAATGTCCGACCATGGCGCCGCGGAGACTGCGGTGCAGGCCGAACATCGACATCATGTTGACGGCCGCCAGCATCTCGGCGGGCGCCGCGTTCAGACAGGCCCCGTAGGCGGCGTCCAGGCCCAGTTCCTCCATGAGATCGGCGAACAGCCGAGCGTGCATCCGTTCCGCCCGCCCACCGCCGAACTCGTCGAACTCCACCGCGACCAGGGCGACCTTGGATCGTCCCTGCAGCCTGGGGATGACCCACACGTGAGGGTCGGCCTCCTTGAGGTGGTAAATCGAGCGATGCGCCACGTACTCCCGCAACTGCCAGCGTTCCCCGTCCTCGCGCAGGTGGTAGGACAGGCCGTCACCATCGATGGACTCGACGAGCAGGTTCCCGAGTTCGCCCGCCACGTCCTGCCCACCGGCGGTCTTGTCCCGCAACGCCGCGCCCGTACCGGCTCGTTTCACCCGCGTCAGCAGCGAGCTCACCGCGGGTAGGTCGCCGCTGTCGGTCAGGGCCTGGCTGACGTGCAGGACAAGCTGGACCTGGGCCTCCAGCGCAGGCACAGAACGTTCCTCGAAGGGGTCGATCCCGGGGCCGTCGAGCCCGTGTCGCGCCGCGTTCCACACCGCCGCCGAGCACACCTGATCGCTCACCTTCGACGCCTGCCGTCCCCCGGCCAGCGCCGATTCCGCCGTTGCGACCAGAGCCCTGGTGAGTGCCGCCTGCAGTACCGCCTCGTCGGCCGTACCGACGGCGTCGGCGGCCCGAACCTCCACGGTCGGCACCCCGATCCCCGGCCTGGCCAGCCAGAACGACATCGCATCGTCCACCAGCACCCCGCACGCGGCCAGGCGCTCCGCCTCCCGGTCGTAGGCGGCGACGGGATCGAACCAGGGCGGGACGCCCCCGTCGGGGAACCGCGACTGCTATACCATTCGCCAACTGGCGTAGCCCGAATCTCGGCCACGGTCGAACGGGGAGTTGGCCGACAGCGCCAGCAAGGCGGGCAGCCAGGGGCGCAAATGGTTGATCACGGCAACGGCTGTTTCACGATCCTTCACCCCGACGTGCACGTGGCACCCGGAACTCTGATAGTCGGCGACGACGCCCTGGTACATCCCCATGATGCGGGTGAACCGTTCACCCGAAGACGGGCGGGGCGATGACGCGGCGAGCACGGGCGTTCCAACCGATACCAGGCCCAGGCCCTCTTGCCGCGCTGCCGCGGCCAACAGGAAACGCGTGTCCTGAAGACCGAGAGTGGTGCAGACACCGGTGGCGGCCTCGACCTGCGTCTGGAAGAGCTCCTGATGGAAGCCGCCGCCCGAGTGCCCGCCGACCGCGGAGAGCACTCTTCCACGCCAACGGTCCCGGTCATATCGCCCCTCAACAGGTGGACATCTCCTCACCCCTACCCCGGGAGCATTGATCACGCCTCTGATCACTGCTTTATCCTCCACCGGAAGGACTGGGCAGACCGTCAGTTCTCCTCACCCGTCGTGGTGTGGGGCGCGCCCACGGGTTTGGATTCGGGTGATCCACGCTGGCGCAGGTAGACCGACAGGACGATCATCGACAGAACGGCCAGGAACTCCGACTGCCAGTTCTGCAAGGTGCGGCTCCAGAAGTCGGCCGAGGCCACGTACCCGCCCCAGCTCACCGGATCTTGCAGCTGAGCCAGTTGCCGGTTGTTGTAGGCGGCGGTGCCCGCCACCGACTGGGCCAGCCACGACAGCACGAAAACCAGCCCCATCACCAAGCCGAGCGAGTTGCTGAACAGGCTCTGGCGCAACCCCCGCGTCGCGGCCCACGCCGGGCTGTCGGACCGTGCATGCGGGCCGACCTTCTGCTCGTGGTCGCTCTGCCCGCCTTCTTCACCGGGCTTCTTCGACTCCGGCGAGCCCCGCTGCACCAGCCATACGGTGACCATGATGAACAGCAGGAACTGCAGGTACTCCGACTGCCAGTTCTCCGCCACGTCGACGGCGAAGTCGGAGGAGGTGACGTAGGCCTGCCAGGAGACGGGTTCACCCCCGCCGCTCAACTGGGTGGCGTTGTAGTCGGCCGTACCCGCGATCGACTGACCGACAAGGGCGGCCACGAAGGCCAGCAGGAAGAACAGGCTGAGGGCGTTGTCCTTGACGAAACGTCCCACCGATCCCCCTTAACGGCCCAGCAAACCGACGACAAGCATGTACGCCAGGCCGATCACGATGATGGCCAGCGTCGTGGCGAACATGACCCGCATCTCAGCCCTCCACCTCGCACCGGTACGGCTGGGCCTCTCGCGCAGCGCATCCCGCCGCCCTCACCAGCCAGCCTTTGGCGAACCGGTGCAGGAACACGGTGTCGGCGCTCAGCCGTACCTGCGCTTCATCTCCCCAGACGTGGGTCTCCAACGCCCGCCCGCCGGGCAGGCGCAGCTCGGCGATCGAGGAGGCGCACGTCTGGCCGCCGCTCTCCATGCCTTCCCTGGCCCGAGGAGAGAGCAGGGTACAGGCCTGCTCTGCCCGCCCAGCGTTGATCGCAACGTAGAAATCTTCCACCGCCGCCAAGACTTGCGCCTTCTGCGCAGTGGAGGAACAGCCCGTCACCCCCAAGATCAGGATCACGGTCAGTAGCCCGACGGCCCCTGTACGCGCTCTCATACGGAGCCCCTTACCCCTCCGCCATCCCCGTCACCCACCGTGAGAATGCGCCTACGCGGATTGCTCGCTCAGGAACCCTTGCGGTAGATCGGCCGAAACCGGGTAGCGGAAGTCGTATGTCTGGTGAACGCATGCCGTACGGACCAGGAGAAACGTGGCCCGAGCGGGTGGACGTCAGCCTGGCGGACGGGGTGCGGGTGCGTGATGTCGAGCGGTGGGTGCCGTCGGCGTCGCTGCTGCACTCCAACGGCGACGCGATGGACATCGCCGTGCGCGACGAGAGGATCGTGGGGGTGCGCGGGCGCGCGGCCGACCGGGTCAACCGCGGCCGCCTCGACCCCAAGGACCGGTACGGCTGGCAGGCCAACCATCACCAGGACCGCCTGGTCAGGCCGCTGGTGGACGGCCGGGAGACCGGCTGGGACGAGGCCCTGGACCTGATCGCGGCCAGATCACGGAAGCGTCTGCCGCACCAGATCGGCTTCTACACCTCCGGCCAGCTGTTCCTGGAGGAGAGCTACACGCTGGCGGTGATCGGCAAGGCAGGCCTGCGCACGCCGCACATGGACGGCAACACCCGCCTGTGCACCGCCACCTCCGCCGCCGCGCTGAAGGCGAACTTCGGCACCGACGGCCAGCCGGGCTCCTACGAGGACGTCGACCACTGCGACACGCTCGCCCTGTGGGGCCACAACGCGGCCGAAACCCAGATCGTGCTGTGGGAGCGCATGCTGGATCGCCGCCGTGGCGCGGACGCGCCGATGATGATCGCGGTGGATCCGCGCGACACCGCCGTCGCGGCCGAGGCCGACGTACATCTGGCGGTACGGCCCGGCACGAACCTGGCCCTGATGAACGCGCTGCTGCACCAGATCATCGCCAAGGGCTGGCACGAGCCGGACTACATCGACGCCCACACCATCGGGTTCGATCGGTTGTGCCGAGTGGTCGAGCCGTGCACGCCGGCGTGGGCGGCCGGGGTGTGCGGCGTTCCGGCGGTGCTCATCGAGCGGGCGGCCGAGATTCTCGGCTCGGCCAGGAACCTGTTCTCGACCGTCCTGCAGGGCTTCTACCAGTCCCATCAGGCCACCGCCGCCGCCTGCCAGGTCAACAACCTGCATCTGGTGCGCGGCATGCTGGGCCGTACCGGAGCGGGACTGTGCCAGATGGACGGCCAGCCGACGGCGCGGAACACCCGCGAGACGGGTGCCGACGGTGGCCTGCCGGGCTTCCGCAACTGGGCCAACCCCGCGCACGTCGAGGACCTGGCACGCCGGTGGAACGTCGACCCGGCCACCATCCCGCACAGCGGCCCGCCCACCCCCGCGCTGGAGATCTTCCAGCTCGCCGAACAGGGCGAGATCACGATGTTGTGGATCGTCGCCACGAACCCGGCGGTGTCGCTGCCCGACCTGGCCCGCGTCCGCCGCGTCCTGGCCAAGCCGGACCTGTTCGTGGTGGTGCAGGACGCGGGTCTGGCGCCGTGCCCGCACCCGCGGTTGGCCGTCTCATCGTGATCTAGGCCGGTCTAGGCCCGCGTCGGTTAGAACGTCCCGAATGACCAGGTGGCGGGGGCGTAGGGCTTGTGGTCGGCGAACAGCTCCAGCGCGGTCTTCTGTACGTTGGCAACGGCGATGGAGCCATCTGAAGCAGTGTGCTGGGCGGCTTGGTCAAGCGTCGTTGCGTCGGCGCCGAGCGCCTGCAGGAGGGACCGGTACTCCCGGTCGGTGAGCCAACCGTCATCGTCGGTGTCCGCCGCCGAGACCAGCGCCCTCACCCAGGGTTGCACCGCCTGCTGAAATCCTGCCGCGGCGAGGAAGAACTCGTCCTGGTTGATCTTGCCGTCGCGGTCACCGTCAGCGTTCGCGGCCACTTGCCGCCAGAACGTCCCGGCCGCGGCCTTGAGGGCCTTGGCCTGGGGCGAAGTCGCCGCCAGGCCGTAGGCGCCCATCGCCCGCTCGGTCACCGTGTCGACGTCGGCCTGCGTGATCACGCCGTCCTTGTCGTGATCGAATCCGGCGAGTCGTGCCTGCACTTTGCGCTGGAAGAAGTCGTTGTCCATGTGCGAGTCCTCCTTGAACTGCGTGGAAATGCGCTACGGGCCCTGCCCGCCGTCGGGTAAAGCAACGCCCCTGCCCAGGGACAGGGCCGACCCATAGCAGCAGACATGCGGTCAGCAGGACGCACTCACCCGAGCTCACCGCGGAGCGATCACACGTCGTCATCTCCGCGGCCCAGCGAAAGCGGGCCATGATGGCTGTCCGCGTGCGCTTCCAAAGACTGATCACGCTGCTGGAGGGTGACTCCGGACGGCTTCTTTGGGACGATCACCCGGCTGCAGTGGGCCGGCAGCCTGCTGTAGAAGGGTATGGCGTCGTGCTTGACCGGTCTCGAATGCTCGTCGCCGAATGGGTGAGCGTTGATCGGGTAGGTCGTGCGCTATGCCGGGTTCGCAGGGGTTTGAGGATTGGTTGCTGGGCGGCCGCTACCGGCTGCAGGCCGAGCTCGGCCGGGGCGGCATGGGCAGGGTCTGGCGCGGCCACGACGAGCTGCTCGACCGCGCCGTCGCGGTCAAGGAGGTCATTCTGGATCGGCGGCCGCCAGGCGATCGTGCCGCGCTGCTGGGCCGTACCATGAGCGAGGCCCGTCTGGCTGCCAGGTTGTCGCATCCGCACATCGCCGCCGTGTACGACGTGGTGGAGGCCGACGGGCGGCCGTGGATCGTGCTGCAACTGATTCCCGCCCCCACGCTGGCCGATGTGCTGGCCGAGCGAGGCCCGCTGCCGCCCGCCGACGTCGCCGGCATCGGCCTTCAGGTGCTGGAGGCGTTACAGGCGGCACACGCCGCAGGCATCGTGCACCGCGACGTCAAACCGGCCAACATCCTCCTGGCCGACGCCGGCCGGCACGCGGTGCTGACCGACTTCGGCCTGGCCACCACTCTGATGCAGCCCGCCCAAAGCGGCCTCACCCAGGCCGACATCGTGGTCGGCACCCCCGCCTACATCTCCCCGGAGCGCGCCCGCGGCGCGGCCCCGACCGCCGAGAGCGACCTGTGGTCGCTGGGCGTCACCTTGTTCACCGCGGTCGAGGGCCGCTGCCCGTTCGAGCAGGGCAGCCCTCTGGCGACCATCAGCGCCGTCCTCACAGCGGATCCGGTCCCTTTCGTACGCGCAGGTCCGCTGGCGCCCCTCCTGACCGGTTTGCTGGTCAAGGACCCGGCCCGCCGTACCGGCGTCGACGACGCCCGCCGGCGCCTGCGCCACATCACCGCCCCGCCCGCCTCGCCCGCCGTCGCGGCACCGTCCGCGACCGCCTCGCCCGCCGTCGCGGCACCGTCCGCGACCGAGCCCACCCCGCCGCGGACCCATCCGACCGGCCCCCGTCCCACCGCAGTCCGCGCTCCGGCACCCGCGCGCCACGCCGCCGATCCGGCTGCGCGGGCGCCTTGGATCATGTACGCGGCAGCGGTGTCCGTCCTGGCCGCCGGTGTGCTGGCGGCCGCCAACTGGCCGGACGGACCGACGGACACTCGCACCGCCGGGCGTCCCTCCCCCGGCACGCCTGCCACCACGGCACCCACCTCACCCGCCGCGCTCCTGCAACTGAAGCCCGGGTCCACCAGACGTGGCCGGCACCAGACCGTAGGGCCCGCCCGCGTCCCAGCGGTGGACTCCATGCCGCCGGGGCAGGCGAAGAAGCTCACCGGTGACGGCGGCGGCAAGGTCAAACACGGGCACAAACTCCACTCGCCCGGCAAAGGCCACAAGTGATCGGGCTGCCGGGGCCGCGCCTGGCTCCTGGGAAAGTTCGGTGAATGCGGTGACAGGGGGATCGTGTGAGTGAGCGTTGGGGGGTACGGCTGGCGGGGGCGGCGCGGCGGGAGTTGCGCTATGTGCGTCAGCAGGTGACAGGACTGGGCGAGCAGAGTTCCTCTCAGCGTCTGGAACTGCGGCAGATCGCCAAGGCGACCGCGGCCGCGGTGCTGGCGTGGTTGATCGCTGATCGGTTGCTGGCGCGGGAGACGGTGTGGTTCGCCCCGGCCACCGCGGTGATCATGGTTCACGCGACCGTGTATCGCACGGTGACCAACGGGCTGCGGCGGGTCGGCGCGGTGGCCGCCGGGGTCTTCCTGGCCGGCAGCATCGGCCATCTTCTCGGCCTGAACGCACTCAGCCTGGTCCTGGTCGTGCCACCCGCGTTGATCGCGGCGCGCTGGCATCGGATGGGACGGCACGGTTCGGACGTGGCCACCACGGCCGTGCTGATGTTGTCGTTCGGCGCCGCCTCCCAGGAGCGCTATCTGGCCGGGTACCTGGTGGCGACCGTGATCGGGGCGTTATGCGGAGCGGGGGTGAACGCGCTGATCTGGCCGCCACTGTATCTGCGTCGCCCTTTCCGGGCGCTGCGCGGGCAGAGCCGGGAGGCCGCGGCACTGCTGGAGAGCATGGCGGCAGGCTTGAAGGAGCGCTGTGACCTGTCACGTCTTCCCGAGTGGGAGACGCGGGCCGCAGAACTGGATGCCCGCCTCGTCCAAACCCGGGAGGCGATCACCGACGGCGTCGAAAGCCGCCGCTACAACCTGCGCCGTTCCCGCCACCCTGCCGAGGGGGATCATGCGGTGTTGCTGAGCGCGATGAGCCAGGCCGGCGTACACGTGCACGCCATCGTGCGCGCACTGGCCCACATCGAGCAGCAGCCGGGCGTGGATACCGCCACCGGCTGGATCAGCGTGCACTTCGCCCGCGACTACGCCGAACTGCTGGACACGCTGGCGGCCGCACTGGTCCGGGTCATCCCGCCCGAGCCAGACGACCGCGAAACCGCCGAACTGCTCTCGCGCGCTCGCGAGAAGATCGAAGCCATCCATCGGCAGATGACCGCGGAGATCCGCGCCGGCGAGGTGGAGCGCCCCCAGGGCTGGGCTGCCAGCGGCAGCCTGCTCACCGACGCCGAGCGCATCCTCGCCCTGCTGACCCGCCTCACCACACCTGCCACAACCGCTGACGAATCCCCAGCGAGCCTCGCCACACCATGACCAGCCCACGCCGCGCAGTCTGCGAGAACAGCGGCCGCCAGCCCGAAAGCATGCGAAGCCGTCGAGCAAACCTGGACTTCGAGGCCGAGCATCAGTCCCCGCTGAGCGCGTGGAAACCATGGGCCGGAACTACCCTCGCGGTCCTGTTCGTCCTCACCGCCCTGGCGCGTTCAGCACCGCCAAGGACCTGGTCACACCAGATCGTCCTTTGGCCTGGCGGCAACGGCCACGGCCGGATCAGGCCCGCCCGAGGTCGTCGCGGGCACCGGGAGATGTTCCGCGCGGATCACCACGAGTTCCTCATAGCGCTGGCCCGGCAGGATCAGCCCGCGTTCCTCCAGCCATGCCGCCCGCCCGTTCATGACCGGTCCGAACGGCACCCGCTTGCGTACCGCCACCCGCGCACACAGCCCCTGAGCCCGCAACCGGGACAAGGTGGCGGCCACGCCGCTCAGCGCCGACTGCACGATCAGCAGCCGCCCACCCGGAGCCAGATGCGCCGCCGCCCGGCGCAGATCTCATCCAGTACCCGCCGCCCGTCCAGACCCGCCTCCCACGCGCGGGCCCTGCTATGCGCGCCCGGCAGCTGCGACAGACCGATCACGTACGGCGGATTCGCCGTGATGAGATCGAACATCTCCTGCCCGATCGGCGCGAACAGGCTCCCCCGCATCACCCGCACCCGCAGCCCACGCGCCATCGCGTTGACGCGCGCCGCCAGCATCGCACGCCAGGACAAGTCCACCGCCGTCACCCGGGGCAGGCCGCCACGCGCCGCGCACAGCGCACAGCGCACAGCGCACAGCGCACAGCGCACAGCGCACAGCGCACAGCGCACAGCGCACAGCGCACAGCGCGAGCATCCCGGTGCCCGTACACAGATCGAGCACCCGCGCACCCACCGGAAGCACGTTCGCGGCGAGCGCGGCGGCGAGAAGCTGGGTATCACCCTGCGGCCGGTACACGTCCGGCGGCCTCAGCAAGAACATGCCACCCAGCTACCCCAAAAGGGACAAAACACTCGTCCACCGTCGTGGCTTCTCGTCCTCGTTCATCTTCCGTACGTCACGCGGCTCGAGATAGGGCTCATGGGAGGCCGGATACCCGGCGGCGATGGCACGGCCACGAGCGCTGCCGGGAGTGATCCAGCGAAATCCGGGATGCTCGACATTGGGCGCGAACCAGTACAATAGCGCCAGCACCACGATCATCATGATGACCAGCACCGGCCACTTGGCGACGTTCCAGACCGTCACACCGGTTTCGCCGATCCCGAGCACCTTGCGCGCCTGCTCCGCGAGGCTGCCGGTGAACACCACCCCGCTCGCCCCCGCGGCCATCATGGCCACGAGGACGAGCGTGATCGCCAGCCGCAGCGGCAGTGTCTTCCAGATCGGCCGCCCCTCCGGCATCTCGTACATGATGTTCGCGGCCCGCATGAACGCCGCCACGTACCCCGACGCCGACCACAGCTCAACGGCGATCCCGATGACCGTCGCGGTACCGGCCGCCCCCTGGCTGCTCTGCAGTGACTGCAGGACCTGATCGATGATCTGCCTGGCCGGCCCGGGAGCAATCGCACGGAGATTGTCAGAGATCGACTCCGTCGCCGACTGCCCGAACAGACCGAGGAGCGACACGACCGCCAACAAAGCCGGAAAGATCGACAAGACCGCGTAGTAGGTCAGGGCGGCAGCCCAATCCACGACATGGTCATCCTGGAACTCCCGCACCGTGCGCTTCAGCACCTGCCAGCGAACGTCCGGACAAATCAGTCGGCCGGTCAGGGACGCTGATCTCCCCCGCCACGCTACGGTCCTCGGTCATGACCGGGCGCTACCCGAGTCCCTCGAAGCCACACGCGCACTCACCACATCGCCACCTCACCTGCCGACCGGCATTCTCGCTTATCAGGCAACCAGCCCCACTGGACACGCATCCTCCCTTTTAGGCCGAATCGTCGATGGGCCACCCTCACAAGCCCGGATCAAGGGGTGGCTCGACACAACCTCTTGACGAGCGGGCGAGGACCGAGCTCGAGAGAGCTCTCTGCCGTTTCGCTGCGCCCAGCGGTGGGCGCAGGCGGTATAGCCCTCCAGCTCAGCGGGCGGCAGGTCCGCGGCGTAGGTGTCGCCGACGATGTCGGGGTCGCCTGCGCCGAAGATCTGGCACCATCGAGACCGCCACCAGGCACGCGAACCTTGATCGTTGCGGCATCGGGGTTGTTTACGCTTGGGCGATGACACTGCGGTTCGATGGCGAGTGGATCACCAGCGACAGCTGCAAGCAGGTGGCGAAAGCCGAACCCGAGGGGGATGGGTGCTGTCCTGGCGGCCGGGTACCTACAGCCGGGACCAGGCGATGGCCGCGCTGACCCGTGCGGAGAGCGGCGACCTGACCACCGACCCCGAACAGCCGCCCGCTCACGCAAACGGGCCTATGACTTCCCCGACCCCCATGACAGAGCCGGAAGGCGGCCCAAGGTAGTGAGAAACGCCACGCGGTGCGGGTTCAAGCTCCGTTGTGAAGCACTGCGTGCGGGTCGATCAGGTCGGCGGCCGTGATCGCCTGACCGAGCGTGGCGTGGGTGCGCAGCAGCCGGCAGACGCCGGTGATCTCCAGGGCTCGGGTGACGCGTTCGTGCGGCGCGGCCAGGTGCAGGCCGGCACCGTGAACGCTCTGGCGGTGGTGCTGCTCGATGAGCAGGTGCAGGCCGGAGCTGTCCATGAAGGTCAGCGCGGACAGCTCCAGCACCAGCGGCAACTCGGGCCGCGGATGCTCGCGTTCGATAAAAGCGGTCAGTTGCGCGGCGGTGACGATGTCCAGCTCACCGGCCACCTCGATCAGGGTGCCACCGATCAGAGCCCTGCTGGTCAGGTGCAGCGGTGTCACGTCGGCCTCGTCTCCGGCCAGGTCCTCGTCGTGGACGCCGGCCGCGCGTCCGGTTCTTGACGGCGGTGTAGCGTCGGTGGGTGCTGCGGAGGTTTCCTGGCTTCCTCGACCGTAACCCCTGAACACTCTTACATGAAAGACCTTTCAGGATAAACTTGGTCATAGTCACCATCTCGACACCACCCGTCACCACCAGGGCCGAACGGGGGAGCACCATGCAGCCCGGCCAGCAGATCCCCGCCTGGACCTTCCTGACCCACCACGCCCGCGTGCTGCTGGAAATCGCCCGCAACCCCGAAGTACGGCTACGCGACATCGCCACCACCATCGGCATCACCGAACGCACCGTGCAAACGATCGTCAACGACCTGCACGAAGCCGACTACCTCACCCGCCAGCGCATCGGACGCCACAACCACTACACCCTCAACACCGACCAGCACCTGCGCTACCCCACCGAAGCCGACCTGCCCGTACGCCGCCTGATCGACATGTTCTCCGAACGCGACCTGCCCACCGGCCCGCCCCCGGCACACGATCAGTAAGTGCGACACAGATGGCAAAGGCGGCCACCTCGGGGCCCGGGGCGTGCCGACGGTGGTGGTCAGGCTCGGCTCGCGCTTTCCCACGTACGTACAAGCTCACGAGAAGGCGGTCACCGTTGGCGTTGCGGCGGCGGCGGTCGCGGCCCGGGTGAAGGTCTTGTTCACCAGGCGGCGCAGGCGGGCATGGTCGAGTGGGTCGCAGTGCACGAGGTTGTGTTGCAGGCTGCTCGGCGGCGCCATCGACAACGTGAAGCTGTCTGTAGGCGCGCACGAGTTCTCCATCCTGCTAACCATCGCGTTCGGTGCCAAAACTCGCTCATAGCGCTGGCCTGCGGTTTCACGCGGCGTCAAGCGGCTCTGCGATACTCGTGGATCAGGCCGCAGACAGCGCTTCGTCGCTCTATTCGAGCCGTGAGATCGACCACCTCGGCAGGATCGTGAAGGGGCCCGCGTAGCGACAGGGCCTGATGCGGTCGATGCTGGTTGTAGTGGCGCTCGTACTTGGCCAGGACCCGTCGCAAATGCCGCTCACCGTGAACCAGAAGGTGATCGAGGCATTCGCGCCGGAGCGTGCCGACGAACCGCTCGGCGAAGGTATTCGCCCGCGGCGATCGCGGCGGGATCTTGAGGGCACGCACGTCCGCCCAGGCGAGTACATCGTCAAATCCTCCGCCGAACTTGCCATCCCTGGCTCGGATCAGGAACCGGAACCCGTCGGCTCGCTCGCCCAGTTCCATCAGCAGGTCCATTTCTTCTTGACCAGCCTGCGGTGCCAGCAAAGCAGCGTGCCAGGCGTCACGATGCGATGCAGCCGAAGGCGAGCGGGTAACAGCCTGGCCAGCGCGGCCGGCAACGCCCGATCGGCCCAGTCCGGCCGGGGCCGAGCGACCTGGCGACGCAGCACCGCGACCTCATGCCGCAACACCAAGATCTCCACCTCCTTGGAAGCACTACCCCGAGCGAGCAGCACCAGCCAACCGAACACCCGAACCACCAGCAGATACACAAGACGGAACAGCACGAGAACCGAGCCTAGGAGAGCAGGTCAGACCCTCTGCATCATTTCTGGCACCGGACACCGCTCATGAGCGACGCCACGACTTCTACAGCGCAAGGTGCAGTCCCGCCTGGCCAGCTTCGATCATGACCAGGACGGCGTGATCACCCGCGCCGACCTCGACCTGGTGACCGGCCGGGCGCTGGCCGCGTTCGGCCTGGCCGCGACCTCGCAGCAGGGCAAGGCCCTGGCCGACGCGGCCGCACCCTGGGTGGCCGCCCTCATCGCCGCCGCCGACCGAGATGAGGACGGCAAACTCACCGCGCAGGAATACCGCTCGGTGCTGCGGGCGCTCGGCGCCGATGAGCAGACACTCGGGCAGATCAGCAAATCCGGCAGCCCGGTCCCGGTGGAGTCGGCGAAGAACACCGCGCTGAAGCTCTTCGCCGACCAGCAGCCCGACAGCCCCGCAACCTGGGCCTTCGGCACAACCTGACCGCACCCGGCCACCCGAGCGGCCCGCCGCCCCTGCCCGACCTGTCACGAAGTGTGATCGTCCCAGGGGCGGCCGCCGACCGGCCGCACGGCGTTCAGAGCCATAAGGCCCGGGCGGATGCGCTTGGTGAGGGGGCACCGATGGCCGGCATCCGGCCGAGGGGCGCCCTCGTTACCTCATCCGGGCAGGTGCGCCCGCAATGAGTACAGCATCGGCAGGTGGGAGTCCCCGAACGGAAGCCGGAACAGTCCGTCCTCACCACGTGACAGCAGGGAACGGGGGTCCAGATCGACGGCTACGTGCTCGCCGAGGCGCGTCACCGTCAACCCCGCCTCCGCCGCCGCCGTGACGATCTCACCCACCGAGTACGGATACTGCACCGCCTCCTGCGGCTCGATCTCCAGGCCGGGACTGGCGTAGGTGTCGGAGATCGTCTCCCGGTGGGCCTGCCCGCCGGCGCAAGGAGCCGCACCCGTAGCCCGGCCACGACCTGATCCGCCGCGCCATGGGCAGAGCATGGAACGTCTGGCGTGATCGCAGACAAGCCCATGACCGCGGCCAGCTCACCGGCGGGCAGGTGCTCGGCGTCGTCGACGAACTCACGTTCCGCAAATGGCGCGCGAGGTGATGCCTCTCGGGCCGGTGCTGGTGGGGTGCGCGCGGGCGTAGACCGTCCATGAGCCCTCCCCCGAGCGGTAGGAGTCGGTGAGCGCCACCCCCTGGTAGGTGTCGTACCAGACGCCGCCCCCGCCTCCGCCGAGGAGCGTGGTCCCCGCCGGGCAGGTCGCGGTGGCCGGTTTGTACTCGCCCGGGGCGACGACCGCACTCCCTCCCGAGACGATCTGGATCGTCGGACCGCTGCCGCAGATGGCGATGGGCTGGATGCCGATGATCTCGGTGTTGTGGTTGCGGACGCGGATGAACCAGTCATCACCGACCGAGTCGCTCCCCGGAAGCGAAGCGTCGACGGAGACGTTGAGCGGGCCGCTGATCCACTGCCCGCCGCCGAGGATCCGCATCCCCGCCGGGCAGTCCACGGAGGCCGACTCCTGGCCGCCATTCGGGGTGACGCTGACCGCACTTCCAAAGACCTGCCGGTACGCGGTGAGGCCGCTGCCGCAGACCGCGTAACCGGTGACATAGGCCTCGCTCGTACCGTTGTTGCGCACGGTGGTCTCCCACGTGCCGCGCCATGGGATCGAGCGGGTAAGGACCACGGCCCCGAAGACGGGATTGCTTTCGCCGCCGCCGAACACCTGCGTCCCGGCCGGGCAGGCGGCGATGGCTTCGGCGGTGCCACCCGCGGGCACCCTGACCGGTGAGGACTGGACGAAGACGGGACCGTCCGCGCTGCGGGCCTCTGCCGAACTGGACCACGGTTCGATCTTGGACGGAGGAGGCTCGCCGGACGGGATCGGCCCTGACAGGTACAGACCGAGGGCGACAGTCAGCGCCATGACCTCAGCAAGAAGCGGCATACGGATCTCCCGCCGTCATCGTGATCGCCTCCGGGCCCATCCCATTGTGACCGCGCAAAGGAAACAAGGGGGCGAAACGCGTAACCGCCCTCCAGGAGCCGCCCTGAGGCGAGTCGGCGCGGCCATCACACTGTCGAAATCCGCCTGTCATCACCGACCGTGATGCTCCACGGTTTGTGCACGCTGTTTCGTCTCTGCGCGTGTGTGGCCCCATGCGTGCAGGCGCGCCTCGCCCTCCCCGCCGATGGTGCGGACCGCGGTGGTCATCATCACCGAGACTCCGCCAGCTTCACGGCCGACTTCGCGGCGGCCTGGGCGATGTTCCTGGCCTCGTCGGGGGAGTATCGCCGGCTCTCCACGATGACGTTGAGCCTCATGTTGACGTCTCGGGCGTACAGATTGGCTATGCCCCGTTGCCAGTACGCCTCCTCACCGACTCCGGCGGCGGTGCGCTCGTACGACCCGTGGGCGGAGGCGTAGCCGCTCTCGAAGCGCTCGTCTGCCAGCTCCGCTCCGGTCTTGCCGCCTTGGGAGAGGTGATGATCCCAGGAGACGACGATCCTGTCTCCGTTCTGGTTGCTCCAGAAGCACTGGTTGGACTGCTTCGGCGTTTCACCGACTGCCTCCAGGTTGCCGCTCGGCTTTCCGTAGCCCGCGGGCACCTCCACCATGCCCGTGGCCTCCTTGCACGTCGGCACCCGCTGCGTGTACTTGTCGGGGACCTTCGACAAGGGCGTCGTCCCGGGGGCCGGGACGGTCTCGCTGCTGCTGGGCTCCTGGGCGTCCGGATTCCCGGGGAGCGGGCTCGACGGGTCGCCGCCGTTGCCGTCCAGGGAAACGAAGGTCAAGACCGCCGCCGCGGCCACCACCGCGGCCGCGGCACCCCCCGCCGGCCACCAGGTGCGCTTACGACGGGGCGCGGCGGCAGGCGGCCTGGGCGGGAACGGCGGCGAGGACACGACAGGCGGGGCCGGGATCCTGACGGGGGCGGCGAGCGTAGGGACACTGGAGGCGACCGGTCCAACGACCAGCCGATCGATCTCAGCCTGCTGTTCGGCCGCGAGCCGATGCACCGCCTCGGGCCAAGGCCGCCACGCGGGCGTCACCGTGCCGATCGCGGTGAGGAGTTCCAGTGGCGACGGGCGCTGCGCCGGGTCCTTGGCCAGGCACACCTCGATGAACGACCGTAGTGCCGGCGGTACCGCGTCCAGGGTCGGTGCCCGGTGCGCGAGGTTGTAGAGCACGCCCGGCACCGACGTACCCGCGAATGGCGGCTTGCCCGTGCACGCCATCACGAGGGTCGAGCCGAGCGAGAACACGTCGGCGGCGCCGGTCCGCGGCAGGTCCTGGACCTGTTCCGGTGCCATGAATGGCGGCGAGCCCACCATGGCGCCGGCGTGGGTGAGCTTCGGGTGCCCCTCTGCGGCCCGTGCGATACCGAAGTCGGTGACGCGTACGCCGTCCTTGGCGAGCAGCACGTTGGACGGCTTGAGGTCGCCGTGGACCAGACCCGCCCGGTGCACGTCGACCAGTGCCTGCGCGAGACCCTCCGCGAGCGGCCTGACCGCTTCCTCGGGCAACGGGCCCGCGGCGGCCAGGACCTGGCCCAGCGAGGGACCGGGCACGAACACCGAGGCCAGCCAGGGCGCTTCGGCCTCCGTGTCAGCGTCCAGTACGGCGGCGGTGTAAGCACCCGACACCTTGCGCGAGGCCGCCACCGCGTGCCGGAACCGGACCCGGAACCCGGCGTCCTCGGCCAGTTCGGGGTGCACCTGCTTGACCGCGACGAGACGGCCGTCGGGGGCGACGGCGAGCAGGACGCGCCCCATGGCACCCTGCCCGAGCTCGGCCACCGTCTGGAACGGGCCTATGCGCGACGGCCCGGACCCCCGTGTCGCACGCATGACGCCCTGTCCCTTCCCGTCAAGACCTTCCGGTCCCAGGCGGAGGGTCATCCGGTTCCCCTCCCGGTCCCGAGTCGATGCGCCGCTTCGCCTCTTCCAGGGCTCTACAAGGCCGTCACGGCGACCCGATGCAGAAGCCCTTGCCGTCGTATTCCCGCATGACGGAGGTGCCGTTGGGGCAATCGCCGATGCTGAGCGACGAACCTTCCAAGATCCTCAGTAGTTTGCGGCCCGCGTCAGGTGACGAGCACTCAACGACGTCGTAGCCCCTGGTGGTGAAGCACGTTCCGACCTCCGAGGTGTTCCAGCCCTTCGAGCAGGAGGAGACGGCAGGTAGCAGAAGAACCACAGAGATGAGCAATGCAAGGCGGGAGGGCAAGCGGACTCTCCTCAAACATTCGTATTCGTCGAACCTAGCGGGCTCACGGGAAACTCGGCAAGATCACCAGATCTTCAGCCGCGCAGCTCGCGCTGCCCTGCGCATGGAAGAGACCCACGACGGCCTGGCCGATCACGACCAGGAGATGCCGACCGTGAAGTTCTCCGACAGGACCCAGACACCGGCCCCCGGCAGAGCGAAGGAACCCCGTCACGGCACCAGGCGCCCGGCCGACGTGCCCGATCGCCTCACCAGCGCGTTCAGATGGGCGAGCTCGGCGCGGTGCACCTCCAGTACGGCGGTGATCGCCTCGGGCGGCAGCTGATCGCGCAGGGCGACGGCCGCGCCGCGGTAGCTGTCCCGTACGGCGTCGCGGGCGCGGACGGTGTCCTCGTACGCGGAGCGGGCCAGCAGCAGCGGATGGATGGCGAGCACGTCACGGTGAGCGCGATAGCCCGGCGGCATCGCCTCCAGCAACCAGCCGACCGCCCTGCCCGGCCAGCCATCAGCGCCGGGCGCCGGCACCTTCGGCGGCCACGCCTGCGGCAGCCGGCGGACGCCGTCATCCGCGGCCGGCGCGGTGAGAGCGGGCGGATCGTCCCAGGGCAGGCGGGTGCAGTCGACGTCGTCGATCGGGGCCAGGCTCAGGCTGGGTCTCGGGTGGTGGGAAGGCTGGGGCTCCTGTCCCCATATCTGTGCGACGACCGCAGGAGCCTGCTTGCCGATCACACGGCCGGCTCCCCATTCGAGCGGTACAGCATCCCGGTGCGGGACGTTGGCCGGGCTCGGCGCCGACTTTGCGCCTGCCGATAATTCCATCCGTCCAGGTCGCGGTCTTGCAGGGCTTCTCTCGCAGGCAGGCTTCGATTCCCGAAGAGGCGCCAGCGCGGAAGGATGACCGGTCGTGCTCTTTCGCCTGGCCTATCTCGTTGTCACAAAATACCTTCGCGGCGCTGCGGTTGTTGCCGATGGGAGATCGGGACAAGGACGTCGAGATTCTCGCCCTGCGTTATCAGATCGCCGTCCTCGAACGGGAGCTCGGCGTCGGCGCCAGGGCGCGGTTCGCGCCTGAGGACCGGGCCTTCCTCGCCGCTCTCCTGGCACCGCTGCTCCGCGACGTACCTCGCCGGCTGAGGCTCCTCGTCCGGTCGGACACTGTCGTGCGCCGGCACCGCGATCTCGTGCAACGGCGTCATGCTCGTGCCTGCGTGCCGAAGAGGCGCGGGCGCCCGCCAACCGTCCGTTCCATCCGCGCCCTCGTCCTGCGCTTGGTCCAGGAGAACCTGTCCTGGGGTATCGGAGGGTGCACGGAGAGCTCACCACGCTCGGCACCAAGGTGGCGCCGTCCACGGTCTGGGAGGTCCTCAAGCGGGTCGCCCAGGCCGTCAGGAACCTGGTGATGGATCTGGAGGACACCGGTTGCCGGGCCCGCTATCTGATCCGCGATCGAGACGGGGAAGTTCCCGGCGCCCATGGACGAGATCCTCGCCGAGGCCGGCATTCAGACCGTGCTCACCGGCATCCGGATGCCGCGGATGAACGCGATCATGGAACGGTGGGTCCTGCCGTCGCGAACTACTCGACCGCTGTCTGTTGTGGAACGAACGCCACGTGCGGCACGCTCTGCACGAGTACGAACAGTTTTACCACCGGCACCGCGCCCATCAAGCCCCTTGCCCAGGCGGCCCCGCTGCGTCCCGTCCCGGATCCGATCATCGATCAGGAGCGGATCGCGAGTTTGACCATCCGCCGACAAGACCGGCTCGGCGGAATCCTCCACGCGTACTCACATGCGGCTTGAACCGCACGGACGTAATTCACCACCGACACCGCCGCGATCGAACGGTCCTGGCGCGACCGCTACATCCCCTCCCAACAGCTCTACTTCGCCACAGCCCGCCCCACCGACCACGCCGACATCATCGTGTACGACGATCAACTCCAACGGCCTACCTGGGAAGACCGCCTCGAGCCGAATGAGAGCGATCATTAGTGGACAGGCACCCCATGGGTGCCTGTCCACTACCCGGGTGCTGTTGACCGCTCAGGCGGGTACGACCTTCCATTGCTGCTCGCCACCGCCGTGGCAGGCCCAGTGGTAGACGTTCGACCAGTTCCCGTGGATCCGGGCGTCCAGGCAGCCGCCGCTGTTCTCGTTCTTGATCAGCCACCAGCCGTCGGCGTTCTTGCTGACGCGCCAGTACTGGTTGCTCTGCGGGCCGCAGTTCCACGTCATGACACTCGCTCCGTTGTGACGTGACCAGCCCGCCACCTCCAGGCACTGCTGGGTGTCCCGCTTGCGGATGGTGACCAGGTCCCCGATGCCGCCGACCTTGGCGCTCGTCCAGGTCCTGGTCCCCGCCCCCCAGGAGCCGGCGCAGTCGAGCAGGAGGACGATGCTGCCGTTGCCGGCGGCAGGGGCGTTCACGCACAACCGGTCGGCGGCGCGCGGGCGGATGGTGAACGTCTGCGGGAACTCCTCTGCCAGCGCGGAGGCGGGCGGAGTGGCGACCGTCACGAGCGCGGCCGACAGCAGAGCGGGAATCCAGCGAACACGCATGAAGCCTCCCTTGGAGACAGGGGATCTGACTGCTTTCCAGCGTGCTCCGGGCGCTCGGAACCTTCTGCGTCACCTGCCGCACTCGGCTTAGGCTTGCTCGGTGACCGACGCCACAACGAGGGGTTTCATCGGGCAGCTGGCGCAAGGTGATCGGCAGGCGTTGCTCAGCGAAGGCGTCGAGCAGATCTTTCCTGCCCGTTCGGCGCTCTGCGCGCAGGGTGAGATCGGTACCCGCGTGATGCTGATCCTGCGCGGCACCGCGAAGGTCGGCAGAACACTCTCCGACGGCTCGCACACCGTTCTCGGACTCTGCGGCCCCGGCGACATCGTGGGCGAGGCCTCGGCCGTCGCCGGCGAGGGCAGCGCACGGCTGGCCGCCGTGATCGCCGTGGACTCCGTCACCTGCCGGGTGCTGGCCGCCAGCCGCTTCCGCCAGGTGCTGCGCGCGCGTCCTGAGATCTACCGGACGCTGGTCGCGGTCACGAACGACCGGCTGCGCAGAACCGCCGACAATGGAGTACGGCAGGCCGCCCACCCGGTGGCCTGCCGTACAGCGAGAATGTTGAAAGAGCTGGCGGCGCGCTACGGCAGGCCAGACCCGCAGGGCTTGCTCATCGGGCTGGCCCTGTCCCAGCACGACCTCGCGCTGCTCGTCGGAGCCTCGCGCGAGTCCGTCGTCAGGGCGCTGAGCAGGCTGCGCACCAGCGGAATCATCACCACCAGCCGCCGCAAGATCATCATCCGCGACCCCGACGGCCTCGGCCGCGCCGGCGAGCACCATTGACCCGCACAACAGCCGTCAAAGGTCCCGGCCGGCGGACCGAGGCGTGCTCTTCTACGGCGAATCGGTGATGCCGTGCCGGAAGGCATAGGCGACCGCCTGCGCCCGGTCACGCACGCCTACCTTGGCGAACAGGTTGTTGATGTGGGTCTTGACCGTCGCCTCCGAGATGAACAGGCGGGCGGCGATCTCCGCGTTGGACCGGCCGCCCGCGATCAGGGTGAGCACCTCGACCTCGCGTCTGGTCAGACCGTCGGGCGCGGCCCGGCGCGGGGTGGTGACCGACTCGGCCAGCCGGAGCTGGACGCGCGCGTCGAAGTCCGCCTGCCCGGCCGCGACCGTGGTGATCGCGGTGGCCAGCGCTTCCGGGTCCGCGTCCTTGGTCAGGTAGCCGCGTGCTCCCGCGCGCAGGGCGGCGAAGATCGACTCGTCGTCGGAGTAGGTGGTCAGCACGACGACCTGGACGCCGGGCAGCTCGGTACGGATGCGCCGGGTGGCCTCCACTCCGTCCATGCGCGGCATGCGCAGGTCCATGAGCACGACCTGCGGAGCCAGGTCCCGCGCCAGGCGTACCGCCTCCTCGCCGTCGGCGGCCGCGCCCGCCACCTCGATGCCCGGCAGGAGCCCGAGCAGCAGGACCAGCCCTTCCCGCACGACGGTCTGGTCGTCGGCCACCACCACCCGCACCGTCATACGGGCACCCGCAGCCGCACGCTGAACCCCGCGGCCCCCGGCCCGGCCTCCAGCGACCCGCCGATGAGCTCGGCGCGCTCCCGCATCCCGACCAGCCCGTAGCCGCCGTGCTCCGCCTCGCCCCGCCGTCGCCCCAATGGGGTCCCATCGTCGCGGACCTCCAGCTCGCACCACGGGCCGAGCCGGCGCAGGGCCAGCGAGACCGCGGCGCCGGGGGCGTGCTTGCGCGCGTTCGTCAGGGCCTCCTGCGCGGTACGGGCGACGGCCAGGCGCGCGCCCGCCGGGAGGGTGTCCACGTCGCCCTCGACGGACACCTCGCACGGCGTCCCGGTGACCGAACGGAACTCCACCGCCAGCCGCTCCAGCCGTTCGGGCAGCGGCAGTTCCTGCCCGCGCAGCGTGTCCAGGGCGCGCCTGGTCTCCTCCAGCCCGGTGCGCGCCAGCCGTACCGCGCGGTCGAGCCGATCCAGCACCTCGGACGGCGGACCACCGCGTTCGAGCAGCAGCCGCGCCCCCTGCAGGTGCACGATCTGCGCCGACTGCGAGTGCGCGAGCACGTCGTGGATCTCCCTGGCCAGACGGGCACGTTCCTGGAGTACGGCCTCGCCCGCGCGCGCCTCGGCCACCTGGGCGGCCTGCCGGCGCCCCGAGTAGGCGTACCAGGTCAGATGGCCGAACAGCGCGAAGTAGATCAGCCCCAGGCCGGTGCCGATCACGGCGCCTGGCGGCAGCCTCAGCAGGTGCAGCACCAGCCAGGTGCATCCGCTGCCGAGCACCGAGATCGCGATCGCCGGGCGCAGCCCGGTGCGGAACGGTGCCGCGAAGACCAGCAGAAAGGAGAACCCCAGCCCGCTGTACGGTGCCGTGAGGTTGATGGCCAGCCCGCACGCGAGGCTCACCACCAGCAGCCGGCCGTTGCGCGCGGGCGCGTCCTTGAGCAGCGCCCACCCGAAGCAGAACACCCCCGTCGTCCCCACCACGGCTGTGGCGAGAGCGGCGGGCCAGCCCAGCCGCTGCGCCGCGTGCGCGGTGGCCGCCAGCGCGCACCACGAGGTGTCCGCCAGCGCGAGCGCGATCAGTGCCTTGCGTAAACGGGCCACTCGATCACGCTAGCCCGCACCCCCGGACGCAGACATCGGCTCCAGGGTGGAGAACGCCGTTTCCACCCACGGTCGCATGCCCTCCCGGGGCGCCTTGCCGCAAGGTCGGGGCATGACAGCCATCGAGGTCGAACGCCTCAGCAAGTCGTTCGGGAAGGTACACGCGGTGGACGATCTGTCGTTCACCGTCGAACGGGGTACGATCACGGCCTTCCTCGGTCCCAACGGCGCCGGAAAGACCACCACACTCCGCATGATCCTCGGCCTGGTCACGCCCATGGCCGGGACCGCGACGATCGCGGGCGTCCCCTACGCCGCGCTGGACCGTCCGATCAGCGAGGTCGGGGCGGTGCTCGAGTCGGCGGCCTTCCACCCAGGGCTGACCGCCGCCGAGCATCTGCGTGCGCTGGCCACCGCCGCCGGGCTCGATCTCGGCCGCGTGCCGCAGGTGTTGGCCCGCACCGGCCTCTCCGGCGCGGCGGACAGGAAGGCCGGCGGCTTCTCCCTCGGCATGCGGCAGCGGCTGGCGCTGGCCGGCGCGCTGCTGGGCGACCCGCGCACGCTCGTCCTCGACGAACCGGCCAACGGGCTGGACCCCGCGGGCATGCACTGGCTGCGCGAGTTCCTGCGCGCGTTCACGCTGCGTGGCGGGACCGTTCTCGTGTCGACCCACGTCCTGGCCGAGATCCAGCAGGTCGCCGAGCGTGTGGTCATCATCAACGAAGGCCGGCTCGCCTGGAGCGGGGAGTCGGTCGCCGACCTGGAGGAGCTCTACCTGAAGGTGACGGCGTGAACAGGCTCGTCGCGGCCGAGCTCATCAGGGCACGCGCCAGCCGTACCACGTGGGCGCTCGGCATCATCGCACCGCTCACCTGCGTGCTGTGGACGCTGATGCCCCTGATGCTCCTGCCGGGGCCTCCACGCGCGGAGAGCGTCTACGGAATGACCCAGCAGGCTTATGTCTTTGCCCTGATCCTCGGCATTCTCGGCATGACCGGCGAATACCGGCATCAGACGATCACCTGGTCGTTCCTGATCACGCCGCGCCGCGAGCGGGTCGTGACGGCCAAGCTGGCGGCGTACGGGATCGTCGCGCTGATCCTGGCGCTGGTATCCGCGGCCGCCACGGTGGCCTTCGGCTCCGTCGCGCTGGCCACGCGGGGCCTGCCGCCGATGAGCGCGGACGTACCGGCCGTGCTGACGGGCGCGGTGCTCAGCACGACCCTCTATGGGGTGTTCGGCGTCGCCTTCGGCGCGCTCGTGCGCAACCAGACCGCCGCGATCGTGGTCGCCTGTGTCTGGTTCCTGTACGGCGACGCCTTCTTGACGTATCTGATCCCGGAGGTCGCCAGGTGGCTGCCGGCCGGGGCGGCCAGGGCGCTCATCGGCATGCCGGTGCAGGGCGGCACGTTGCTGTCGTGGTGGGCGGGCGGCCTGCTGTTCTCCGCCTACGTCGCGGCCCTCGTGACGGCCGCCCGCCTGATCACGCTACGCCGGGACGTCACGTGAGCGCGGGGCGCGCCTGGTGCGAGAGAACCCTGGCTGGGGCTATCGGCGGGTGCACGGCGAGCTCGCCACATTCGGCATCACGGTCGCGCCGTCCACGGTGTGGGAGATCCTCAAAACAGGCGGGGCTTGACCCGGTGCCCGAGCGGGCGTGGCTCTATACCTGAGTTGCGACAGCGCTTGTTGGCCGGCCGTGACAGCGGTCGTGTAGTCCGCCGGACTGTGTTGCTGAGTTTTGACAGCACCCAAGTGGTTGCGGTGGGACTATCAGAGTGCTACGCACCGTGAGGGAGCCCACGTGCCTCGCATGTCGAAGGTTGAGCTGTACGCGGCGATCCGCCGCGATGCTCGCACTGGCATGTCCAACCGGGCACTGCAAACGAAGCACGGCGTCGGGTTCCGCACGGTGCAGAAGGCGTTGGCCTGGTAGCCGAGCGAGTCCGATACGACGGCGCAGGATTCGGCACGGGGCCGGAGAACAGCTGAGAATGGGGGGTGTTAACGTCCTTCCCGTGGCGAAGCACCAGGACGAGACCAGGACGGCCTACGACGGGGTCGTCGAGTTATATGCGTCGATGTTCGCTAACCGACTGGAGACGCAGCCGTTCGCACGGAACATGATCGGCACCTTCGCCGAGTTGGTGCGTGGGACGGGGAATTCGCGGGTGGCGGATGTCGGCTGCGGGCCCGGACATCTGACGGCCATGCTGCACGACCTGGAACTGGATGCCTTCGGGCTCGACCTCTCTCCGGCCATGGTCGACCACGCTCGGCGGGCCCATCCGGCGCTGAAGTTCGATGAGGCCCGGATGGAGGAACTCCCCGTTGAGGACGGCGCGCTCGGCGGCGTGCTGGCCCACTACTCGATGATTCACACCCCTCCTGGGGAACTACCCGCGCTGCTCGCCGAGCAGGCGCGTGTCCTGGCGCCGGGGGGCCTTCTCCTGGTCTCGTTCTTCGGAACCGACGCGCCCGAGCCGGTCCGCTTCGACCACAAGGTGACACCCGCCTATAGCTGGCCGGCGGACCGCTTCGCCGAGTTGCTGGCCGGGGCTGGGTTCGCCACATTCGCGCGGCTGCTCCACGACCCGGCCTCCGAGCGGGGCTTCCTGGACGCCCACTTGCTGGCCCGTCTCCGCTAGAGAACGGGCGGAGGTGGGTGCTGCCATTTCTCACCAACATTTCTGCGCCTGTTGATCGCCAACCGCTGTCCAAACTCACCAACAAACGATGTCGCTACTGGCCGACGAAATCACGGGCGTCCACCACGTGGGCCGACTTCCTGCGCTCGCAAGCCGACGACCTACTGGCCGCGGATTTCATCGAAACCGTCACTCTCAGCGGGCAACGCCAGTACATCCTGGCCGTCATCGAGCACGCCACCAGGCGGGTGCGCGTGCTCGGCACCACCGCGCACCCGAGCGCCAGCCGGGTCATCCAAGCGATCAGGAATCTGGTGAGGGATCCGGACGATGCGGGCTGCCGCGCGCGCTTTCTGCTCCGAGACAGGGATGGGACGTTCCCGGCCCTCACGGACGAGATCCTCACCGAGGGGCGGCATCAAGACGGTGCTCACCGGCATTCGGATGCCGCGGATGAACTCGATCATGGAGCGGTGGGTGCAGTCGTGCCGTCACGAGCTTCTCGACCGCTGCCAGATCTGGAACGAACACCACCACCGAGCGCATCGCGCCGGTAGCGTCGCCCCGCCTGGCCCGGCAACGGCTGGATCGGCCGTGACGAGCGGCACCTGCCGGTCACCGACGGCGCGGTAAACGCGGCGCCTACAGCTCCCGGATCAAGGCCCTGGCCGCTCCTGCCACCGGGCCATGATCTCGGTGATCACCGATGACAGGCCCCATCCGGTGCTCATCTACCGATGAGGCTGGATGGAGAGCGCGTGCCGGAAGATGTCAAGTGGGTCCCATCGCGCCTTCACCCTCTGCAGCCTCGGGTAGTTGTCACCGTAATAGAGCCTGGACCAGGGGACACCGGAGGTGTTCAACGCGGGATCGGCCAGATCGGTGTCGGCGTAGTTGACGTAGGCGCCGCCATTGCCGCCGCCGGGGACGGGCACGCCTCCTGTGTTTCGGTACATCGCCTGGTAGAAGGCTCGCACCCATTGGAGATGCTGGGTGCCTTCACCTTCCGTCCACGTCCCCAGGTAGAGGGCTTTCAGGATGGAATCGCGTTCGGCCAGGGCGGTGGCGTCGGAGGCCGTGGCGTTGACGCGACCGCCGTACGAGAAGAGCGCCAGTACCCCGCCAGGCCCGGGGGTGCCGAGGTAGTCGTGGGCGACGCCGATCTGTCGGTCGGTGAACCGCCGACGTAGGTACGCGGACTTCGCCTTGAACCGCCCAGACTCCATGTCGCTGTTCAGCGCTTGATTGCTGACGGCGTGGTACCACGGCATCCGCGCCACCTGAGGGATGTGGGCGGTGGCTTCCACCCCGCGGACCAGATTCACGAAGTAGTCGCCGAGCAGGCGCTCGGCGTTCGGGACCGAGGCGTCCATCATCGTCGGGAGGATCATGCCGCCTGGGTCGCCGCGGTGGGCACGGCTCTGGATCAGCAGGGCGCTCCACAGCCCGGCATAAGGCGAACCGGCATCGCTGTTGCGCTCGTGCCACTCGCCGTGGTTACGCAGCAGGGCGCTGAACGATTCGCGAGACATGTCGCCCCACGACCAGGCGGGCCGACAGACCAGGAGAGCTGGCGGAGGCTTGGGCAGCAGGGTGTGCGGTTCGTTTCCCGCGACCTTCGGGTCACGCATCCAATAGCGGGTAACGATCCCGAAGTTCCCGCCGCCGCCTCCGGTGTGCGCCCACCACAGGTCGCGATGGGGGTCTTCGGGATTTCTCGTGGCGATCACCGCCCGGCATCGGCCGGTGCGGTCCACGACCACCACCTCGACGGCGTGCAGGTAGTCGACCACGGCCCCCAGGCGACGAGAGTGCTGACCGTAGCCACCGCCCGCGATGTGACCTCCGGCTGCCACGCCCCCGCACTGGCCGCCTGGGATGGTCACCCCCCATCCCAGGTAGAGCTTGCGGTAGACCTGCATCAGGGTGGCCCCCGCCTCGACCGCGAAGGCTCCTCGGCTCTCGTCGAAGTACACCTCCGACATCTCGCACAGGTCGATCACCACCTGCGCGCCGTCGCCGACGAGATTCTCATAGCAGTGCCCACCGCTACGTACGGTGACCCGCTTGCCCGCCCGGACTGCCTCGGATACGGCCTTGACCACATCGTCGGTGGACCCGACCAGGTGGAAGTACTCGGGTCTGGGCTCGAAGCGCTGGTTCACCCGCCGGACGGTCAGGTCTTCATAGCGCGGATCGCCTGGCCGTATCCGAACCGCTCCCATGGGCGGCGCCTCCACGGGGAAGGCTTCGGACGTGCTGAACCCCACAGCGGCTGCCGCGCTGCAGGCCGCCGCTCCGCCGAAGAGCCGGCGGCGTGAGACATCGTTCACGATTGACTTCCTCCTCTTCTCACTGATTCATCTGTGCGTGCCTCAGAGCACGAGCCGACCTACCGGTGCCGTGCGGACGATGGCCGCCACCACCCAGCACAGGGGAAGCGAGAGCGCCGTCGCGAGTACGAACTTCGTCAGCGCGCCGGCGGGCAGGCCGGAGATCGCGACGGACACCACCACGAGCACGCCCGCGTGCAGGACGTAGACGGCGTAGGCGTTGGCTGACATGAAACGGCCGACAGGAGTCGGCGCTCCGGCGAATCTCCGGCTGAACAGCCCAAGGATTCCCAGGGACATGCCCACGCAATAGACGCCGTCGAAGAGCCCATGCGCCACCCGTGTGAGGAGCAGCCGATCGCCTGACGCGTCCGCGCCTCCCAGGGCGAGAGGCAAGAGCGTCACGACCGCCAGGGCGGCGACGGCGAATCCCCAGCCGGTAGCATGTGCTGAGATCGTCGCCAGCCAGCCGCGGCGGTAGGCGATCAACCCGGCGGTGAACATGCAAACGTACTGCGGGAGATATTCGGGCACCGGAAGCTGAAGTACGGGGATGTGAACGCCCGGCAGCAGCACCCGCCAGGCGATGCCGAGCACCGCGAGAAGCACGGCGAAGCCGATGATGGTGCGCGCCCGTAGCGCCGTGGCCGACCGTTGACGAGGGGCCGGGCCAAGGGCCCGGATGGCGGTATAGGCCGCCACGAAGGCCAGCAGCGTCACCAGGAACCAGCCAGGACCCTGCTCGAGTTCACGAAGGTAGAAGTCGAGGTAGGGGGCCGGGGCGCGGGCGTTCCGCATGCGGTACGACGGCAGTTTGGCGAGCGGGACGACGGCGAAGACCACGAGGATCAGCGGGATCCCCAGTCTGATCATTCGATCGGCGAGGAATCGTCGTCCGCCCTTGCGGTCGTAGGAGCCGGGTACGAGGTAGGCGGAGATCAGGAAGAACAGCCCCATGAAGTACGTCTGGTTGAGCAAGAGGAAAAGGTCTAGCAACCGGTCCCATTCACCTGGCGGCGACGGTGTTCCCATGCTCGGCTCGTGGAAGTACCACAGGGCGAAGCTTCCGTACGTCAGAGCGACATGGTGCAGGACGACGAGTACGGTCAGAAGCACGCGTACGCGGTCGAGGTAGTGCAGCCGCACGGCGGTGGCAGTCATGGTGGCCACGCTAGGAGCGACGGCGGGGGCGGGTAATGGGCCTGGCTCCCGGCTCGGGTGGGGGCTGGCACCCATACCGTCGGGGCCACCCGCGTGGTTTCATCGATCGAATGGAAGGGTGGTGGAGGCCCGGCGCGGGCACATGCGCACAGGTGCGTGCGTACGCCGTCGCCCCCGTGCGAGGTCTGATCCTGGTCATGCTGGCGATGCTGGGGCCGCCGCTCCTGGTCGTCTTGTTCGTGACCGCGCACATGGGGCTGCCGTCCCCCGCCTTCTTCTTCGAGCACGCCCGTCGCCTGCCGGCTTTGGCCCGGCGGCTGTCGGGGCGATGGGGCGGAGTCGAGATCCCCTCCCCCTACCATCCGGCGCCGGGTCCGCCGAAGCGTGACCTCGATGGGTGGTATCGCGATGGCGATGATCTGTACCGTTCCGCGGCCGTCCCGGCCTATCTGGCGAGGCTGCGGTGGATCGCCGGCGATTCCGCGACCACACGCGACCTATGGTGGATGGCGCTCAATCCGCTGATCGGCGGACCGCTGGCATTGCTGACGCCGGCGCTGATCAGCGGTGGTCTCGTCGTGGTGTGGCTGCAGCGTCCGGCTCTCGGTGGCGCCGCCGTACTGCTCGGCATCGCCGTGGGCCCGGCGGCGCTGCGCTGGCACGCCCGTTGGACCGGAGCGCTACTCGCGCCCGCACGCGCCAACGCGGGCCAGGTGCTCGGACCGCGCGTGCTCACCGGTCTGCGGCTGTGCGCGAGCGTGGCGCTGGCCTTCATGGCGGTGGTGCTGGCGGTGGTTCAGGTGCTGGCGATCGTCCTGACGGCGACGCGGCTGTGGCCGGACGCGGTGCTGGCCGGACGCCGCTACGTATCCTGGCGCCGGGTGCGACTGGGCGTGTGGACAGGCGTACGAATCGCCGAGCCCTACCGCGGGGAACCGCTGCCGCCCCAGCCAGACCACAACGGGTCATACAGGACGATGTGGGGAGAATTCGGCACCGTGCATCGCACGCGGGAGTCCGCTGCCCGCGCGCGACGGTGGCAGTGGATCGTACGCGATCCCGCCTCGTGGCGTGATCTCGCGTGGCTGTCGCTGGAGCTTCCCGTCGCTGTCGTCCTTGCTGGGCCGGCCGCGCTTATCGCCGGCGGCTTCGTGATCTGCTGGCTGTGGGTGTGGATCCACCTTCTCCGCTCAGTCGGCTGGCAGGTGCCCTGGTCTCCTGACGACCTGCTCCACGCCTCCATGCCGGCGCTGGCCGGGGTGCCGGCGCCGGTCGCCGGTATGGCCGCCGCCGCGTTGGGCATCGCCATCGCCCCCCTGGTCCTGCGCTGGCATGCCCGCCTGAGCCGGTTGCTCCTGGCTCCTTCCAAGGCAGCGGTGATGAGCCAGCGGATCGGAGAGTTGACCACCAGCCGGACACAGCTCAGCGACGCGCAGGCCGCCGAGTTGCGGCGCATCGAACGAGACCTGCACGATGGCGCGCAAACCCGATGGATCGCCGTGGGCATGACCTTGGGCGCGGTCGAAGATCTCATCGCGCGAGACCCGGAGACCGCCAAGGAGATGGTGGCCAAGGCCAAGGCCCTGTCGGTGAGCGCGCTCGGCGAACTGCGCGAGCTCATCCGCGGCATCCACCCGCCGGTGCTCGCCGACCGAGGGCTCGCGGACGCCGTACGTACCCTCGCCCTCGACGCGCCGCTGGACGCAGAGGTGAGGGCGATCGTCGGCGGCCAGGTCGCTCCGCCGATCGAGGCGGCGGTCTACTTCGCGGTCAGCGAACTGCTGGCCAACGTCGCCAAGCACGCTGAGGCTTCGAAGGTCCTGGTGGACTTACGGCACACCAACGGCGTCCTGAAGGCTACCGTGACCGATGACGGGAGAGGCGGCGCGGCAGCCGGGTCTGGTGGCGGCCTGTACGGCATCCGGCGCCGCCTTGAGGGATTCGACGGGGTCCTCACGCTCGTCAGCCCGCCTGGCGGGCCCACCGTAGCGACCTTGGAGATCCCATGCGCGTTGTCCTCGCCGAGGACGCCTTCCTCCTCCGAGAAGGGCTCATCCACCTGCTGAAGGCACACGACATCACCGTCGTGGCCGCCGTTGACACCGGTGAGGACTTGCTGGACGCGGTCACCGAGCAAGGGGCTGACCTGGCGATCGTCGACGTACGGTTGCCGCCCACCTTCACCGACGAGGGCGTACGGGCCGCTCTGGAGGCGCGCCGGCGCCACCCCGGATTCCCGGTGCTCGTGCTGTCGCAGTACGTCGAGCAGATCTACGCCAGGGAACTGCTGGCAGACGGCGCCGGCGGCGTCGGCTACCTCCTCAAGCACAGCGTCTTCGACACCGGCCACTTCGTCGACGCCCTGCGAAGGGTCGCCTCCGGCGGAACCGCGATGGATCCAGAGGTGATCGCCAAGCTGCTCGGCGGCACCTCGCCGCGGCACCCGGTGGCCCGGCTGACCCCGCGCGAGCGGGACGTACTCCAGCTCATGGCGCAGGGACGCTCGAACGCGGCCATCGCCGGGGAGCTGTTCGTCAGCGAGGGCACTGTCGGCAAGCACATCGCGGGTATCTTCGCCAAGCTCGACATCGAGGCCACCAACGACACTCATCGCCGTGTGCTGGCTGTGCTGGCCTACCTGAATCGGAGACCGGGAGAAACCGTGGTTGCGACGTGAGGTCGCACCCGGTTCGTGATCGCTATCTTGCCAGATGACAACAGGTATCCCGCGACCCCAGGGGAGACGTATCTGACCAACGACTCGCTTGTACTACTCGCGTTTGACTAGCCGGAGCTACTCGTGTTTGAGTAGCTGGGTGAGTGACATTCGCATGTTCGTGCTCGGCGCCCTGCTGCGCGGTCCGATGCACGGGCATCAGATCCGCCGGCAGGCGCAACTGGATCGCACGGAGCTGTGGACCGACATCAAGGTGGGCTCGTTGTATGGGGCCTTGCACCGGCTGGTCGCCGAGGGCGCGATCGAGGTGGTCCGTACCGAGCAGGCGGCGGGTCCGGCGCGGACGGTGTACGCGCTCACCGCGGCCGGGCGCGAGGAGTTCATCGCGCTGCGCGACCGGACGCTGCGCGAGGTCCGGCTGCGGCCTGACCCGGTGGATCTCGCGCTGCACTACGCCGACGATCTCGCCGAACAGGACCTGCGGGCAGTGATCGGCGGCCGGCGCGACGCGCTGATCGCCCGGCTGACGGCCTGGCGGCACCAGCGCGAGCAGGCCGAGCCGTACCTGCGTGGGCTGGAGCCGATGACCTTCGATCACATCACGGCCCGCCTGCGGGCCGAGATCGCCTGGCACGAGAGCCTGCTGGAACAGCTACCGAAACTGCTCGCCGCGAACAACCGCGGCCAAACACCGGCAGCGGAAGGACGGCAGGAATGATTCTGATCACCGGAGCGACCGGTCTGGTGGGGCGGCACCTCATCACCACGCTGCGCAGGGACGGCGCCGAGGTGCGCGCGCTCAGCCGCCGTCCAGAGACCGCGAACCAGCCGCCCGGTGTGCAGGTGGCCGGCGGCGAGCTGGGCGAGCCGGCGTCGCTGGCGCCGGCGCTGACCGGCGTGGAAGCGGTGTACCTGTTCTCCGCCGGGCGGGCGGCCGGCGATTTCGCCGCGTCCGCCGGACGTGCCGGGGTCAAGCGGGTCGTGGTGGTCTCCGGGCTCGACGACGACCCCGCCGACGTGGAGCGGCCGCTCACCGACGCCGGGCTGGAATGGACCCATCTGCGGCCCAGCGCCTACGCCTCCAACGCGTTGCGGCACTGGGGCGACATGATCCGATACCAGGGCGCGGTCCGTGCCCCGTACCCGGACGCGGCGACCGCACCCGTCCACGAGGCCGACCTCGCCGCCGTCGCCGCGATCGTTCTCAGGGGCGGACACGCGGGCCGGCGCTACTCGCTCACCGGGCCGCAGTCGCTGACCTTCCGCGAGCAGGTCGCCATCCTCGCCCGCGCGCTGGGCCGTGAGCTCTCCTTCGTCGAGGAGACACCGGACCAGGCCCGTGAGCGGATGACCCGCTACGGTATGCCCGGCTCCATCATCGACGAGCTCCTGGCCATGTGGGCCGCCACCGCCGGAGTGCCCGCCACCGTGTCACCCGCCGTCGAGCAGCTCACCGGGCTGTCCGCCCGGGGTTTCGCGCAGTGGGCCGACGAGCACGCCGACGACTTCCGCAGAGCACCGTCATGCTGAGCAACCGCATCTTCGCCTGGCATCGGGAGTTGCAGGACGTGCACCACCGCCTGGAAAGGGCGCTGGAAGACGCCCGCAGGGCCATCCGCTCCGGCGAACGCGCCCAAAGCCTCAAACCCGAACTCCGCGACTTCTGCTACACCTTCTGCACCGCCCTGGGCAGCCATCACCGCAGCGAGGACAGCGACTTCTTCCCGGCCTTGCTGCGGCAGATGCCCGAACTTGAGCCTACGATCGCCCGCCTGAGCCGCGAGCACGAGACCCTCGCACGCCTGCTCACCGACTTCCAGCTGAGCCTCGACGATCCGCAATCCTCACCAGAGCAGCTCTTCCTGCAGATCAATGACATCAAGGCCGCGATGAAGGCTCATTTCGGCTTCGAGGAAGGCTCCCTGAATCAGGCACTGCGCGCTCTTGACGTTCCTGAGAGCGACAGGAACCGCATGTTCGGCGACGTCTGACTGCCGCGCCTCCCTGTCGTTCCGTCACACACGGAGGCGCGGCAGCCCGCCGTTCAAGGCCCGATGCTCGGGTTCGTGTGATGGGCCCCAAATGGAGCGTTGCCGCAGGTCACCGTGGGTGACCAGTGCCCGAATCCAGAGCCGGGTTTCGGGCCAGGCGTTCGGGAACGAGTCGGCGCTGGCTGGCGCGACAACGCGAGTCGCGCCGTGGTCGAAGGTGTTGCGGCCCTGGTCAGCGAGTTGGGATCTTGTCGGCGAAGAAGCCCAGGAGTTCGCCCCAGAGGTTGCTGTAGTTCTCAGAGCCTGCCGGCGAGCAGTTTGGTTGCGGTGGCCAGGATGTCTGGCCGCGCACGAGGGCAGGGGTCTGCGCCCCGCCGTCGTGCGCACCGTCATGTGCGTTCGGCGTAAGGGTTGACCTCGGCGTAGGCGTCGTCGCCCTCGGTGAGGTCGAAGCCTTCCTCCAGCTGGCCGGTGTCCGGCCAGTTGTCCGGGCCGCCGACCCGGAACCGCTCGTTCCAGCGAGGCTCGGCGACGTTACAGGCCTGCAGCTCAGGCTGGTCGACGGGGTCGTAGTCCATTCGGCGGCGGATGAACTTCTCGTCATACACGCAGAAGTGGCCCAGATCGTCGCGGATCTCCTCCGACAGCGTCACCACCCGGGTGATCCGGTCTCCGGGTCGACTTCCACCATCACCGGCATGACGTAGCGCACCCACCGCCGCCGGGGCGGCCCGTCGCGCTCGTCGACGATGACGATTCCCGCCTCTTCCTCGTCCAGGTCGTCGAAGGCCGGGTGCGTATCCTCGCTCAGCCCTGCATCCTCCGAAAGATTGGCAAAGGGACAGGATCGCGCAGCCAGACGGGGTGAATCGCCCCGGCTTTGGTGGAGAGCTCGACGGTTGATCGCTAGGGCTTCGTTGGGCCGATGATGTCGAGCGTAGTAGATCTTTGGATCGCCCTGGTTGCCCAAGGGTGTCGGGACGGTTGGCGGCGTAGCGTGACGAGGGTGAGCGCACCACCGGGCCTGTGTGACGAACTCACCGCCGACATCGCTCTGGCCGTTCTGTCCCGCGAGAAGCCGGGCACCCTACTGGGTCGTCGACGCCCAGACCAGCATGCTCACCCAGTCCAGCGCTCTATGAGAGGAGACCGTCGTGTGGGTGCGGATGTCCACGGACGAGGTTGTGCCCAAGGACAGGGCCGACTGGTACCAGGATGTGGTGTCCAGGACCGTGGCTCCCCATATCCTGGCCATTGATGACCCCGCCGGGTTCCGATCGCGAACCTGTGTCCTGAGCCTGGGGCAGGTCGAGGTCTCGTGGCACAGCCATGCCGCCCACCGGGCATGGCGTACGCCCGCGCTGATCCGCCGCAGCGATCCGGAGCACTATCTACTCGGGATGATCATGTACGGTCGCAAGGGGATCTCCCAGCGGCGCACCGGGAGCGACCTGGCGGCCGGGGACGCGGTCTTATTCGACACCTCCCACCCCTACGCCGCCGGAACCCCTGACAAGAAAGGGACCGGGGTGATCATCGTGCACATCCCCCGCACGATGATCAGTCTCCCGGCTGACCGGCTCGACGCTGCGCTGGGCTGCCGGTTCATCCTGCGCCACGGCATCGGTCCCATCCTCCGCCGGTTCCTCACCTCCCTCGACACCCACGCCGCGCACTGCGCGACACCACAACTACGTGCATTGGAGCGGTCGATACTCGAACTCGTCTCCGGACTGCTGGCCCAGCAGCTCGACGCCTGGGATCGTCTCCCGATCGAAACCCGGAAACAGGTGCTGCTGCGGCGTATCGACGCCTTCATCGACCACAACCTCGCCGACCTCCATCTGGCACCACAAACCATCGCGGCCTCCCACAACGTCTCTCTCCGCACCCTGTACTCCCTTTTCGAAAGCCGTGGGGAGAGCGTGGCCGCGCACATACGGCGACGCCGCCTGCAACAGTGCCGGACCGATCTGGCCGACCCCGCCTGGCTCCGGCAGCCCGTTCAGGTGATCGGCGCCCGCTGGGGATTCACCAGCCCATCGTCCTTCTCCCGGGCCTTCCGCCAAACCTTCGGCACCAGCCCAGCACCTACCGCCGCTCCCTGCGGACGCCATCCGGCCCGTCACCATCTCCTTGACGCGGCGTGCCGGGGATTCCACACAGTCCTCGCACGAAGCCTCGCATCCGGCATGCACCCCGATGCTCACCACGCCGGACCGATCTCCGGGATGTCACGGCGATCCCCGCACTCCTGACCACGGTAGACAGCCACCTCCGGGTCAGCGCGTGACGGCCACAGTCCCGAGCGTCCTGACCATGTTCACGAGGATGATCCCTGCTGCTCGGCGCCGGAGCCTCGGCACCACCGCCCTCACGGCGCCAGAACGCTGTCGTTGCCATGATTTGTCACAGCGTGCGGAAATCCTGCGCCATTCGTGCAGAAAGCTTCCGTACGGGCGGCTGGCCCGATATCACGAAAAGGCATCCTGCAGAACACGGAGAACAGAATGACAGATGACGGCGAACGTCATCCGCAGACAGTGCGTGGGAATTCCAGCATTCGCGCCTTCCCGCGCGACCGGATCAATCAGAGACCGGACGCCGAAATCTTCGGCGAGCTCCTCCAGGTCATCGTGATCGACAGCGGCGTGCTCACGACCAGCGAGACGGTGAAGAAGCTCGCCACGCTGACCCCCGACTTCACCGTGGAGACTGGCGCGCCGACGACCTGCCTGGAGGTCAGACGCAGGGTGTTCGAGGAACCGGAAATCGCAGTAGGAGTCATCTCCCCATGCCCCTCTTATTTGATGATGAGGCTCACCATTTGAGCCCTTGTCGCATATAAGAGGGCCGTTCGCGGAAGGTTTGCGCATGCCGGTACGTATCTATCGATTAGCCGTCGCCTTCTTCACCCTCATCGCCCTGGTCGGCGTCCCGGGGACAGCATCCGCGCAGGGCGTCGCAGTATGTCCACCCGGAACCGACTCCGCCGTCGCCAGCCCCGTGGAGATCGATCGGGCCTGTGCGATATCGGGTACCGCCGACCAGCTCATCATTCCCGCCACCTACAGCACCCTGCTGAGCGGAGTATTCGAATTCCACGACGCCGCACCCCAAGGGCAGACGTCATCCAACGATGAGATGAAATTCAAGGTCAACAACGCCGACCTCTACGTCACCTATGCCGGTGTGCATTACAAACTCCTCAACGTGCACTTCCACGGATTGTCCGAGCATCGGTTCGCCGGCGACGCCGTGTCCCCCATCGAGGCGCATCTCCAGCACGAGTCGGTCGGCGGGCAGACCTTAGTTCTCGCAGTGCAGTCGAAGACCGACCCGAACATCTTCACTTCGACCACCTTCGACGCGTTCCTGACCGACCCACCGAGGGTGACCGACCAGCTGAAATCGCACGGCGACATCAACCTCGCCAATCTGCTGCCGGTCGACCGCACCCACTACCGGTACACCGGATCTCTGACGACGCCTCCATACACCCCCGGAGTGACGTGGATCGTTTTCAACGCGCGCGTCAACATTCAAAACGGAAACGTCACCTCCTTCAATAACGCATGGACGCAGGGCGGTACACGGGTGTTCAACTACAGAACCGTCCAGGTGAACTCCCCTCCTCCTAACGTCTACGCACACTGACACCCTCGCATCTGCCTCACCCTTCCAGCAGGAAGGGTGAGGCCGAATTATCCTGCTCTCAGCCTGCCGGACCTTCATCGGCGTTTTCCATGACAGGGCCGGCTTGGGCTGGGAGCACGACGGGACTTTTCCACACTGCGTAGACCAGGGTGCCGGGGTGGGCTGTATTCGCCCTCGCCGTCCACTGGACCCCCGTATACGCTCGTGATTCATCCGTCGGCGGACGATTCCAGAGTGCAACACCTGACGAGTAAACAAGAATTAGTTGAGGTCTCCAGGGAACGGATATCGCCGCCACGCCCGGCGAAGGGATATTCCGCAAAGATCGCGCCAATCTGTGGCGCGACTGGCCGCAGGCACGTTGAACGGCGGAGAGCCGTGCTGAGCGGGAGCGCGGACAAACGATCAGGCTGTGGGGACCCGGGCACGGGGCGGGAACCGGGCCGGACGGAATCGGCCGGTCCCGTCCGCCCGGTGCCCCGCATCGTGCCCGCCACGGTCAACGGCAGGCCGATCGCCATGACCGCCGATGGGGACGGCCTTCTGCGGCTCTGGGACCTGCGCGGCCGTACCCCTTTGCGCAGGTCCTTCAGGTTCGCGCCCGTGACCTGTGTCAGGCCCTGGACCTGCCCATCATCCCCAAGAACACCGAGAAGATCCGCGCCAAGCTCAAACGCCTGGTCGGCCAGGGCGTCCTCGTTGAGACCGAGCCCGGATTGTTCGCTCAGCCACGTCCATAGCTCGACAACGACATCCCCCGTCTGCCCGCCCTACCCTGCCCAAGGGCCGAAAGGGACATCAACTCGCGGAAGGCCCTCTGAAGCTGGACATCCAGCGCGGCTTGCCATCGAGCCGGCGGTGGAGCATATGGTCCTCGTCACCTAGCACCAGCAGCTCAGCCTCTTTGGACAGATCAGAGCGAACCGGCACGCACGATGGTCTACGGGCTGTGGTCGAAAGGTCAGGAGGCCGCGCCTGTCCAGTAGGCGCGCGCCCTGTCCCAGGCGGCCTGGCCGCCCTCGGCGCCGAGGGCGCGCCCGCGCAGGTCGCCGTCCTGGAAGTGGATGCCGCCGTAGCACCTGGACTGCGCGCCTGCCGAAAATTACGTCCGTGCAGTTCAAGCTGCGTGTGTGTACTCGTGGAGATTTTCCTCCGAGCCGGTCGCATCGGCGGACGTTCAGGTCGATGATGCGCGCTGGTTCGGAGGTGGCGCGGAGTGGAGCCGTCTGGTCGAGGGCTTGATGGGCGCGGTGTTCGTCGTAGAACTTCTCGTGCTCGGCCAGAGCGCGGCGTAGGTGGTGTTCGTTCCAGATCAGGCAGCGGTCCAGGAGTTCGCGGCGGCGGGTCAGCACCCACCGCTCCATGATGGAGTTCATCCGTGGCATTCGGATGCCGGTGAGTACGGTCTGGATGCCGACGTCGGCGAGGATCTCGTTTCACCCTCCTCTGGCCCGTGAGCCGGGCGCTACTTGAGGCTCCCCGCGGTGATCCCGCTGACCACCTGCCGGTTGAAGACCACGTAGACCGCGATCATCGGCAGCGTGATGATCGACAGGGCGGAGAACAGCAGGCCGTAGTCGGTGACGTACCGGCTGGAGAAGGCCAGCAACCCCGTCGGGATGGTCTTCAGCGAGTCGTCCTGGATGTAGAGCAGCGCGAGCAGGAACTCGTTCCAGCACGCCAGCGCCGAGAACACCGCCACGGTCGCGAGGCCGGGCCGCAGGAGCGGCAGCGCGATGAGGAGGTAGAGCCGCAGGTCGCCGGCGCCGTCCACCCGGGCGGCGTCGAACAGCTCGGCGGGCAGCGCGTCCAGGTACACCTTGAGCAGGTACGTCGCCAGCGGCAACCCCATGGCGGTGTAGGGCACGATGAGCGCCCACCGGGTGTCGTTGAGCGCGAGCTCGGTGAACATGGTGCTCTGCGCGATGAAGTACGACTGCAGCGGCAACAGCAGCCCGAGCGCGAGCAGCCCCATGAACAGCCCGCGCCCGCGGAACTCGAAGCGGCTGAACGCGAATGCCGCCGCCGAGCCCAGCAACAGGATCAGCCCCACCGTCACGGTGGTGACGATGACGCTGTTGAGCGCGTACGAACCGATGCCGCCCACCTCCCACGCCTCGGCCCACCTGCCGAAGTCCAACGAGGAGGGCAGTGCGAAGGGGCTGGCGAAGATCTGCGGATTGGACTTGAAGCTGGACGCGACCATCCAGATCAGCGGCAGGAAGAACGCCACCGCGACCGCGCCGAGCAGGACCGTGGTGAGGCGCTTCACGAGGCTTTCCTCAACCGCGACCGCATGAACGCCAGGCCGATCAGCACGACGACGGCGGTCATCAGCACCGCCATCGCGGAGCCGTATCCGACCTCGCCGTCACGGAAGACCACGCGTGTGAGGTACGTCGTCGGGATCTCGGTGACGTTGTACGGCCCGCCACCGGTGAGCACGTAGAACAGGTCGAAGCTCTGGAACCCTCCGGTCACGCACAGCAGCACGCACACCTCGACCGCGTTGCGGATCATCGGCACCTTGACCCTGCGGAAGATCGTCAGCTCTCCGGCCCCGTCGAGCCGGGCGGCCTCGACGACCTCGCCGGGGATCTGGGCGAACGCCGCGTAGAAGATCGCCATGTAGAAGCCCGCGTAGACCCAGCCGGACACCACGCACACCGCCAGCAGGGCCGTGGCCGGGTCGCCCAGCCACACCCGGCTCAGGTCCCCGAGCCCGATGGCCTTGAGGGCGGCGTTGACCAGGCCGAAGTCGCCGTTGTAGACGAACCCCCAGAGGACGGCGACCACCACCATCGGCAGCATGACCGGGGTGAAGAGCGCCACGCGGAACCACGGCGACCCACCGCGCCTGGTCACCAGTACCCCGGCGAGGGCCAGGCCGACCGCCACCTCCAGGACGATGGTGACCGCGATGTAGACCGCGACGTGCAGGAACGAGCTGACGAACACGGTGTCGCGCGCGGCCCGCACGAAGTTGTCGAGGCCGACGAATTCCATCGGCCCGAACCCCGACCACTCGGTCAGGCTGAAGGCGCCGGTGGCGAGCGCGGGCGCGAGGACCGCGAAGCCGAACAGCAGCAGGGCCGGAGCCGCGAACAGGTAGGGAACGATGCGGCGGTTGGGGCGCATGCTCAGCTCGCCTTGGCCGCGGCCTCGGCCAGTGCGTCCTTGGGCGACTTCTGCCCGCCGAGCACCGCCGCCAGCGCGCGGTAGAGCGCGTCGGCCCGCTTGAGGTCGTAGCCGGTGTCGGGCGGCGAAACGACAGTCTTCGCGTTGGCCAGCAGGTCGTTGAGCCTGGTCGTTCGCGCGTCGACGGCCTGCGTGGTGGCCGCCTTCGCCTGCGGTACGGTGCCCGCCTTGATGAAGGCGGCCACGTTGGCGGGCGAGTTGAGCAGTGCGAGGAACTCCGTCGACTCCTTGACCTTCGCGCTCTTGGCGTTGACGACGTAGCCGGTGGCCACGCCGATGACGCTGGACTGGTCTCCCGCGCCGGGCATCGCCGGCAGGTTGACGTAGTCGAAGTCGAGGCCGGGTGCTTCCTCGATGGCCCAGCTCACCAGCCAGGAGCCGATCGGGTGCATGGCCGCCTTCCCTTGGAAGAAGAGCTGCCCGCCGTCGTTGTCGTTGGTGGCGTTGACGCTGTCGTTCACGCACTTGTGGTCGTGGAGCTGCCCGACGTAACCGAGCGCGCGCTCCCAGGCGGGTCCGGCGAAGGCGGCCTTGCCGGACAGCACGTCGCTGTACGCCTGCTCGCCGACCACGCGCGAGACGAGGTGGGAGAGCCAGTTGCCGGCCGCCCACAGGTCCTTGTTGCCCGAGGCGATCGGCGTGACGTTCTTGGCGTTGAGCGTGTCACAGGCCGCGAGCAGTTCCTCGAACGTCCTGGGCGGGGTGGCGAGGAGCTTGGGGTTGTACCAGAGCACGTTGGTGACGTCGGACGCGAAAGGGACCATGACGATCTTCCCGTCGACCTTCGTGTGGTTGTAGGCGGAGTCGGGGATCAGATCCTTGAGCGGCCCGCCCGTCACCGGGGCGCCCAGGTCGGCGGCGAAGCCGTCCCGCACGCGCGTCTTCAGCCGTTCGCCCGCCCACTCGAAGTAGATGTCCGGCGCCTTGCGGCCGTTGAGCAGGCTGGGCAGCCCGATCGTCTGGTAGAGCTCGTCCTCCTGGAAGTTCAGCTCCACCTTCGCGCCCGGATGGGCTTTCTCGTACTGTGCCGTCACGTCCCTCCACACCTTGACCTGCGCCTCACCGGGCGAGGTCATGGCGATCCGCAGCACGTTGTCGGCCGTGCCGCTCCCGTTCCCGCAGGCGGTGGCGAGCAGCGCGAGCGCGAGGATTCCAGCGGATTTTCGCATCATGGTGGCTCCATTCAGGGGGTGAGCATGTTTGCCGGGTCGGCGAACGCGGCTCGAAGCCGCCGCTCGACGTCGGATCCCGCGGCCGCCAGCCGGTCCAGGCCGAGCAGCGCCGAACCGAGGATGGGCGGGTCGGCGAGCACCCGGAGGTCGAGATCGGCCCCCACGTCGCGCAGACCCTTGTCGATGTGGGCCAGCAGCCGCTGGTCGCCCGTGGTGAGCACGCCGCCGCCCAGCACGACGGGCACGGTGACGCCGTCCCAGTCGAGTCGGGCCAGCGCGGCGGCCGCCATCACGGCGACCTCGGCGCCGAGCTGCTCCAGGAGCGTCCCGGCGACCGCGTCGCCGTCCCCGGCCACCTGGAAGAGCAGCGGCACCAGCTCGTGCAGCCGCTCCTCGGGGAGTTCGCCCAGGTGGAAGGCAATACACACGGCGGTGGCGTCGGGCAGCCCGAAGTACGCGGTGACGGCCTCGCGCAGCGCGGTGCGCGGACCTCGGCCGTCCTCGTCGCGGACCGCCCACCACAGTGCCTCCTCGCCGAGGAACTGGCCGCCGCCCCAGTCGCCTGACCTGCGGCCGAGCGCGGGGTAGCGGGCCACCTGACCGGAGGGGGAGACGGCGACGCAGTTCATGCCGCCGCCGCACACCACGGCCACGCCGTACGGCCGGCCGCTGCCCGCGCGCAGGAGGGCGAAGGTGTCGTTGTCGACGGTCAGGCTCGGCGCCCAGCCCTCGGCCGCGATGGCCGCGTGCAGGAGCTCCTGCTCGACGGGGAGGTCGCAGTGGGCCAGGAATGCGGAGACGTGGTCGGCGGGCAGGCGGGCGCCCGCCTCGGCCATGGCCCGCTGTACCAGGGCGGAGACCGTGCCGATCGCCTCGGGCAGCTTGGGGCCGTGGGGCTGGAAGCCGCCGCCGCGTACCCACGACAACACCTCGCCCGCGGCCGACACGAGGGCCACGTCCGTCTTGCTGTTGCCCGCATCCACGGCGAGCACCGTGCCGGGCCGGTTCATGCCGCCCACGGCAGGTAGGCGTGGTTGGCGGCGACGAGCCGGTCGGCGAGGCCGCGCGCCAGGTCGTACCGCCCGACCAGCGGATGGGCCAAGAGCGCCGCCTCCACCCGCGCCCTGCCGCCGCGGAGCGCCGCGTCGAGGGCGAGTTCCTCGTACGCGCTGACGTGCCCGACCAGCCCGGCGAACAGCGGCTCGACCGGCCGGACCGGTAGTGGCACAGGACCGGCGGCGGTGATCCGCGACGGGACCTCGATCACCGCTGAGTCGGCCAGGAACGGCAGGGTGCCGTCGTTGCGCACGTTGACCACCTGAGTGTCGCCCCGATCCCCGAGCAGCGACTCCAGCAGTCCGACCGCGGCCGTCGAGTAGTGGGCGCCGCCGCGCTCCTCCAGCAGCGCGGGTTTGACGTCGAGCCCGGGGTACATCGCCAGCAGCTTCTCCTCCAGCGCCATCACCTCCTCCGCTCTGGTCGGGCGGTCGATCTGCTCGGCCAGCACCTGGTCGTGCGCGTAGAAGAAGCGCAGATAGTAGGAAGGGACGACGCCGAGGCCGCGCATGAGCTCCAGCGGCAGCTCCGTCTCCGCCGCGAGGGCGGGGCCGTGCTCGGCCAGCAAAGCGGGGAGCACGTCGACGCCGCCGACCCACGCGGCCCGCTCCCAGGTCAGGTGGTTGAGTCCGACGTGGTCGACGGCCAGTTCGCCGGGCGCGCAGCCGTACAGGCCGGCGAAGAGGCGCTGGAAGCCGATCGCCACGTTGCACAGGCCGACGGCGCGGTGGCCCGCGTCGAGGAGGGCCCGGGTGACGATGCCGACGGGGTTGGTGAAGTCGACGATCCACGCGCCTGGCGCGAGCGCGCGGGCCCGCTCGGCGATCCGCAGCACGGCGGGCACGGTGCGCAGCGCCTTGGCCAGCCCGCCGGGCCCCGTCGTCTCCTGGCCGACGAGGCCGCATTCCAGCGGCCAGGTCTCGTCGCGGTGGCGGGCGCGCTGGCCGCCGACACGCAACTGCAGGAGTACGGCCGTCGCGCCGTCGACGGCGTCGTCGAGGTCGGTGGTCCAGCGCACCCATCCGGGATGGCCGGCCCCGGCGAACATCCGCCGGGCCATGCTGCCGACGACTTCGAGCCGTCCGGCCTCGGGGTCCATGAGCACAAGTTCGCCGATGGGCAGCGCGGCCAGCCCCTCGACCAGTTCCGGGGTGTAGGTGGAGCCGCCCCCGATCACGGTGATCTTCATTGGCTGCGCGCCGCGGAGGTGATCCGGCGGGTGGCGACGGACGCGCGGGCCAGCCGGGCGCCGTAGGCGAGCGCGCCGGTCAGCACGGGCGCGTCGCCGAGGGCCGAGACGGCGATCCGCGGCGGGTGCCGGAGCAGTCCCGCCAGTTCGGCGCCCACCTGCGGCAGGATCCCCTCGCAGGCCAGGCCGATGCCGCCCCCGAGCACGACGAGCTCGACGTCGACCACCCTGGAGATCGTCGCGATCCGGCTGGCGATGCGGCGGGCCTCCTCGTCGAGGATCGCGCCCGCGAGCTCGTCTCCTTCGGCGGCGGCCGCGAAGATGGCCTCGGGGGTCGCGTCGGCGCGCAGGGATGTCGCCGGGGTGGCGGCGATCCACTGGCGAGCCCAGTTCATGAGGACGTCGGCCGACGGGCTGTCGGGCACCTCCTCCTCGCCGGGCGCGGGGTCGTCGACCTCGCCCGCGGCCCCCCTGTGGCCGCGGTGCGGCTGGCCGTTCAGGACCAGCCCGGCGCCCACGCCGGTGCCGATGGACAGGAACGCGAAGTCCGTGACGCCCTGGCCCGCGCCCGCGGCGTGCTCGCCGACGGCGGCGAGGTTGACGTCGTTCTCCACCTCGGCGGGCACGTCGAGCGCGGCGCTGAGCTCTGCTCTGATCGCCATGCCTTCGAGCGAGGGCCTGTTGCTCTGCCTGATCACCCCCTCCTCGGGGTCGACCACGCCGGCCGCGCCGGCGACGGCCACTTCGATGGGGAGGCCGCCTCCGGCGAGGTTGTCGCGTACGGCCGTGGCCGCCGCGAGCACGGTGTCGGGGGTGGAGTCGTCGATCCGCTCGTCGTGCCTGGCGAGCATCGTGCCGCCGAGGTCGCAGAGCGCTCCCCTGACGAACCTGGTGCCGATGTCGAGGGCGAGGACGTGGGCCAGCTCCCGCGCGGGTTCGAAGTAGACGGCGCCGTAGTGCGTCTCGCCCGGTGGCGCGGCTTGCCGTACCAGGTCAGCGGCCAGAAGCAGGGCGAGGGCGTTGGCCACCGTGGGCTTGGTCATGCCGGTGCGGCGGCTCACCTCGGCCCTGGAGATGGGGGGATCGGCGCGGATGGCGTCGAGGACGACCGAGGCGTTGATCTCACGCAGAGTCGTGAGCGTCGCGTGCTGGGGCATGGACCGAATTCTAGTAAAGGCTCTTGCCTAAATGCAATAAAGACTCTTTACTGTATTTCGCAGCCCCCTTCCACGGAGGAACCCCATGGCACGTCTGCAGAACCTCCTGTTCGCCGCTACGCTCGCCGTCGCCATTGGCCCCCTATCGACCGCGGGCGTCCCCGCCTCGGCGGCCACCACGGTCGAACCCTTCACGCTCCAGGTCGGCTCCACGCTCCCCGCCCTGCCGGGCAAGGTCGCCGCCCTCGCGGCCGGTCCCAAGGAGCTCGTCGCCGCCGCCCACGACAAGGGCGTCAGCGTCTGGGCCTCGGGCCGCTGGACCCAGGTGGCCTCGGGAACCGCTTACCGGGTCGCCTGGCGAGGCGACGAACTGACCGCCCTCACCGCGAGCGGCCTGCTGACCGCCAGGCGGAGCGCCGACGGCAGCTGGCGCACCACGTCCGAGCGGCTCCCGCATGCCGTGTCGCCCGCCACCGCACTGCTCGCCGGCGGCTCCGAACTGGTGCTCGTCCACGGTGACCGCCTCTACCGGCAGGGCCACGGCCGATCCTGGCGGCAGGATCGCCTGCCGGGCGCCGCCGCCGCGCTGGCCCGCTCGAAGGCGGGCACGCTCGCGATCGCCACCGCCGACGGCGTCTTCGAGCAGCAGGGCCGCTCGTGGCGGCCGGTCCCCCTGGTCGGCGAGGGCGGAGGCTGGGCCGCGGTCGCGATCACCCACCTGACCTACGACAGCAAGGACCGGCTCTGGTTCGCGGGCGCGCAAGGCGTCGGCGTCCGCGATGGCAAAGGGAAGCTGTACGACGCGGCTCGCGGACTGCCGCTGCTCGGCTTCACCGCGCTGGCGCCGGGCGCGGGCGGAGACGTCTGGCTCGGTACGGCCCGCGGCGCCATCCGCTTCGACGGCCGGACCTGGGAGTACCGCCAGGGCCGCCGCTGGCTGCCCGACGACGCCGTCGCCGCGATCGCCGTCGACGGGCAGGGCAACGCCTACTTCGGCACCGCGGGCGCCGTCGGTCTGATCGAGGCCCGCCGTACCACGCTGGAGCAGAAGGCGGAGGTCTACGAGCAGGCCATCCAGGCCAGGCACAAGCGCACGCCGTACGGCTTCGTCGAGGGCATCGGCCTGGCCAAGCCCGGCGACCTCAGCAAGTGGGCGCAGGGCGCGAGCGACAACGACGGGCTGTGGACCTCCATGTACGGCGCCGCCGAGACCTTCAAGTACGCCGCCTCCAAGGATCCGGAGGCGAGGGCCAACGCCCGCAAGGTGTTCGAGGCGCTGAAGTTCCTCGGCGACGTCACCCAGGGCGGCCCGAACCCCGCCCCGCCCGGCTTCATCGCCCGCACGATCCTGGAGACCACCGCAACCGACCCCAACCTCACCGACAACGAGCAGCACGACATCGACAAGCGGAAGGGCGACGCTTACTGGAAGATCCTGGTCCCGCGCTGGCCGAAGAGCGCCGACGGCGCGTGGTACTGGAAGACCGACGCCAGCTCCGACGAGCTCGTCGGCCACTACTTCTTCAACGCCCTCTACTACGACCTGGCCGCCAAGGACGAGGCGGAGAAGCGCGAAGTGGCCTCCGTCGTCACCAGGCTCACCGACCACATGATCGCCAATGACCTCTACCTCGTCGACCACGATGGCAAGCCCACCCGCTGGGGCTTCTTCAACCCCAGGGAGCTCAACGGCAACCCGTGGCGCCGCGAAGAGCGCGGGCTCAACAGCCAGACGATCCTCACCTTCCTGTCGATCGCCGAGCACGTCTCGGGCGACGCGAAGTACGGGGCGGCCAGGAAGAAGCTCATCGAAGAGTACGGCTACGCCATGAACACCCTCGCGCCGAAGGTCAGCCCAGGCGTCGGCGGCGGCAACCAGTCCGACGACGAGATGGCGTTCATGAACTACTACCACCTGCTCAAGTACGAGAAGGATGCCGGGCTCAAGCGCACCTGGGGGCGCTCGCTGTACGACTACTGGCAGCTTGAGCAGTACGAGCTGAGCCCGTTCTTCAACTTCATCGCCGGGATCTACTTGAAGGACGCCACCTGGACCGACGCCTACGGCGAGGTCAAGCTCGATCCGACCGGCCCGTGGCTGGAGCAGTCGGTCGACACGCTCAAGCGCTTCCCGCTCAACATGATCGACTGGAAGCAGACCAACAGCCACCGGCTCGACATCGTCAACCTGAACCAGCACATCCGCCCCGACTCCGACCCGAAGAAGCTTGGCCTGCTCCGCGCCGGCACCGTCCTGCCGATCGACGAACGGGTGATCAGCCACTGGAACCATGACCCGTACAAGCTCGACCAAGGCGGCGACGGCTACGGCGAGCACGACGGCACGTCCTACCTGCTGCCGTTCTGGATGGGCCGCTACCACCGGCTCATCTGAAGGGGCCCGCGAAAGCCGCCCCTGCCCGCCAGGAGAAGCAGAGCGATGCTGGTGGTGGTTTCGCGGGGTCAGGTTCCGCAGGGCAGGGTGACGTTGAGGACGGCCGGGCCGCCGGCCGGGCTGTCCAGCGTGAACGACCCGTCGTGCGCCTCGACCCGGCGGCGGATGCCGACCAGGCCGGAGAGGACGTCCTCCTCGCCCCAGCGCGAGAGTCTGGCCCGCTCCCGGTCGGCCACCGCGCGCGGCCGCTCATGCCGGCCGGTCCGTGGGCGTGGTAGGCCCAGAGCATGAAGGGCTTTCTGGTTCAGGTGCAGATCTCGCAATCCACACCAAACCCGGAAGCCCTTCCCCATGCCAAAACGATCAACCCCTGCACCTAACCTCCGTGGTCAGGACAACTAGCCGGCACCCGCGAACTGACTACAGGGATAGTTGGTCGTTGAGGTAGGCACGTTCCGCCTCATTGTCGGTGAGGTCCAGGGCCCGGCGATAGGCGGCGGCCGCCTCCTCGAACCGGTCGAGCCGCCGCAGCAACTCCCCCTTCACCGCGGGCACGTACTGGTACCCGTCCATCTCCTCCTCAAGCCGTTCGACCACTCGCAACGCGGCCTCCGGCCCATGCACCATGGCTAGGGCGACGGCCCGGTTGAGCTCGACCACGGGTGATGGCCACACCCTGCGCAGAGTGTCGTACAGCTGCAGGATCTGGACCCAGTCGGTGGAGTCGTAGGTGGGTGCGGTGGCGTGGAGCAGCGCGATGGCCGCCTGCAGGACGAACCTGCCGGGCGGCCCGCTGCGCAGCGCCGCGTCGATGAGCGTGTGACCTTCGGCGATGGCCGTACGATCCCAGGTCGACCGGTCCTGGTCCTGCAGCAGCACCAGCCGCCCATCGGCGTCTGTGCGGCCGGCCTGGCGGGCGTGGTTGACCAGCATGAGCGCCAGCAACCCTCCGATCTCGCGCTCGCCGGGCATCAAGGCATACAGCAGCCGAGCCAGGTCGATGGCTCGTACCTGGAGATCGGCTCGCGTCAGATCGGTCCCGTGCGGCGCGGTGTGCCCGGCGGTGAACAACAGGTGGATCACCGTGAGTACGGCGTCGACCCGGGAGGGCACCTCGGCGTCGCGGGGCACACGGAACGGGATGTGCGCCAGGGCGATCTTCTTCTTCGCCCGGGTAAGACGCGCCGCCATGGTGGGTTCGGAGACCAGGAAAGCCTTGGCGATGTCAGGAGTGCGGACCCCACACACCAGCCGCAGGGTGAGCGCGACCTGCGCCGAGGCATTCAGCGCAGGATGACAGCACATGAAGATGAGCCGCAGCCGGTCGTCGTGGATCGATGAAGGGGCCTCGGCCACCGGTGTGGCCTCCACATCCACGTCCGCCACGAGAAGGGGCAGCTTTGACTTCATCACCCGGTCGCGCCGCAGCGCGTCCAGCGCCTTCCTGCGCGCTGTCGTCACCAGCCACGCCCCCGTGTTCGCCGGGATCTCCTCACGCGACCAGGCGTCCAGGGCCGCGACATACGCCTCCTGCACGCACTCCTCCGCCAGGTCGAGTTCGCGCGTGATGCGCACCGTCGCGGCGAGCACGTGAGCCCACTCGCGCCGGTGCGCATCTGCGAGCGCGCTGTGTACGGCGCGCGGATCCGGCATGGTCAACTCTCGACCAGCGGCCGGATCTCGACTCCGCCGTCCATGATCGGCAGCAGCCGGCCGATCTCGATCGCCTGGTCGAGATCTCTCGCCTCGACCACGAAGATGCCGGCGAAGGCCTCCTTGGTCTCCAGGAAGGGCCCATCGGTCACGATGCCGCCCTTCCTGATGGTGGTCGCCATGCTGGCGGGCTGCAGCGGCGTTTCATCCACCACGCGCGCGCCAAGGGCCTCGATTTTCGCCCCGGCGGCGCCGTTGGCCTCCATGACTTCGGCCGGGATGTCGGCCACCGGGATCTCCCGCTCGTAAATCAAGATCGCGTACTGGGGCATCCGCTGATCCTCTCTCTCAACCATGTCCTCATCTATGTCGACGTACGGCCCAGCCGAAATCGACACCTGTCGATTTCCGAATTCTCGCTCGTCGGCCTGAGTGAACCCTCATCCATCCGAGAGGAGTCACGACCGTGTCCACCAGAGCCGGACTGCGGGAATGGGGCGGGCTGGCCGTCCTGTCCCTCGCCACCTTGATGATCACCTTCGATATGTTCGTGCTGTTGCTGGCCTTGCCAGGTCTGTCGGCCGACATGCGCCCGTCGGCGGTCCAGCAGTTGTGGATCCTGGATGTCTACGGATTCATGGTCGGCGGGTTCCTCGTCACCATGGGCTCGCTGGGTGACCGGATCGGACGGCGGAAGCTGCTGGTCATCGGGGCGGTCTGCTTCGCGGTGGCCTCGGTCGTATCGGCCTTCGCCACGGGCCCGGAGATGCTCATCATCGCGCGTGCCGCACTGGGCATCGCGGGCGCCACCCTGGCGCCCTCGACGCTCGCGCTGATCAGCTCGATGTTCAGAGACCCGCAGCAGATGGGTGTCGCGGTCGGGATCTGGGCGGGCGGGTTCACCCTCGGCGCGATTCTCGGCCCTGTCGTGGGAGGCCTCATGCTCGCCCATTTCTGGTGGGGGTCGGTCTTCCTCGTTGGGGTGCCGGTGATGGCACTTTTGGTGGTGCTCTGCCCGATCCTGGTCCCGGAGTCCAAGGATCCCGACGCCAGCCCGCTGGACCTGCTCAGCGTGCTGATGTCGCTCGTGGCGATGCTGGCGTTCATCTACGCGCTCAAGGAGATCGCACGGTACGGCTGGCAGCCCGTACCCGTGGTCGCGGGCCTGGCGGGGATCGCCCTCGGGGTGGGGTTCGTTCGGCGGCAGCGCCGTCTGGACCAGCCGATCCTGGACGTGAGCCTTTTCCGCAACCGCTCCTTTGGCATCATGCTGGTCGGCCTGCTGCTCTATGGCCTCATCGGAGCGTCGAGCATGCTGTTCATCACCCAGTTCCTGCAATCGGTGTCGGGCATGACGCCGTTGACCGTGGCGTTCTGCCTGCTGCCGGGCATGGCGGCGGCCACCGTCAGCACGACCGTCGCTCCTTTGCTCGCCCGGCGGATCAGGCCTGCCTACCTGATCGGGTTCGGGGTGCTCGGCGTGGCGCTGGTGTTCGCGTGGTTCACCCGGCTGGAGGCCGGCTCCGGCCCGTGGATCCTCATCACCGGGTTCGCGCTGATGGGGCTGTTCGAGGGGCCGCTGCTGTCGCTGGGCACCAACCTGGTGGTCAGTGCCGCTCCACCGGAGAAGGCGGGCTCGTCCTCCTCGATGGCGCAGGTGGCCAACGAGGCCGGAGGCTCGTTGGGCGTGGCCGTCATGGGAAGTCTCGGCGCCGCCGTTTACGCCGCCCGGCTCGCGGCCGATGGGCCGGTCGGGGTACCGGAGGCGGCGTTGGAGAACGTCGCCACCGCTGTGGCCGTGGCGGGCGATCTGCCGCGTGGGCCCGGCCGGGAGCTGCTCTCGGCGGCTCGGGCCGCCTTCGCCGACGGCGTGACGGTCTTCGCCGGGGCCAGCGTCGCCATCCTCGTCGTTGCGGCGATCTTCATCATTGTCCAGCTGAGACACGTCCCCGTGACCGGCGCACCGGCCGAGCCGGTCACAGTCGCCGACTGAGGTCAGCGCCCAAGCGAGAATGATCATCACTTGAGCGCTCCCAGGTCAAGGTGGGTGGCCGAATTCTCGGCACCCACAACGTTCTGTCCGTGGAACGGCAAGCGGGGCGCGGGATCGCCAGGATGCGGGCGGCCTTCGCGGAGATCGGCGGGACGCTCTCGCTCAGCAGCGTGCCCGGCGAAGGCACCACGGTGGTCGGGGCATTCAGGTTCGCCCGTGATGGCGAGTACCGGTGCGGGGCTGGACGGCTGTCGGAACCGGCCGAGTTCCATACGCTTCGAAGCCTGGAAGACCCTCTACGCCCTCGAGGAATACGGCGCAGAACTGGCCGAACCGACCCAATGGACCCACCACCTGCAGCCCGCCGTCCGCGACATCGTCGCACGCCTGCCGCGCACCTACGACGACCGGGCCATCGAGAACGCCGGCCTGTTCCGCTGACCACCCCACCAGACCCGGCGACGCGGGTCCTCCCCTACAGCTGGAACCGGCTTGAGGAGATCGCGAGGTAGTCGCCGAGGTAGGTGGCCAGGTCAGCGGCCAGCTGGTAGCGGCCGGTCTGCCGGCCGGCTCCGACGGCGGCCACGAGGCTTGGACGCTCGGCGTCGAACCAGGCCAGGGCCGCTGCCCCGGTCGGCGAACTCGGGCCTGGTGGCCTGCCCGGTCAAGGCGTTCAGCGCGGTGTCGGCGTCACACGCCCCATTCAGGTAGTGCTCCAGCAGGTGGCCAACCGCCTGCCGCAACTCGTCCGGCTCAAGAGTTCGGTGGGCCTGTTCGCCGGCATACAGGCGCAGCAGGTCGTGCATCCCCGTGTCAGCACTCTCGTGACACGTAGGGTTCCTCGCCACCGCCCGGCATGCGCTGGCCAGCGATCCCGACGGCGTCATCGCCCGCCCGGTCACCGAGGGCTCGCGTAGCTCGGCGCCGCTGCCGCCAACGGCTGTCCGCACCTCCCAACCCCGTGGTCCCTGAGAGACCACGGGGTTGTCGTCGCCGCTCGGCTTCACAGTCGGACCAGCGTTGTTCCCCGGTGCCTGCCGTTCATCTGGGCGACGAGCGCGCCGGGCACCGCGGCCAGGCCGCCCTCGACGACGGTGTGCGGGAAGACGAAGCGGCCCTCGCGCACCCACGTGCTGTAGTGCTCCAGCCAGGCGGGATCGTCTTCGTAGGGCGTGGTGAACCCACGGATGGTGACGTCTCGGAGGACGGCGGGGTCCAGGTCGAGGGTGGGATTGCGGCCCGACAGCGAGCCGCACAGTACGAAGCGGGCGTTCGGCGCGGCCAGCGACAGCGCGGCCTCGAACTGCTCGCCGGCGACGTTGTCGAACAAGACGTCGATGCCGTCCGGCGCCAGTTCCGCCAGTTGGGCGGCGATGGGGGCCTCGTGGTAGTCGAAGGCCGCGTCGAAGCCCAGTTCCCTGACCAGGTAGTCGATCTTCTCTTTGCTGCCGGTGCTGCCGATCACCCGTTTGGCGCCGCGGCAGCGGGCGATCTGCCCGGCCACCGAGCCCACACTCGTGGTCGCTCCCGACACGAAAACGGTGTCACCGGGACCTACCGCGGCCAGCGTCACCATGCCGCGCCAGGCGGTGGTGCCCTGGGTGAGGTGATATTCGGGGCTGGGCAGCAGGCCGGGCTCCAGCCTGGTGAACGCCTCGTCGCCCTCCCCGCTCAGGACGTGGTCGCGAAAGCCGTACACATGCTGGACCAGATCGCCCACGGAAAAGCGTGAACTGCGAGAGGCGACGACGGTGCCGACGGTGGGCGCCCACGGCGGGCGGCCTACCTCGAAGGCGGACATCGGCAGATCGGGGTGAGGCTCTGCCTCCATCAGGTCACGCATGACGACCGACAGCATCATCCAGTCGTTACGGACCAAGAACTGGCCGTCGCCCGGCGGGCCGATCTCGGTGCGGGCGAGTTCGAAGTGGTCCTCGCGCAGCTCGGCGTCGGGGCGTGCGGCCAGGCGCAGCTCCGCCGCGCGAGTGCTCGTCATGCGCACACCGCAGGAAGCGACGGGGCACTGGCCTTGATCTCGATCATGGTTTCCTCTCCGATGTGGGTGTGATGGAGCGTGTTCCACGGCCCACGCCTTCCATAGATGCCTCCTTTTTCTGGACGATGGTCCAGAAAAAGGTCATGGGCAAACGCCTCAGATGAACAGGCGGTCCAGGTGCCGGTCGACCAGACGCCCGGCCGAGACCGGCGGGAGTCCGCCGAAATCAACGCATGCGCGCACCGCGAGCCCGTCGACCAAGGCCCACGGCAACGCCGCCCCCTCGCCCGGATCGCTGCCCTCCGGGATTTCTCCGTCGGCCTGCGCCTGTGTGATGGCCGCCGCGAGATCGGCCCGTGCCGCGGCGTGGCCTCCACCACCTGACGACGACGCTCCGCATGATCAGCAACTCTCGGCACGCACGTGACCATATCTTCGTATTTTTATTTTGTCGAGTCTTATCGCCGAGCATCGACGCCGCCCGCTCGATCCCGGCCGGCCCGGCTCCCTCCGCGTCGGACGTGGGCGCGGCTGGGTAAGGCCGCGCCTGGCCGACCTGTTCGCGTTGGCGCCGCAGTTCGTAGGTGCCGGCCCGATTCCGGTGAAGGCGTGTTCAGGGTGCGCGAGGTAGGCGGGGCGCGGGCTTGGCGACGCCGCCGATCGCCGCTCGCGGTGCCCCGGGTTCCCTCTCGGGCGCTTCCGCGGCCGGGATCGGTGTACGGCATGCGGAGGTAGGCACAGATGACGTCCACGATGGTCTGCCGCAGGGCCGGGGTGTCCTGGGCCAGTCGCTCCAGCGCGCGTACAGGCCAGCCGGCCGGACCGGGGCTTCGTCGCTGCCGAGTTGCTCGGCGGTCTTGGTGTGGAGCTCGGTGACCGGCGTTCGGCGGCGTCGTGGATGGTGTGCCAGGTGGCCACCTCCTGGTGGCGCTGACGCCGGACCGCCGGCAGTTCCACTGTCAGCTCCAGTGCGGCTTCACTCACGCACCGCGCCCTAGAGGTTGCCTGCCGCGGGCAGCGCGGGCCGATGGATCCAGGCGGCAAGGTCCGCGGGCGCGCATTCGGCGACTCGGGCGGCGTACCGGGGAAGCTCCTCCTCGCTGAGGACCTGCCGCCACTGGCCTGTTGATCCGCTGTGGAAGAACTGGCTGCGGTCGTGATAAAAGCCGTCGTGGCTGGCTTCGGGCGCGAGCTCGACGGCCCGGCCCTTCATGACCGCGAACGTGGCGGCCTGGACCAGGTCCGGCCAGGCTGTCTCGGTGATGGCGATCCCGAGCCGGGCCGCTATGCAGCGCATCTGCCCTTCGAGGTCATCAAGGAGGTCCTCGTAGCGCAGCAGCACGATGTTCGGCTGGTCGCGGACCTGCCAGAACGTGTCTAGATGGTGAAGCATGATCTCCAGGTCGGACACGGCCTTCCCTGGCGCGACCGGATTGACCCAGGACCAGAAGCGCTCGCGCGCGGTCCCGCCTGGCAGGGACGGAGCGGCGGCCAGCAACTCTTCAAGGGCCACGGCGCCCACGGTTTCCTCCCGCAACGCGAGGGACACGGCCCGGTCGGTGTTGCCGGCATGGTTGTCCAAGGACACGGCCACATCCCGGGGGTCCCGGCTTGCGCAGAGGTAGGTGACCCGGTCGTCGAAGGGCAATCCGTCGAGGGGCGTATGGGTCTTGATGATCCGCCGGTGCGCCTGTGCCTCGAGGTCGGCCAGCACTCCGGTGAGCGGGCGCAGCAGGACGTCCAGCCACGGCGAGATCTGGTCGAGCGGCCGGTCGAATGTCGCGCTCTTGAAGATCTCCAGGGCGCAGACCATCTGCAGCCAGGTCGTGCCGCACTTCGCCGGGGTGCTGATCACGATGTCGCCGGGACGGAACACGAACCCATCCCAGCGGGCCGAGTCCGTAAAGGAGGTCTGGTAGCGAACGCGTCCCCCCAAGCCCATGCGGGGAGAGTGGCAGCAACCAGATCGGGCCGTCAACCGTCAGATCAAGCCGTCGTAGCCGGCCGCTTGGTAGAGACGGTCAGCGCCGAGGAGCGTGAGCATCGCGACGGTCGAGCACGGTCCGGATAGCTGTGGGTAGAACCTCTACGACAACACGGGGCCTACCAAAGTCTCCACCGAACCCGGGACGATTCAGTCCTCTTCGGAGCCTTCGACCCTGGTGCGATGTGGCGGATCACCGCGCACGTGGGGAGTGACCCGCGTTCATGAACGGTCACGTCCACCCCTTCTGGCAAGGCCACGGCTGGTACGGCGGGCGACGCTCTGGATCAGCGCGGCGCTCTGATCCCTGCCGGTGTTCAGGGCCGCTTCGAATGCCTGATCTCCCAGGGCCGCACGCGCCGTGGTGGTGATGCGGTCGACGTCGCCCCGCTCGGCCGGGGGCAAGGGGGTGTCGACCGACTCGCGGAGCGAGGCGGCCGTCCCGAGCAGGGCGGCGGCTTGTTCGTGGGATCCGGCCAGGGCATGGGCGCCGGCGAGGCCTTCCAGGGCGAGTGCGATCGACCTGGGATCGCCCGTGGCTCGGGCGGAGTCCTCTCCTTCGCGGTGCAGGGCGAGTGCGGCCTCGGGCGCGCCGCGCAGTTCCGCCACGAACCCGAGCTCGGCCAGGATCAGCGCTGTGCCCGGCTCGCCCTCCCTGCTGCGGTTCCACTCGAGCCAGCGGCGCAGATACCGTTCTGCGTCGTCGAGCCGGCCCTGCCGCCGCGCCGCGAGGGCCAAGCCCATCTCGGCGAACTGCTCCTCGTGCCGGCTGGACCGCTCAGCCGCGATTCTCCGCGCCCGTTCGTGCAACTCGTTCGCCTCGTCGAGATCCCCGGCCAGCAGTGCCAGCCGGCCCAGGGTCGCCAGCCGGAAGGAGACCTCCGGCCACAGCCCCAGTTCCTCGGCGTCTCGCAGCCCGCCCCGCCGTAGCCGCGCGGCCTCCGTGTAGTCGCCGGCGATCTCGGCCAGGTCGCCCAGCACCGCGGTGCTTCGCAACTGCCCCCACCGATCCCCGACCTCCTCGAACAGCGCCAGGCTCCGCGTCCCGGCGCTCCGCGCGGCCGCGATGTCGCTGCGGAGCAGCGCGGGCGAGGCCAGGGTAACCAGCGCCGCCGCCATGCCCCAGCGGTCGCCTTCCGCGCGCGATTCCGCCAGTCCCTCCCGCAGTCGTCGCTCGCGGACGTCCTGGTCCCCGTGGCCGAACTGCGCGAAGGCCATGAACCACTTCGCCCGTACGGCGCGCACACCGTGACGATCAAACCGTTCCAGCACCTCGCGGGAACGCTCCACCGGGTCGGCGTCGTCGCCGAGCAACATCTCGAAGCCGGTCAGCCACGCGGTCGCCTCGATCGCGGCCTGGTCCTCCTCCTGCCGGTGGGAGAGCGCGAGTGTCAGTGAACGCCTCGCCTCGCCGAGTCGTCCGCGAAGGAACCAGTACCAGGCCAGGGCGTTCACCAGCCGGAGCCCGCTCGCCGAGCCGCCCGCGTACTGGAGGGCCGCGCGCAGATTGCCCGACTCGACGTCCAGCCTTTCCAGCCAGGTCCCCTGGTCGTGGCCTCGAAGGTCGGCGCGTTCCGCGAGATCGAGGTAGTGGGCGAGGTGCCTGTCACGCATCGGCTCCAGCTCGCCGATCCGGCTCATCCGCTCCACGCAGTAGGCCGCGACCGACTCGAGCAGCCGGTAGCGCCCGCTCTGGTGCACGACCAGTGACCTGTCCACCAGACGTCCCAGCAGATCCAGGACGTCGGCGGAGTGCACGCCGTCCGCGGCGCACAGCTCCTCGGCCGCGTGAAGCGTGCAACCGTCGGTGTGTACGGCCAGCCGCCGCAACACCTGCCGTTCGGCGTCGTTCAGAGGCTCCCAGCTCCACTCGATCATCGAACGGAGCGTCCGCTGCCGCGCGGGGGCGTCCCGCCTGCCCGTGGAAAGGAGACGGAACCGGTCGTCGAGGCGTCCGGCGAGCTCCGCCACGTCCACCGAACGGACCCGGGTGGCGGCCAGTTCCAGCGCGAGAGGTATCCCGTCCAGCCGGCGGCAGATCGACTCCACCCATGCCCGGTTCGCCGCCGTCACCGCGAACCGCGGCTCGGCCGCCGCCGCGCGTTCGGCGAACAACCGCACCGCCGCGTCGCCGTCGAGTGGCGGCACGGTCCACAGCAGTTCACCGGCGGTCGCGAGCCGCTCCTGGCTCGTCGCCAGCACGTGCACGTCAGGCGCCGCCCGCAAGACTCCCGCGGCGACGCCGGCTGCGGCCTCCACCACGTGCTCGCAGTTGTCCAGTACGAGCAACATCCGCCGGCCGCTCAGCGCGGCCGCCAGCCAGTCGGCGCCCGGCTCCGCTCCGGCGAAGCTCCCTCGCGCTCCGTCCTGCCGTATGCCGAGGACTCTCCCCACCTCGTCGGCGACGGCCTCCTGGCCGGACCCCGGCGGCAACCCGGCCAGTTCGACCAGCCAGGTCCCGTCCGGGAAGCGCTCGGTTCGCGAGCCTGCAGCCTCGATCGCCAGGCGGGTCTTGCCCACTCCGCCTGGTCCGGTGAGCGTGACCATGCGCCCGGTGCTCATCAGCGCGCCGATCTGGGTGACCGCTCCTTCCCGGCCGATCAGTTCGGTGAGCCGGGCCGGGAGGTTCCCGCGTGCGGCGGGATCGCTCCGTGTCGCCTGCAACGAGGGATCCTGCCGGAGCACGGCCGTGTGCACGGCTTTGAGTTCCGGGCCGGGGTCGATGCCCAGTTCGGCGCGGAGCCGGTCACGCGCGTCGCCGTAGCCGGCCAGCGCTTCGCTCTGCCTGCCGGCGCCGTACAGCGCGCGGATGTGGATCGCGCGAAGCCGTTCACGCAGCGGATGGGCCGCGACCACCTCGGCCAGCTCACCCGCGACAAGCTCGTGCTCGCCCAGCTCAAGCCGCGCCCGCGCCAGTTCCTCCAGCGCGACCAGCCGCAGCTCGCCCAGCCGCCGGATCTCCGGAAGGGCGAACTCCTCGTCGTCGAATCCGGCGAACGCCGCCCCCCGCCAGAGCCCCAGCGCGTCGCCCAGTTCCCTGGCCCGTTCGCCGGCGCCCGCGAGTCCGCGGGCACGCGCCACCCGCGTCTCGAACCGGTCGGCGTCCACCGCGCCGGTCTCGGCCCGCAGCAGGTATCCGGAGGGTCCGAGGACGACGGACTCGGCGTCACCGAGAGCCCGTCGCAGGCGCGACACCTTCAGCTGCAGCGTACCGGCGGGATCGGCGGGAAGCCTTTCGCTCCACAGGTCGTCGATGAGCCGGTCGGCCGAGACGGGACGGCCGCGATGGACGAGCAGATCCGCCAGGAGCGCGCGGACCTTCGCCTCGGGTATCTGAAGGAGCCGGTCGTCCTTCGTCCGCACCTCGAGCGGGCCGAGCACCCCGAAACGCATTCCCGCAGCTTACCGGCCGACAGCGCGGCGACAGCCGGCCGACAGCCCTGCCGGGCACGGTGAAGGCACCGAACGACGAAAGGCACCGACATGACCGCACACAAGACCCCCGTTACCGTCATCGGCCTTGGCCCGATGGGCGCGGCCCTCGCGGCCGCCTTCGTGAACGCCGGCCATCCCACGACGGTCTGGAACCGGACCGCGGGCAAGGCGGACGCGCTCGTCGCCGGCGGTGCCGTCCTGGCCGCCTCGCCCGCCGAGGCGGCTGCCGCCAGCCCGCTGGTGATCGTCTGCGTGCTCGACTACGACGCCTCCGACGCGATCCTGCTGCCGATCTCCGACTCGCTGAAGGGCCGCACGCTGATCAACCTCACGGCCGACACGCCCGCCCGCTCCCGCGCCGCCGCCGTCTGGGCCGCCGAGCACGGCATCGACTACGTCGACGGAGCGATCATGTCGCCCACCTTCACCATCGGGACCCCTTCTGCCGTCGTGCTGTACAGCGGCGGCGAGCAGCCGTACCAGGCTCACGCAGGGACGCTGTCCGCGCTCGGCGGCACGCACACCCACCTCGGCGCCGACCCCGGCCGCGCCGCAGGCTACGACCTGGCGCTGCTCAACATCTTCTGGACCTCGATGTCCGGCCTCGCCCACGCCTTCGCCATGGCCGAGGCCGAAGGCATCAAGGCCGCGGACTTCGCGCCCTTCGCCCAGGGAATCATCGGCCTGCTGCCCGAATCCGTGACCAACATGGCGGGCAAGATCGGCCACGGCGAGTTCTCCGCCGACGTGTCCAGCATCGCCTCGAACGTCACCACGATGGATCACATCATCCATGCCGCGCAGGACCGCGGCATGGATCCCGGTCCGCTCGGGGCCGTGCGCCCTGTGGCCCAGGCCGTCGTCGACGCCGGGCATGGCACCGACGACATCGCCCGGCTCTCCCTGCATTACCTGAGCACCCGTTCCTGACCTTTCATCGAGGAGCGCATCCCCGCCTGGCCGGGGCGGGTGCGCCGACGGCGCAGGTGGTCCGGCTCATGAGCGATCGTGGACAGGTGCGTCGCGCAGCAGCACCATCGCCGTCGCGGCGGTCAGCCACAGGACGACCGCGGCGGCGGTCAGAGCAGCGCTCAGGCCGGTGTGGAACGCGCCGTGTGCCAGGTGGAGGAGGTCGGCCGCCTGGGCGGGAGGGAGTATCGCCGCGCTGTCGACGGCTGAGCCGAGCGATGGGCTCGCCTCGGAAGGCGGGCCTGGCAGCGCGGCACGGTAGACGACCGACACGACCGTGCCCAGGATCGCGATCCCCAGCCCCGCACCCAGCTCGAACGAGGTCTCCTGGATGGCGGCCGCCTGTCCCGCACGCTCTTCGCTGGCCGCCGACATCACCAGGTCCGCGCCGAGCGTCATCACCACGCCGGCCGCCGCTCCCGCGACGACCAGCACAAGGGGTACGGCAGGCCCGCCCAAGGCCAGGGGGAGAACGGCCAGCGCCGCGCCGAGGGCGGCCAGCGCAGCCGCCACGCTGGAGCGGCGTCCCCAGCGTGCCGCCGGCCACGGTGCCGCGGCCGCGCCCACCGCGTTGGCGGCGGCCAGCGGCACGAGCGACAAGCCGGCCTGAAAGGGACCGAGCCCGTCCACGAGCTGGAACCGTTGGGTGAGAAGGAACAGCAGCGCCGTGTTGGCGCCGAAGCAGACCAGCACACTCACCGTCGCGACGCTTACCCGGCGGTCGGCGAACAGAGACAGATCCAGCAGCGGTTCCGCGGCACGCCGCTGGCGCAGCACGAACAGCACCGCCAGCGCCACTCCGGCCGACCCGGCGACCGCCGGCACCAGCGACGGATCCTCGGCCAGGTGCTTCAGCCCGTAGACCATGAGAGCGAGAGCGGCGACCGACAGCGCCGCGTCCGCCGGTCTCCAGCGGCGCGGCGCGGGATCCTTGGACTCGGGGATGAGCCGGGCACCGATGATCAGCACGAGGGCCACGATGGGCAGGTTGACCAGGAAGACCGAGCCCCACCAGAAGTGTTCGAGGAGCAGTCCGCCGAGGACGGGGCCGAGCATCGCGCCCGCGCTGTGCGCCGCCGTCCACGCTCCTAGCGCGATCGTCCGCTCACGGGCGTCGGGGAAGACCGACCTGATGATCGCCACGGTAGATGCCATGATCATCGCCGCTCCCACGCCGAGCAGGACCCTTGCCCCGATGAGCTGGGCGGTCGTGGCGGACATCGCTGCCGCGGCCGAAATCACGCCGAACACGGCGAACCCGGCCAGTACCATGCGCCTGCGGCCGAGCCGGTCTCCCAGGGTGCCGGAGGTCACCAGCAGTGCCGCGAGGGTGAGCGAGTAGCTGTCGACGATCCACAACATCGCGCTCGCGCCAGGCTTCAGATCTCTGGACAGGCTGGGCAGGGCGACATGCAGCACGGTCACGTCGATGCCGACCAGGAACAGGCTCGCGCACATGACGGCGAGGACCGCCCACTTGCGTGGCGTCGAAGGTAGGTGAACGTCTTGGTGCATGGGCACCAGCCTGCGGATAATACTGCGTATTCTACAAGTACTGTCTTTGATGTGTCATAGTGCCGATTTGTATAGGAATAGAGGTCACAGGTGCGGAAGGGGTTGCACGACAAGCCTGCCAACTGCATGGTCGAGGTGGCCATGGAGATCCTCGGCGGCCGTTGGAAGCTGGCGATCGTCTACAAGTTGCTCCAGCGCACGCATCGCTTCGGCGAACTCCAGCGGGAGATGCCCGGCATCACCCCGCGCATGCTCACCCGGCAACTCCGGGAACTGGAGGAGGACGGGATCATCTCCCGCATGGTCTACCGCGAGGTGCCACCCCGGGTCGAATACTCACTCACGGACACGGGCCGGAGCCTGGAGACCATCGTCGGCCTGCTCGACACCTGGGGCAGGTCATACCTCGAGGACCATCCCGCCATCCAGGCAGGATAACTCTCCGGAGTCACAGACCAAAGAGAACGTCAAAGTCTCCGCCGACGGCCGGGCCCGACACGACGAAGGCCTGTCCCGCGATGGCCGCGGCGGGACCTCGCCCACCCGGGGACCTACACGCCTGATCCTTCCGCGGCCCATCGGCCCATTCCCTTCGGGACGGCTTGGGAAGGCACCGGAACGGGCCGGTGAGACCGCACTCGTCCAGGCGTTCTCCGTTGTACTCGCCGACCGGAGTTCAGACCAAGGAACCGGGCGTGCCCTCACCGTGGTGGCCGGTCAGGACGGCCTGGCCGACGAGATCCGCCGCCTTCGCTGAGATCAGGCCGGCCACCGTGCCGGCGTTCACGACAAGAGCACCACCCGCATCACGGCCGAATCCGGCGGAAGGTTACCGGACGAGCTTGACCTTGATCGGTGGGATGCGCCGCAGGCAGGAGGTGTCGCCGAGGCGTTCGTGGCGGATGAAGCCGGTCACGATCGCTTTCGCGCAGCCGGTGGCGTCGAGCTCAGGTATGTGCCCGGTGTTGGGCACCGGCAGGAATCGGGCGCGCGGGAACTGCGCCGCGTTGCGCCGGCCGTTCTCATCGGAGGTGTTGCTGTCGAGGTCGCCGGAGATCACGAGCGTGGGCACGTCGGGGAGTTTCCCGGTCAGCGTGTACGGCCGGGCCGTACCCTTCGCAGGCCAGGCGATGCACAGGTCACCGCCGTCGAGCGGACTGGTGGCGAAGGCGCGCGGACTGAACGTGCCGAACTCGGCGGGGCGGGCGCTTTCCACGGAGCGGTGGAACTGCCGCCACCGCTCGCGCAGGGGTGCGTGCACCGACCACGGCCTGGCGTAGTCGTTGCAGACCACACTGGTGCTCAGCGCCTGGTCGTCCTGGTCGGCGGCGAGTTCCTTGAACACGCCGCCGATCTCCTTGACCAGCGGGCGGAAGTCGCCCCGGGCCGCGTGGTGGAGACGGGCCGGCATGCGGCCGAGCAGCGACGCCTTGCCCGGTGTGCTGCCCACGGCGTCGCTGGCCGGGAACGTGAGCACGAGGGCCAGCATGGACTCGGTGAGCGTGAGGGCGCGCGGGTTGCCGTCCACGGTGACGGTCATCGGGCGGGGCTCGGCACGCAGCCGGGCGTTGACGGTCCGCAGGTCGGCGACGACGGCGTCGCCGTCACACGCGGCGGCGCGCTCGCAGATGCGCCGCAGGGTGAGGGAGACCGCCCTGGCGCTGGGCCCGCCCAGGGGGTCGAAGCCGACCGGGTAGGCGCCGGAGAACAAGACGGAGCGCACGGTTTCCGGGTGACGTTCGGCGTAGATCGACATCAGGTAGGTGCCGTAGGAGACGCCGTACAGGACGATCTGGTCGAGGCCGAGGCGGCGCCGTACCGCGTCGATGTCGTCGGCGGTCGCGGCCGAGGTGTAGCCCTCGGCGCGGGGGCCCAGAGTGGCGGCGCAGCGGGCGGCGGCGCGGCGCAGCTCGGGCCGGGTGAGCAGGGCGAGGCCGGTCAGGCCGCAGGTCAGCTTGCCGGACTGGCCCGTGCCGCGCGGGTCGATCAGCAGCAGGTCGTGGTCGGCGGCCAGCGATCTGGTCAGCTTGGTGTAACCCTTCGTGGACTCGATGGCACCGCCGCCGGGGCCGCCCGGGTTGACGACGATGGTGTTCCTGGCGGGTTTCGACTCGTCCTTGCGGCGGATCAGGGCGTAGGCGACGTCGATGGTCCCCAGCGCCGGCTTGCCCGCCACCAGGGGGCGCGACTCGGTGCCGCATTCCACGCGGTGGCCGGCGACGGTGGGACACCAGGCAGGCGCGCTCTGCGCGGAGGAGGACGGCGACAGCACGGACAGAGCCGTGGTGATCGCCATGAGGGCGGAAATCAAGGATGTTCCTGTCTTTCGCGAAGGCGGGTCAGCCGCAGAACAGCGAGTTGATCACTTTGGTGAGCTGTGCCGGATCGGCGAGCTTCGGGCTGGCCGTCGTCAGGCTGAGCACGGCCCGGTGGCGCCCGTCCAGCGTGGAGGCGACATAGGTGGCGTAGCCGGAGATGCCGCCACTGTGCCCGTAGACGCGTTTGCCGCACGGAGTGGTGGAGCGGAAGATTCCCAGGCCGGGTTCACCGTCGCCTTGGTCACCGGGCGGCGGGGCCGTGACGTCGAGCATCTCGCGCAGCTGTGCCGGCTTGAGCACCTTGCCGGACAGCAGGCGCTCGATGAACCTGTCCAGGTCGGCGGTCGTGGACACCATCCCGCCCGCCGCGTGGGCGGTGGTGGTGTTGAGCCGGGTGATGTCCAGGGGCTTGCCGTCGACCCACTCGTAGCCGCGGGCGTGCGGGCGGGGCAGCTTCGTCTTGTCGCCGGGGTAGAAGGTGGCTCGCAGGCCGAGGCCCCTGGTCGCCTCCTCGGCCCAGGGCTTGCCGCTCGCCTTCTCGATGATCATGCCGAGCAGGTAGTAGTTGGCGTTGGAGTAGGAGTGCCGGGTGCCGGGCGGGAAGTCCCGGGGCGAGTCGTCGGAGAGCTTGACCAGTTCCTCGACCTCGACGTGGGTGTAGCGGTGCTTCAGCGCGCCGTCGGTCAGGTACTTGGTGTTGCTGGCGTCGGAGTTCAGGCCGCTGGTGTGGCGCAGCAGCATCCGCACGGTGATCTTGCCGCCGTCCTTGAGCACGCCGGGCAGGTAGGTGTCCACCGTGCCGTCAAGCTGGACCTTGCCCTCGCCGGCGAGCCGCAGCGCCGCCGTGGCCACGATCATCTTGGTCACGCTGCCGATCCGGAAGTGCCCGTTCAGCGGCACCGGCGTCTTCCTGCCCCACACCGCGGTACCCGAACGCGCGCTCCACGTCCGCCCGTCCTGGACCACGCGCACGACCGCCCCCGCCTGGCTGAGCGCGGTCAGCTCGTCCAGGTTGCGCTGCACGACGGCCTTACGGTCGCCGGGCGCGCTCGCCTGCGCGCTCGCGGCCTGTGCGGCCAACGTCACGGTCGCCGCTGCGGCCAGGATCGCGGTCAACGTCTTCTTCATGGGGTCGGCCCTTTCTCACGTCTGTTTGGCATGCCTTTCGACCCTAGAAGTGGATCTGACGTGGGAATTCAGCCGTGAGGGCGATCCTGAGGGCAGGCCACAGGAGGAGGCGGACACGGCCGCGTATCTTTGGACACGCCACCTAAGTCGGCGCTCGTCTAGGCTGGTGCCTCCCATGACGACCCCACTACCAGCGCTCCGGCGGTGGCTGACCAGGCACCCGCGAGCGGCCGACCTGCTGCTCGTGTGCACGTTGATCGTCTTCGACGTGCTGATCTGGGCCGACCACAGCACCGACCAGGGCCTGCTGCGGCCCGCGCTGATCGTGGCCCAGGTGACGCCGCTGATCTGGCGGCGCACCCACCCATGGGTCGCCTTGGCGCTGGTGAGCGCCTTCTCCCTGATCCAGGGCATGACCGCCCCACCGGACGATCACACCGGCGGACTGTTCGTGGCCTTCGCCGGATACGCCGTCGCCCGCCACGCCCGCCCGCCGCTCAGCGCGGCGGCGATTCCCCTCGTGGCCGCCACCCTCCTCGTGCCCGACCTCATCCGGCCCTGGCTGGGCATGCCACCGTCCACCGACCCCGGCTGGAGTGTCACGGCCCTTCTGCTGCTGCTCACGGTCTGCGCGGGGGCGTGGTCGCTGGGGTTCGCGCACCGCCGTACCCACCTCTACGCGGTACGGCTGCGCGCCGAGCAGGAGCGCAGCACCAGGCGCGCCCTCGCGGCCGAACGCGCCCGCATCGCCCGCGACCTGCACGACCTGATCGCCCACCACGTCAGCGTCATCGCCATGCAGGCCCGCTCCACCGCCGAGACCCTGCCCGGCGAACCGGGCCTGGCCGTGATCGGAACCTCCGCCGACACCGCCCTGACCGAGATGCGCAGAATGGTCGGCCTGCTCACCGACGACCACGACGGCCCGCAACCCTCCCTGGCACATCTCGACCGGCTCGCCGCCCCCGCCAGGACCGCCGGCTGCCACGTGGAGATCACCATGCCCGGCCACCTCGACATCCCCGCCGCCGTCCAGATCACCGCCTATCGCATCATCCAGGAGGCGCTCACCAACGTCCTCAAGCACGCCGGAGCCACCACCGTCGACCTCACCCTGCGCCAGGCACCGGGAAACCTGACCGTCACCGTCACCAACGGCCCGCCTCAGACCGCCCGCCCACCAGCCCCGCCGGGCTCCGGGCTCGGCCTGATCGGCATGCGCGAACGCACCGCCCTCTTCGAAGGCGCCTTCAGCGCAGACTGGACGCCCGAGGGCGGCTGGCGGGTCGAAGCCGTCCTCACCTGGCAGGACACATGACCCCGATCCGGCTGCTGATCGCCGACGACCAGGAACTCATCCGCGCCATCCTCAAGGCCACCCTCGCCCGCCGCCCCGACTTCGCCGTCGTCGGCGAGGCCCGCGACGGCGAACAAGCGATCGCCGCCGCCCTCGACCTGCGCCCCGACGTCATCCTCATGGACGTACGCATGCCCGGCCTCACCGGCGTCGACGCCACCCGCCGCATCCTCACCGAGTGGCCACACCCCGAGCCCTGCCCCCGCGTGCTCATCCTGACCACCTTCGACCTCGACGAGTACGTCCACGACGCGCTACGAGCCGGAGCCGGCGGCTTCATGCTCAAGAACGCCACCCCCGACCAGCTCGCCGAAGCCGTCCGCGTGGTCGCCGCAGGCGAGGCGATGCTGGCACCCACCGTCACCCGCCGCCTCATCGCCACCTTCACCGCGACCCCACCTCCCACCCCCAAGGCCGCGCCCGAGGCGCTCGCCGCCCTCACCGCACGCGAACTCGACGTCCTGAACCTGCTGGCCCGCGGGCTCTCCAACGCCGAGATCGCCCAAGCACTGAACCTGACGCAGACCGGCGTGAAAGGACGCGTCAACCGTCTCCTCGGACGGCTCGGGCTGGCCAATCGTGTGCAGGCGGCGATCCTCGCTCAGGAACATGGACTGATCACACCGCCCGGGACGTGATCACGGCCCTGTCCGATGCTTCACCTTGTGGGCTCATATCGCCCCTGACCTGCGCGAACATGACAGGCGGGGATGATGTTGTCCGAGCCGAGGGTCCGTCCAGTGATCGGCTCTGGCCCGTAGCCGGTGGCGGCGTTGAGTGGCGGCGGCTCGTTCGACGTGTTTTCAGTTCTTCGCGCGGTTGACCGGTCCGGGGTCAGTTGCGGGCGATGACTCGGCGGGCGATCTCAAGCTGCCGGATCTTGACGGCCCGTAGCTGCTGGAATTTCTTCGGGTGGCCGCGGATGGCGTCGTTCTGGATGCGGGTCTCGGCAGCCGTCCAGATGGACACGAGGTCGGTCTTGCCCTTGCATCTGAGGTCGGCCTGGGCGGTGCGGATTTCCTGGGGGGTGGGGTGGCTGGTCTCCCAGCGCGGGTCGGTGATCGCGGTGAGCGGATCGGGGTAGCGGAAGCCTTCGCTCTCCATGCACGCGCTCCAGGAGCGGAAGGCCCGCTTGACCTTCTCGTCGTGCTGGGAGGCGTCGAAGGAGGCGAAGATGGTCTTGTTGAAGAAGCCGGCGTCGGCCTTCGGCGTTCCGGCTGACAGGTGGTCGCGCGCTTGGCCGAGGCATCGCTCCGCGGCCGCGCGCACGTCCGGTGGTACCTGTGTCGTTCGTGCGAGATCGTTCTGCTTGCGGGCGGCCACGGCCGGGTGGTCTGGTGGGGTGTGGTACCCGAACGCATCGGCGATCGCGTGCTCGATGATGCCGTAGCGGCGGCGGTGTGGTGGTTCGCTCTGGCTGTCGGCGGGGGTGTCGAGCGCCTGCCAGCGCATGCCGCGTGCGCGCAGGCAGTCACCGACCAGCAGGTCCTCGGCCACCTCCAGGGTCATGTTCTCGGCCGGGCTGAAGTCGTAGGCGTCGAAGGGGAGGGTGAGCCGCCGGGCCTGTTCACCGGGTTCCGGGACGGCGGCCGCGTGCGACGGGGGCGGCAGGGTCGCGGGTGGTGCCGCCGCGCAGGCCGGGACCGCTCCGGCGAGAAGCGCCGATGCCAGGGCGATGCTCCATCGCCGGAGCGGACCGATCATCGCCTGCGCCGGGTGGACGCCGCCTCTGCGCAGGTCATGTCAGCGCTTCAGCGAGGTGGTCTTGTTGTCGAAGCCGTTGTTGGTGAGGTCCTTGTCCTGGCTCTCGGCTCGTGCGGCGTATCCGGAGGCTCCGGCGCAGCTACGGCGGTCGTAGAAGCGGATCTTCCGGTTGTATGTGTTCTTGTGAGAGCTCGCCCAGTTGTTGTACCTGTTCGGCAGGGTCCCGCATCTACCGGGCGCGGGCATCCTGATCTGGATATAGGTCCGTCCTCGGAAGTCGTCGTGCTCGAACAGGCACAGGCGGTTGTTGGCACACGCGGCTGATCGCACGGCCACTCCCCCGACGACCTCGTAGGAGACTTCGTCGCCGGGCGCTGCCACGGGAGCTGCGGTGGCCTGGGCGGCGGGCCCGTAGCCTGCCAATCCCAGGAAGCTGAGCGACAGGGCGCCGGCGATGAGAGCGGTCTTACCCTTCATGTGCGTTCCTTTCCCTATTGCGTGGGGCGACTCAAGATCTTTTGCTGGCCGGGACCGCCTCCTCTCGCGGGAGGCCGGGGGCCCGCCCGATCACAGAACCCGTTCATGCGGGCTGCTTTCGCTCGGGCCGATACTCAGGCGACGAACGCGAGGCCACTGCGGGGACAGCCGGCCTGGAACTGTTCGAGGTGCCAGGCCGGCAGCCGTCGCCGGCGCGTTCGCGGGCGGCTACGCGGGCGTTCTCTCGGTGGTCGTGTCCGGTGCGGGGGTCAGGCGGTGCTTGCGCTTGGGCATGCCGAAGGTCGGGTGCGAGGTGGCCCACAGCGCCATCGTGAGGATGCCCGCCTTGACGCGTGCGGCGTTGCGGCCGCCCTCGTACGCCGGCTTGGCCTGTCCTTGGTCGTCGACCGTCTGCCGGATCCCGTCCCTTCTGCCGAGGCTGATCTGGTTGTAGGTGTAGATCAGTTTCGTGTGGGGGATCGTGCGGCCCGTCAGGCGTCCCACGATCGCCTCGATCGCCTGCCGGCTGGTGTAGCCGGCGGAGGCGCAGGACATCGGCATCGGCCGGCCGTTGTCGCCGATGGCGTGGGCACTGTCGCCGATGGCGTACACGTTCGGGTGTGAGACCGACCGCATGGTGCGATCGACGATGATCTGGCCGTTCCCGGTGACCTCTAGCCCGGCGGCGGCGGCGATGGGGTCGAGCGCGAACCCGGCCGTCCACGCGGTCGCGTCGGACGCCAGGGTGGTTCCGTCGGCGCACAGCACCCGCGTCGCTTCGACGGCTTGGACGCTGGTGTGCTCCAGGACGGTGACGCCCAGCCGGTCGCAGGCCCGGCGCAGGTGGCCGCGGGCTCCGGCCGAAAGCCGGGCGCCCAGCTGCCTGCGGGCGATGAGCGCCACCGACAGGCCGGGCCGGGATTCGGCGATCTCGGTGGCGGTCTCGATGCCGGTCAGCCCGTCACCGACGACCACCACATTCCCGCCTTCGCCCCACCTGTCCAGGCTGGCCAGGCGCTCGCGCAGGCGTAGCGCGGAGGGCCGGGCGGCGACGTCGAAAGCGTGCTCGGCCACGCCGGGGGCACCCCCGACGTCGCCGTGGCTGCCGAGCGCGTGGACGAGCGTGTCGTAGCCGAGTCCGCCGGCGCCGTCGGACATGGTGATGACCTGGCGTTCGGGGTCGATGGCGGTGACACGGGCCAGGCGCAGCCGGATCCCCGTGCCCGCGAAAATGTCGGCGAGCTTCGGAGCCTCGACCTCCTGACCGGCCACCAGCTGGGGTAGCCGCATCCGCTGGACGAAGTCCGGCACGGCATTGACCACGGTGATCTCGGTATCGGACGGGGACAGCCGGCGGGCCAGGATTCCAGCCGCGTAGGCCCCGGCATAGCCGGCGCCGAGAACGACGATCCGGTGCTTCATGTGGTGCTCCTTTCGGGCTTGTTGCCGCTGGGTCGCCGATTTCCTTGATCGAGGTCGCCGCGCGCCTGTGCCGAAAGGTCCTGCCAGTCGGCGTACACCTGCTGGAGCATCGGGTAGAAGCCGTGGCCGAAGAGCATCCGCAGGGGAGGGCCTTGTCGGTCACGCCCAGCTCCAGCGCCGGCACCGCCTGGCCGTAGGCGGCGGCCAACTCGTCAAGGCTTGCGGTGTTCCGCGCGGTCGCGGTCACCTGGTCGCCGCGCGACAGGGGCGGCCTCGACGAAATCGCGGCCCAGGCCGCGTGACGAACCAGACCTTGCTCATGATGTCTTTTCCGTTCCTTCTGTGGCGGCGGTCGCGTGGTGTCCTGATGACCATGCGGCGTCGGCGCCCCGGGCTTTGTGACGGTGCGGCCCTGTGACGTGTGTCACCGATCACAGGTGTCACACAGCGGCAGGCACCGGCGCCTTGTGCATAGAGCAAGAGTCGCGGGGACCAGGCAGGAGGCAGGAATGGACGAGCACGGGAGCGCGACGACGGGCCCGGCCGAGCCGATGGACGGCGCCGCCGAGGCGACCGAGGTGTTCCTCGCCCACCGCAATCTGCTGTTCACCGTCGCCTACGAAATGCTCGGCTCGGCCGCCGACGCCGAGGACGCCCTGCAGGAAACCTGGTTGCGGTGGATGAAGGTCGACAGAAGGCAGGTGCGCGACCAGCGCGCCTACCTGGTGCGGGTGACCACCCGGCGCGCGCTCGACCGGCTGCGCACCATGCGGCGCCTCAAGGAGGACTACGTCGGCCCATGGCTGCCTGAGCCGCTGCTCACCGCGCCGGACGTGGCCGAGGACGTCGAGCTCGCCGAGAGCGTGTCGATGGCGCTCATGCTCGTACTCGAGACGCTCTCGCCCACCGAACGTGCCGTCTTCGTGCTGCGCGAAGTCTTCGGTATCAGTCACGAGGAGATCGCTGCCGCCGTGGGCAAGAGTTCGGCGGCCGTCCGGCAGATCGCGCACCGCGCCCGCCGGCACGTCGACGCCCGGAAGCCGCGTGAGGCGGTCTCCCCGAGCCAAGTCCGGGCGGTGCTGGAGTCGTTCCGGCGCGCGTTGGAAAGCAGGGACCTTCAGGGCCTGCTCGACGTGCTCGCCCCGCAGGTCGTCCTGGTGAGCGACGGCGGCGGCGTCAAGCAGGCGGTGCCGCGGCCGATCACCGGCGCCGGCAAGGTGGCCCACATGATCGTCAACGGCCTCGGCAAGGCCCAGATCGCGCTCACCAGCGAGCCCACCGTGGTCAACGGCAACCCCGCGCTCCTCCTGCGCATGGACGGCGAGATCGACGGCGTCATCGCGGCGCGTGTCGAGCACGCCCGCATCACCGGCCTGTACTACGTCCGCAACCCACACAAACTGACCCGCATCGCCGCCGAGACCCCGCTCACCCTGCGATGAACACCAACGACGAGCCAGATCTCATACTGGGAGGTTCTTCATGACGAACAGCGTTGCCGACGAACGCGCCGGCCTCGAGCTGCCGGTCTCACGTGGCTGCCCGTTCGCCCCGCCCACCGCCTACGAACGGCTGCGCGAGCAGGCGCCGATCAGCAAGGTACGCCTGACCAGCGGCGGCCAGGCGTGGTGGGTGTCCGGGCACGAGGAAGCCCGCGCCGTCCTCGCCGACCCCCGCTTCTCCTCCGACAAACGCAAGGACGGCTTCCCCCTGTTCAACCTCGATGCGGCGACCCTGCGACTGCAGCGCAGCCAGCCGCCGGTGATGCTCAGTATGGACGGCGCCGAGCACTCCGCGGCCCGCCGCCCGGTGATCAGCGAGTTCACCGTGAAGCGCCTGGCCGCGCTGCGCCCGCGGATCCAGGACATCGTCGACCATTTCATCGACGACATGCTCGCCGCCGGCCAGGGGCCGGTGGACCTGGTGCAGGCGCTGTCCCTGCCGGTGCCCTCCCTGGTGATCTGCGAACTGCTCGGCGTGCCGTACACCGACCACGAGTTCTTCCAAAGCCGCACCACCATGATGGTGAGCCGGACCTCGACCGCGGACCGCAATCGCGCCTTCATCGAACTGCGCGCCTACCTCGACGACCTGGTCACCCGCAAAGAGTCCGAACCCGGCGACGACCTGCTCAGCCGGCAGATCGCCCGGCAACGCCGGGAAGACGGCGCCGTCGATCACACGGGCCTGGTGAGCCTGGCCTTCCTGCTGCTGACCGCCGGACACGAGACCACCGCGAACATGATCTCGCTCGGCGTGGTCGCGCTGCTCACCCATCCGGAGCAACTGGCCCTGATCACCGCCGATCCGGACAAGACCGCCATGGCCGTGGAGGAACTGCTGCGCTACTTCACCATCGCCGACACCGTCACCTCCCGGCTGGCCACCGAAGACGTGCGGATCGGCGGGGTGAGCATCAAGGCCGGCGAGGGCATCATCGTCTCCGGCCTGTCGGCCAGCTGGGACCCGGCGGTTTTCACGAAGCCGGGCAACCTGGACGTCGAGCGCGGCGCCCGCCACCACCTCGCCTTCGGATTCGGCCCGCACCAGTGCCTCGGCCAGAACCTGGCCCGGGTGGAGCTGCAGATCGTCTTCGACACGCTGTTCCGCCGCATCCCCGCCCTACGGCTCGCCGTACCGGCAGAGGACCTGCCCTTCAAGACGGACGCCGTCGTCTACGGCGTCCACGAACTCCCGGTCACCTGGTGAGCGGGACATGATCCGGATCAAAGCCGACACCGGCCGTTGCGTCGGCTCCGGCCAATGCGTCCTGACCGAACCGGCCGTCTTCGACCAGGACGACGACGGCATCGTGGCCCTGCTGACCGACCAGCCCAGCGACCAGCTCGCCACGCGGGCACACCACGCCGTTACTTTGTGCCCATCTCAAGCCCTGTCCGTCCTTCAGGAGCAAGCACAGTGATCTTCGCCGGCGCGCTCACCCTCGGTGGAGCTGGTGCGGTTCAGGCCGGGCATCCCCGCCCCAGCTCCAGGAGCCCACGGGCGGGCGCGGGGTGAGCAGGCCGGCGCGCGGGCTACGATGCCGGCCCGTACCGCACGTCGATGGGTCGCTTGCTCGTCGCCTGCCCGCGTTGACTACGCTTGGTTCGTGCTCAGCCCGGGTGAGGACCAGAACCGGCGGCTGTTGCGTGCACGGGATGCGATGGACCGGGAATTCGCCCGCGCCCTCGACATACCCGCGCTCGCGCGCATCGCCCTGATGTCTCCCACCCATTTCACCCGGTCGTTCCGGGCGACGTTCGGCGAGACACCGCACCGGTACCTGCAACGGCGGCGGATCGAACGTGCGATGGCGTTGCTGCGGTCCACGTCGGTCAGCATCACCGACCTCGCCGCGCAGGTCGGGTTCGAGAGTCTGGGGACGTTCAGCCGTACGTTCCGGGCCATCGTCGGCATGTCCCCCACCGAGTTCCGGGCAGGCACGTCACCGGTCGATGTCCCGGTGTGCTTCATCAAGGCGTGGACCAGACCGAGTCGTTTCGGATAAGTCGTTACGCCCTTACCGTCCGTAGGGTTCGAGGCATGTTCTCTCGTATCAGCATTCATTCCGTGTACGTGCTCGACCAGGACGAGGCGCTGGACTTCTACGTCGGCAAGCTGGGCTTCCAGGTGACCTCCGACGTCGATATGGGATTCATGCGCTGGCTCCTCGTCGCTCTGCCGTCCGATCCGGACCGGTCGATCCTCCTGGAAAAGCCGGGTCCGCCGTCGCTCAGCGAGGAGTCCGCCGCCCAGGTCCGCGACCTGGTGACCAAGGGCGCCCTTGGCGTCGCCGCGATCCTCAGCACCGACAACTGCCAGAAGACCTACGACGCCCTCCGTGCCAAAGGTGTTGAATTCACCGAGATGCCCACGCAGCAGCCGTACGGCATCGACTGCGCGCTGCGTGACCCCTTCGGCAACCACATCAGGATCACGCAGCAGGCGGCGGGTCCCGTCGAGGTCACGGATGAGGACATCGCGCGCTGGCGCGCTGACAAGTAGACCTGTCACTGCTCGCCGACCCGGCACGCCCGCCGAAAGGGCCGCGAGGGATGGTGCTGCACGAGCCCGTGTACGGGAAGCACGGGCAGCTCGGCACCACCTCGCGGGTCGAGTCGCAGTCGGGGAAACGGAAGATCGAGTGCACAGAAACGATCACACGCCGGGATCCGGCAGGCCTGCACGGGATCCCCAAAGAGGTCGTCGTTCACTTCGGCCGAAAGGCCGTCGGCGCGGGCATGGCGGGGCTCTCGCCGATCTCGACGCTGATTGATAGATTCCTTACAGGTGCGCCGGGAAGTCTGGTCGGCAATCTCTGCCGTCTACCCCTGGAAAGGCGTCCGCCGTGCGCGCTCTCGATCTGCTCACCGACTTCCCCACAGTCACCTTGGACACCGCGGTGATCGATGCCGCCCGGCTGCTGGCCGACCAAGATCTGCCCGGCCTGATCGTCGTCGACGAGTCCGGCCTGCCGGCCAGCATCCTGCCCGGAACCCAGGTACTTCGCCTGGCCGTCCCCGGCTACTGCCAGGACGATCCCGCGCTGGCTCGGGTGGTGGACGAAGCGCACGCCGATGCCCTGCTCACCTCCTTGACCGGCCGGACCGTACGCGAGGCGCTGCCCGCCCAGGCCCGCGAGCTGCCGGTCACCGACGCGGAGGCCACCGCGCTGGAGCTGGCCGCGCTGATGGCGCGCACACACAGCCCGCTGGTCGCGATCGTCAGCGGGGATCGTCTGCTGGGGGCCGTCACTCTGCAGGCGCTCATGGACGGGCTGCTGGCCCGGTGACCGTGCTGGCCTGGCTGTCGGTTGCGGTCTTCCTCGGCGCCTACGCGCTGATCGCCACCGAACGCATCCACCGGGTCGCCGCCGCGCTCGGCGGCGCCGGGATCATGCTGCTCATCCACGCCAGCGACGCCGGAGCGGCGTTCTTCTCCGAGCGGACCGGTGTCGACTGGAATGTCATCTTCCTGCTGCTGGGCATGATGGTGATCGTCGGGGTGCTCAAGCAGACCGGCGTGTTCGAGTACCTGGCCATCTGGGCGGCCAAGCGTGCTCGCGGCCGGCCGTACCGGCTGATGGTACTGCTGGTGGTGATCACCGCGTGCGCGTCGGCGCTGCTGGACAACGTGACCACGGTGCTGCTGATCGCGCCGGTCACCTTCCTGGTGTGCCAGCGGATGGCGTTGCCGGTGGTGCCGTACCTGATCGCCGAAGCGATGGCCTCCAACATCGGCGGCGCCGCCACCCTGATCGGGGATCCGCCCAACATCATCATCGCCAGCCGGGGCGGGTTGTCGTTCAATGACTTCCTCGTGCATATGGCGCCGATGGTCACCGTGCTCATGGTGGTGTTCGCCGGACTGTGCAGGATCTTGTTCCGCAAGGTGTTCGTCTACGACCCGAAACGCGCCGCCGAGATCATGGGGCTCAATGAGCGGGAGGCGATCGCCGACCGCGCTCTGCTGTGGCAGAGCCTGGCTGTGCTGGGCCTGGTGATAGCGGCGTTCGTGCTGCATCCGGTGCTGCACTACGAACCCTCGGTGGTAGCGGTCCTGGGCGCCGGTCTGCTGGTGGCGGCCACCAAGGTGACCACGGAGCAGGCCATCGCCGAGGTCGAATGGCCCACGCTGGTGTTCTTCATGGGCCTGTTCGTCATGGTCGGCGCGCTGGTCGAGACCGGGGTGATCGGCCAGGTCTCCCGCATGGCGGTCGACGCCACCGCCGGTCAGCTCGGGCTGGCCACGATGGTGTTGCTGTGGGCCTCGGCCGCCTTGTCGGCCATCGTGGACAACATCCCCTATGTGGCCACCATGAGCCCGATCGTGGCCGACCTCGTCCAAGCCTCGGGCGGCAACGACAGCGCTCAGGTGTTGTGGTGGGCGCTGGCCTTCGGCGCCGACCTGGGCGGCAACGCGACCGCCGTCGGCGCTGCCGCCAACGTGGTCGTCATCGGCATCGCCGCCCGCAACGGCACCCCGATCAGCTTCTGGCAGTTCACCAAGTACGGACTGATCGTCGCCCTGGTCACCGTGGCGCTGGTCACCCCTTACTTGTGGCTGCGCTACCTCCTATGACAGGCCTGGGTTCGTCACAGCTGCGCCGGCCGCCGAGAGTGCTCATCTCCGCTTTCCGCCAAGGAGGTGCTCAGGTGGCCGCTTCTCGCGCAGCCTTCTCCGAGCGCCTCACCGCCGTCGCGTCCACACCGGCCGGGCTGGTGGAATACCGGCCGAACGCGGCGATCCGACGTACCCATCTCATCATGCTCCCCGTTCATGGGTGGTCGACATCACTGAGCCGCGCCGGGCACGCAGCCCAAGAAGCACGGCCAGGAGGATCGCGAAGGCGTTCCACGCCAGATAGATCCCGGGCAGCCCGAGGCCGAAGGTCAGGCCGAGCAGCCAGGAGAGTGGGATGAGCAGAAGGTAGTCGCAGGCGACGTTGGCCAGCATCACCGAGCGGGTGTCGCCCTGGGCGCGCAGGAAGCTGCCGGAGGCCATCGCGGGCACCATGGGCGCCAGGCTCAGCATGGCCAGCGGCACCACCTGCCAGGCCAGGGCGACGACCTCGGGGTTGTCGCTGAACCACGACAGGACCGTGGTACCGCCGAGCAGGAGCGACCCGGCCGGCACGGCGAAGACGATCAGCAGTAGCCGGGTCCCGGTGCGCCGCCGGTGCACCGCCCGGTCCGTCTGGCCCGCGCCGATCTCCTGCCCAGCCAGGATGACTACGGACGCCGAGGCCGAGGCCATCACGGTGAAGACGATGAGCAGCAGGTTGTCCACGATCCGGTACGCGGCCAGCTCCAGAGTGCCCATCCGGGCGGCGAAGCCTGCGAGCAGCGCCTCGTTGAGGTAGCCGACGCCCATCGCGCTCATCTCCGGCCAGCCGATCCGCCACAGTTCCCCGGCCACGGGCCGGCCGTCGGCGGCCACCCGGGGCAACCGGGCGCGGCCGTACACCAGCAGGAACGCGGTGCCGGCGACGGTGGCCGCCAGGGTGGCCAGAGCCGCGCCGGTGACGCCGAGACCCGCGGAGAAGATCAGCCACAGCCCGAGCGGCAGGTTCACCGCGTTGACCAGCAGCGCGTGCCACATCGCCGCCCGCGTCACCCCGACTCCGGAGCAGGCGCTCTGCAGGGTGAAGGAGGCGGCGGCGAACGGCACCGCGAACGCCAGCACCCGCAGGTACTCCACCCCCGGCCCCGCCAGCTCGGCGGAGGCACCCAGCAGGGTCAGCGCCGATCCGGCGACGGCGTACAGGACGGCGCCGATCGCGGCCCCGGCCAGGATCGAGGTGCCCAACCCCACGCGGACGACTCGCATCACCGCCGCGGGTGTGCCGGCGCCATGCGCCTGCGCCACTTTGATCTGCACGGCGGTGGCCCAGCCACGCACCACGACCAGGGCGATCAGGTAGACGGGCGCGGCCAGCGCGAAGGCGGCCAGCGCGGTCGTGGAGTATCGGGCCAGCATGACGGTGTCGACGACGTTGACGACGATCTGCGTCAGCCCCGCCACCAGCAACGGCACCGTCAGCGCCCACATCCGTCTCACAGCACGGCCCGTGCGGCCTCCAGGAAGGCCGGGTCGCGGTCGAGCAGGATGACCGTGTCCACCCGGGACTCCCGCCACACGGCGAGCCGCTCGGTCATGGCCTCGATCGGGCCGATCAAGGCCACCTCGTCGAGCAGCCGGTCGGGCACCGCGGCCGTGGCGGCATCACGGTCACCGGCGGCGAAGTGCTTACGGATGTCGTGAGCCGCGCCCTCGTACCCCATCTGGACGACCACGTCGGCATAGGTGTTACGCACGCCAGGCGAAGCCGCGCCGATCAGATGGGAGTAGAGCGGGCGTAACCGCTCCCGCCCCGCCTCAACCGTGTCAGCGTGCGCGACGTACAGAATGGGGCAGATCTTCACATCCCCCGGCGCGCGACCTGCCCCGGCGATGCCCGCGTCCAGCGGAGCCAGGATCGCGGCCTCGTGCTCGGGCGCGTACATCCCCGACAGCCACCCGTCGGCGAGCTCACCGGTGAGCGACAGGTTGCCGGGCCCAATGGCCGCCAGATACAGCGGAATGCGCGGCCAGAGCGGTGTCATCTCCGAGCGGATCGGCCGCGCCCGCCCCGTGGAGCCCGCACCCGTGTACGGCAGGCGGTACAGTTCGCCGGCGTACTCCACCCGTTCCTCGCGCGCGATGGCCTTACGCACGATCTCGACGTACTCCCGGGTGCGGCGCAGCGGCCGGTCGTACGGCAGGCCGTGCCAGCCCTCTACGATCCACGGCACCGACAGCCCGAGGCCGAGCTGGAACCGGCCGCGCGACAGCACGTCCAGCGTCATCGCGGTCATCGCCGTGGCGGCCGGTGTACGGGCCGGGATCTGCATGATCGCGGTGCCCAGCTCGATGCGCTCGGTCACGGCGGCCAGGTAGCCGAGCACGCTGACGGCGTCCGGTCCGTACTCCTCCACGCTCCACACGGAGTCGACGCCGATGCTCTCGGCGTGCCGGATCGCCGGCAGCACCTCCTCCATCGGCTCGCCGCCGTAGCCCATCGCAAGTCCGAGCCGCATGTCTTCGTCTCCTCCTGGGTTCACGCGAAGGGCAGGGGCACCGGTGTCAGATCTGATGACGGCGGGATCCGGCTCCCGCCCAGGAACGGAAACGCGGCCGGGGCGTTGCAGGACAGGCCGGGCACGATGACCCGGGCGACGTGCAGGTCCATGCCTGCGACGGTGAGGTCCACGGCGTAGGCCCGGAAGGTCGCCGCGCCCCTGGCGGGCGATCCTGCGGGGTGGCGCAACCGGTCGAGCGTCTCGCCCCGCAGGCGTTCATCCAGGTAGAGCTGGACGTGCAGGCGCACGTCGTTGACCGAACGCCAGCCGCGCCGCAGGTCGTCGAGGTAGCGGCGGTCGGCGCGGCGTGGCAGGTACGGTGGTCCGGGATCCAGGCGCAGCAGCACGCGGCCGGTCTCATAGGTGCCGATGGCCTCGGTGAACGCCTTGGCTGCGGCCTCCTCAGCGGTCTCCCGGCAGGCGCTGCCGAATCCCACGATCCCGCGCTCGCGGTCCTCGACGAAGACCCCGGCGACGATCGCCCCGAATTCCGATGGAATCTCCAGCGGCGTGACCGTCAGCCCGGACGTCGCCGCCTCGCCCAGCGCGGTGGCCAGCGGGCCCGTCTCGGGCACCGGGAGCGGGGCGGCTTCATGGCGGCCGGCCCACCAGAGCGTGACCGCGTCACGTTCCAGCACTTCACGCAGGGCCGCCCGCCTCGCCTGCTCCCGCGTCGGGCCGGCGGCGGTACCGGCCAGGACCGGGTAGTTGGTGTACGGCTCGCCGCGGCGTGGGCCGGTGAAGTAGTTGACGTAGACCAGCGAGGCGGGCACCAGGACCCGCTCCCCCGAGGTCAGGTCCTCGGCGGGCACCCAGGTGATCTCCAGTTCCCGGGTCATCGGGACGAACGGAAAGCCCTTGGCCGCGTACTGGGCGGGAGAATAGAGGGCGAAGTCCCGAGGGTCGAGTGCGGGTTCGGTCAGATCTCGGTGGGCGGCTCGGGTCAGGCCGCCGGGCACCTGGTTGGCGCAATGGCGCTCGATCGCCTCCCCGATCGCGGCCAGGCGAGCTGCGTCTTCGTCACCGAGGGCCGCGCCACCGGTCACCTCTGTCCCTTGAACAGCGGTGTACGAGACCATGCTGGCGACGACAGGGTGGCGTGGCCGGTCCCGGCGCACTTCGCGGATCATGAGCAAGACCTTCCTGGGTGTGCCGGGACCGGGAAATCAGGTCTTACTCGTCGTCGTCCTCACGCCACTCGAACGGCGAGTCCACCGCGGGGGTGTGGGACTTCAGGCAGGTCTGCGGGTCATCGGGTTCGGCGAAACCGTGGTGCGCCATGTGCGTCCTCCTTCGGCATTCTGCACAAGTGATGCAGTTGCGAACTCTTCGCAAGAACTTTAGGCACAGGCTCACCGGGATTTCAAGAATTCATTTGTCCAGCAGGGCGCAGTCCCCGCATTTATCGCCGTCCGGCACCCGGTAATAGAGACAGCACGTGGTGCGCCGGAACGCGAGTTCTGGAGAGGTGAGGGAGCCTTTCCCGGCCAGCCCGCCAGTGGCCAGCAGCAGGTTCACCAGCCGAGCGGCCCGGGGGGCGAGCTCCGGGCGGGCGGTTGCCACGGCACGTCCGGCTTCGGCGACGGCCGAGGCGGCGTTGCCATACAGGAGTCCGGGGGCGACTTTCACCCGCAGGCCGCGCGCGAACGGTTCGAGGTGGCGGCGCACCACCATGTCGTAGAGCAGGGCGGCGACCTGGCCTTCCGTCCCTGCATGCCATCCCGCGAGCGTGGGCAGCCGCAGGCGTGAGTCGTCGTCGGCGCGGTCGAGCCGGGTCAGGTCGGGGATGACTCCGCGGGTGAGCACGGCGCCCACGACAGGCGACCAGAGGCGCGCGGCGTGGCTCAGCTGGGCGATGGAGGCGCCGATGCGCAACTCGGCGGTGTCGTACCTGGCGGCGGTCGCCTCGACCAGATCGGTGAATCCGCGCGCGTAGTCGGCGCTCACGTCGTGCCATCCCGCGGGGTCGCCGCCAAGGTGCGGAGCGAAGAACGAACCGAATTCGGCGATTTCCTCGAGCGTGCTGCGGACGGACTCTTCCGACGCCGCTTCCATAACTCCAGGCTCCATTCTCAAAAAGGGCATGACTAAATGGCCGGACGGCAAATCCGGCAGTTTCTGGAGAGATCAGGGACTACTCACGGCGGGATCGAGCGGCCGACGGCACGCCATCGTTCTTCAGGCGCCATGGCCTGCTCCTCTCCGGGGAAATCCGCCCCAGGTCGTCGAGGAGGCGACCGCGTGAGTCTCCTGGCTCTCGGGTCGAGGCTCGTCCCCGCCTTCCCACCCCTCGGGGAAGGGTGGTGGCGTCGAGGGGATCCGCTCGCCGATCACAGTGGCGGGACCGCGCCGGAGTCACACCGGCTTCCTCAGTCCGCGCTCGCCTTTACCCGGCCATCATGACACGGATCCGGTCAGTTGGGCGGATATGAGGCGGGTGTAGGCGCCATCGCCGGTCAGGAGCCTCATGGGTGCCGGCCTCGGCGACGCGGCGGGATTCCCGTACCACGATGCGGTCGGCGGTCAGGATGGTGGACAGCCGGTGGGCGATGATCAGCGTGGTGCGGTCGGACGGACGGAGGACATGGCGGCCGCGACCTCCTGCTCGCTTTCGGTGTCGAGGCTGGAGACGGCTTCGTCCACGACGAGGATGGGCGCGTCCTTGAGGATGGCGCGGGCGATGGCGATGCGCTGGCGCCGGCCGCCGGACAGGCGGGTGCCGAACTCGTGGGCCTGGGCGGCCGTGGCGGCGGAGATGACGGACTGCGGCTGGGCGCCCTCGCCGCTTCGGCCGACAGGTCCGGGCATGCTGCTGCCTCACGGACTCGCGGTGCCGGCGCAGGATGGCGTCCGGGCCGACCACAAGCCGCAGCCTGTGCAGGACCGCGCGGGGCAGTGAGGTCAGGAGCTCCGCCGGGAAGAAGCGGTCCTCGGGAGCGAACCTCACCCGCGCACCGGCGCCGAGCTGCCGTTCCAAGACCATGACCTGGCCGGACGGGATTGTCGGCAGCCGCAGCGTTCGAGGACGGCTTACGAAATCGACGCCGCGTTGAGCGCGACGCCGAGGCTGGCCGCGGCGAGCATGAACGCGGCGGATGTTCCGACATACCGCTCCGGCTTGCTTCGGGACACCGCATTGGGGATGACGCTGAGCACGGCGAACCCGAACACCGCCCAGGTGCCGATACCCGCGACGGGGTCTGCCACCACGTCGATCCATCCGACACGGTCCACGACCACGACTGCGAACGCGACATAGAGCACCAGCGCGATACCGCTGCCAACCCGCAGTGGTCCCGGTAGGACCCGGTGCCGCCCACCCCATGCCAGGCTCCCCCATGGCGCGCCGCACACGAGGGCTAGTTGCAAGACCGACAGCAGCACGAGGACGACGATGAAGAGGACAACCAGGGCAGGCACCAGTTCGTTCATGAGATCGTCCCTCCAGGGGTCGATACGCATCGCCGGGAAGTCACGATATGTCGCGTTGCACTCCAAGTCAAGATATATCGCGATGACTACGGCAACCTACTCCAGGTTCCCGGTCAGGCCGGCTTGCAGCGAGATGGGTCAGGCGAAGCGGCACCCTCTCCTGAGGGGCGGAGCCGGCGCACGCCGTGCACGGCCAACCTCGCCGTGAGCTGGGCCAACGCATACCTCAACAGGCGCATGGCGGGTCTGCCCCGACCCCACCGACGCGGATGGCCCGGCCGGCCAGGTGATCGGCACCTTTCTCGCTCACGCTCCACCGAGGGCCCTGAGCCTGAGCTCCTGGTCGGCGGCGAGGGCCAGAAGATCGTCGTCGTGGCTGATGACGAGCACGGTGACGCCTTCGGCCGCGAGCTCGCGCATGATCCGCGCGACGGAGTGCAGGTGACGGCGGTCGACGCCGGAGCTGGGCTCGTCGAACACGACGATCCGGCGAGCGCCGAGCCGGGCCGCGGCGACGACCAGGCGTTGCTGCTGCCCGCCCGAGAGGGACAACGGGTGCCGGTCCCGCAGAGACTCGAGGTCGAGGTCACGCAGGAGGCCGCCGACCTGCGGCGCGCCGGACCCGCTGAGCCTGAGCTCGGCGCTCACGCTGTCGGTGAACAGTTGCCGTTGCACGTCCTGCATGACGATGCCGCTCACACGCTGGCGTTCGGCCCGGCCGAGCCGCCGCCCGTCCAGCGACATCTCGCCCTCGTGTCGTTGCAGGCCGGTCAGTACGCGGGCGAGCGTGCTCTTGCCGGCGCCGTTCTGGCCGGTCACGGCGGTGATCGCGCCGGCCGGCAGGTACGCCTCCTCGATGTCGAGCACCCGGCGGCCGCGGAAGGCGCACCGGACGCCGCGCAGGGTCACGCCTGCCCCCGAGTGCCGCGCCGAAGGCGTGCCCGGGTCGACGCTGGGGCCCCGGGCGAAGACGCGGGGTGCCTCCGGACGCCGGACGGGGTCGAGGGAACGCAACCCTTCGGCCGCCAGGGTGTCGTCGTCGAGGGCGGCGAACTCCGCACCCCGCCACTGCGCGTCGACGCGGCCCTCGCGCAGGGCGACGACGCGGTCGGCGACGCCGCGCAGGAAGTGCAGGCGGTGCTCGGCGATGACGATGGTCGCGCCGCTCGCGCGGAGCCGGGCCAGCGTGGCCGTGAAGCGTTCGACCGCGGCGGCGGACAGGTTCGAGGTGGGCTCGTCGAACAGCAGCAACGACGGACCGTGGGCGGCCGCGGCGGCACAGGCCACCTGCTGTTGCTGTCCTCCTGACAGGTTCTGCAGCCTGCGTCCGGCGAAAGGGCGCAGGTGGTGTTCCGCGGCGGCCGCGCTGACGCGTTCCCTGATTCGCTCCGCGGGCTCGCCGAAGTTCTCCATCGCGAAGGCGAGTTCGGCCTCGCACTCGTCGGTGAAGAACTGGCGCCGGGGATGCTGGAGCACGGTGCCGGTGCGGCGGCCGAGCTGGTCGAGCGTCAGGTCGGCGACGGCCTGCCCGTCGAGGTGCACTGCGCCGTCGAGCTCGCCGTCGTGGAAGTGCGGAACGAGGCCGTTCATGAGCCTGAGCGCGGTGCTCTTGCCCGACCCGCTGGGCCCGCACAGCACGACCGTCTCTCCGCGCCGCACGTGCAGGGTGAGGCCGTCGAGCGTGGGGCTTGTCGCGCCGGCGTAGGTCCAGCGCACCCCGTCGATCCGGATCACCACAGGACCGTGGCCGTGCCCAGCGCCAGGGCGACGAGAACGGCCGCGCCGTCGGCGGCGGCGAGCCGTGGCGGGCGCATCGAGCTGGGGCGGGAAGGCGAGCCGAGCCCGCGCAGAAGCGCCGAGGCGGACAGGTCCTCGGCCACGCGCAGGCTCGAGGCGATGAGCGGGACCGTGAAGCGTTCGATGCCGAGCACGGGGTGGCGCAGCATGCCACGCCATCCGCCTATCCCCCGCAGCCGCATGGCGTCGTACACGGCGCGGGCCTCGGCGAAGATCGTCGGCAGGAACCGCAGCATCACGGCCGCGGAGACGGTGATCGCCCTCGGCACCCGGGCGGCGCGCAGCGCCGCCGTCAGCTCCGTGGGAGAGGTCGTGGAGATCAGGTGCAGGGCCACGCCGCCGATGGCGACGAAGCGGACCAGGTACGCGGCCAGGGTCGCGACCATGCCGACCGCCGGATGCGGGAGGAGCACCGGCAGCAGGTGGGCGACGGCTCCGATGGCGGCGGCACCGGCCGGCAGGGCGAGCGCGCGTACCCAGGCACCCTCGTTGAGCGCGAGTAGCACGCCGAGGACGAGCGCGGCGGGCACGAACGAGGCGCCCTGCGGGGCCATGACCACCAGGCTCGTCGCGAGCACGAGCAGCGCTTTGGTCCGCGGGTCCAGCCGCAGCAGCGGGCTCGGGCGAGCCGCCGTCGCGGCGCGCCCGCGCGACGCCATGGCGCCGGTGCTCACGCCAGGCCCGCCTTCTCGAAGTGCTTACGGGTCAGCCGCAGGCCGAGCAGCCCGCCGAGCAGGCCGAAGACGATCGTGGAGACGTCGAAGGCGAGCAGGACCGGCGGGGAGAGCAGCGTCCGCATCTGGCTGACGAAGTCGGCGCCCATCGCCTGCATCGAAGGGCCGGCGAAGTAGGCGTCGCGGTCGTAGAAGATGGGCATCATCGGCCCGGCGTACCAGGCGGAGTAGACGGCGTAGGCGAGCACGCTCAGGCGGCGTGAGGCGTACCGGCCGACCCAGATGATCAGCTCCGCGGCCAGCGCGCAGCCGATGGTGATCACGAAGCTGATCAGCGGATGCCCGGTGAGCATGAGGAATCCGCCGGTGATGATCGCGAAGACCGTGACCATGCCCGCGTGCCGTACCCGGGTGAGGAACAGCATGAACGGGACTCCGGCGGCCACGATGCTCGCGACGAGGGCGGCCAGCATGACGGCCGGGTTGAGGAAGCCCAGCATGTTGATCGCGAACACGACGGCGAGGTAGAGGGCGCCGAAGACGCCGATGTTGATGAGGTCTCTCGGGCTCATGCGCGGGTCGAGACGGCGCTCGGGCGAAGTGGTCGTGGTCACGGTGTTCCCTTCGAGGCGAGTTGCCAGCCGCGGGCGCGTACCCGCTCGTTCCAGAAGCGGGCGTAGGTGCCTCCCGCGGCGAGGAGCGCGTCGTGGTCGCCCTGCTCGGTGATCTTTCCTCGGTCGAGGACGAGGATGCGGTCGGCGGCGACCACGGTGGACAGACGGTGGGCGACGACGATGACGGTGCGGTCGCGGGCCAGTTCGGTGATGGCGTCGGCGACGGCGGCCTCGTTGGCCGCGTCGAGGGCGGCCGTGGCCTCGTCCAGGAGCACGACGGGAGCGTCCTTGAGCAGGGCGCGGGCGATCGAGACTCGCTGCTTCTCCCCGCCGGACAGGGTCGAGCCCGCCTCACCGACCCGGGTGTGCCAGCCGTCGGGGAGACGTTCGACGACCTCGTCGAGCCGCGCGATGGCGGCCACGCGGCCGAGGTCGGCGTCGCTCGCGTCCGGCGCGGCCATGCGGAGGTTGTCGGCGATGGTGCCCTCGAACAGGTAGACGTCCTGGAACACCTGTGCCGTCAGCCGGGACACGCCCGCGCTCCCGAGCTCGCGGACGTCTTGCCCGCCGATGGCGACCGTGCCCGAGTCGACGTCGAAGAAGCGGCCGATGAGCTTCAGCAGCGTGCTCTTGCCCGCGCCGGACGGCCCCACGATGGCGGTGAAGCTCCCCAGCGGGATCGTCACGTCGACGCCGTCCAGGACGACCGGGCCGTCTTCGTAGCCGAAGCGGACCCCGCTCAGCTCGATGCCGGAGCCCGCGGGCTCGGCGGGGCGCTCCGGCTCGGGCAGCGGTGGCACCGCCAGCAGCGCGCGGACGCGCCCGATGGCGTCGGCGTTGACCTGTACGTGCCCGGCCAGCTCGCCGAGCTGGGTGATCGGATCCAGCATGCGCAGGGTGACGATCAGTACGCCGATCATGACCGGAAGCGCGATGGTGCTCTGCAGGGTGAGTGCGACCGCGAGCGCGATGACGGCCGTGACCACGAGTTGCAGGGTGCCGAAGAACACGATCAGCCCCCACGCGCCGCGGATCGTCAGCCGGGACTGCGATCCTTCCTGACGGATCAGGGACTCCTCCAGCGTGCCCATCTCCGGCCGGTCGAGCACACCGTAGGCGCGCAGGACCGGCTGCTGGCGGGCGTACTCGACGATGCGGGAGGACGTCGCGCCGATGTCGTGCTCGTAGTCGTCGTCGTTACGGCGGACGATCACCATGAGCAGCCGCAGTGCCAGGGCGCACACCACCGCGCCGACGGTGAAGGCCAGGCCGATCCGCCAGTCGAGCAGGAAGCTGCCGATGATCATGACCGTGGGCGCGGTCACGCCGACGACGACATGCCTCAGCAGGTGGGCGGGGATGTTGGCCACGTCCATGGTGCCCTTGCCGAGGATGCGCCCGACCGGTCCGGTACGGTCGCCGCCGAACCAGCCGATCGGGAGCGTGGCGAGGTGGTTGCCGATGCGCTCGTGGAAGCTGGTGAGCACGTCCGTGCCGACGAGGTAGCCCAGCGAGGTGCTCTTGGCCAGCAGCACGTGATGGACGCCGACCGCGGCGGCGATCGCGCCCAGCCAGAGCCAGAACCGGCTCCAGTCCACGGGCGGGCTCGTCAGGGTGGCGACGAGGGGCGCCACGAAGAGGAAGCCCAGTCCCTGCAGGACTCCCTGCGCCGCCTGGGCCATGAGCATGACCCGCAGATGCCGCCTGCCCTTCTCGTCCAGCACCTCGGACAGGTATCGGATCATGGTGATCATCAGCGCGTCTCCGTTCCGGCCACGATGTCCTCGCGCGTGCGCTGGTCGTGCTCCCACAGGCGCGCGTAGAGCCCGTCGAGAGCCAGCAGTTCCTCGTGCCGTCCCCGCTCCGCCACCCGGCCGCCGTCCAGCACGACGATCCGGTCGGCGCCGCGGACGGTGCTCAGACGATGGGCGATGACCAGCACGGTGCGGTCGCGGGCGACCTCGCTCAGCGCGTCCTGGATGCGGGCCTCGTTCTCCGGGTCGGCGCTCGCGGTCGCCTCGTCCAGCACCAGCACCGGCCGGTCGGCGAGGATCGCGCGGGCGATGCACACCCGCTGCCGTTCGCCGCCGGACAACTCGGCGTCCTCGCCGGCCACCGAGTCGAGTCCGCGGGGCAGTTCGTCGAGGCGGTCCAGAATCTGTGCTTGGGCGGCGGCGGCGCGAACGGCCGCGTCGTCGGCGTCCGGGCGGGCCAGGCGGATGTTGTCCCTGATGCTCATGCGCAGCAGGGCCGCGTCCTGGAAGACGAAGGCCACGTGGCGGTACAGCTCGGCGGGGTCGATGTCACGCAGGCCGACGCCGTAGAGCTCGACCGAGCCCTCCTGCGGGTCGTCGAAGCGGGGCAGCAGCTTGGCCAGCGTGGACTTGCCGGATCCGGACGGGCCGACCAGCGCGGTCACCGTGCCGCGTTCGAGGTCGAGGTCGACTCCGTCCAGTGCCACGGTGTCGCCGTAGGTGAAACGGACCCCGCGCATCCTGACCACGGGGCCGGGCGTGTCCTGGTCGGGCACGACCGGGCGGGCCGGGACGGGCAGTTCGGGGCCGGAGAGCACGTCGCGGATGCGCCGGGCCACGCTCATGGCCGTGACCAGTGGATGGATCGACATCATGACCGTCATCAAGCCCGCGGTGGTGACCGTACCGAACACCAGGAAGGCGATGAAGCTCTCGACCGGCAACTGACCCGCCGCGGTGAGCGCGCCTCCCGCGCTCGCCATGACGACGAGCACGCTGGGCGGCGACAGGAGGATCTCCGCGATGACGCCCGCGGAGCTCGTCGAGCGGGCCCAGTCCAGGAAGAACCGCGCGAAGCTCCGCGAGACCTCCTGGAAGCGGCTGCTGGCGGCGCCGGGCACGCCGAACGCCTTCACGACGCCGATGCCGTTGACGAACTCGACCGCGGCGCCGTTGAGGCGGGTCAGCCACTCCATGAACTCCGGGTACTTCGTGCCCGCGTCGGCCATCGCCCGCTGGTAGACGACCAGCCCGACCACCATGGGCAGCAGGCCGACCAGGGCCATGCGCCAGTCGACGACCACGAGGTACACGATCGCCACCACCGGCGGGACCGCAGCCGCGGTGACCTCCACCACGGAGTGCGCGATGAGCTGGTGAAGCGCCGCCACGTCGTCCTCGACGGTCTTCTTCACCGTTCCGGAGTTGCGATCGGTGAACCAGCCGAGGGGGAGCCTGCGCAACTTGCCCAGCAGGGCGCGGCGGATGCCGAAGGAGACCCGGATGTCGGCCAGATGTGTCAGAACGCCCGCGCCGAAGGTGCCGAGCTGCTTGACCGCCAGCGCCACGAGCGCGACCGCGATGATCGGCCACACGTCCGTGTCCCCGCGCAGCAGGCGCCGGCTGATCTCCACCACGGCCACCAGAGGCGCCATGCCGGCGAGCGCGCTGACCGCGGTCAGGAGACCGCAGCCGATCAGTGTGGCGCGTGCCGGAGCCAGCACCGATGGCGCCCGCTGCGCCGTTGACATCAAGGACATCCCCACACCTTTCTCATCAAGCCGGACAGCGAGAGAGTAACGATAATCATTTTCGGGCGCTAGAGCGTCTCGCTCCGCGAACTCTTGCGTACTTAGTACACTAAAGCAAGGGTAGCCTTACTTCAGGATCGGCAGTAGGCTCGCGCCACTACAGTGGAGGGAGTGATCGCCCGTTCGAGTGCCAGCCGACGCCGCCAGTTCCTCACCCGCGAGGTGGTGGTGGCCGCCGGGCGCCGGGTGGCCGAGTCCGAGGGCATCGAAGGGCTGACCATCCGCCGGGTCGCCGCCGAACTGGGCGCGGCGCCGATGGCGATATACCGGCATATCGAGGACAAGCGCGCACTGATCCTCGCCCTGCTGGACGACGTGGCGAAAGGGCTGCCGCCGCTACCCGGCGACGAGGGCACGCCGCAGGAGCGCCTGGTCACCGCGTTCGCCGGGCTGGACGCCTATCTCGCGCGGCATGTGTGGGTCGTCGAGATCCTGCGTCAGGGCGAATGGTTCGCTCCGCGGGCCACCTTGATGTTCACCTGGGCCCTGGACCGGTTCGGCGACCTCGGCCTCGACGACCACCGCGCCACCGACGCCTACCTCCAGCTCTGGTGGTACGTTCTCGGCCACCTGAGCTACCTGCCCGCCGCCACCCCCGAACGACGCGGTTCTCGCGAGGAACTGCTGGCGTCCGTGGCGGAGGATCCGGAACGCATCCACCGCGTGTTCCGCGCCTTCGATCACGAGACCGCCTTCCTGACCGGGCTCCGCGCTCTGGTGGACGCCCTCGCCCGTCCCGGCCGCGACTGATCCGATCGCCGGGACCTCCGGCACTCAGCCGCGGTCGAAGGTCTGGGCGATGACCAGGCAGGCGAACGCCGCCAACGCGAGTGCGCTACGGACGAGGTGCAGGCCCAGCCACCGCCGGCGGCTCTCTTCCCAGCCGTCGGGCAGGAGGTCGGGGTCCCAGCCGTCCACGACCCGGTTGAGGGAATCCAGGCCCGTCAAGGTGAGGACCACGGCGAGGATCACCATGATCAGGGCCGCCGCGACGAGGCCGAAGGCGAACCATCCGCGGCGCCACGACCAGGCCGCCACGACGACCAGGGCAGCGATGCCGGCCAGCATCAGCGGTGGCATGGCCCGGCCGTAGTCGGTGTTGAGCGCCTGCCAATACCGGACGTACGCGGGTCCCGGCAGGCGCGCCACGGACGGAGCGAGCACCACGAACACCACGCCGCCCGCGTACAGGCCGACCAGCAGCAGCGCGACCACCCTGGACGCGGCGTACACCGAGGACACGGCACACCCTCCCCTGTCACAAGTTAACTAGACGCACACATTTTCATTAGATGCTTATACAGTCAATATGTCTCTGGAATCATGGTGCGCGATGACTGAGCAGAGCAAGCGCCGCCCGTACACCAGCGCCCTACGCCAGGAGCAGGCCGAGGCCACGCGGCGGAAGATCGCGGACGCGGCGCGGAAACTGATGATCGGGAAGGGCTACGCCGACACGACCATGGCCGAGGTCGCCCGCGAGGCCGGCGTGGCACTCCAGACGCTGTACACGTCCTCCCCCGGCGGCAAACCCGCCCTGGCCAAGCTCGTCTACGACATCACCCTGGCCGGCGACGCCCGCCCCCTGCCACAGAGCGGCCGCCCCGAGATCCAGGCGATCATCGACGAGCCGGACCCCGTGCGCAAGCTGGCCGGATACGCCACGATGGCCACCGGCATCCTCCGGCGCGTCCAGCCCGTGCACCGCGTCCTGCGCGCGGCGGCCGCCGCCGCCCCAGCCGACGCGGGGCTCCAGGAAGTCCTCGCCGACATCGAACACGAAAGGCTGAAGGGCAGCCACGCACCGGCCCGCCACCTGCACGAGCTCGGCGCCCTGCGGCCGGGCCTCACACCCGCCGGAGCAGCCGCGCAGATCTACGTCCTCACCTCGACGGAGAACTTCGAGAAACTTACCGAGGTCTGCGGGTGGACCGAGACCGCGTACGAGGAATGGCTCGCCAGGATCCTCGCGACCACCCTGCTCCACCCCTGACAAGCGCGCACCGGCCACCCGCTCCGGCTCGCGTCGTACGCGGGCCGGAGGTGAAGGCGGCGTCCTGGCACGGGCGCTCGATGGTGAGGGCGCCGCCGTCGCCGGTGGCCGTGAACGTGGCGGTGGCGGTCTGGCCGGGGGCAATCTCCAGCCGATAGGTCCCGGCGATGAGGGGGCTCATCAGGTGAGGTCCCGGTCAGAGCCGGGGGCAGCATAGCTCGGGAAAGGGCGGCGCTGATCTCCGTCCAGGCCAAACTCTGGTGATCTTCCCTGCTCCGCGGGACGAGTGCGTCCCCATCGGTCAAGGACGGGTGGTTGCTCGCGTCCTATCAGGGCGGCGGTCCCTGCCCGGCCGCGGCGAGCGCGACCGCGTAGCTGTTCATCCTGGCCTGGTCGTCGACGATCGTCGCGAGCCCCATCACCTCGTCGACACCCGCGGCGGCCAGGCGGCGCAGACCCTCCCGCGCCTCATCCGGCCCGCCGACGAGCTGAGCCGCCGCGTATTCCGCACCGGCGCGGCGCTCCTCTTCTGTCAGGTCGTCGCACATCCCCGGAACCGGCCGGCGCAGGCCCGCCGTACCGCCGCGTGAGGCGTCGACGGTCATGCGGAGCACGGCGTCGTAGAGACGCGCCCCCTCCCGCGCGGTGTCGGCGAGCACCAGGGTCACCGACGCGATCACGTGCGGTTCGCCGTGGCCGGGCTCGAAGCACTCGCGATACTTGGCGATCGCCGGTTCGAGCGGCGCGCCGCCGAGGTGGTGGGCGAGCGCCAAGCCGAGCCCGAGCCGCCCGGCCAGCTCGGCCGTCGCCGGGCTCCCGCCCAGCACGTACATGGCCGGAGCGTGGTCCAGCCGCGGGGTGACGCCCGCCGAGTTCCGAAGCAGTGATCGGACCTCGACCAGCCGGCTCTCGAACTCGTCGCGGTCCATTGGCCGGCCCTGCCGGAGCATCCGGGCCGTGTCGGGATCCGTGCCGGACGCGCGTCCCATCCCCAGGTCGATGCGGCCGGGGAACAGCGCCTCAAGCGTCGCGAACTGCTCGGCCACGGCCAGCGGCGCATGGTTGTTCAGCATGACCCCGCCGGAGCCCACCCTGATCCGTGAGGTCGCGGCCGCGATGCGGCTCACCAGGACCGCGGGGGACGACGACGAGATCACGACGCTGTTGTGGTGCTCGGCCACCCACAACCGGTGCGCCCCCAGGCGGTCGAGCCGCCTCGCGTCCTCGACGACCGCGCGCAGCGCCTGCCCGGCGTCGCGCCCCTCCCAGGCAACGGCCAGTTCGAGCGCCGAAATCTTGATCGAAGTCACGTGTCACAGTCCCATCGCTCGAACCCAGCCCGACCGGCCCGACGAGAACGCGAGCCCGAGCGCCACACCGGTCGTGCCGTACATCACACCGGGGTCGTCGACGGCCAGGCCCGATGACTCGACGTTCCTGAAGCCCAGCGGAGCGGCCTCGTCGAACCGCTCGACCAGCAGGTCCGTCAGCGCGTCCGCGAGCTGAACGACCTCCGCCCGGCCCGTGTCCCGCGCGAACTCCCGCGCGATCACGAGCAGGCCGGCCACTCCGTGGCACAGTCCGGGGGTGGACGGCCAGGACGACCGGTCCTCCGCCAGCCGCGCCATGACGTCCATGGCCAGCTCGCACGGCTGCGCCGTTCCGGTGGCCGTGCCGGCCAGCCACAGCGACCGCGCGATGCCCGCGCTGCCCGTGCACCACCAGCTCAACGACGAGGCCGGCACCTGACCGCACGCCCGGTGACCGCGGTCGAACAGCACGGCCCTCGGCCACAGCAGGGTGTCCGTCCGCTGCGCCATCAGCCAGGACGTCGCGGCGCGGAGGGTGTCCAGCGTGGGCCCGGCCTCGCCGTCCGCCAAGGCCAGCCGGGCCCGCGTCGCTATCAGGCCCGCCACCCCGTGGGCCATGCCGCACCGCACCGAGGTCGCGACGCGCGCGGGGAAACCGTCCTCGGCGGCGACCGGGACGGCGAGCGGGTGGGCGCCGGACAGCCGCAGGGAGCGATCGCACGCCTCCCGCACCGCGAGCCTGGCCTGCCTGTCCCCCGCGCCGGCGTTCAGGTAGACCCCGTGCCCCGCCAGCCCCGACAGCAGATCGAACGGCCCCGCCCCGGCGGCCGCCGCCGCGCCGATGGCGGGCACGAGCCGCCGCGCGAGCTGAGCCGCCAGCGTGGTGTACGAACCCTCCTCCGCCAAGGTGGCGGTGACGAAACCGAACCCGGTGGCGCCGTCGAACAAGCCCAGGCCCCGCTCGGCGGCCAGCCCCGCCACGCCGTACCTCAGATGCTCGTGGGCGCGACGCGCCCAGACGTCACCGCCGCCCGCGCGGTGCGCCTGCGCGCACAGCATCGCGAGCCCCGCGCCGCCGAAACCCCAGCCGGAGGGCGTCCACCGCACGGTCGCGGCGAACCTCGACGTCGCGGCGTAGGAGTCCAAGGCCGACCGCAGCGTCTCGTCGCTGTGGAGGCGCCGCGCGAGTTCCCACAGCACGTCGCGGCCGTCCATCAGCCCAGCATCAGCACGTCGCGCCACGGCGTCGAGGACATCCCGCCCTGGCTGTAGGCGTACAGGATCGCGGCGGTGCCGGCCGCGCCCGTGAGGAAGGTCGCGTCGTCCACGTCCGGGCTCGCCGGGGCGTGCGGGTAGCGGTACAGGAACGGCAGTTCGTCGTCCTGATGCGCGACGATCCGGTCGATCACGCCGTCGAGGCGCGCCTCGATCTCCGGACTGGGCCCGCCGTCGCGCAGCGACATCAGAATGGCGGCGATCCCCGCCCAGCCGTGGCAGATGCCCATGTCCGTCACTGCCTTGGCGGCCAGCGAGTCGCAGGCCCGCACGAGCGCCTGCCGTCCCAGCGCGCCGAGTTCGTCGCGGCCCAGTGCGCGCCCCGCGACGCAGAGCGCGGCCGCGACTCCGGGGGTGCCGTAGCACCAGGCCATGCGGTCGAGCATCGCAGAGTGCCCGGCCGCCTCCTCCGACGGCCACACGGCGGTCGGCCAGCCGTCCGTCGCCGCTCGCCCGCGCCAGCCGGCCAGCCACGTGGCGGCCGTGCCGATCGCCTCGTCGAGCCGGGGAACCCGGACTCCCTCCAGCTTGGCGACCGCGAGCATCGACATCGCCCCCGCCACCCCGTGCGCCATCCCGAGATCGAGGAGCCGGTTCTCGCCGGGATCGTGCCCGCCGTCGAGGAGCGCCGGGTTACCTCCCACCAGCCAGGGCGGCAGGCCGTCCGCGCGCGGAACCGGCGGGCACAGAAACCTGGCCAGCCCGGTCACGGCCGCGACGGTCTCCGGCCCGTCCGCGCCGTCGCGGGCCAGGAGGAAGCGCGCCAGACCGGACAATCCCTCGATCACGTCGTAGTGCAGGAAGGTGCGCTCGTCATCCTGCTTTCCGAGTACGGCCGCGCGTTCACGAGCCATCGAGACCGCGTCCGCGGTGCAGGTCGCGAGGACCCGAGCGCAGTCACCGGGCCGCCTGGCGATGGCCGCCGCCGCATACCCCAGCCCGGCCAGCCCCTCGTACAGCCCCGACCCGTACGCGCCGTGCGACCGAAGCTCGCCCGCGGCCGCACTCACGTGCGCACGGGCCGCGGGCAGATACGCGTCACCGAACCCCGCCAGCGCCAGCGCCACACCGGCGTGACCACCGGCCAAAGAGAACCCGGTCCACGTCACGAAGCCGTCGCCCTGGGACCGGCGCGCCACCGCGGCGACCTCCCGGGGGTCGGCGAGCCGTTCCGCCAGCCGCACCGCCGTCGCCCGCGCCGCCTCAGCCCGCGACATCGGACATCCTCAGCTTCAGGCCGGCGCCCAGGGCGTGCTTGGCGAGATGGCGCGCCAGCACCAGCCCTTCGTCCTCGTCGCCGCGGCTGCGCGTCATGTTCACCAGGCGGTTGAAGTGCATGTGCGCGAGCGCCAGCCCGATGTCGGCCGCCACCCGGGGATCGCCGAGCCGGCGGACGCGCTCGCCGTAGTCGAGCCCGGCCGCCCGGAGCGCGCCGAGGATCCTCGCCGGCTCCGGCGGCGGCGCGTGCAGGACCGCCTCGATGCGGCTCCTGACCTCACGCCGCCGTTTCGTCTCGGCGCCCTGCGGCAAGTGCGCGACCAGCCATGACGCCTCCTCGCCGGGGGCGATCAGCTCGGCGATCGTCAGGATGGCGAGGACCCCGATCTCGGGCCTCGTCAGGCCGCCCAGTTCCCGTTCGGGTGCGGACAGCAGGTCGAGCACCGCGCGGCTGTCGGCGCAGAACAGGCGCTCGGCGGCGGGCATCAGGCCGGGGCCGCCGTAGCGGGTGAACTCCGGCGCGTACGTGTCGACGAGGAAGTGCGCGGCCTGTCCGTGCTCGCACATCGCCCGCAGGTGCCGCTCGGCCAGCCTGCGGACCTCGGCCGCTCCGTCGAGATCGGGGCAGTGGATCCGGAGGCGCAGGTGGGGGGCGGCGTCGCCGTACCGGATGAAGAACCAGCGGTCGACTTCGCCGGGCAGTTCGTCGATCAGGTGGCGCACCGGTCCGCGCAGCACCGAGTCGTGCAGATCCGCCGAGACGTAGATCTTCGCGTAGTACCAGTGCCCGCCGGGCCGGTGCACGTCCGGCTGGTGCCGCACGGTGACCAGGGGACGGCCGGTCGACGGCGAGGGTGCCGTGGGGCGCAGCGGCAGATAGATCTCGTGGGCCCGGCCGTCGCACCAGCCCAGGTTCTCGGCGAGGCTCTCCCGGTTCTCGTAGATCAGGGCGCCGGGGCGGCGGCAGTGCCAGGCGAGGAGGTCGCGGTGCGAGGCCACGTCGAGGTCCAGTGCGATGCGCTGGTCCCCCATCGCCAGCTGAACCGCGCTCGGCACCCGCATCCGCTCCCGCCACTCGCCGATCACCCGATCACGCTCCGGCGCCTTCGCCAGGCCGGCGGGCGGCGTCCACTGCGCCTTGGCCAGGGTGGTGCGGCCGTGGGTAACGCGCGGCAGGTACGGAAACTCCTCGAACGGTCCCCAGCTCCAGTTCCATACGGTCCGCTCGCGGTCGGGCGCGAACTCCCGCAGAAACCGCACGACGTTGTTCGTGGCGTGCGGGTTCAGCATCGTGTACGCCCGCGGAACCACCTCGTCCCCGGTCTCCATCGAGACCAGGCGCAATCTCTCATGATCGGCGCAAACGCCGAGGCCGGCCAGATCGACCACCCCGGGCTCGGTGGGATCGTGGAAGGTGCCGACGTGAATGGTCCGGTCGAAGACCGCCGCGTGCCGGGCGACGTTCGTGGCGCGGATCGACGGAACATGGAACGAGACGTGCGCCGCGCTCTCCATGTGCCCGAGCGTCTCCGCCACGGCCGCACGATCCAGCAGGTGGAAGAACCGCCCGAACCCGGTCAGCAGCTGCGTCGCCCCCAGGTACGGCGCCCAGATGAGCTCGAAGTCACCCTCGTCCAGGGCCGCCGTGGATCCCGCGAGCAGGTGGAACCCGAACTCGTACGGCAGCCCGGCGGAAGGGGCGTCCCCGGGCCGCATGGCCCGCAGATCGTCTTCGGTGAGGCGCAACTCCTCAGCGCCCGACATCCACGCGTCCTGCAGTCGTGCCCGCAGATGGCGCGAACGGGCCTCATCGGCGTCGATCACCGCCTGCGGCCGCAGCTCCCCTTCCTGCCGCCGCGGGCTGACCGGCCGTTCGTAGGTGGCGGGTGCCCCGATCCCCCGCTCCGCGTCCAGCGCGATGGTGAGCGGCACGACCGTGGCCATGCCGTACCTCGCCACGAAATCGTGGTAGTAGCCACGCAGGTGCGCCGCCATGCGCGGCACCGGGTTCGCCCGGTGGGCCGCGTCGGCCGCACGTTCCGCCTCCCGCGCCACCTCGCGCGAGATGACGACGTCGGCGTCGAGTCTCAGCTCCGCCTGCAGGTACGCGTGATCCACCACGATCAGGTCCGCCATCCGCAGTTCGACGCCCCGAAGCAGCGGCACCCGATCCCCGGCGGGCGCCGAGGGGTAGCCCGCCAGCGACTCGGCCAGCTCGGCCAGCCGTTCGCGCCGGCGTTTCGCCCCTGGGTGGCGGTCGAGTACGGCCAGCACGTGGTCGAGGATCGCCGGCTCGTGGAAGGGCGGGAACAGGTCGCTGACCAGGAACTCCTGCCGCAGCAACGTGGTGACGAACGCCCTGGCGCCGTCGGCCGTGGCAGAGGGCAGCTCGGCGAGCAGGCCCTGGATCAGGTCGGTGGCGGGGATCGGTGTCCGGGTGCGGTTCAGGACGTAGGCCAGGGCGGGCGTCAGCCGTACCGACGACTCGGCGGGATGCGAGTCCGGCACGGGGTGGAACTCCTGGGGATGGGGGTTGACCCAGCGGTCCCCGCGCCGGAAGCCGAGGTTACCGCGCACCACCGTCAGGCATTCGAGCACGTCGGGCTCGCTCTCCCAGTCGGCCAGCAGGGTGATGAGCCACCCCCAGTCGGGCCGGGCCCAGCGCAGATGGTCCGCGCCGAACCGGGCGGCCGCGGGCTCGCCCGGCCCGGCCACGCGGGCCATCGCCACACCGGCCATGGTGCCGAACGGCGTCGGCCGGCCGCTCATGCGCAGCAGGTAGCCGGCCATGGACCGGAACAGGCGCACCAGTTCCTTGTGACCCGGCTGCCCGCCTTGCGAGAGCCGGTCCATCGACCGGTACAGCGAGGCGCTGGCCAGCAGGATCGCCTCCGGCACCGCCGGGATCGCCCACCACTCGCGCAACCGGGCGAGAAGCGGGCCGGCGGAGCCGGGATCGGTGACCTCGACGTCGAGGTGGGTGCGGACGGCCTCGCCGACCGGCAGCGTGGTGGCGCGCACGAAGCACACCGGCCCGGCGACGTACGGTTCGTGGGCCAAGGAGATCAGCAGGCGCAGGGCACGCCGGTCCGGCCGGTGCAGGACCACGCGCAGGTGTAGGTCAGGACGAAGGAGTTGAGACCGCAGTAGTTCGTCACCCCGGCCTGCGGGGCTCGCACACCCTCGCCGGCGATGAGGTCGATGTCGAGGTCGAAGATGTCTTCGGTCGTCGGTGTGGACATGGCGCACCCTCCAGATCGTTTCCCCGTTCGAGCTCAGCATGGCCGACCCGCGTTGTAGGAACGTTGTGGCCACGTTGTGCCCCCGGTCCCGGCGGATTGCGGTGACCGGTGGGGGACGGACTCGGCCCGGGAGCACGGACCGATCCGGCGCGGCTTCGGCGCCGGCATGGCCGGCCGCCTGCCCCGTGATCAATTCCGGGGCGATGTCGAGCACAGCCCCTATAACATCCCGGGAGAGGCTCTTCGCGTTCAGCCGGTCCCGGTTGACGTGTGGGATACGGAGTGGAGTCGATGTCATTCGGCCAGGTCGCCCGGCAGCGACGACGTGCTCTGGGACTGTCGCAGAAGGACGTGGCCGCACGCGCCGGAGTGAGCCCCCGTGCCCTGCGAGGGATCGAGCTGGGCCGTGTGGCCCGCCCCCGGCACGAGACGGTGATGAGGATCGCCGCCGTGCTGGGCCTGGGCGATCAGGCGATCCACGCCGGCCTGTCCATCGCCGTGCTGGGGCCGATGGAGGTCTCCAACGGCGGTGAGACCGTCAACGTGGCCTCGCTGAAGCAGCGCCTTCTGCTGGGGCTGCTGGCGATCCACCCCAACCAGGCGGTGGGACTCGGCAGGATCGCGGAAACACTGTGGGAGGACGGAGCCCCGGCCAAGTGGCGGGGACTGGTGCACACCTACGTGGCGCGGGTGCGGAGCGTGGTGGAGCCGGACGCGCTCCTTACTCATACGCACCATGGATATACGTTGCGCGTAGCCGCCACCGCATTGGATTCGCTGCGATTCGATGAGCTCACCGAGCGGGGTCTGGCCTGCGACGATCCGGATGAGACGGTGGCCTTGCTGACCGAGGCGCTCAGCCTGTGGCGCGGGCCCGTACTGGCGGATCTTCCTTCGGCGTTGTCGGAGGATCCGGCCACGGTGAGGATGTGCGATCGGCGGGCGGCGGCCGCGCTGCGGCTCGCGGATGTGAGCCTGGAACGCGGCGAGTTCGAGGCGGCGGTTTCCGCGCTCCAGCCCGTGGCCGCGGCGGTTCCGCTGCACGAAGGAGTCCATGCGCGCCTGATCCTGGCGATGGCGGGACAGGGCAGACAGGCCGACGCACTCGCGTTGTTCACCCGGATCCGCGATCGTCTCTCGGCCGATCTGGGAGTAGACCCGGGCCCCGAGCTGACGCAGGCCCATCTGCGGGTGCTGCGGCAGGAGATTCCGGCCTCACGTCCCGGACTCGCCTCGACGTCACCCCGGGTGACACCGGCGGAACTGCCGGCCGACGTGGTGGGGTTCGTGGGCCGCGCCGATGAGAGCGCACGGCTGCGGGACCTGCTCCTCAGCGGCTCCGGATCGGTGCCGGCGATCAGTGGGGGCGGCGGAGTCGGCAAGTCCGCCCTGGCCGTCCATGTGGCCTGGCGACTGGCCGGCCACTTCCCTGACGGCCAGCTCTACATGGACCTGCGAGGGACCACCCCGGACGTCAGACCTGTCGATCCGCACGACGCGCTCAGCTACTTCCTTCGTTCCCTCGGCGTGAAGAACATCCCGCGCGTCACCGAGGAGGCGGCCGCCCGCTTCCGCTCTCTGGCGGCTGAGCGGCGCCTGCTCATCCTGCTCGACAACGCCTCCGACGCCGAGCAGGTACGGCTCCTGCTCCCGGGTGCTCCTTCCTGCGGCGTGCTCATCACCAGCCGGCGAATCCTGCCCGGCCTCGGCGCCGTCCAAGAACACCTCGACGTGCTCGCCGAGACCCAGGCGATCGACCTTCTCCGCAACCTGCTCGGCGAGGGCCGGATGGACGCCGAACCCGATGCGGCGCGGGAGTTGGTACGGCTGTGCGGTGGCCTGCCGCTGGCATTACGGATCGTCGCGGCCCGGCTGGCCGCCCGCCCCGCCTGGACCCTGAGCTCCATAGTCGAGCGTCTGCACCAGCGGCGCCTCGATCAGCTTCACGCAGGCGATCTCGACATGGACGTGACGTTCAGGATCAGCTACGGCGAACTCGACGCCACCCACGCCCGCGCCTTCCGGCTCTGTGCCCTGCCCGACGCGCCCGACATCGACGCCGCTGCCGCCGCGGTCGTGCTCGGCACGCCCGAAGAACGGGCCGAGGAAGTGCTCAAGAACCTGGTCGACCTCAACCTGCTCGAATCCCGCACCCCGGGCCGATACCGCTACCACGACCTGCTGCGTCTGTTCGCGCGTGCCCGAGCCGACCAGGAGGACGCGCCGGATCAGCGAGCCGCCGCGTTGCGCCGGCTCCTCGACCTCTACGCCGCGACCACCAGGAACGCGGTGAACACGGTGGACGCCAACTGGGGCTGGCCGGAAAAGCTTCTCAACACTCAAAGCCCCGGACTCCGGTTCCAGGACTCGGCGGCGGCGACCGCGTGGCTGCACGAACAGGCGCCGCATGTGCTGGCGGCCATCACCCAGACCACGGAGATCGCGGAAGAGGCCATCGGGATCGCCGCCGACCTCACCTACAGTCTGCAATGGCTGATCCGCGCGGGAATCAGCTGGAACGCGATCGCTCACGCCGCACACACGGTCGTTGAGGCCGGCGAGAACACCGGGGATCACCGCAGCGAGGCCATGGCCAGGGTCCTGCTCGGCGAACTCGCCTACTCCCGATCGGAGCCGCCCACCGCCGCCAGGCACTGCGACCGCGCCATCAAACTGGCGCAGGCCACGGGGGACGGCACGCTGCTCGCGGAAGTACGCCACCTGCGGGCGATGCTGTTCATCGTCCAGAGGTGTCCGCAGTCGGCCATTCGCCCCTTGCGCGAAGCGGCTGCTCAGTTCGCCAAGCTCGGACGCCTTCGCGGTGAGGCCAACGCCCTTCTAGATCTCGTCGAGGCTCTTGACCAGGCCGGGCGAGGCGCCGAAGCCGGGGCCACTTTGGAGCAGGTCCACGCCCTCACAGAAGGGCGCGACGACCCCGGCATCACGGCCAACCTCGCCAAGGCCCACGGAATTCTCCTGCGCAGAAGGGGCCGGTACGCCGAGGCCGTGGAGGCGTTCGGCAAGACCTTGGCCTTCGACACCGCCACCGGCAGGAGCCGAGGAAGGTCCAACATCCTCTTCGAGATCGCCCATACGTGTTTCCTGGCCGGCGAGGACGGCGAGGCGATCAAACATGCCACGCGGAGTCTGGCGATCGTCCGGGAAATCGGCGATGCCTTCAACACGGCACGCGCGCTGACCGTCCTGGGCAACGTGCACATGCGTCAGGGAGAGGTCGGCAGGGGACGGACCGAACTCGAAGAAGCGCGCGAGATCTTCACCCGGCTCGGCGTTGTGTAACCCCATCAAGCGTGGCCGCCAGGTGGGGTGGAGTCGATCGGGGTGAGCCCCAGTTGCCGGAGGATGTCGGCTGACTTGCGCCAGTTGACTTCCGCCTCCTGCTGCCGGCCGAGGTCGCGCAGTGCCAAGCCCAGTCGCCAGTGGCTCTCCGCTTCCGCGTAGGTGTTCACCAGCCCCTCGCGACGGCTGAGCGTGATCGCCTTCTCGAAGTGGGCGGCGGCCTGCCGCGCGTCGCCGGCCAGCCGATGGGCCTCGGCAAGATCGCCGACCGCGCACACCCTGGCACGAGTGCCGTGTTCCTCGGCCAGGACCACGGCGCGGGTCAGGGTTTCGATGGCGTCGTCGAGCCGGCCCAGCTGGGTGTAGGCGGCGCCCAGATTGGTGAGGTTGAAGGCCTCACCGACCGGATCGTCCTGCTCCCGGTTGAGGGCGAGCGCGAGCCGAAAACAGGCGATCGCCTCGTCGAGCCGTCCCACCCTCTGATGAACGCCGGCCAGCCCCACCAGGGCGTGCGGCTTCAAGTGGTCCAGGTCGTGCTCGCCGATCAGCGACAACGCGCGGGTCAGGTGTTGCCCGGCCGCGTCGAGCAGGCCGAGCCGATGCTGTGCCCAGGCGAGATCGGTGCGTGCGTACGCCTCCAGCCGGCCGTCCTCCGACCTGAGAGCCGCGTCCAGCGCGATCTCGCCCAGCGAGAGCAGATCGCGCCATCGGCCCTGGTCATAGAACGAGAACGACAACGCCGTGGCCAGCGCGACAGCGAGTTCATGCTCGCCCATGCGACCGGCCTGCCCGACGGCGGCGATGAGGTTGGCGGAGTCGGTGTTGATCCATGTGTTGACGTCCGCGTTGCTCTTCAGCGAGAGCCGGCGTACGCCTCGGGTGGCCGGCCCGACTTCCTGACGCCACGGCTGGCCGAGCCCGGCCAGTTCGCTGGCCGCCCGTGCCGTGGCCAGATACAGATGCAGTGCCCGTAGTACCGACTCCTTCCGAGCCGGCGGGCGATCGTCGTCCGCCCCACGCTCCAGTGCGAAGAGCCGCAGCAGGTCGTGCATCCGAAAGCGGTCCGCCGCGTGCGCCTCGACCAGATGCCTGTCCAGCAGCACCTCAAGCAGGGTGCCGGCCGTGTCCGTATCGAGATCGGCGAGGGACGCGGCCACCTCCAAGCTCACATCGGGGCCGTCGAGCAACGCCAGCGACCGGAACATCGCGGCCGCTTCGGCATCGAGATCGCGGTAGCTGCACAGGAAGCTGGCGCGGACCTCGAGATCGTCCACCCGTAGCACGTTGAGCCGGGAATGTTCGGCCGCCAGCTTGTCGGCCAGGCCACGCAGCGGCCAGGCGGGGCGAGCGGCCAGACGTGCCGCGACGATGCGGACCGCCAGCGGAAGCCGGCCACACAGCAGCACCAGGTCGGCCGCCGCCCGGGGATCGGCCTCGACCCGGCCGGCGCCCACCAGGCGAACCAGGACGTTCACGGCCTCGCCCTCGGACAGTACGTCGAGCTCGCGATGAGCGGCGCTGTCCAGCGCGGTCAACGTCCGGCGGCTGGTGACCAGCACCCCGCAACCGGCGCCTCCCGGCAGAAGCGGCCGAACCTGCGCCGCGTCGCGCGCGTCGTCAAGGACGAGCAGCATCCGTTTGCCGGCGACGAGCGACCGGAACCGCCGCGCCGCTTCGTCGTCGGTCACCGGAATCGCCGAATCGGACACCTTGAGCGAACGCAGGAGTGCGCCCAGCGCCTCGCCCGCCGTCAGCGGCGCCCTACCCGGGACTGCTCCCCGCAGGTTCAGATAGAGCTGTCCATCGGGAAAGTCCCGCGCGACCCGGTGTCCGACATGGATCGCCAGCGCGGTCTTTCCCACACCCGCGGCTCCGGTGATCGTGGCCACTCCGCCGTGGGCCAGCAGCTCACACAGCTCATCCCCCTCTGCCGTACGTCCGACGAAGGAGGCGGCCTCAGCGGGCGATTCCGCCAGCGCCAAGGGAACGGCCACTCCGCACCCCGGCATATCCTGAGGCAGCACCCGGATTCGTGCCTCCCGAAGCTCCCATCCCGGTTCGAGCCCCATTTCGGCCAGCCGTTCATGGATGTGCGCGTAGGTGGTCGACGCGGCGGCCTGCCGCCCGTCACCGGCCAGAGCGAGAATCAACCGCGCGTGCACTCCTTCGTGCAAAGGCTGTTCCCGCGCCAAACCTTCCAGTACGCCTACCGCCTGCCCAGGCCGGCCCAGCGCCATGACCGCGTCCGCGAATGCCAGAGCGGCCCTCAGCCGATCGTGGGTCAACTCGTCGATCGCGGCTTGATGCGGACGCAGCCGGTCGGCCAATCCGTCGAGCACCTGCCCCCGCCACAGGTCCAGCGCCTGCCGTAACCGTTGGGCCATGCCCTCGAGATCGCCCGTGCGCCGGCAGCGCAGCGCGTCGTCAAAAGCCCTGGAGAACCGCACGACGTCCATGTGCTCGTCGTCGACATGGAGCGCGTACCCACCACGGGCGGTGAGGATGGCGGTTTCCGACCCCAATGCGTTTCGGAGCCGGGCCACATAGGTGTGAATGAGACTCTGCCACGATCTGGGTGCGGAATCGTCCCACAGGACCGCGGCGATGCCGTCGAGAGTGGCGACGCGGCCAGGCCGGAGAGCCAGCAACCCGAGAAGCCTCCGCTGTTTCTCGGCTTCGATGGCGACCGGCTCGCCGTTCCTATACACCCGTAGCGGTCCGAGTATGTGGATGCTGAGCTCAGCTGTCTGGGACAGCACAGAAGCGTTCTCTCCGAGTACCGCCGTCAATTTCCGCAGGGTTTCCGGATGGGGATGGGCGACCGAGCCGTTCTCGATCGCACGTATCGTACGGACGCTCACGCCGGCCTTCGACGCGAGTTCACGCTGGGAGAGCCTTTGCTTGACCCGCTCAGCTCTGAGGCTTTCACCCGATGAAGTCTTCATGATCACCTAGTCCCCCGAGGACCGGCAGACGATCCAGCACGCGATGCCAAGGCTATGAGTATGGACCGGCACATTCCTGTACCGCCCTGCAGGCGCTCAGCCTGGGGCTTTGCCGAGGAAGAGGCAGTTTCCGGGGAGGCCGGGTCTCCGTCCGGGCCGTTGGTCCGCCGCGGCACCGGGTTCTGCCGGTCAGGCGGCGGAACCCGGTGGCTGGCCTGGGATTTCTCCGGCCGGGCTGCGGTACAGGACCGTGCCATCGGCCGTGAATACGCTCGTGGGATGCAGGCAGCCGGCACGAGCGGCATCTGGATTGCCGACAGGCCCGAGCACTCCCCCGGGACGAGATCGCCGAGGCGGCGCGCCTGGCTGCTGAACGAACGGGCCGGGTGATTCACCGCGCCAGAATCTCGTTCTCCATTTTTCACCCGGAGCGGCAGAGGGGCCTGCCGCGATGTTCGCAGGAAGACATGGAGGGGGCAGCGTGCACATTGAATTCGGGGTGCTCGGGGAGCTTTGTGCGTCCATGGATGGGAAAGAGGTCGATCTCGGCCCGGCCCGGCAGCAATCCGTGCTCGCTGCGCTCCTGGCGGACGCCAATCACACGGTCTCCCTGGGTCAGCTTGCGGACCGAGTCTGGGGTCAGGATCCGCCCGAGCACATGGCGGCAACGGTGCGTAGCTATCTTTCCCGGCTCCGTGCGGTGCTGCCGACCGAGGAGTGGGCCATTGAGAGCCGTTCCGGTGGCTATGTCGTACGCGTCGAAGAGATGGCAGTGGACCTGCACAGATTTCGCGGGCTTCTCGGCCGTGCCCGTGCCGTGACCGGCGAAGAGGATCAGGTGCTGTTGTATCAGCAGGCGCTCGGTCTGTGGCGGGGTGAGGCGTTCGCCAACCTGGACAGCACGTGGCTGAATCAGCTCAGAAACGCACTGCAGACCGAACGTCTCGCGGCAGCGCTGGACTACCACGACATACAGTTGCGGCGCGGCGAGCACATCATGCTGCTCCCCGGCCTCCTGGCCCTGATCACCGACCATCCATTGGATGAGCGACTGGCCGGGCAGTTGATACTCGCGCTCTATCGCAGTGGCCGCCAGGCCGAGGCGTACTTTCACTACGAGAACATTCGCCGGAAACTGGCTGACGAGCTGGGCATCGATCCCAGCCCGCGCCTGCGGCAGCTCTATCAGAACATGCTCGCAGGAGAGCCCTTCGACGGCTGGATGCCACAGAAAGCCCAGATCGACACAACCGGCTCCGTGATTCCTCAGCAGCTTCCGGCGAACATCAGAAGGTTCATCGGCCGCCAGTCAGAGCTACGGCGATTGAACACTCTGCTTGCCGGAAGAAGGCAGGCGGAGGTGGTCGTCATTTCGGGATCCGCCGGCATCGGGAAGACGTCGCTGGTCGTCCACTGGGCGCATGCGATTCGCGATGAATTTCCGGACGGTCAGATATATCTGGACCTCCGGGCGTTCGCAGCGTCCAGCCCGACCACGGTACGCGGATTGTTGCAAACGCTGGGTGTGCCGTCGTGGCGGATACCTGCGGAGCTCGACGCGCAGATCGGGATGTATCGCAGCCTGCTGGCGACCAAGAAGGTGCTGATCGTGCTGGATGACGCCAGTGACTCCGCACCGACACGCTCACTCCTGGCCGGCGCGCCCGGGTCCCTGACCCTGGTCACCAGCAGGAATCGGCTGATCGATCTCGTGGCGGCGACCGATGCCCACCTGCTGTTGCTGGAGCCGTTCACGAGAGAAGAGGCTCGGCAAATGCTGAACCATCGTCTCGGCGCGGACAGAGTCGCGGCGGAATCCATGGCCGCGGACAAGCTCGTCGAATGGAGCGCGGGACTCCCGCAGGGGCTCGCGGCGGTGACCGCCTGCGCCCTCGCCTATCCCCATCTCCGGCTCGCCGATCTCACTGACCGGCTGAACAGATCCGGGCCTGGACACGCACCGACCACGCGAGCCTTGAGAACGAGCGCCTAGCGATCTTGGCTGCCGGCCCGAGGACGTCGAAGGCGAGCCGGCGGATCGGCCCGTCGTGGCGACGTCCGGGGCGAGGGGCAGGACGTCGGAAGAGACGTCCCTGACGTGCGAGGCCCGGGGGTGCTCGTCGTGGTCAGCCGAGGTCGCGGCGGTTGAGTCTGTTCAGAGCCACGGCGCCGAGCGCCGCCGTCAGGGCCAGGATGACCACCGGGGAGACGATGGTGAACGACGCTCCCGCCACGGTGTTGGCCGTGTAGTGAAACGGCTCGGCCCGGCTCCATCCCCACAAGCCGATCAGCGGCCCGAGCAGGTCACCGATCAGCACCACCAACCCCCACGCCGCCCAGGAGAGCGCGACGGACGCCCGCGGCAGCACGCACACGGCCAGCGCGGCGACCGCCCCGACGAGCCAGGCGGCCGGTACGTGCGCCAGCGTGCCCAGCAGCACCCGGGGCAGGTCGGCGGCCGGATCACCGAGGATCAGCGAGTAGACCAGCCCGGTGACCAGCCCGCCGAGCGCCAGCAGCGCCGGCGTCCCCGCGGCGGCCACGGCCAGATGCGCCGCGGCCCAGCGGGTACGGCTCACCGCGGTGGCCAGCAGCGCCTCGGCACGGCCGGAGCGCTCTTCCTGGTGCAGCCGGAGCGTCGCCACCACCGGGTAGAGGGCGATCGTGTACGCCAGCATGAGCACGATGACCCACAGATAGGCGTCGACCGGGTCGGCGGACGGCCCGCCGTACCGCTGAAGGAAGCCCGCCAGGACCTCCGCGGGCTGCTGCGCCAGGCGCGGGGCGGCGCCGCTGAGGCTCGCGAAGAGCACCGAGGCCACCACGACGCCGGCGGCCCACTTGAGCATCATGCCCCGCTGCAGCCGCCAGGCCAGGCTGAACGGGCCTTTCAGTCGCGGGCCGGTGGCGGGGCCGGGCCGTTCGAGCAGGAGTCCGGCGCCCAGGTCGCGGCGCGCGGCCAGTCTGTAGGCGAGCGCCAGCAGGACCGCGCCGGTCACGGCGGACAGGGCGAGCACCCACCAGCGGTCGGCCGCGTACGCACGGACCAGGTGGCTCCAGCCGAGCGGCGACAGCCAGGCGAGCCAGGTCAGACCCGAGGCGTCGCCGACGTAGCGGAGCACGTACGACACGCCGAGTACGAGCAGGCCGAGCCCGGTCGCGTTCCGCATGGTCTGCGTGAGCTGGGCGACCACGGCGGCCACGGCGGCGAACACCAGGCCGGCGGCCGCGATCGCCCCGCCGTAGGCCAGCGTGCCTTGGACCTCGACGCCGCTCATGACGAGCGCGGCGGCCGTGAGCGTCGCGGAGAGCAGGGAGGCGAGCGCCGCGACGACGAGCGCGGCGGTCAGCGGGGCGTGGCGGCCGATCACGCCGGCGCGTAGCAGTTCCTGGCGCCCGTCCTCCTCCTCCGCCCTGGTGTGACGGAGGACGATGGTCATCGCCATCCAGGCGGTGAGCAGGTACAACATGCCGCCGCTGCGCCACGCCGCCATCGCCGCGGCGGACGGCTCCGGCACCGGCCCGCCGAGTCCGAGGAACACCGGGTTGACGGAGATCAGCTCCGCGTAGACGCGCACGTCGTGCGCCGTGGGGAAGTAGCCGTTGATGTAGGTGAGCAGTCCCGTGGCGAGCAGGACCACGACGAGGATCCAGAGCGGCGAGCGGATCCTCTCGCCGCGCACGACCAGCCCGAGCAGCAGGCCGGTGCCGGTCATCGGGCCGCTCCCGCGCTCTGGTAGTGGCGCAGGAACAGTTCCTCCAGGCTCGGCGGGTTGCAGGTCAGGCCGCGCACGCCGATGACCGCCAGCCTGGCGAGCAGCGCGTCCAGCGCGTCGGCGTCGACCAGGCAGGTCAGCCGGCCGTCCGTCACCGACACCCCGTGAACGCCCGGCAGCCGGTCGAGGCCGTCGGGCGGCCCGGCCAGCTCGGCGGTGACCGACGTGCGGGTGAGCTCGCGCAGTTCGGCCAGGGTGCCCGACTCCACGTTACGGCCGGCGCGGATGATGCTGACCCGGTCGCACACGGCCTCGACCTCGGACAGGATGTGGCTGGACAGCAGCACGGTACGGCCCGCCCGCTTCTCCTCCGCGACGCACGCGCTGAAGGCCGCCTCCATGAGGGGGTCGAGGCCCGAGGTGGGTTCGTCGAGGATGAGCAGTTCGGCGTTGGAGGCGAGGGCGGCGACCAGGGCGACCTTCTGCCTGTTGCCTTTCGAGTAGGTCCGGCATTTCTTGCGCGGGTCGAGCTCGAACCTGTCCGTCAGCTCCGCGCGGCGTCGCTCGTTCAGGCCGCCGCCCGAGCGTGCGAGCAGGTCGATCACCTCGCCGCCGCTGAGGGCCGGCCACAGGGTCACGTCGCCGGGCACGTACGCCAGGCGCTGGTGCAGCTCGCAGGCCTGCTGCCAGGGGTCGCCGCCGAGCAGCCGTATTCGGCCGGAGTCGGCGCGTACCAGGCCCAGCAGGATGCGGATGGTCGTGGACTTTCCCGCGCCGTTCGGGCCGAGAAAGCCGTGCACCTCGCCGGGGCGGACGGTCAGGTCCAGTCCGTCCAGTGCGCGCGTCGCGCCGTAGGACTTCGTGAGGCCGGCGACCGAGATCAGATCGTTCATGGTGTCATTCCTTGTGAAGGACGGGTCCGGATCCGGGCGCGCCGAAGAAGCGGCCCGGCGGCGCCGGGCCAGAGCCGGGCGTGCCCGGGTTCAGAGGTTCTGGGTGACGCCCCTGGCATCGGCCTGCTCGAGTACCGCGATGGACTCCCCGGCCGGGCGGGTCCGCCCGGTCCGCTCCCCTGCCATGCGATCCCTCTAGGTCATCCAAAATGCCAGCAATTTCAGACTAGACTAAAATTGCTGGCATGAACAGCCTCCCACGACACAGGGGCCCAGGACGTCCCGCCCATCGAGCTCTCGCCGCGTCGCAGCCCCCCGCAACGCGATCAGCCGCGGCACCGCCGCGCGGCGACAAGCCACCGCTGCAAGACGTGGTTCCGGCCGGCCACGCGATCGTCGGTCAGTACCAGCGCCTTCGGGCGGTTCGACCACACCGACGGCGCCAGGCTGCGAGGGCCCGACCTTCGAGCACCTGCTGAGCTAGGCGCTCCCGTAGTGCGGGACCACCGGGAACGGCGGCGGCTCGAAGGCCGCCGTTCCCGCCGCGCCGGGGGCGGTCTGCCCCGCCCCCGTCACGGGCAGCGCCCGCCCATCGGCCGCCGGGTCGGCGTAGGCGGTGAACCAGGCGTCCATCCGCGCCGCGAGCTCGTCCTGTACGGCGTGCGTCCCGGCCAGGTTGCGCTCCTCGCCCGGGTCCACGGCCAGGTCGTAGAGCTCGTGCGGACCGTACGGGTAGCGGTGCACGTACTTCCAGCGGCTGGTCCGGATCATGCGGACCGGGCCGTACTCGTCGAAGACCACCACCGACGCGTCCGGGTCCCCCGGGGCACCCGCGAGTACCCCGGCGAACGAGCGGCCGGGCAGGTCGGGATCGTCGCCGCCGAGGCCGAGGTGGTCGAGCAGCGTGGGCCGCATGTCGTAGGCCGACAGCAGGGACTCGCACACCCGCCCGCCTGGCACCCTGCCCGGCTGGCTGACGATCGCCGGCACCTTGACCGAGCTGTCGTACATGTTCTGCGGGAACGTCCCGTTGCCCTTCCCCCAGATCCCGTGGTGCCCGCAGTTGAACCCGTTGTCGCTGGTGAAGACCACCAGCGTGGAGGAGGTGAGGCCGAGCGAGGACAGCGTGGCCAGCACCCGCCCGATCCCGGCGTCCATCGCCGACACCGCCGCGAAGTAGCCGGTCAGCGCCGCCCGCGTGTCCGGCTCACCGCCGACGGGAGCCCCGCGGGAGCCGTACTTCTGCCAGGGGTGCGGCTCCCCCTGCGGGCACGACTCGAACGCGCACCCGTCGTAGAGCGCCTCGAACGCGGCGGGATGCTGCCCCTGCCACGGCTTGTGCGGAGCGGTGTAGTGCAGCGACAGGTAGAACGGCGCGTCCTGTTCCGCCTCCGCGCGCAGGAACGCGCACGCCTCGCCGGTGAACACGTCGGTCAGGTAGCCGGGCTCGTCCCGCCGGACGCCCTGGTCGTAGAGCACCGCGCCGCGGTACGGCCCGCCGCCGCTCTCGTGCGCCAGCCATCGCACGAACCCCGGTCTGGGCCGGTCGTTGGCCCCCAGGTGCCACTTGCCGACCAGCCCGAGACGGTACCCGGCCTCGTGCAGGTCGTCGGTGAACAGCCGCCGCCCGGCCAGGAAGTCCACCCCGTCCGGCCCCGCGTGCCCCCGGCTGATCCAGTCGTGCACGCCGTGCCGCGACGGGATCTCCCCGCTGAACAGCGAGGCGCGGGCGGGCGAGCAGACGGGGGAGGCGCAGAAGAAGTTCGGCAACCGCACCCCCTCGGCGGCCAGCGCGTCGAGGTGGGGGGTGCTGATCTCCGGGTTGCCCGCGCAGCCGAGCGCCCACGGCCCCTGGTCGTCGCTGAGGATGAACAGGACATTGGGCCGGAGCGGGTCACGGCTGGCCAACGAGCACCTCCGTGGCGACCGGGCGGCCCTCGGCGGCCGAGGCGTAGGCGGCCAGCACGACCTGCACGACGTGCCGCCCGTGCGCGCCGGTCACGGCGGGCTCGACGCCGTGCCGTACGGCGTGCGCGAAGTCGGTGAGCTGGGCGGCGAAGGCGGCGGCGATGTCGCCGGGGGCGGTCCGGTGCAGCCAGGTGGTGGCGCCGTCGCGGTGCAGGGCGGCGCCGGCCGAGGCGGAGACGACCAGGGAGCCGCGCTCGCCGACGACGGTGAGTTCGTCGTGCGCGGGGGGCGGGCCGGTGCTGGTCACCGTGATCTGGGCGGTGAGGCCGCCGGTGAGCGAGAGCCGTACCAGGGCGTCGGTCTCGATGGGTGAGCCGTGCACGGTGGCCTCGACCTGTTCGGCTCGGCGGCCGGTCAGCCAGAGGAGCCGGTCCACGCAGTGCGCGCCGATGTTGATCAGCACGCCGCCGCCGGAGACGGCCGGGTCGAGGAACCAGGCGGGGCGTGAGCCGGGACGGTAGTCGGAGCCGCGCCGGTCGGAGAGCAGCAGCGGTGCGCCGATCTCGCCCTCGGCGAGGGCGGCCATGGCGGCGGCCTTGGCGGGCAGGAAGCGCTGGATGTGGCCGACGGCCAGGCGTACCCCGGCGCGGGCGCAGGCGTCGATCATCAGGTCGGTGTCGGCGAGCGTGGTGGCCATCGGCTTCTCGACGAGCACGTGCAGGCCCGCCGCCGCCGCGTCGCGGACGATCGCGGTGTGCAGGGCGTGCGGGGTGTTGACGAGGACCGCGTCCACCTCGCCGGAGGCGATCAGGTCGTGGTGGGTGGCGTGTACGCGGGCGCCGTGCGGGGCGGCCAGGCGGTGGGCCGCCTCCAGGTTCGGGTCGCAGACGGCGTTCACCCGGACGCCGGGCACGGCGGTCGCGGCCTCGGCGTGCAGAGCGCCGACGGCGCCCGCGCCGACCAGTCCGAGACGGAGTTCAGTCAATGGTGGTCTCCCCCGAGGAGGCGCCGCAGGAGCGGCGCACGACGATGCCGGGGCGAAGCCGTACCTGGTGGCGGGGCAGGCCGGGTTCGCGCAGGCGGCGTAGCAGGAGTTCGGCCGCATGGCGGCCGAGGTGGCGCTTGGGCGGGGAGACCGCGGTGAGCGGGATCTCCGCCAGGTCGGCGATCTCGTCGTCGTAGGCGACGATCGCCAGGTCGCCGGGCACGTCGAGGCCAAGCCGCCGGGCGGCCGAGGCCACGAAGGTGGCCTCGCGGTCGCCGAAGCATACGACCGCGGTGACGCCGTCGGCGGTGATCCGCCGCACGTGCTCGTCGGCGACGCGCGGATTCCACTCGCTCTGCGGCGCGGCGAACGGCTCGGCGGCGCCCAGCCCGAGTGCGGCGACCGCGGTGGTGAACCCTCTGGTGACGGGGGCGGCGGTCGGGTTGCCCGACCGGGTGAGCAGGGCCAGGCGGGTGTGGCCGAGGGCGGCGAGGTGGCGTACGGCCAGGTGGCCGCCGGCCTCGTGGTCGGTGCGGACGTGCTCGCTGGGGTCGTCGCCGTCGTCGAGGCCGCGTTCCATCAGCACGACCGGCACGGGCAGCGCGGTGAGCCTGCCGACCACGGCCGCCGGATCGCCCCGCCCGATGAGGGTGGGCACGACCAGCAGGCCGTCGACGCCGGAGTCGAGCATGCGGCGCAGCGCCGCCTCCTCCTCGGTCGGCTCGTAGCGGGAACAGGCCAGCATCAGCCTGGCGCCCGCGCCGGTGAGCGTCTCCTCGATGCCCTCGAGCACGCGCGGGTAGTACAGCGTGGTGTCGGGGACGATGACGCCGACCAGCGCGGCCTCGCCTCTGACGGCGGAGGCGTGCTCGACGACGAAGGTGCCCGCGCCCTGCCGCCTGATCACCAGACCCTCGCCGACGAGCTCGTCGACCGCCCGCCGGACAGTGGTGAGGCTGACCTCGTGGGTGCGGGCGAGCTCCTGCTCGGTGGGCAGTTTCGCGCCGGTGGGCCAGACGCCGGAGCGGATCTCCGCGCGCAGCTCGGCGGCCAGCCGCTGGAACTTGAGCTCACGAGCCATGTGCACGACGTCCGTCCTCATTTCACCGACCCCAGGGTCATGCCCTCGATGATCCTTCTGCCCAGCCAGACGTAGCAGGCGAGAACGGGCAGCACAACCGTGCAGACTCCGGCGAACAGGCCGCCCCAGTCGGCTCCGTTGTACTGCATGCGCTGCAGGAAGCCGAGCAGGGCGAGGGAGAGGGTGGCGTTCTCCTCGCTCTGCAGGAAGATCAACCCGAACAGGGTCTCACCCCAGTGCTGAATGATGTTGAGGATCATCGCGGTGATGATGCCGCTGCGCGCGAGCGGCAGCATGATCTGCCAGAACGTGCGGTTGGGCGTGGCCCCGTCGAGGGCCGCCGCCTCCTCCAGTTCCTTGGGCAGCGAGCCGAAGAAGCCGGTGAGGAAGAAGACGGTGAACGGCATCGAGGTGGCGACGTAGAGGATCCAGAGTCCGGTGAGGCTGTCCACAAGGTAGAGCTGGTTCATCATGACGTACAGCGGCAGCACGATGACCTGGGACGGGATGCCGAGGCCGAGGGCGAAGAAGGCGGTGATGCCGCTGTTCCAGCGGGTCAGGATGCGGCTCAGGGCGTAGGCGGCGGGGGCGGCCAGAGCGATGGTGGCCACGGCGGTGCCGACGGTCAGCAGCAGCGTGTTGACGGTGGCGCCGCCGAAGTCGCTGGCCGTCCAGGCGCGCGAGTAGTTGTCCCAGTGAGGGTCGGTGGGCAGCGCCCAGGGGGCGGCGAAGATGTCGCGGGTGGACTTGAGCGAGGTCAGCAGCATCCAGATCGCTACGGCCACGCTGAACAGGGCGAACAGCCAGGCGAAGGGCGAGCCGAGCAGTTTGGCCGGGCCGGGGAGCCGGCGGAGTGCGTTCATCGGGGCCTGCTTTCAGAACTGGACCGTGTCGCGGCGGAACAGCCGGCGCAGGACCACGACCAGCACGCCGACCAGGGCGAGCATGACCATGCCGGTGGCGGCGGCGGAGCCGTACTTGGGTACGCCGCTGGAGAAGGCCTCGGCGTAGGCGTACAGCGCGGTGTTCCAGACCTTGGTCGGGGGGAGTTGCCCGGCGGCTCCGGCGAACGCGTAGATGAACTCGAAGATCTTGATCGCGCTGATGCTCCAGAGCACCGCGCAGACTCCGACGACGTCCCACATCAGCGGGAAGGTCACGTGCCTGAAGCGCTGCCAGGCGTTGGCGCCCTCCAGGTCGCACGCCTCGTACAGGTCCTTGGGGATGCGGTCGACGGCGGCCATCAGGATCGTGGTGAAGAAGCCGGTCTGCACCCATACCAGGCCGATCATGATGACGGTGAAGAGGTTCTCGGTGCCCAGCCAGTTGGGTGGCTGGTCCACGCCGAAGGCCCGCAGCGCCTGGTTGACGACGCCTTCGGCCTGGAACAGGAAGCCCCACAGGATGGACAGCACGACGCCGGAGACGATGTTCGGGAAGAAGATGATCGCCCGGACCGCCTTACGGCCCGTCATCTCGCGCAGGATGATCGTCAGCAGGAAGCTGAGCGCGAAGGTGGCGCCGCCGACCACGAACAGGATGGTCAGCGTGTTCAGGAAGGAGTCGTGGAAGATCGGGTCGAGCAGCAGCCGCCGGTAGTTGTCGATCCCGGCGAACTCCATCGGGCCCGCGCCCGCCCAGGTGTTCAGGCTGATCCAGGCGGTGGCGAGGGTGGGCAGGATGTAGAAGACGACGTACAGGACGAGCGCGGGCGCGACGAACGGCCAGAACAGGCGGCGCCGCCGGCGGGCGAGCGGGCTGGTCCGCTCGGCGGGGGCGGCGGGCGCGGGACCGGTGGTCTTGGATCGCCTGACTGCGGTGACGGTCATCAGGCGTTGAGCTTCCAGAAGTCGACGGAGGTGCTCTTGAGCTTGGCGACGAACTCGGCGGCGGAGAGCTTCCCGGTGATCAGGTCGGTGTTCACCGGTTGGAAGACCTTGGTGTACCAGTCGGCGTGGTCCATCTTCACCCCGTCGAGCGCGGCGTGCGTCTCGGCGGTGTCCAGAGTCTTCTTGACGTCGGCGAGGACGGAGGGCACGTCGATGTCGGCGCGCGGGGTGATGTTGTTCGCCTCAGAGGCGATCTTGGACAGGCGGTCCTTGTTCATGAAGTGAGCGATGAACCGTTCCGCCGCGTCGGCGTTTCGGGCCTGGGCCGGGATGGCGAAGCCGATCAGCGAGATCTCCTGGGTCTGCTGCCCGGTGGCGCCCTTGGGGAAGGGGAAGGAGCGGTACTCGAAGCCTTCCTTGGCCGACGGTTTGGTCTCGCTCGGCGCGAACGTGCCCAGCAGCAGGAAGTCGGCGTCGCCGCCGGCCCACTTCTGCTGGATGGCGGGGAACTTGCTGCCGTCGTAGCCCTTGACGAAGTAGCCGCCCTTGACGATCTGCTCGATCTTCTGGATCGCGGTCACGAACGCGGGGTCGTCGAACTTCGCGCCCGTCTTGTCGGTGGCGGCGGCGCCGAACGCGCCGGGCCCGAGGTCGCGCAGCACCGCGTGGTAGGTCCAGAAGGCGGAGTAGTCGGCGATGTCGGCGTCCAGCGCCAGCGGTCCTCCGCCGCGCGCGGCCTTGCGCTTGTCCAGCAGGGCGACGAAATCCGCCCAGTTCTGCGGCGGCGCGGCGGCCACGTCCTTGAGGGCGTTGCCGTCGTACCAGATCTGCTCGGCCAGCACCTCGTACGGCACCAGCCACGCCTTGCCGTCCTGGGTGGCGTAGTCCCGGTACTTCTGGTCGATGACGTCCCCCACCTTCTTGCCCGTCTCCCCGGGGATCTCCCGCGCGTACACGCCGGTCAGGTCGCGGCCCTGCCCGGTGGCGACGAAGGTGGACTTGACGAACCGGTCGGCGGAGTCGACCAGGTCGGCGGGCACGTTCCTGGTGTTGAGGGTCGGGGCGAGCTGCTTGGCGACGTCGCGGCCCTTCCATTCGACCTTGACCTTGACGCCCGTTTCCTTGGTGAACGAGGCGATCGCCGACTCCAGCACCTTGGCCTGGGGTTCGCCGGCCTTCCACATGGACCAGTAGACGAGCTCGTCGGCGGCCTCCTTGGACGAGCCGCCGCAGGCCGCGAGGCCGAGAGCGAGCGCGCCCACCGCGGTCACGGTTTTCAGCAGGGATGCGTTCATCGAACACTCCGGGAGGGTGGGGAGGGGTTTCGGTCATCCTGCTCGCCCGTTCATTACAGAGTCAACACCATGAATTAGGAATGAATCTGCGGACCTGCGCGAATGCTGCCACCTTCTCGTGGAACTGCTCGGGATTACGTCTTTATTCATCCCTTAGTCGTCCCGTTGGATACGGCCAACCGAGCCGAGGGAGGCCGCATGCCGGAGATCACTCGTAGGACCGCGCTCATGGCGGGGGCGGCGGGAGCCGCGGGAGCCGTACTGCTGCCGCCTGGGCGGGCGGGCGCCGTGGTCGACGGCGACCTGGAGCAGCGGGCGATGGCCATGCGGCCGCCCGTGTTCCTGCTGGAGTCCGCCGTGCCGCCGCACTTCACCGCGGGCCGCGGCTCGACGCTGACGATCAGCGAACAGGTGGCGGTGTGCGGCACCCGATCCCTGCGCTGGGAGTACGGCGAGCGCTCGACGATCACCGTGAAGGCGCCGCTGCGCTGGGCCCCCGACCCCTACCGGCCGGGAGACGACCAGGCCTGGCAGGGGCTGGTGGACGCGTTCGCGGTGTGGATCCACAACGAGACGCCCGTCGACGACGTGGTCCGCTTCGAGTTCGGGCGCGGCGAACGGACCGACGCCTGGTTCGCGTTCAGGCTCGGCTTCACCGGCTGGCGTACGGCATGGGTGCGCTACGCCTACGACATGCACGGCCGCCCGCACCGGGACATGGACACGCTGCGCATCGTGGCGCCCAAGCGGGCGGGCGTCCTGCACCTCGACCAGCTGATGCTCAACGTGCCGCTGCGGCCGGACGCGCCGTGCGGCGACGCGCAGGTGCCCGGCATCGCGAAGGAGGGCCCGGACTACGACAACCAGCACTGGCAGGCGCTCTACCTGTTCGACAAGCTGCTGTCCGAGGCGGAACCGGACTCGGCCCCGCCCACGGCGGAGGAGACCGCCTCGCTGCGGGCACTGCACACCCGCTACCACGACGGCTACCTGATCGCGCCGGTCAAGGTGGACGTGGCCGCGCTCACCGCGCAGACCGAGGCGCTGATGGGCCGCCCGGTGCACTCCTACCAGGCGCAGATCTACCCGGTGGAGATCGCCGCCGAGCTCAAGGCGTTCGTCAACCCGGTCACCCTGCGCGTCTGCACCGACCTGATGAAGAGCGTCGCCCAGGCCCACCAGGCCGGCCCCGCCGACCGGCCCGCGCTGGCCGCGCTCTACCTGAGGATCGTCGGCCACCTGCGCGAGCAGGGCTGGACCAGGGGAAGCTGCCAGGGCACCATCCATCACCTGGGCTACGACGCGCGCGGCTACTACGACTCGGTGTACCTGATGCGCGAGGCGCTGCGCCAGGCCGGGATGCTGGAGGAGATCCGCGCCGACCTGGACTGGCTGACCGGCCTGGGCCGGATCTTCCGCGGCTGGAAGCACCGGATGGCGCACGGCAGCACGATGGACATCCACAACACCACCGCGCGCGGCATGCTGGCCGCCGTGCTGCTGCGCGACACCGAGGCCGAACAGGTGGCCTACCTGCGGGTGCTGCGCGACTGGCTGAGCGAGTCGCTGCTGCCGACGACCGGCATCCAGGACGGGCTCAAGGCCGACGGGACGGCCTTCCACCACGTCGGCTTCTTCCCCGACTACGTCCGCGACGGGTTCGGCGGGCTGGCCCCGATCGTGCACGTGATGAGCGGCGGCGCCTTCGCCCTGTCCGCCGAGGCGTACGGCTGGCTGAAGAAGGCGCTGCTCACCATGCGCGTCTACGCCAACAAGAACCACTGGCCGATCTCGATCAGCGGGCGCAACCCGATCGGCACCACCGGGCTGTCCGTCGTGCCGTACCAGTGGCTGGCCGTCGACGCCGCCGGGGAGCCCGACCCGGAACTGGCGGCGGCGTTCCTGCGACTGCTGCCCGCCTCCCCCAGCGGCGCGCAGAAGGCGCTGGCCGCCCGGCTGGCCGCGCGCGGCATCACCGCGGAGGCGTCGCCGACCGGCAACTGGACGCTCAACTACGCCGCGCTGAACGTGCACCGGCGAGGCGACTGGCAGGTCAGCGTGCGCGGGCACAACCGCTACCTGTGGAGCACCGAGATCTACGTCGGCGCGAACTGGTACGGCCGTTACAACACCTACGGCCAGATCCAGGTGCTGCACCGCGGCGAGCCGGTGACCAACCTCGACAGCGGCTACGCGCACAACGGCTACGACTGGAACCGGCGGCCGGGCACCACCACCATCCACAAGCCGCTCGACCGGCTCCGCGGGGATCTCACCGGGGCGATCGAGGAGATGCTGCTCACCGACTCGCGTTTCGCCGGTTCGTGCAGCATCGACGACAAGCACGGCCTGTTCGCCATGGACCTGCGCGAGCACCCCAGGTACGAGGGCTCGCACCGGGCCCGCAAGTCGGTGTTCCTGTTCGACGAGCGAGTGGTCGCGCTCGGCACCGGCATCACCAACGACGACGCGGTCAACGACACCGAGACCACGCTCTTCCAGACCCGGCACGTGGGCGACGTGCTGGCCGACGGGACCGCGCTGCCGTATCCCCATCCGGCCGCCGAGACGGGGGCGCGGTGGCTGCTGGACGACAAGGGAATCGGCTACTACCTGCCCCCCGGCCAGCGGGTCGGGGTGTCGCGCGGGCCCCAGTCCTCCCGGCACAACGCCACGGAGGCGGCCACCGCCGGCGACTTCTCCACCGCCTGGATCAAACATGGGACCGCGCCGCGGCAGGGGGCCTACCACTACGCCATGGTCGTCGGCGCGACCGCCGAGGGGATGGCCGCGTTCGCCGCCGGGATGGCGGAGGCGCAGCGGGCGCCGTACACGGTGGAGCGGGCCGACACCCGCGCCCACGTGGTCACCGACCGGCAGACCGGGATCACCGGCTACGCCGTCTTCGAGCCGACCGGCCTGGACGGGGTGATCCGCCGCGTCGACACCCCGGCGCTGCTGCTCACCCGCCGGGACGGCGAGGCTCTGGTGGTCGCCGTGAGCGACCCCGACCTGCGGCTCTACTCCGGGATCGACCACGACCAGTACGAGCGCGGGCGCTACGTCGGCCACTTCAGCCCGTGGTCGCGGCGGTGGCTGACCAGCGCGAGCCACCCCCACCTGCTGCGGGTCACCGTGGCGGGCCGGTGGCGCGCGGACGACGACCAGCCCTGCACCGCCCGCGCGCACGGCGATCGCACGATCATCACCTTCGAGACCGTCGACGGACGCCCCTTGCAGGTACGCCTCACGCCCGCGTGACTTCGTGCCCTCTCATCGGGGCCGGGTCATGGTCTGCCGGATGGCTACCAGGTGGCGGAGCACTCACGGGTCCGCCACCTTTCTCCGCTGGGCCGTCGCAGCAACCCGATCCGGGGAGGGCGGCAAGAGCGTACCGCGTCAAAGGGGACCAACGACGCATGACCTCACGGCAGACGCCGAGCGCTCGCCTGGCGCACGCTCATCGGCGCTTGGGCGGCAGAGGAATGAAGCCGCTGGTGCGGCGGACGTAGTCGGCATATCCCGGCCGGGTGGCCGACAGCCGCCGTTCCAGCAGGGGCTTGCCGGTCTTGGCGAGCAGGAAGTACGTCATGACGAGCGGAGAGAGGAGGGTCAGGACGCCGGGCCGGCGTTCGGCGGCGATGAGGAAGAGTCCCCACCAGATGGCGGCGTCGCCGAAGTAGTTGGGGTGGCGTGTGTAGCGCCACAGACCGGTGTCCAGCACGCGTTCCTTGTTGGCGGGGTCGGCGCGGAAGCGGGCCAGTTGCCGGTCGCCGACGGTCTCGAAGACGAACCCGACCAGCCACAGCGCCACGCCCGCCCAGCCCAGCCGGCCGACCGGCCCGGTCGTGGTCATGCCGACCTGGACGGGCAGCGAGACGAACAACATGATCAGGCCCTGGGTGAGGTAGATCGTCCGGAAGGCGTAGGCGTCGCGGCTGCCCGGGGCCTTGGCCAGGAGGGTCTCGTAGCGGGGGTCTTCGCCGCCGCCGGCGACCCGCCGGCCGAGGTGCAGGGCCAGTCGTAGCCCCCACAGGCAGGTCAGGGCGAGCAGCAGCGAACCGCGCAGCGGATCGCCGCCGCCCTGAAGGAAGGCGGCCAGCGCGATGACGGCGAAGCCGAGGCCCCAGGCCGCGTCGATCACGGCGTGCTTGCCCACCTTGATCGCCACTCCAAAGGTGATCACCATGAGGAAGGCCACCGTGGCCGCGCAGGACAGGAAGACGTTCACCGTGGTCTCCTCAGCACGATCTGATGAACGTCCATGCGGCCCTGCTCGAAGGCGAGCAGGCCGCCGGCCAGGTACAGCTGCCACACGCGGGCGCGCTCCTCGCCGATCAGTGTCCTGACCTCCGCCAGGCGTTGATTGAACCGGTCCTGCCAGGCTTGGACGGTCCGCACGTAGTGGTGCCCGAGCGAGCGGGTGTGATCCACCACGAATCCGGCGCGCGACAGCATGGCGGTGGTCCGCGCCAGGGGTCTCATGTGCATGTCGGGGGCGATGTAGCGTTCGATGAACGGCCCGCCGCCGGGCCGGCGATCGCGCGACATCTGCTGGATGAGCGCTCTGCCGCCGGGGCGCAGCAGCCGGTACAGCGCGGCCGCGTAGCCGGGGTAGCCGGCCTGGCCGACGTGCTCGCCCATCTCGATGGAGCTGATCGCGTCGTAGGGGCCGTCGGCGAGGTCGCGGTAGTCCTGCGACCTGATGTCCACCGGTAGTCCTGCGGCCCGGTCGAGGGCGAACCGCCGCTGGGCGGCCGAGAGCGTGACGCCGACGACCGCCACACCCCGCTCGCGCGCCGCGTGCAGGGCCAGTGATCCCCAGCCGCAGCCGACGTCGAGGATGCGCATGCCGGGCCGCAGGTTCAGGTCGTCGCAGATGCGGTCGAGTTTGCGGCGTTGCGCCCGCTCCAGATCGTCGCCGGGTCCGAAGACGGCGCACGAGTAGGCCATCGAATCATCCAGGAGGAGCTGGTAGAACGCGTTGGACAGGTCGTAGTGGTGGGCGATGGCGGCGCGGTCGCGTCCGCGGGTGTGCAACCGGCCGCGCAGCCGTGCCTCCGCGGCCGGGACCGCGGGCCGGGGGCCGAGCACGCCCGGCAACCGGATCAGCGCCAGCAGGTCGCGCGGGCGTGGGCGGAAGGCGGGCGCGGCGCGTACCCGGCGCAGGGTCTGGGTGAGGTCACCGTGGAAACGGAGGTGGCCGCTGATGTAGGCCCTGGCCAGGCCGAGCTCGCCCGGACTCCACAGCAGGTGCCGGGCGGCGACGGGGCTGCGCAGTTCGAGCGCCGGGCCGTCGCCGTGTGTGCTGCCGTCCCAGAACCGGATCGTCACCGGCGGCCTTCCGCCGAAGAGCGCGTCGATCGAGTGTCCCGCTCGGGCCGCGATCGTCGTCAAGGGCGTCCCCTTTCCATGGTGAGCTGCCAGACGTCGAGGTAGCCGGAGCGGAATCCGGCTTCGGAGTAGGCGAGATAGAACCTCCACATGCGGTGGAAGGTCTCATCGAAGCCGAGTTTGGTGATGAGGTCGTGCTGCTGCGTGTAGCGTTCGCGCCACAGTCTCAGGGTGTGGGCGTAGTGCTCGCGTAGCGACAGCCGTTCCACGATGCGCAGCGGCCCGAGCAGGCTCTCGATCGCGGGGACAGAGGGCAGCATGCCGCCGGGGAAGATGTGCTTCTGCACCCAGGTGTGCGTGCCGAGTGTGGCCAGCATGCGATCGTGCGGCATCGTGATGGCCTGCAGCGCGATCCGGCCGCCCGGGGCCAGGCGCCGCCGGAGCACCGCGAAGTAGTCCGGCCAATGCCGGGCGCCGACGGCCTCGATCATCTCGGCGCTGACGATCGCGTCGTAGCTTCCGTCGACTTCGCGGTAGTCGCAGAGCCGGAAGTCCGGCTTTCCCGGGAAGCGGGTGGCGCTCGCTCGTTCGCGGGCCCGTTGCGCCTGCTCCTCGGACAGGGTGATCGAGACCACGTCGGCGCCTCGCCGGGCGGCGCGGATGGCCAGTTCGCCCCATCCGCTGCCGATCTCCAGCAGGCGCGTGCCCGGCCCGACCCTGGCCTGCGTCAGCAGGCGGTCGATCTTGCGGTGCTGCGCGGGCGCCAGGTCGGCCCACGTCGCGGCGGCCGGGTCGGCGAACCAGGCCGCCGAGTAGGTCATGCCCTCATCGAGGAAGGCGGCGAACAGCTCGTTGGACAGGTCGTAGTGCCGCGCGATGTTTCGGCGCGCCCCCTCCGGGCTGCCGCGTACGGCCAGCGGAGCCCTCGGCAGGGCCAGCCGCCGCAGCCGCTGCAGTGACGGCGGCACGAGCGTGCCGACCTCGCCGGCCAGCGCGGTCAGCACGCCGACGAGGTCGTCGGCGTCCCAGTCTCCCGCCGTGTAGGACTCGCCGAACCCGATCAGCCCATCAGCGCCCACCCGGCGGAAGAACGCGTCGGGCCGATGGAGTCGAAGTCCGGTCAAGGCGGGGCCCATGCGGCGGGCGACGTGCAGGAACAGCTGCCGGGCCAGCTGGGCCCGCAACCAGGCGGTCATCGGTCCACTCCAGGCGGCTGGATCGTGAGCCCACGCAGATACAGGCCGATCCCCTGGCGGCGGATGCGGGCGCTGGTGAAGACCGGAGCCAGGACGTGACGCGCCTTCATGGCCGGCACCCTGCGTCCGCGCACACTGGCGGCGAAAGGGGGCCTGCCCTGCCGGTGCAGGGTGACCGTCAGGCGGAGCCGTTCATCGGGGATCGGCAGATCGATGCGGTAGAAGCCGTCGACCTCGTTGAAGGGCGAGACGTGAAACTCCTTGGCGGCCTCGCGCGCGCCCGGCCGCAGAAGGTAGCGGTGGCGCCCGCCGTAGGTGTTGCGCACCTCGGCGACCGTGGCCGCGAGCCGGCCGCCGGAAAAGCACCAGTGCACCCGCAAGGGGTCGAAGGCCCAGCCCAGCAGCCGGTGGTGGGCCAGGGTCAGCACCCGGTCGGCGGCCAGCTCATGGCGGGCAAGGAACGCGTCGAGGTCACCACGGCCCGCGGGCGGCGCGACCAGCGATCCGCGTGGTGGTTCGTCGGCATCGGCCAGGCACAGTGCCGTGCGGTAGCGGAAGGTGTTGCGCACCGGCTCGGCCCTGGCGTGGGTGATCACGCACTCGTAGAGGATCACCAGTCACCGCCCAGCGCCTGGGCGGCCAGCAGCCCGGAGCGGCAGCCGTCTTCGTGGAATCCCCAACCGTGGTAGGCGCCGGCGAAGGCGATGCGCCGATCGTTGAGCCAGGGCAGGCGCCGTTGCGCCGCGACCGACTCGGGGGTGTATGCCGGATGCCGGTAGACCATGCGCGCGATCTCATGGTGCGCGGCGATCGGTTCACCCAGGCTGACCAGGTACGGCTGGCCCTGCAGGCGGTTCATGTCGTAGCTCACCCGCACACTCGGCACGGCGGCGGCACGGCAGTCCATGCGCAGATTCCACGACGCCCGCGCCCCGGCGGCCCGCGGAAGGACCGTGGTGTCGGTGTGCAGGACGGCTTCATTGCGCGAGTAGGTGAAGGCGCCGAGCACCTCACGCTCGGCCTCCGTAGGCGCGGCCAGCAGGCGCAGCGCCTGGTCGGGATGGGTGGCCACGACCGCGGCCGCGAAGGTGTGCCGGCCATCGGCGACCAGCTCCACGCCGTCGCCCGAGCGGCGCAGCCGGATCACCGGACAGCTTGTGCGCACGGCCGGCAGGTGCTTGGCGATGCGCTCCACATAGGCGCGCGAGCCGCCGACGACGGTGCGCCAGCGCGGAGATCCGCCCACCGCCAGCATCCCGTGGTTACGCAGGAAGGTGAACAGGTGGCGGGCCGGATACTGCAAGGCCCTGGCCGGTGTGCACGACCAGACCGCCGAGATCAGCGGCGCGAGGAAGTGCGTGCCGAAGTAGGGGGTGAAGCCGCTGGCGAACTCACCGAGCGTCCGATCCTGGCCCGAGGCCAGGGCCTGCCGCGCCGCCCGGCGGAAGCGCGGCACCTCACCCAGCATGCGCAGGTACGCCGGCCGTACCCGGCCCTGGGCCAGAAGCCCGGTCAGTCCCTTGCCGCCCGCGTACTCCAGCCCGCAGCCCGCGCACGAAACGGACAGGCTCATCTGCGATGCGCGGGTCTCGACGCCGAGCTCGGCGAACAGCCGCGTCAGCAGCGGATAGGTCCGGCGGTTGTGCACGATGAAGCCGCTGTCCACGGCCCCGGTCGGCACGTCGTGGGTGTGCGCGTGGCCGCCGAGCCGCTCGTCGGCCTCGAACAGGGTCACGTCGTGGTCTCGTTGCAGCACGTAGGCCGCGGTGAGACCGGCGATGCCGCTGCCGATCACCGCGATCCTGCGTCGTTCCATGATCACTTCCCCAGAAAGGAAACCGGTCGAACAGCTCCACATACGCCTATTCGGAGCCGACGGGCCGGCGGTTGCCCTCCTGGAGAAATTTGTTCAGCAGGCTGAGCATAAGCACAATAGTCAGCATGCTGAACAATTGGGGCCCAGGCCGGACCCTCGCCGCGGGCGTGCTGGCCGGCGCGATCATCACCGCCCTGGTCTGGCTGCTCGGCCAGCGCATGCACGGCGTCACGCTCCTGCCCGACCAGGGCGCGTCCTGGTACTACTGGAAGCTTCCTGAGCCGACCCTGTGGACCCGGCTGTCGGCCTGGCTCCCCTACGCGGCCCACCAACTCGCCCTATGGGGCCTCATCTACTACGCGCAGACCAGGGTGGGCCGCCACACGCCCGGCCTGCATCCGGTCAACGTCGTCGCGCTCGGCGTCAACGCCGTCTTCATCGCCCTGCACATGGCCCAGACGCAGCTGTTCTACGACGGCCTGGCCCAGGACGTGTCGATCTTCAGCTCCCAGGGCTCGGTGATCTTGCTGCTGGTGGTCGTCCTGCTCATGGAGAACCGCCGGCGCGGCATGTTCTTCGGCAAACCGGCCCCGATCGGCGCACAGGTGGTGCGGTTCGCCCGCCGCTATCACGGCTACCTGTTCAGCTGGGCCGCCGTCTACACCTTCTGGTACCACCCCATGGAGGCCACCAGCGGCCACCTGATCGGCTTCTTCTACATGTTCCTGCTGCTGTTGCAGGGCAGCCTGTTCCTCACCCGCGCCCACACCAACCGCTGGTGGACGCTCACCCTGGAACTGGCCGTCGCCGTCCACGGCACGCTCGTCGCCGTGATGAGCGGCGGGCCGGACGGGATCTGGCCGATGTTCCTGTTCGGTTTCCTCGGCGTCTTCGTCATCACCCAGATGCACGGCCTGGGCCTGCCGCGCGGGGTGCGCTGGTCGCTGGGGCTGGCCTACGCCTTCGGCTCCCTGCTGGTGTACGGCTTGCGCCACGACCTGTCCGGCGTGCTGGCCGTGGGCCGGATCCCGGCCATCGAATACCTCGTGGTGGCCGTGCTCGCCGGGATGATCTGGCTCGGCCTGGCGATCGCGAAAAGGCTGCGATCTCCTGAGCCGGTTCACGATCGCGAGGTGGGACAATGAACGGGTGGCCGACATCGACTCCTGGCCCACCGGCCGGCTGCTGTCGGTGGCCGCACGCCTGGTGGAGGGGCGCTTCCATGAGTTCCTCGCCGCGCACGGACTGACGCACGCCGGCCTGATCGCCCTGCATCACCTGGCCGAGGGGCCGCTCACCCAGCGCGAACTGGCGGGGCTGTGCCGCGTGACCGACCAGACGATGAGCCGCACGATCGAGCACCTGCGGCGCGCCGGGTACGTCGGCAAGCACGCGGACCAGCGGGACCGCCGGCGCGTCTCGGTGACCATCACCGAACCGGGCACCGCGACCCTGGCACTCGCCCACGAGGCCGAACGCACCTCGGAGCAACTGCTCGGCGCCGTGGACGACTACGAGCAGTTCAGACGGCAGCTGATCAAGCTGATCAGCGTCGCCTGAGCGGCGCTCTCCTCGCCGCGCGGCCCGCCGGGGCGCGGACGCCGAGTGTCCACGCGGGACCACACACGATGTCCGGCAGCACCCACAATCAGGTACCTTATTCTTAAGTATCAGGTTCCTGATTCGAGGTGAGCCGTGAGAGTCGTGATCATCGGAGCCGGGATGGGCGGGCTGACGCTGGCCCAGGCGCTGCGTGGCGAGGGGATCGACGTGGTCGTGCACGAGCGGGATCAGACTGTGGAATCCACCGGCGGCTATCGGCTCCATCTGGACGAGCGCGCCTGCCGGGCGCTGCGCCGCCGCCTCGCGCCAGATCTCTACCAGGCGCTGCTCGCGAGCTCAGCGGGGTCGCGGTCGTTCACTCGGTTCGCGGTCACCGACCACCGGATGCGGCTGCTGTTTCAGGAGTCGCGCGACGGGGCCACGGACACGCTGATGATCGGCCGGATCCCGCTGCGCCGGCTGCTGGCGCACGGCCTGGGGGAGGCGCTGCGGCTGGGCTCGGAGTTCACCGGGTACCGCGCCAACCCCGGCGGCACGCTCACCGTGTCCTTCGCCGACGGCCGCACGGAGACCGCTGACCTGCTGGTCGGCGCGGATGGCGTGGGGTCGCGGGTCGCGGCGGCGCTTGCCGGGCGCCCGACGTCCGCCCCCGTGGGGGTGAGCGGCATCGCCGCTCGCACGCCGCTGAGCGCCGATACCAGGCCCCTGGTTCCGGCACTGTTGGCGCAGGGCCCGGCGCTGGCGTTCGGTCCCGGCGGCACCGGGCTCTTCCTCAGTCTCCACGACCCCGGCGCCGGTTCCATGGTCGATCCGGCGGCCTGCGCGCGGGTCAAGCCGATCATCGAGCCGCCCGCGCTCGTCTGGGGGCTGATGGCGCCGGATGGGATCTATCCTGGGCGCCCGCGCGAACTCGCCGGCGCCGGGCTGATCCGGCTCACCGACGGGCTGCTGCGCGGCTGGAGCGCGCCGGTACGGGCGCTGGTGCGCGCCGCCGACCCCGCCACGGCTGCTTTCTTCGGCTTCCACGCCGCGACCGCGGACACCGATCTCACCCCGTGGCCGGCCGGCGCCGTGACCGCGCTCGGCGACGCGGTGCACGCCATGCCACCCACCGGCGGCATGGCCGCGGCCACGGCGATCCGCGACGCCGACATCCTCGCGCAAGAACTGATCCAGGTACGCGAGGGCACGTCCACGATCCCGCTGGCGGTGCGCCGCTTCCAGACCCGCATGGCCGGCTACGCCCCCGAGGCCGTACGCACGTCGCTGAGGCCTCTGGGCTGGATGAACCTGCTCGCCACCCCCGTGGGGACGCGGGCGGCCCGCCTCGGCCTGCCGGTCCTCGCCTCGGCCGCCCGGCTGGGCCGTACCCTGGCCGGAGCCCGCGGTGCCTGAGCACTCCGAGACGCACGCCGATAAACAGGCGGGTGCGCCGGACCTGCCGCTCTGGGAACTGATCCAGACCTCCTACGTCGTCGCCCGAGGCTTCACCGAGGTCTTCGGAACGGTCGGGCTCACCCCGGTCCAGTTCGGCGTGCTGGCCTCGCTCGCCACAGGCGAAGACCTCAACCAGGCCGAACTCGCCCGAGTGATCATGGTGCGGCCACAGAGCCTCGGCGAGGTGGCGGTGACGCTGATCGAGCGGGGCCTCGTCGAACGCGAGGGGCCGGGCGGCCGCGGCCGGCGCGCGAGGCTGCGGATCACCCCGGCCGGCCAGGCGGTTCTGGACCGCGTCCTTCCCGCGGTGGTGGCCTTCAACGCTCCACAGGCGATCGGCCTGTCCGGCCAGGACGCCGAAGCACTGACCCGGATGCTGCGCACCGTCCGCGGCACACTCTCCGCCCGGGACGAGCCCTCCAGACACCCGTGAGGCGCCCAAGCTCGCGCCTTCGCCGATGCCGTCGACGACATGGCGCGGGCCCTGTGGTCCGAGCTCGCGCGCAAGCACGGCATCTTCCGCGAACGGCCCGGCACATGGACCATCGCGGAACCTCGCGGCTTGGGCGCGCTGCGGAAAGCCGGAGCCTTCGACCGGCTCGCCTCCCCAGCGGTCGTAGCCGCGATCGACGCGCTGCTGGGGCGCGCGGACTGGCCTCAGCCGTTCAGTTGGGGTGACCCACTCGTCACGTTCCCGACGCCGGGCGTGTGGGACGTGCCGCTCGGCGGCTGGCACATCGACTTCCCCGCCAGAGGCGCCCTGCTGCTGAAGTGGCTGGGCTACCTCGCCCCCGTCGAGCCGGCGGGAGGCGGCACCGTGGTCCTGGCCGGTTCACACCGGCTGGTCGCGAACTTCCTCCGGCGGGCAGGAGAGGCGGAGCTCGGCCGTTCACCAACCGTCCGCGACGCGATCCTCAACGCACATCCTTGGCTGGACGGCATCCGCCGCCCCGGGCCCGCGACCGAACGCGTCGCGCGGTTCGTCGAGCGGGGAGCGCGGATCTCCGGCATCCCCGTGCGGGTGGTCGAGCTGACGGGCGAGCCGGGCGACGTGGTCTTCATGCACCCCCACCTCCTGCACGCCCCCTCCCCCAACCACGCGGCCACCCCCAGGCTGATGGTCACCGGCGGACTGGCCTGACCCCTCCTACCCATGGCTGCCACCTCTCCGTGGATCCCGTGAGGGCCGAATCCATCCGCCAAGTCCGGCCAGGAGCCATTCACGTGGCGACCGCCCTCGTCCGAGTGCTCGGCTTCCATCCTTGGAGGTCACGTCACGCGACTCGAGCGCGGATGACGCTGCGCAGGATCATTCTCCGGACCAAGGTCTTCATCGTGGCGTCGCGGCTTTGGATCGAGGAGCCGCAAGACGCGTACCCACTGATCACGCAGCTCCTCGCGGAGGGGATCCACCCAGGGCCGCGACATGCGGGTCCTGTCCGAAGCGGAGTTCCAGGCGCTTCACCGACCGGCGTCCCATCGCCGAACTCCCAGAGATCCGATGCCTCACCGTCACCTTTAATCGCTTTACGTGTGCTTGGGTATTGCTTTGACAATTCTTGTGCCGGAGTGAGGTTGACGAGTGTCAAGGTACGACTGGCATCACTCGGTGTTCGCGCCGGTGGTCGCCCTGATCGTCTCCGTGCTGCTGATGGTGGCCGGAGCGGTGGAAGCGGTGCTGGTGTCCGTGGGGGCGGCCACCGCCCCGGCGGCGGCGGAGCTGGTGGTCACGGTGATCATCGGGGTGTTCTTGACCACCGTGCTCAGGATCGCGCGGGCGGTGCCGGACATCCGGCGGGAGAACGCCGCCATCACCCGGGCCAGGGTGAACGTTCAGGCCGTGAAGGCGAACGAGGACACGCTCGTGGCGCGGCGGCTCAAGCTGTTCCGTGAGGCGGCCGAGGCCGGCAACGACTGCGAGGCGGTGCTGAGCGCGCGCTCGGCTCTGGACGACGGCGAGATGGCCAACAAGCATCACCTTGACCACACGCTGATCTGGGCGCTGCCGGTCTTCGGATTCATCGGCACCGCGCTGACGATGGCCGAGATGGTCAGCTCGTTCTCCAGCGCCCTGGACAGCCAGGGCGACCCCTCCGTGCTGATCACCGCGCTCAAGCAGCACGTGCTGCCGGAGTTGGCGTCGGCCTTCGGCGTCACGCTGATCGCGTTGTTCCTGAGCGTGCTCGCGTTCGGCGCGATGGCGCTGGTCGAGCGGGCCGAGCGGGCCGGCGTGGTGGCCGCGGACGAGGTGTTCCTGACCTATGTCGCGCGGCTGCCCGCGAAACAGGCGGCCCCGGCGATGCAGGGGCTGACGCAGGAGCTGGCCCAGTCCAGAGGCAGGACGGAGGAGCTGGTCAAGGGCCTCGACGCGCTGCGCACGGCGGTGGAACGACTGAGCGCCGCCGAGAGCAGGCCGCAGAAGTACACGCTGGTGAGGGAGCCGTGAGAAGGCGCCCGGCCAGGTCGTTCGCGCCGCCGCTCGACCTGCGCTTCATCGACCTGTTCATGGCCATCGTGCTGGCGCTGGCATTCGTCGCGATCATGCTGACCGTCGTGGCACGCATGTTGCCGACCGAGGCCGCCACGCCGCCTGCGCGTCAGGACAAGAGCGTGGCGCAGCTCCAGAAGCAGCTCGACGCCGCCGTCACGGCCCAGCGCAAGGCCGAGGCCCGGTTGCGCGCCGCCCAGGCACAGATCGCCGAACAGCAGTCGTTCGCGCTGCCCTGGTGGCTGATCGGATTCTGCGCGCTGCTCGGCGTCCTGGCCGTGTTCATGACGTGGCGGGTCCGGTTGTGGAACATGGAAAGCCTGCCACGCCTGCGAAGCTGGCTGATGGGCACCGTGGTGGTGGCCGCGGTCACGATGGTGATCAGGTCGCTGAGCGACCGCGACGGCAACCTGCTGCTCGCCGAGATCCCCTGGTGGGGCGCCGCCGCCCTGTGTCTCGGCCTCCTGCTGGTCGCGTACGTGCTGATCTCCGACATCCGGGCCAGCCAGCTCACCCTCGGCAAGATCAGAAAACGTTCCGAAATGACGACACGATAGGTGTCGGCATTCCCAAGAGCACCGGCGCACTCAGCACGTGGACGGCGGTCTCCCCGCGCATCAACGGATTCGGGCCGATGTCCTGGCTGTACTTGGCCATGATCTTGATGACACGTGGCCATGATCGAAGGGGCGTTACGCCTCGGCCGCAGAACCGCATGCCCATGGTGAAGCCTTCACCCGCCCCAGACCGGCTCGGCGACGTTGGCCCCCTCCGTGAGGTGGCGGGAGGTGGATGGGTGCGGCGTTGAGGCATGGTCCGCTCTCCGGCGTTACCCGGAGTGGAGAGGTTCGGGGTCTCCTTCGAGCGGTCCGCCGAGCTTGTTGGGCGGTCCGCATGATTGTGGTCCGACCCGTTTCTCGCCAAACCGGGTGGCTGAGTCGGTGCTGGCGGCGGCCCGGATCTGGTCTGGGGTCATCCCGGTCACGCCCTGCAGATCGGCACCGCGCAGATCGGCGCCGGACAGGTTCGCTCCTGTCAGATCGGCTCCGGACAGTTCGGCGAGTCTCAGGTTCGCCTTGCTCAGGTCTGCGCCACGTAGCCGCGCGTAGGTGAGGCACGCCTCCGGCGCGTTCACACCACTCAGGTCCGCGCCCCGCAACCCGGCCCACGTCAGATCGGCCCCCTCCAGGTCCGCACGGCTCAGCCGGATGCCCTCGAGCGCCGCGCGGGGGAAGCGGACCTGGGAGAAGTCGGTGAGCGGGTCCCCCGGGACAGTCAGGCCAGAGGCGATGGTGAGGGCCGCGTGGACATCTGGCGGCACGTCCGCGATGTTCCGGACCACGGCGAGTTCGGCGATTGAGGCGGTACATTGCGGCGCGGGCCGTGGCGCGCACAGATCGTGGTTGCGGACGAACGCCGCCAGCACGCTGCGCACGGTGAGGCGGTCCCTAGGGGAATCGGCGGCGATCCGCTGTAAGGCGTAGATCCCACCGAACCGCACATCGGTCGCGGGCGAAGCAAGTTGTTCGACTGCTTTGGTGTACCGATCGGTGATTTGTCCCTCGCGTGCGGTTCGCAGCTCCTCCTGCCCGTTGCGCAACGTAACTGCGGTCACGATCAGGCTGCCGGCGGTGAAGAGGGCGCCCAGCAGGATCCCTACGCTGTTGAACCACTGGTGGCGGTTCAGCCGTCGGCGTTCGCGCTCCTGGTCATCGCGCTGCCGTTGGGCCTCCAGTAGTTCCAGTCGCTTTTCGACTGGCAACCCGTCCAGTTCTTCCTGGGTGGGTTCCGCGATGCGGGGAGGTGACGCGCCGGCCGACGCCGGATCCCGGGAGGACCTGGCGGAGCCGGCAGGGTCATTGGGTGCGTTCATTCCAGATCAGATTCCTCCGGACCGTTCGCGTGTACGCCTGGAGTGTGACCGCCATCGCCTACCTGGAGGGCTTCCAGGCGGAGACGCACTGCACCTTAGCCGTGGATCCGCCACCGCGCGTTTCGCCGGGTGCGTGAAGAGTTTGAAGTAGCCGATCCCGGAAGCACGTCGGCCGCGCTGCATCAGTCACGGCGAAGGCCGCGAACCAGAGCCGGTCGCGACCGGCATCCGAGTCGACGCCGGAGCTGCAGTATCCCGGCCAAGAGCCCGTTTGTCCTGGTCATGGCCGCATCAGGACACCCTCCGCGCCTTGTTGACGCCCTGACGCGGTGAGACGCTGAGGGCCGTTCATCCGGAAACGGAGGCGCCATGCACGGTTCAGGCGACGACTACCTTCCGATCTTCGGCCCGGACGCCGGCAACGTCGTCCCCGGGGAGGTGGTGGTGCAGCTCCGGACGGAAGTGGCGGCCGGCCTCACGGTGAGCATCCCGGCGGGACCCTCCCGTGGCCTGACGGGCTTCTCCGCCGGCTTCGGCGTCGACGACCTGGACGGCGTCCTCAATGGCATTGGCGTCACCTCCGTCACCGCGGTGCATCCGCCGCCTCCCCCGCGGGTCGAGCGGGGGTTCGCGGTCGCGGCGGAGCTCACCCCGATGACCGCGACGTACAAGGTGCGCTTCGATCCCGCCAACGAGGTCGGCGACGTGGTCGACCGGCTCGCCGCGCTGGGGGAGGTCGAGGCGGCCGAACCGAACCGGTATCGCGAGAGCTTCGCCGTACCGAATGATCCGGACTACGCGCAGCAGTGGGGACTGGCGAAGATCAACTGTCCGGCGGCGTGGGACCGCAGCACGGGCAGTGCGAACGTCACCGTCGCGGTCGTCGACTCGGGCGTGGATCTGAATCATCCTCAGCTGGCCCCGCTGCTGCTGCCCGGGAGTGACCTGGTCGATCTGGGACCCAATCCCACACCGGCCGGCCTTCCCCCGGGCTTCGTACTGGAAGGCGACTTCTTCGGCAGGGACAACGACCCGCAGGACGAAGTGGGGCACGGCACCCACGTGGCGGGCACGATCGCCTGCCTGAGCAACGACGGCGTCGGCGTGGCCGGGGTCACCTGGAATTGCCGCCTGCTGCCGGTCCGGGTGCTGGCCCGTGTCAGGCACACGCCGACGGGCCGTATCAGGGGCATGGGCAGTTCGGCCGATATCGCGGCCGGCATCCGGTGGGCGGCCGACCACGGCGCCCACGTGATCAATCTGAGCCTGGGCGGGAGCGCCAACACGTTCGTGGAGCGCGACGCCGTCGCCTACGCCATCGGCCGGGGCGTCGTCGTGGTCGCGGCCATGGGCAACGACGGGACGAACAATCCCAGTTTCCCGGCAGCCTTCCCCGATGTGATCGCCGTCGGCGCGATCGAGGCCACCGATCGCCGGGCCGCCTTCTCGCAAACGGGACCGCACATCGACGTGGCGGCGCCCGGGGTCAACGTGCTCAGCACCTACTGGGACGACACCTACGCCATCTCGAACGGCACGTCGATGGCCGCCCCGCATGTCGCGGGCGTCGCGGCGCTGATCCTTTCCTGCAACCCCGGACTGCCGGGCGCGCAGGTCGGGCAGATCATCCGGGACACCGCACGGCCGCTGCGGGACAATCCCGGTGATCCGCTGCCGAACGAGCAGTACGGCTCGGGTCTGGTCGATGCCAGGGCCGCGCTGGATCGCGCCTGCCCGCCGAGGAGGACGCTGACGCCCGTCCCGTGCCGCCCGTCCCTGCCCATCTTCACCTGCCCGTCCATCCGAATTCCGTGCGTACCCCTGACCCGTGAGGTGATCTGCCGGGTCACCGTTCAGCTTCCCTGCCCATCCATCCAGATTCCGTGCAGGTCGGTCCAGATCCGCTGTCCGACGGGACCAGGATCGCCGCTGGGTATGGGCGAGGATTATGAGAGCTATGACCCATATGGCGATGACCCCTACGGAATCGACTACGGACAGTGACGGCTGCGGCCTGGCGTGATCCGCCGTCCGCGGTTCAGGCGCTCGCGGCGGCGGGGATCGACGCCGCGGGCGCCGAGATCGTCGATCTGTCGCGCTTCCATGACGTACGGCTGGCCGCCGGGCACGTGGTCAAACGGCTGAGCAGAAGCGCCCGGGACAGCGGGCGGGATCTGGCGGCCGAACTGCTGGCCTACCGGCTGGCCGGATGGAACGACGCGCTGGCGGCCGCCGTTCCGCGGGCCGTCCTCCTCGACGAGCGCGCGCAGGTCCTCGTGATCGGCGCGGCCGGGCGGCCGCTGACGGCTTTCACCGCCCAGAGCGCCGCGTCGCTGGGAGAGCTGTGTTCGGGCTGGCATCGCGCGACGTCCGGGCTGCCGATCCCGCCGACCAGGTCGGCGGGAATCCTGCGGCTGCCGGACACCTCGCCCGAGGAGTGGGCGCTGACCACCGACGCCGCGCGCGATCTCGGCGCCCGTCTGGCTGCGGACCCGCTACTGAGCGACGTCCTCCGGGAAGGCGCCGCCGCGTGGCGGGCCGGCTGCCTGGTGCACGGGGATCTCAAGGCCGACAACTGCGTGGTGGCCGGCGATCGGATTCGTGTGATCGACTGGGAGTTGTCCGGGCTGGGCGATCCGGCCTGGGACGTCGCCTGCGTCATCGCCGACCAACTCGCTTTCCACACAGGTGCCCATATCCCGGCGTTCGTCGACGCTTATGGAGCGTCGGGAGACTCCACCCGGCGTCGCGAGCTGTTCACGATCGCCCGGCTCGCGCACCTCGCCCTGGAACAGGCCGAGCACACGGCCGACCCCCGCGCCGCCGAGCCGGCTGTCGAGCTGGCCCTGCGCCTGGCCACGACGCGGAGACCCGCATGAGGCATTCCGTGCTGATCGCGCTGGACCGGCTGGTGAACCTCGTGGAGATCGCGGACGACGACGGTGTGCGCGTGGCGGGCGAACGGTGCGATCCGGCCGCCGCCGACGCCTGCGAACGCGTGACCGACGCCCTCTACACCGGCTGGTACCTGCCGCCCTTCGGTGTCGACCCCCCGGCCAGAATGGGCGACCTCACCGCGCTGTTGCGCGCCGCGCACGCGGGAGCCGAGCGGTTCGACGGTGGCTGGCTCGTCACAGCCGCCTCGCCCGACGGGCGCTGCGTGGTGTCCCGGCAGGGGCGCTCGCGGGCCGTCCAGCCGGGGGACTACGTCCTGCCGCTGCGCCCGGCCGTACCGCCGGCTCCCGGTGACCTGCTCGACGTCGTACGCCGCCAAGACTGGACGGATCAGGACAGCGGATTCTGGTGCGCCCGCTCCCCCGACGAGCCCGAACCTCCCATCAACCGGGCCTACCTGAACCTGCCCGCCGGCGCCGCCGCGCCGGTGCTGCACGCGGTCACCGCGTGCCTGGAACGAGAGGGGCTGCGGCATTCGCTCAAGTGCCCGTCGGCCGCGGACGGCTACGCCCGTGTCGACAGCCTCGTCATCTACTACGAACGCGAACGCGAGGAACAGGCGCACACCGCGCTCCAGGAGGTCCACCTGGACATCGGCTCCCTGCTGCGGCCCGCCGTTCCCCCGCTGAGCCTGCGCTTGGCTCCCGGCCTCGCCCACGCCGAGCAACCCGCAGGCGGCGAGAGTTTCGGGCAGAGCCGCTGCCGGGTGCTGGCGGCCGCGCTGGTGGCGGCCTTGCGCGCGGACACCGATCGGAAGGATCTGCGCGCTAGCCTCCTGAACGGCCTGAGCGCCGCGGGCATCGCTCTCCACCGGCCATGGGCGGCGGCGTGAGCGCGCTCCTGCACAGCGCGATCGCCATCGCCCACGACCTGGCCGAGAGCGCGCGCCCAGGCGGCCACTGGCACGGCGCCATCGTCGGCGGCACGGACGACGACCCACACGTGCGGATCGGCGACACCGGCGACGACCTGTACAGCGGGTCGGCCGGCATCGGCCTGTTCCTGAGCTGCGCCGCGCGGCACGACCCCACCGGCCGCTTCGCGAACCTGGCCGCGGAAGCGATCACCCGCTCCCTCACTCAAGCCCCTGACCTGGTACGGCAGAGCCGGCTGGGCCTGTACGACGGCGCCACCGGCATCGCCCTCGCAGCACTGCTCGCCGGGCGGCTCCTGGGCGACGACGGCTTGGTCACCGAGGGCGAGAAACTCTGCCTGTCGATCACCCGGACGCCCTGCCCCTCCGGCGGCCACGACCTGATCAGCGGAACCGCCGGGATCATCATCGGGCTCACCCACGCCCATCGGATCACCGGAAACCCCGTCCTCCGCGACGCCACCCTGTCCCTGGCACGTGACCTCAAAGCCGCCTCGGCCCCGGAGCCCTGGGGCCGATCCTGGCCGCCTCACCTGACCGGCCTGGCCCATGGCGCCTCCGGGCCCGCCCTCGCCCTGCTGGAGACCGGCGACATCGAGGCGGCCACCGCCGCCATGCGCTACGAACGTTCCTGGTGCTCGCCCTTCCACGGCAACTGGCCCGACCTGCGCGCGCGGCCTCCCGGCTATCCCGCCTTCTGGTGTCACGGCGCGGTAGGGATCGGCCTGAGCAGACTCCGCGCCCACGAACTGACCCGGGACACCACGGCCCTGGCCGAAGCCTCCCTCGCGATCCAGGCCGTCCGGGACTTGACCATCCGCGCTGGAACGGCCTCCCGCGAGCACCAGCCCGTCGATCTGTCCCTCTGCCACGGCCTGTCCGGAGCCGCGGAGCTGCTCATCACGGCCGCGACCGTCCTGAAGGAAGACGCGCATCTACGGGCGGCGCGGAAGATCGGCACGCTGATGATCGAACACCGGGACCGGATGGGTACCTGGCCGTGCGGCCTGCCCCACGAGCTCCATCGGGGCGAGACGCCCGACCTGTTCCTGGGCACCGCCGGGATCGGCCTGACCCTGCTTCGCCTCCACGACCCACGCGACGCGATCCCGTTGTCGCCGGTCAGCTGGTCGTGACGCCTCAGCCGCCAAAGCGGAACTCCTCCGGTTCCGCGTAGGCCACGCCGCGCAGGCGCGCGGCCCGCTCGGCCGCCTCCGGGGCGCTCATCGTGTCGGGGAACAGCGCTATCAGGACATCCGGCAGTTCCGGGCGCGGTGGCAGCACCACCGCCCCCTCCCGCCGCAATGCGCCGGCCAGTTCATCTGGGACGGCGCCGCGTTCCATGCCCACCACTATGCGAAGGCCCATATCTCATCGTCCCCCGCGAAGGCCAGGTGCGGCGACCCGCGCCTTCCGGAGGAGCGGTACCGCGTCAGACGAATGAGCCGCGACCAGGCGACGGCCCGCTGGACAGGCGCTGAGCACCACCGCTTCAGGGGCACCTTCCCGGCGACCGGGGAGAGCCCCGCAAGAAGCCCACACAGGGCCGCGGGAAGGCCAGACCCATACGGGACAAGGCCCTATGGGGGCATCGGGTTCGTGTGAGCGCCCCCGAAGTGGGCTATGTCGCCGTCGGCTTTGGGTGGTGGGCCAGGAGAGCCCGTACGGCGGTGCGGATCAGCTCGCCGGGGGATTCGGGCACGCCGGTGGTGAGGGCGGTGAAGAGAATGCCCAGCACGCTCATCTCCAGGAGCATGGCGTCGTCCTGGCTGATGTCGATTCCGGCGGCGCGGCATTGGCGGATGATGAGGTCGCTTCGGCCGTGCAGGGCGTCGGTCAGCGTGTGCCGCAGGCGGGGGTTCCTGGTGCTCTCCAGGTGCAGCTCGAACAGGGCCAGCGGGTCGTGCTGGTCGTCGGTCAGCATCGTCGTCAGGACGGCGACCAGCGCTTCCTCCAGATCGGCGGGCGAGATCGGCCGGATGGTGTGGGCGTCCACGTGTTCGCCGAGCCGGCGGGTGATCCGCTCGATGACTCCGTTGAGCAGCGCGTCGCGGGTGCGGAAGTAGCGAGAGGTCGTGCCGGCCGGTACGGCGGCGGCGGTGTCGACGGCTCTGTGGGTCAGTCCGCGTGAGCCTTGCTCGGCCAGCACCGTGATGGCCGCGTCTGCCAGGTGGTCGCGGCGCTGTGGGTTAGGCGGTGGCACGATTTCGTTTCCTGTCGGTGTGGTCGGCGGGGCCACACCATTTCACCAGAGCCGGTTCGATGCCGGTGTGATCCCCGGCCCAGGCAACGTAGCCGTCCGGGCGGATCAGCGTGGCCTCGGGTCTGGTGCCGCCCAGGGGTCTGGCGTGCCGTACGCGATGGCGCCAGGGGGCCGGCACGTCCTTGCCGGAGAGCAGGACGAAGGCGCCGGCGCGCAGCACCTCGTAGAGGCGGCCCGCGTCTGTCGGGCCGTCGGCCGCGCGGCGCCCGGCCAGCGGGTGGGCGTCCGGCTCGCCGGGCGCGTAGGCGAACTCCAGGCCGGACAGCCTGCCGAGGATATGGCGGCGGCCGGGAGCGGTGTGGAGCAGGGTCGCCATGATGCGCCGGTTGAGTTCCAGGCGCACGCGTGAACCGCTGAGCACCAGCCCGGTGAGGTGGTCGGTCATGGCCAGGACGGCGGAGCCGACGGGGTGCCGTTCGGCGTGGTAGGTGTCGAGCAGACGGGGCGGCCCCCAGCCGTGCAGCGTGGCGGCGAGCTTCCAGCCCAGGTTGATGGCGTCCTGGATGCCGGTGTTCATGCCCTGGCCGCCGATGGGCGAGTTCACGTGGGCGGCGTCTCCGGCCAGGAACACCCGCCCCGATCGGTACGTGCGGGCCTGGCGGCGTTCGGCGGTGAAGCGGGAGAACCAGCGCGGCTCGCTCATGTCGTAGTCGGTGCCGGCGATCCGGCGGAAGGCCTCGCGGATCTGGGCGAAGCCCGCGTTCTCCTGTCCGTCGCGCAGCCATGCGCCGACGCGGAACCATCCGTCGCCGAACGGGAGGGTCACCACCACGCCCCGCGTGCCGACCTGGGTGATGGGCGGCGGTTCTGAGGTGGGAATGCGCACATCGGCCAGCAGCATGGGCAGGCTGTAGGCCGCGCCGGCGAAGCCCACGTCGACCAGGTCGCGGACGGTGCTGTGGGCGCCGTCGGCTCCGATGACGTATCTGGCCTCCAGTTCGCCTCCGTCCTGAAGTCTCAGCCGGACGGATTCGGCGTCCTGGGTCAGGCCGGCCACGTGGGCGTCGCGGCGGATCTGTACGCCGAGTTCGGCTGCACGCCGCCGCAAGAGCTTCTCGGTGCCGTTCTGGGGCACGAGCAGCAGCATCGGGTACCGCGTGTCGAGCCGCCCGAAGTCGACCCGTGAGGCGTAGGCGGGATACACCGTCTTGAGCGGGTTGCCTGCCGCGACCAGTTGGTCGCCCATGCCTCGGGCGTCGAGCAGTTCCAGGGCTCGGGCGTGCAGACCGAAAGCCCGCGTGACGTTGGACTCGCTGCCGCGCTTGTCCACGATCGTGCAGGGAATGCCGGCCAGTGCGAGCTCGCAGGCGGCCATGAGCCCGGTGGGACCGGCTCCCACGATGACGACGTCGTGCATGACGCTTCTCCATTCGCTACACATGTATCGCTACATTTATAGCGCATGGATGGGCCGGCGCGCCGAGCGCGGCCGCGAATCGGCCGCTCCCCCGCCTACACGGAGCGGCCTTGAGGTGGGTGCGGTCGCGCTTTCACGGGAAGCCGGGCGGACGGCGAGCCGGCTGGTCAAGCGCGTCCGGTCCTGGAGGGCGCCCATACGGTCCGCACGGCACCTGGTCATCGTGGAGCGGGCGCGCTGCCCGGCCGCCTGCGGGCTCCTAGGAAGGGGTCATCCGGCTGTCTATAGTGACGGAGTGGAACAGAGTGATCTGCGCCATCAGCTCCTGCTCTTAGGCCTACGGGCTGAAACCGCCCAGGTCTACGAGCGGCTGCTCTGGGTCCAGCAGGCGAGTGAAGGAGAGCTGGCCGCGGCACTGCGCATGGGCCACGAGGCCGTGCGCGTCGCGCTGAAGGACCTGATCACCTGGGGCCTGGTGGCCCGGCACGACATCCAAGGCACCGACAGGGTGGTGCGCGCGGTCGTTCCGGAAACCGGGTTGGAAGCGCTGGTGCATCGGCACCAGGCCGACCTGGAACAGGCGAGGATCGCCGTGAGCCAGGCGTTCGAGACGCACCGCAGATCCGCACGTAAGGCTGACGTCGAATCGCCGGTCGAAGTGGTCACAGGCGTGGCGGTCAAAGTTCGCATCAGGCAGCTTGTGAACAGTGCCCGGCACGAGATCCGCCGGCTCGACCGGCCGCCGCATCTGTTCGGCGCCGCCAACAGGACCGAGATCGAGCAGCTCGGCCGCGGGATGCGCTACCGGGTGGTCTACTCACGTGAGTGTCTCGAACTGCCCGGCTATCTGGAGGACAACGTCAACCCCTGTATGGAGGCGGGCGAGCAGGCGCGGGTGACGACCGTGCTGCCGGTCAACATGACCATCCTGGACAACGACCTGGCCTGGCTCGCCAGGCCGGCCGAGGGACCTGCGGCCACGCTCACCATTGTCTATGCGGGAGGTCTGCTGGAGGCGCTGATCGGGCTTTTCGAGACGTGCTGGACCATGTCCGTGCCGTTGCACCTGTCGGACGGCGGAAGCGGGTCCATCAACCCCGCGGATCGCAAGCTGCTCGTCCTGCTCAACGCGGGCGTGAGCGACAACAGGGCGGCGGAGACGCTGGGGCTGAGCCGCCGGACCTTCTACCGCCGCCTTGAGCAGCTCATGGCGCGGACGGCCACGACCAGCCGCTTTCAGCTGGCGGCCGCGGCCGCGCGCAGAGGGTGGCTGTAGCGATGCGGGAGGAGTTACGTGGGGCGCTGGCGAACGGTCCGTTCAGCGCGGCGTTACGGCTGGCCGTACAGGAGAGTGGGCTGAGCCTTGACCGGCTCCAGCACCACCTGCGCGAGCAGGGTCTCTCGGTGAGCAGGACCGCGCTGAGCTATTGGCAGTCTGGACGTACTCAGCCGGAGCGAGCCGACTCGCTTCGTGCGGTGCACGTGCTGGAGGAGGTGCTCGCCGTACCGCCGGATTCGCTGGTCGGGCTGCTCGGCCCGCCTCGGCCCAGGGGCCGGTGGATCGGGCAGCAGGCCGCGGCCTCGCGAAGGCCCGACCAGAGCTGGGCCAGACCCGAGGGGCTGCGGCGCGTGCTGGCCCAGGTCGAGGCCACCCCCGACGACCTCTCTCAGCTGGTACGGCTGCGCCACAGCATGCTGGTTCAGCTCGACGCACACCGGCAGATCCGCACGATCACCAAACAGGTGGTGGTACGCGCTCGCGCGGCGCGGGTGGGCCGGGACCTGATGGTGCATCGCTCCTACATGGCGGGCGTGCAGGGCCCGGTCGTCGAGCGCGCCCGCGGCTGGCGCCCCGGCAGGATCAGGAGCGACCATGAGACGGGCTTCGAGGTGCACGAGATGATCCTGGACCGGGTGCTGCCCGAGGGTGGGATGGCGGTGATGGAGTACACCCTCGCCTTCCCACCCGGACATCTGGACCCCTACGCGAGCTTTCGGGTGGAACCCGGCATGCGCGAGCTGACCATGGAGGTCGAGTTCGACAGGGAGGCACGGCCGGCGAAATGCCGGGCTTGCTTCCAGCCGTCGATCGATCGCCCGCGGCCGGCCGGCGATGAGCTGTGGATCGGTGGCACGCTGGTCGCCGCCCACATCGTGTTCGATCCGGAGCCCGGTATCCACAGCGTCATCTGGGAGTGGGACTGACCGGCGCCGGGGAGGTGGCGTCGGCGCGCAGCAGACGGGGTGCGCCGCTGCCGTCGGCCGGGACGGCGAACAGCGAGGGGCGCTCGCCGCGGACCGGCCGCGCGTACGCGACGGTGCCGTTGTCGAGCCAGGCCGCCTGATCGTCGATGCCGGCTCGCTCGGCGAGCGGGATCTCCTTGCCGCTCGCGAGGTCGAGGACATGGAGCCGCCACCGGTCGCCGGCCCGCTTCTTGAAGGCCAGGCGGGTGCCGTCGGGAGAGAGCGAGGGGCACTCCACGCCTGACCGTATGGCGGTGAGTACCCGGCTGGACAACCGGCCACGCATCAGCCAGATTCGCCCGGCCGAGCTCATCGTGACGTAGAAGGCTTCGTCGTCGGCGAAGGTCACGCCCCAGAAGTTGCGATCCTCTCGCGTGTACGGCCTGCCGTTCACGACCACGGAGAAGTCCTCGAGCGAACCGTGGTGCGCGCCGGTCACGGTGTCGTAGATGCCGGTGGTGGTGGCGAAGGCGCCTGGATCATAGGAGTCGCCGGTGCGAAAGACGGTCCAGGCGGCCAGCCGCCCGCTGGGTGAGACACGGGCCCGGCTGGGCGTGCCGTCGACGTGGATCGGCCCGGCCACCGGCTCGCCACCTCGCAGGATCACCGCCTCGAATCCGGCGGGTATGGCGACAGGACGCAGGCAGATGGTGGTTCCGCCCGAGGTGTGGGATCGCAGGCAACTCGGCCCGCGGCGAACCGGGGTGGCGTCCGGCCGGCTGAGCGGGACCTCCGCCAGGGTGCGCCCGCCGTCGAGGAAGACCAGCAGGGGCTGTCTTGGCGCCGCGGCGGCCGGTTCGGCCAGGCGGTCATCGCCTCTGATCGCCCAGGCGACATAGCCCCCGCCGGCCAGGAGGATGGTAGCGATCGAGGCGATCGCGACGAGGATGCGTCTCATGTGCCCGACCTCCAGGCGGCGAGCAGGGTTGACAGGAGGAGCGTGGCGCAGATCAGGAAGCACCAGCGCAGGTCGAGTCCGGTGGCCAGGAACCCGAAGCCGATCGCTCCTGCCATGCGGGCCAACGCCTGCCCGGTCTGGGTGACGGCCAGGCCGGTGGCACGCAGATGTGCGGGGAGCATGCCGGCGAGGTGGGCCATCAGCACGCCGTCGGTCGAGGCGTAGAACAGGCCGTGCAGGAGGAGGGCGGCGGCGGCGGTGCCCGGATGGGCCACGAAGAGGTACGACAGTGCGAGGAATGCGTGGCCCATCAGGAAGATCCGCCATCCGCCGACCTTGTCGGCCAGCCTGCCCAGCGGGACCGCGGCGGCCAGGAAGACCAGCGAGGTGGCCAGAGGGAGAAGAGGCAGCGCGGAGGCCGGGAGCCCGGCTTGACGCTGTACCGCGACGAAGAGGATCGCGTCGCCCGCGGTGGCCAGGCCCAGGAGCGACGCGAAGAGCGTCACCCGGCGGAGGGGGCGCTCGGCCAGCAGCCGCAGCCCCTCACGCACACCGGCCCCTGCCCGTGCGGCTTGCCGTCCGGGCAGGTGAGCCTCCGCCGGTACGGCAGGCCGTATCGGATGATTCCGCACGAAGGCGGCAAGGATCACGATGCCGACCAGCGCCAGGCAGAAGCTGACGACGAACACCGCGTCGTAGGCGTCGCCGACCGCGCCCACCAGCGCGAAAACCGCGATGGGGCCCAGCAGCGCGCCGGCCGTGTCCAAGGCCCGGTGCACGCCGAAGGCGGCGCCGAGCAACCGCGGCGGGGTGGCGGCGGTGATGAGGGCGTCGCGCGGGGCGGCACGCAGCCCTTTGCCGGCCCTGTCCACCGCGATCGCCGCGCCGATCCCGCCGAGCGCGCCGCCTGCCAGTGGGAAGGCCAGCTTGCTCAGCGCCGACAGGCCGTAGCCGCATAACGCCACCGCCTTGGGCCGCGACCACCGATCGGCCAGGTGGCCGCCGGCCACCCGCAGCAGTGCGCTCGCCCCGGTGTAGAGGCCGTCGAGCAGGCCGAGCTGAAGCAGGCCCGCGCCCAGCCCGTACATCACGTACATGGGCAGAAACGCGGCCACCATCTCCGCTGACACGTCGGTGAAGAAGCTGACCAGGCCGAGCGCGAACACCGTCGCGGGCACGCCGCCCACGCGTAGCCGCCGCCGGGGTCCCGTGGAGGACACGTACGTCGAGGACAGATACACAGCACACCTCCGGGAAGGGGTGCGGGGCCGATGCTCCCCGCACCCCGCGTGTCGGTCAGAAGGTCAGGCTCCACGCGGTCAGGACGCCGTTGTCCTGCGCGAGAGTGTCCTTGACGCGTAACCGCCACGTCCCGTTGGCCATCACCGATGAGGCGTCCACGGTGGTGTCGATGGCCACGTCGGCGCCGTCCTCCTTGTTGCGTGCCGCCTTGAGCGGGAAGACGCGCCCGCCGGGGGCGACCAGCTCCACGGCGAGATCGCCGCGGTAGGGGTGGGTGATCCGCGCCGTGACTCGCAGCGCGGCGGGGGCGTTGCCTTCGCGGCCGGTGACCTCGATGGGGCTCTCCACCGTGGCCTGGTCCGCGACGGGCATGTCGGTATCGTTGCCGAACGTCGTCCCGCCCGAGACCGCCGATGTGACGCTCACGTCGTCGACGGCCGCCTCGATGAGGCTGGCTGTGCCGGCGTCGGCCGCTTCGACGAGGATCCGCACGCTCTGTCCCGCGAGGGCCGACAGGTCCGCGGTGACCGGCGTCCACGCGCCGTCAAGGTCGGTGGATGCGGTGCCGAGCCTTTCCAGGACCGTGACGGTGGTCGAGCCGATCACCTTGATACGCAGGTAGTCGCTGGTGGAGGAGTTGTCTCGGTGGGCGAAGGTGTAGGACAGCTTCAGCGTGGAGGCTCCGGAAGGCAGTTCGATCGCGGGTGACCGCACGCTGGTGAGGCCGCCGTCGACGTCGTGCGCGCCAGGCCCCGACCCGGCCAGCCTGCCGGTGACCAGCACATTGGCGCCGCTGACCGCGTTGCCGAGTTGCTTGATGCCGGATTCTGCGGTCTCCTCGGGGTCGCCGCGCTCCCATCGTCCGCCGGTGGCGGTGTCGGTGCCCGCGGGGTTGACGGTCCAGCCATGGTCTTGCTCGAAGTCATCGGCGAAGGCCGGGGGGATCCCGATCACCAGCCGGACGGTGGTGGTGCGGGTGATCGTGCCGGACGTGCCGGTCACGGTCAGCGTGTGGGTGCCCGCCGGGGCGGACTGCGCCACCGAGATGGTGAGGGCGGCGCTTGCCGTACCTCCATTCGGGACCGTCACCGATGACGGCGACAGGCTCGCGCTCACACCGGACGGCGCGGTGACCGTCAGGTTGGTGGTGCCCGAGAACCCATTGACTCCGGCCACGTTGACGCTGGAACTGCCGGAGGCGCCGGGCGCGACGGTGAGCGTGGCCGGGTCGGCGCTCATCGTGAAGCCAGGCTCGGTCGAGCCGGCCTTGTGGCAGGTGGCCGAACCGGAGTCGGTGAAGGTACGGCCGGCGATCGGCACGAAGTCGAACTTGTAGCCGGTGGCCGAGAGCGTCAGCTTGAGCACGCCGTGCGTGTTGGCGTTCTTGGCCTGGAGGTTGGCGGGGTTGCTCGAGCTGAGGCCGTAGAAGCTCTTGCCGCCGGTGCCGACCAGGATCTCTCTGACGCCGTCCGCCTTGGCGTTGCCTTGGTGGTCCTGAAGGGCCCAGCGTTGATAGTTGTGGTCGTGACCGGCCAGCATCAGGTCGGCCTTGTGGTCGTACAACGCCTTCCACAGCGGGCGGGTGCCGGTGGAGGGGCTGTGGTTGCCGACGTTGTAGAGCGGGTGGTGCAGGTACGCGGCCGTGCACGGCTTCGTGTTGGCGGCCAGGTCCGCGCGTAGCCACTGCTCCTGGGCCGAGCCCGCGCTCATCGAGATGTTGCTGTTGAGGGCGATGAAGTGCCAGTCGCCGATGTCCCAGCTGTAGTAGCCCTTCCCGCGGGCTCCCGCACGTGCGCCGAAGTAGTCGAAGTATCCGGAGGCGCCGCTGGTGTTGTACTCGTGGTTGCCCGCCGTGGGGTAGGTCTTGCCGAAGAAGGGGCCCCAGGTGCGATGGTAGGCACCGCGGTACTCGCTGAGCGTGCCGCTGTCGTAGGCGTTGTCGCCGGTGGTGAACACGGCCGCGGGGTTGATGGCGGTGATCAGTTTGCCGGTTTCTGAGCAGGCGCTGCCGCAGATGTCGCCCGCGCCCGCGACGACCACCTCGGCCGACTCGAGCGGCTGGGTGCCGGTCTGGACGCCGTCCACGGCGTACGTGCTGGCCGGGTCGGCGAAACGCGGCTCGACCTTGACGCACTCGCCGGGGAACGCGCGTGTCGTGAAGGCCCGTCCGCGCCATTGGCGGCCGGTGAAACGGAAGCCGCCGCCTTTCGCGCCGGTGATGGTCAGGCTGTCGTCGCCGCGCAGATCCAGCTCGGTGAAGCGGAGGCGCAGCCAGGTGGCACCGCGGCCGCACACCTCGCGTGCCGTCTTGCCCGACACCGAGGCGGGTTGGATGACCGCGCCGACCTCCGCCAGCTGCGGCACGTGGCCGGCCTCTGCTTGTACGGCCTCTGCTTGTACGGGCACGGCTTGTACGGGCACGGCTTGTACGGGCACGGCTTGCGCGGGTGCCGTCGCGGGGATGCGGGACTCGGCGTGCGCGGTGCCCGCGCCGAGCGCCACCAGCATCACCAGGCATGTCGCGCCGGCCATGAGCCGGCGCCGATGCTTGTGATGAATCACGGAATGGGTCCTCTCGGATGGGGGGTGTGACTCCGTAGGCCCACGGCGGTACGGAAACTACCCGCCATGACAGCCGAGTCAATGGCGCGTGACCTCATTCAGTGAATGCCGCGACCAGGCTGGATGCCCTTCGCCAAGGTGAGGCCGGGGTCCTGCCCGGCTCAACACTGGCCGTTCCGTGATTTGACGCCTCCGGCATGGCCCACCTGGTCCTGATTTATCCGGATTTGCCCATATTTAATCTCTTGATCGTGGCGCATTAGTGCCAGCGGCACTGGATGTCCCACAAGTGCGGTGTTTGGCGCGACGTTGTGGCCATGAGACGACGCATCCGCACCCTGGCCTTACGCGCGACGAGCGCCTTCGGCCTGGCCGTGGCCGCGGCAGCCGTACCATCTGGCGTCGCCCACGCAGATCCACCACCGGGCCGGCTCGTCGCGGCCGACCCCGCCGTGGCCATCCCCGACCAGTACATCGTCATCCTCAAGAACACCGCGGACCTGCGCGGCGGCGTGCCACCGGCGGCCAGGCGGCTGGCCGAGCGCTACGGCGGCCGGGTCGAGCGTACCTACACCACCGCCATCACGGGCTTCTCCACCGCGATGAGCGAGCGGGACGCGCGGCGCCTGGCGGCCGACCCCGCCGTCGCCTACGTCGAGCAGGACCAGATGACGACCGTCGCCGACCGCCAGGACAACCCGCCGAGCTGGGGCCTGGACCGCATCGATCAGCGTGACCTGCCGCTGTCGCGCTCCTACACCTATGCGGGCACGGCCGAAGGGGTCCGCGCCTACGTGATCGACACCGGCATCCGGATCAGCCATGCCGACTTCGGCGGCAGAGCCGCATACGGGCGCGACCTCTACGACGGCGACGACGTGGCGAGTGACTGCAACGGCCACGGCACCCACGTCGCCGGCACCATCGGAGGAACCCTGCACGGGGTGGCCAAGAAGGCGTCGCTGATCGCCGTGCGCGTGCTGGGCTGCGACGGCAGGGGGCCCGGCTCCGGCGTCCTGTCGGGGGTCGACTGGATCGCGGCCAACGGCACCGCGCCCGCGGTGGTCAACGTGAGCGTGAAGACCGCGGTCAGCTCGGCGCTGACCACCGCGATCCAGTCCTCGATCCGCCGCGGCTACACCTATGTCGCGGCCGCGGCGAACGACAACGCCGACGCGTGCGGAGTCGGGCCTCCTTCCGTGCCCGAGGTGATCACGGCGGGTGCGGCGAACTCCGACGACAGCCGGCGCGGCACCTCCAACTGGGGACGTTGCCTGGACCTGTTCGCGCCGGGAGGCGGCATCACCTCGGCCTGGCACACCTCCGACAACGCGACGAACACCATCAGTGGCACCTCGATGGCCTCGCCCCACGTGGCCGGCGCCGCCGCGCTGCTCCTCAGCGCCGATCCGGGCATCACGCCCGCGCAGATTCAGGAGTCCCTTGTGAGTTCCGCGACCACCGGCAAGGTGACCGATGCCGGCTCCGGATCGCCCAACCGGCTGTTGCACATCCCGCCCGCGACGCCGCCCTGTGGTCCGTTCACCGACGGCCAAGGCGCCGAGCTACCCGACCGCACGACCGTCGAACGCAGCCTGGAGGTGACGGGCTGTGCGGGGAACGGTTCCCCCACCTCCAAGGTCTCGGTCAACATCCGGCACAGCTACCGCGGCGACCTGGTCCTTGACCTGATCGCGCCGGACGGCACGGTCTACTCGCTCAAGGGCGCCGGCCCGGACGACTCCGCCGCCGACCTGGTCGCCGACTTCCCCGTCGACCTGAGCGCGGAGACCAGGAGCGGGACGTGGCGGTTGAGGGTGCGCGACGCCTACAAGGGAGATACGGGAACCCTTATGTCCTGGAGCCTCACCCTCTGACCGGTGCGCGCTTTGGCAGGCAGAGTTCAGACCCGGTGCGGGCACCGGAGCCAACGCTGTTCAGGAGCCGGACCTGCTGGGCCCGCCGAGCCTGCTGTTCCTGCCGGGCGCCGAGATCACCGACGCGGCGACCCTGACCTTCACCAACGCGAACGACCGCGCGTACGAGCCGGTGAAGGCGTCGGCCAGCACCGAGATCACCGAGATGCCGGCCACGAGGAAGATCAACGCCTCGACCGCCATCAGCTCCGAGACGGCCTCCTGGGAGTTACGTCTGCCGAGTCGGATACAGGGTGATGCGCGAGAGATTGACATGTGCCGGCCGAGCCGCCGTGAACGCGATCACCTCCGCCACGTCCTGGGCCGTCAGCACCTCGATGCTGCCGATCAGCCCGTCGAGCCACTCGTTGGCCGCGGGATCGGTGACGTGCCCCTGCAACTCGGTGGCGACCACCCCCGGTTCGACGGCGGTGACCCGCACCCCGCGGCCGCCGAGTTCGGCGCGCAGGGTCGTGGACAGGTGGGTGACGGCGGCCTTGCTCGCGGTGTAGGCGGCGAAGCTGGGGAAGGGCACGTGCGAGGCGATCGAGGAGATGTTGATCAGGTCGGCGGGTCCGGTGGCCGCCGCCCGCAGCAGGGAGGGCGTGAGCGCGTGGACGACGCGCAGCGCGCCGGTGACGTTGACGTCGATCTGGCGCTCCCAGTCGGCGAGGTCGGCCTGTTCGGCGGGGGCGGGCAGCATGATCCCGGCGTTGTTGACGACGAGGTCCACTCCGCCGAAGACACCGAGCACCCGCCGGACGGCCGTGGCCACCGAAGCGGAGCCGGCCACGTCGGCGGCGACGGCGATCGCCTCCCCTCCGGCCCGCTTGATCTCCTGGACGAGGCCGGTCAGCCGCTCTTCGCGCCGGGCCAGCAGCGCGACCCTGGCGCCCCTGGCGGCCAGCAGCGCGGCGGTCGCCGCTCCGATGCCGCTGGAAGCTCCGGTGACGACGGCGGTACGGCCCGCGAGGTTGTTGGTCATGGCGCCGACTCTGCCGCCCGCCGCATGCCGTACCCAGGGACCTGCTTTTCCTGGGTCTGACAGGGCCAGGCTCGCGCGGCCGGGCGGGCCGATAATGGCGGGGTGAACGAACTGGGCGAATTCCTCAAGTCGCGTCGCGCGCGCGTCCGTCCCGAGGAGACGGGCCTGCCGTCGTACGGCGGACGCCGTCGCGTGCCCGGCCTGCGCAGGGAGGAGCTCGCGCAGCTCGCGGGGATGAGCGCCGACTACTACACGCGGCTGGAGCAGGGACGCGGCGGCGGGGTGTCGGAAGAGGTGCTCAACGCGCTGGCCAGGACGCTCGGCCTGGACCAGGACGAGCGCACCTACCTGTTCAGCCTGGCCAGGCCGGTGCGCGCGCCCCAGCGCCCGCGGCACGTCCGGCGCACGGTCGGCCCCCGGCTACGGCACCTGCTCGACGCCATGGAGGGCGTGCCCGCCTACGTGATCGACCACAGGAGCGAGGTGCTGGCCTGGAACCGCCTGGCCTCCGCGCTTTACACCGGCCTGGACGGGCACCGTAACTGGGCGCGCTTCTGCTTCCTCGACGAGGCGAGCAAGGAGGTCTTCGTCGACTGGACGAAGAAGGCCAGGGAGATCGTCGCCTACCTGCGGTTGAAGGCGGCCCAGTATCCGGACGACGCCCGGCTGGCGGCGCTGGTGGGCGAGTTGTCGGTGAAGAACGCGCACTTCCGCCGCTGGTGGGCCGATCACAACGTGCTGGAGAAGACGCGCGGGACCAAGCTGCTTCGCCATCCGGTGGTGGGCGAGCTGTCGCTGAGCTTCCAGTCGTTCACGGTGACCGGGGAGGCCGACCAGGTGCTGGTGGCCTATGCCGCCGAGCCCGGCTCGCCCTCGCAGGAGGCGCTGCGGTTGCTGGCGAGCTGGTCCCTGCCCGAACGGCAGGGCACGAGTCCGTGAGCCCCGGACAACGCGCCGCTAGGGTGCGGTTGTGGCCGGAGACAGGAAGTCACGTACGAGCCGGTCGTAGCGGGCGCGGTCCACGTTCCAGGCCTCGGTGTGCCCGCCCTGCGCGAACGGCTCGAACTGGATCTTCCAGCCCAGGCGCGCGCCCGTGGCGACGAGGCCGTGTGCCTCCTGGATCGGGTGTTCGGTGTCGGGGACGGTGTGGATCAGCAGGAGGGGCGGCCTGATCCGCGGCGGATGGCGGATCAGGCTGAGCCGGTCGGTGTCGACGCCAGTGCGCCACTCGGTGACCTGGCCGGCCAGCCCTGCCGTGACGGTGGGCAGGTGGAGGTTTCTGGCGCCCTGTTCCGCGGTCATCCGCACGTCGATCATGGGCGCGTCCATGATGACGCGGTCGACCAGGTTCGCGAGCGGCGAGCGGCCGAGGAACTGCCCGACGATCTGGCCGCCCATCGACGTGCCGTACAGGATGAATCGGCGCGCTCCCATGGTCCGCGCCTGACGCAGGGACGCCTCCAGGTCGCGCCACTCCGCGTCGCCCAGGTGCAGCAGGCCGTCGGGTGAGGGCGGGGCGCCTTCGTCGTTGCGGTAGGTGATGTCCAGGAAGGGGAGCCCCAGCCGGTGCACGACGGGCAGGATCTTCAGCTCGGCCTTGCGCCGCCCGTTCTGCCCGTGCACGGCGACGACCCACGTGGTGCCGTCGCCCGGCACGTACCAGGCCGGGGCGGGTCCGAGTTCGGTGGGGACCATGATCTCGGTGTAGCCGATTCCCCAGGCGACCTTCGGATCGCCGGGAGGCACGTTGCCGAAGAAGCCGGGGGTTCCCACGGAGGGGACCGGACCGCGCAGCACCTTGCGCGTGACCCCGCCCGGCGCGTCGGACACGACGTCTCCGAGCATCGAGTACGCGCCGCTCCACTCCAGCCAGTACGTGCCCGGCTTGGCCGACTGCGGCGTCCGCGTCAGCGTCACCGTGTCGCCCTGGACGGCGAGCACCCGGGTGTCGCTCGTGCCGTAGTGCACGACCTTGATCGATTGATCGCTGCCGTACCAGGCTCCGGCTCCCGCCGCCGCGACCACGAGGACCAGGACGGCCGCGCCCGCGATCCAGGCCCGCCGCCTCCAGCTATTGGACGCCATCGAAAAGCCTCCGCACCGTACGCTTACACAGCTCGCGAAAGCCGTCCTCCTCCAGGCCGATGCGGCCGCCGAGGTAGAGCTGCACGAGCCCTTGGACGGGCGCCGTCAGCGCCAGCGTCACCTCCAGCGGATCGTCCTGACGCAGCACCCGCTCGCGCATGCCCTCCTTCACCAGCTCGACGAGCAGCCCGAACGGCGGCGCGCCACCTTCGAAGTCCTCGGGAAAACGCCGGGCCCGCTCACGGCGGTCGGTCATGAGGAACGTGTACAGATGGGGCCGCCCCAGGGCGAAATCGAGAAAGTCCTCCAGCAGACCGAACGCCCGGTCCTCCCAGGAACCGCTCGGGGCTCTGGCCCCCCACCCTCCGGCCAGTTCGCGAAAGGCCCGTTCGGCCACCGCGTCGAGCAGCGCCTGACGGCTGGGGAAATGCTTGTAGGCCGCCATCGGCGACACTCCGGCCAGGACGGCCACTCGCCGCATGGTGACGGCCGCGGCTCCCTCACTCACGAGAATGCCCCGCGCGGCGTCGGCGATCTTCTCCGCCGTAGTCGGAAGGCTCATGGTGTACACAGTAAACCATGATGGTTTACGCCGTACGCCGGTGTGGTCGCTTTATGAAATCGTCATGCCGCCTGCAAGCGACGGGCGGTAAATGAAGAAAGTGGCCCTCTACCTGACGCTGCTCGCCCTGCTCCTGCTGAGCGTGCTCCTGGTCGTCCTGATCTACAACAGCCTCGTGGTCAAGCGCAACGCCGTCGACAACGCCTGGTCGCAGATCGACGTGCAGCTCAAACGCCGCCACGACCTCATCCCCAACCTTGTGCGCGCGGTCCAGGGTTACGCCGCGCACGAACGCCGGACGCTGGAGGCGGTGCTCGCGGCCAGAAGCGAAGCCGTGCGGCCGGCCGGTCCGGAGCGACGGGCGCAGGCCGAGTCCGCGCTCAGCGCGGCCATCGGCGGCGTCATGGCGATCGCGGAGGCATACCCCCAGCTGCGGGCCGGCGAGAACTTCGCCGCATTGCAGGAGGAACTGGCCACCGGCGAGAACCGCATCGCCTACGCCCGGCAGTACTACAACGACGCCGTGCTCGCCTACAACAACGCGCTGCACACGGTCCCGTCCAACCTCGTGGCCGGGCTGACCGGGCACCGGGAACGCGAATACTTCCGCACCGCCGACCCCGAGCGCGGGCCGGTCGAGGTCAGGTTCTGAGCGTGGCGGTCGAGGACAAGCTCGTCACGCTGGCTCCGGCGCTCGCGATCGCGGCGGCCGCCTTCACCCTGCTGTGGTCGCTGCAGGTCATCCGGCGCATCCGTGCCGCCAAGGGGCCACGCGTGGGACGGGGCGCGGCGGCGCCGGAGTTCGAGGAGCTCTCGCCCGCCGTGGTCGACCTGATCACCGAGAACGGCACGCTCACCCACGAGGCGGCCGCGGCCACCGTGCTGGATCTGGCGGCGCGGGGATACGCCGGGATCGAGGAGGTCGGGCCCCACCTCTGCCTGGTACGGCTGCGCCGGGATCGTGCCAGGGACGGGCTCAAGCCGTACGAGACGATGGTCCTGGACCATCTCACCACGCTGGGCGGCACCGGCGTGGTCGCCACCGAGGCGATCGCCGAGGGCAGCCGCGACCTGCGGCGATGGCAGGACGGATTCGAGAAGAGCGTGATCGCGGAGGCGCGTGCGCTGGGCCTGACCGGGAAGGCGGGCGGCCCCGGCACCGGTATGTCGATCACCGGGCTGCTCGCCTTCCTCCTGTGGGGCGTGCTGGCCGACCTGACGCTGATGCCCAGGCCGGTGGGCGCGCTCACGCCGCACATCCTCCTGATCGGGCTCGTCGCGACGACCGCCTTCGACAAGCGCCTGGGCGGCGAACGACTGACCGGGCGCGGCCGGGCCGCCGCCGGGCATTGGCTGGGCGTGCGCGCGCACCTGCGCGGGATCGCGCACGTGGACAGCCTGCCGTCGGCCGCGGTGACGATCTGGGGCAGGCAACTCGCCTACGCCGCCGCGTTCGGGCTCACCCGCGCCGCGCTGGCCAGCCTTCCGGTGCTGCTGCCGCGCGATCAGGAGCACGCCTGGTCCGACCACGGCGGGCTCTGGCACCGGGTCCGGGTCACCTACCCCGGCCAGAGCAAGGTGATCACCGGGCTGCTGCTCTCTCTGATCTTCTGCGTCTGGGTGGGGAGCGCGCTGGGGGTGAGCATCTGGTACGGCCTGCGTACCCTGGCTCCCGACGACCCGGCGCCGTTCGTCATCTCGATGATCATGATCGTCGGGGGTGGGCTCGTCACCGTCGTGTTCATGCTGATCGTGATCCTGCCGATCGGGCTGGTCACCAGGGCGGTGTGGAAGAGCCGGGCGAGGAACGCCAAGCCGCGCCGGACGCTGGAGGGCCGGGTGATCAGACTGCACCCGGCCGGGATCACCGGCGAACTGCACTACCTGGCCATCGACCACGGACCGCGGCGCGTACGGGCGATTCGCGCGCTCGCGAGCCGGCTGACCGGCGTCGCCGACGGGGACCTGGTGCGGGCGCGGGTGACCGGGGCGGGCTACCTGGCTTCGATCGAGGTTCTGGAACGCCGCCCCGCCCGGCCATCCGACATCACGACGACGGAGCCGTGAGAGCGTCGGGCAAGGGGCGGCCGCCAGTCTGGGGTTGGTCAAGGTCGCGCTAGGCGGATGGCAGCCGCCCAGGTCGTGGCCCAGGATGCAGAGGTCCATGCCGACCTTTGAAGGAGCACGATGCGCTACCTGGTCCTGATCCCCGTTGCCGCCGCGGGCCTGTTTCTGGCCTCTCCCGCCCAAGCCGCACCGGCACCGCCCGGCGAGAGCCACAGCATGCCCGGCACCCTGCTCGCCGGACTGACCCAAGGACTGCCGATCAACGGGCTGCCGGTCGGCTGAGGCCCAAAGCCTCGGTTCAGGCCACGTGGGCGGACAACCCGGGCAGGTCGTCCGCCCATGTGACCAGATGCTCGGGGTCCAAGCCATGACTCGTCGCCGAGCCGAGAAAGATCGCTCTACGCGCAACATTTTCCGGCGACACGCAGTCAAAGCAGAACATGATGAAGACGATGACTGCGGCCTCGCTGCTTGCCGGTTCCCTGCTGATCGCCGGCGCCACCGCGGCGGACGCCCAGACGAGGCCGGCGCTGGGCCCCCACGGATATGGCAGTGTCAAGCTCGGCATGACCCTCAAGCAGGCCACGGCGACGGGCGCCGTCGTCAAGAAGCTGCCGGGCAACGGCGGCTGCTCCGGCTGGGACCTGAAGAGCTTCCCGACGCCCAAGGACTCGGTGGGCGTCTACATCTCACCGAAGGTGGGACTGGCCGCCATCTTCGCCGCCAAGGGCATGAAAACCCCGGAAGGCATCAGGATCGGCTCCACCACCAAGCAGGTGAAGGCGGCCTACCCACGCGTCAAGAAGGACGTCCACGGCTTCTATGTGACCACGGTGCCCGGCAACAAGAAGGCCTACTACACCTTCGGCCTCACGCGCGGCAAGGTCACCGAGTACGGCATCGCCCTCAACAAGCAGGACTGTTTCAACTAGCCGATGTTCGATCTGGGCGCTGGGGTCAGTGGAAGGTCGGTGTTTGGCCTGGGTCGTATCAACGCGGGCGTTGCAGGAGAGCCCGGCGACCACATTCTGAGCTGAACTGTGGGTCGCCAGATCAGCGCCTCCATGCACAACACCATGAGGAGAACACATGACGATCATGCAGGCTACAGCGCGGCTGACGGCCATCGGGCTGCTCGGCACCGCCATCGCAGTGATGCCGGCGATGTCGGCGCACGCCGATGCGCAGAAGCCCGCACCGACGTCCTCGGCGGACGCGCCCGCTTCCAACGTGCTCCTGGGCCTGCTGGGCGGCCTGCTCGGCGGCGCGGCGGGCGGCGGCCTGCCCCTCTAGAGCCGGCCCGGCAGTTCACTGCGAGATACGACGCGATCCCGGCCTCTGTACCAACGGAGGCCGGGATCGTGTGCGCCGGCCTGGTGGAGATCCCGCGTCCATGACGACCCAGGCGGTCACATGTCCAGTTCCCGCGCCGCCCGGATCGCCATCCACACCTCGGTGAACGCGGCGCTGGACGACAGGTCGCGCCCGGTCAGATCGGCGAACCGGCGCAGCCGGTAGGCCAGCGTGTTCGGATGGATGTGCAGCACCTGGGCCGCCTCCTCGGTACGCCTGTCCCGCTCCATCCATGTACGCACCGAGGTGACCAGCTGCGAGCCGTGCGCCGCGTCGTAGGCAAGCGCCTGCCCCAGCACATGCTCGACCAGGGCGTTCAGTGTCCAGGGGTCGTCGGGCAGCCACCGGCCGGTGGTGTCCTCGCCATAGTGCACGAGCGGCTTGCCGGACTCGCCGGAGCGGGAGGCCGCCCAGCCCGCCTCCCGCTGCGCCACGCGGGTTGACTCCCCCGCCGGGAAGGGCCGGGAGGCTCCCGCGGACAGGCCCGGCAGCGCGGCCACCGCCGTACAGACATCTGCCGGACCGAGCACGTGGTGGTCCTCTCCGCGGCGCAGCAGCAGGTGCGGGACCTCGTCGAGGGCGCGCAGCAGCGACTCGCCCGGCACGCCGCGCACCACGAGCAGGACCATCTCGCCCGTCAGCCCCAGCCTGGCCAGGCGACGGCGCGCGGTCGCCGGATCGAGAACGTCCTGCAGCAGCTCGGCCAGCGTCTCCGCGCCTTCGCGGCGCAGGGTCTCGCGGTCGTGGCGCTCCATCGCCACCCGCAGGGCCGCGACGGTGGCGATGTGCTGGGCGACGGCCAGCCCGGCGGGCCGCGCGCCCTCCCGCTCGAAGGCGACGATGAAGCCGGCGGGCCCACCGGGCGCGGGCACCGGCAACACGAACCCGCCGGCGATCGTCGGCGGGGCGTCGGGCTCGGCGGGGATGACCCCCAGGTCGGGGACGGGCACGCCGTCCAGCAGCGGCCGTCCCTGCGGCGTGCAGGCGTACACGTCGTAGCCCGATAGGCGCTCCAGCCGCCGCACAAGGGTCGCGCTGTCGAGATCTTCGGCCGCCAGCCAGCGCAGCGCTCCGAACACCTGCAACTGGGCGCCCAGCCGCTGGCGCGCGTCCTCCTGCACGGCGGCCGCCACTTCCTGCGCGATGGCGATGAACGGCACCGCCAGCGGCACCTCCAGCACCGGCATCCCGCGCTCCTCGGCCGCGGCCACGAACTCCGGACGCAACGGCGGCACATGCAGCTGGGCCGACAACGCCAGCGCCGACACCCCCGCGTCGTCCAGCCGTTCCAGGTAGGCCCTCTGCTCGGCGGCCCCGCGCGGCACGCCGATCCCGGCGGTCATGATGACCTCGGCCCCCAGCAGCCACGGCGTCGGGTCATCGAGCTCGCTGACGTGCGCCCACGACACCGACCGCGACAGGCCCGCCCGCCCGGCCAGCACCCGCAGCTGAAGGGCGGGCGAGCGGACCAGATCCTCCACGGAGACTTTTGTGGTCACCCACAAAGCATAGGCAGCCATTCCATGGCGGCCACAATTGCCCGGTCCGGCGCGGGGCTTGCACACTCTGCGGAAAGAACCTGTCACGCGAAAGGACCACCACATGCCCCGGGGGCCGCTCGACTCCTCGAAGATCCCGCGTTTCGCCGGACCCGCCACCTTCGCCCGGCTGCCCCGCCTGGACGAGGTCGGCCGCGCCGACGTCGCCGTGATCGGCGTGCCGTTCGACGGCGGCGTCTCCTACCGGCCCGGCGCGCGATTCGGGCCGGCCGCCGTCCGCGAGGCCTCGCGCCTGCTGCGCCCCTACCACCCGGCCCTGGACCTCTCCCCCTTCGAGACGGTCCAGGTCGCCGACGCCGGCGACATCGCCTGCAACCCCTTCGACATCGGCGAGGCCGTGGAAACCATCGCCGCCTCGGCCGCCGCCCTCGACGCCCGCCTGGTGACCATCGGCGGCGACCACACGATCGCGCTGCCGCTGCTACGCGCCGCCGCCGAGCGGCACGGCCCGATCGCGCTGCTGCACTTCGACGCCCACCTCGACACCTGGGACACCTACTTCGGCGCCGCCTACACCCACGGCACCCCGTTCCGCCGCGCCGTCGAGGAGGGCCTGCTCGACACCTCCGCCCTCAGCCACGTCGGCATCCGCGGTCCCCTGTACGGCAAGCGCGACCTGGAAGAGGACCGGCGCCTCGGCTTCGGCATCCTGACCTCCTCCGACGTCATGCGCCGCGGCGTCGACGAGGTCGTCGACATCCTGCGCCAGCGCGTAGGCGACCGCCCGCTGTACATCTCGGTCGACATCGACGTGCTCGACCCCGCCCACGCGCCCGGCACCGGCACCCCCGAGGCGGGCGGCCTGACCAGCAGGGAACTGCTGGAGATCCTGCGCGGCCTGGCCGACCGCGCGATCGTCGGCGCCGACGTCGTCGAGGTGGCCCCCGCCTACGACCACGCCGAGATCACCTCCGTGGCCGCGGCCCACGTCGCCTACGACCTGGTCAGCCTCCTCGCCCTGAACACCCCCCGGGAGTCGCCGTGAGCACCATCACCGAGATCGAGACCTACGGCGTCGACCGCATCCCCGACGCCGATCGCAGCGCCACACCCTTCGACCTGTTCCGGCTGGCCTTCGGCGGCGCGAACACCTTCTCCACCTGCGTGCTCGGCGCCTTCCCCATCCTGTTCGGCCTGTCCTTCCGGGACGGCCTGGCCGCGACGGTGCTCGGCCTGGTCGTCGGCTCGCTCATCCTGGCGCCGCTGTCGTTGTTCGGCCCGCTCAACGGCACCAACAACGCCGTCTCCTCCAGCGCCCACCTCGGCGTGCACGGCCGCATCATCGGGTCGTTCCTGTCGCTGCTGACGGCCATCGCCTTCTTCTCGATCTCCGTGTGGTCCTCCGGCGACGCGCTCGTCGGCGGCGCCCACCGCCTGGCCGGGCTGCCGGAGAACAACACCATGCGCGGGCTGGCCTACGCGATCTTCGCCGGTCTCGTCCTGGTCGTCTGCGTGTACGGCTTCCGCTTCATGCTGTTCGTCAACAAGATCGCCGTGGTGGCCGCGTCCCTGCTGTTCGCCGTGGGAGCCGTCGCCTTCGCCGGGGACTTCGACTCCGGGTACGTCGGCCCCATCGCCTCCGGCGACCCCTTGTTCTGGCCCTCGTTCATCGGCGCGGCGCTGATCGTGCTGTCCAACCCGGTCTCGTTCGGCGCCTTCCTGGGCGACTGGTCACGCTACATCCCGGCCTCCGCGCCCAAGAGCCGCGTGATGGCCGCGGCGTTCCTGTCGCAGATCGCCACCCTCCTGCCCTTCACCTTCGGCCTGGCCACCGCCTCGATCATCGCCGTCAAGGCCGCGCCGTACGTCGACCCCGCCGCCCCCAACTACGTCGGCGGGCTGCTGGCCGTCTCCCCCGGCTGGTTCTTCGTCCCCGTCTGCCTCATCGCGCTCGTCGGCGGCATGTCCACGGGCACGACCGCCCTGTACGGCACCGGCCTGGACTTCTCCAGCGTCTTCCCGCGCTTCTCCCGGGTGCGCGCGACGGTGTTCATCGGCACCCTGTCGATCGTCTTCATCTTCATCGGCCGCTTCGCCGCCAACCTGACCGCCAGCATCTCCACCTTCGCCACCCTGATCATCACCTGCACCGCTCCCTGGATGGTGATCATGATGATCGGCTACGTCACCCGCCGCGGCTGGTACGACCCCGAGGCGCTGCAGGTCTTCAACCGCCGCCAGCGGGGCGGGCGCTACTGGTTCACCCACGGCTGGAACTGGCGGGCCATGACCGCCTGGCTCGTCTCGGCCCTGGTGGCGCTGCTGTCGGTCAACCTGCCCGGCCAGTTCGTCGGCCCGCTCGGTGGCCTGGCCGGAGGCGTGGACGTCTCCCTGCCCATCGGCCTGGCCCTGGCCGCACTGCTCTACCTGGCGCTGCTGTCGTGGTTCCCCGAACCCCGCGAGGTGTTCGGGCCCGCCGGACCCCGCCTGGTCCGCTCGTCCGACACGCCCGTACCGCCCATCGTGCCCGCCGCCAAGTAGACCGGTCCCCGCCGCGCGAAGCCGTTCCACGCCCGTGGAGGTGATCCTCTGCCGTTCGGGAACACGGTTCCGTGCTGAATCACCCTGACCAGTCGGGCTGGCTCGGCCGTCTTGGCGAAGGTCTGGTTTCCGCGTAACCGCGACAAGCTCATCTGGATATCACGCGCATGGTACGGAGAGATCCGTTCCCTGACCTCAGGCGGCATTCCGCCGGGGCCGGCACTTCTGGGAATCGCCGATGATGCCCACGGTGAAGCATGCGCACATCACGAAAGTTGTGACTCTCACATACGGCGGGGTGTGTTTCCGCATGGAACGAGGTGTCAGCCTGTCGCCGTCCTGGTTGTCGTCAGCACCGGACGGTTCGCTCGCAAGTCCTCACTTCAGGGTGAGAGGGCCGACACGCTAGCGGGACGTCCATAAGTCCCGCGATAGCATGGCCTGTCGCGCGTACTCACCGGTTGGAACTCGTCAAATACGACGAATCGACCAATAGGCTCGCGCAAGCCCAAAAAGTCTATACAGCCGCAGACTTCGCCATCAGTGACAGCTGACCGGCTACGCTTCCGCGCCCATCGAGCAGGCGGCGGGCGCGATCCGCACTGGCAGCGTCTCACACAGAAGGAGCCACCATGAGCAGCGAACGCGGACCAGTGGACGTCAGTCAAGGTGGGTACTTCGTGCAAGCGGCGAACATCCACGGCGACACGATCCACCTTCACAGCCAGCAACAAGTAGTCTCTCCCGAGTCACAGATCGTCGAGATGCAACGCATCATCGCCATGCGAACACCCGATTCGGATGTAGCCCCCAATCCGGTGGTCATCTACCTGGAGAATCCAGCCGACTTCGAGGAAGTCCGAACGGCCCTGGGCGCGGTCCTCGACGCATTCGGCCAAAAGATCATTCTCGCGAGCAACGTCGTCATCGGGTCCATTTGGCAGGCGTTCGTCTCAGCGGTCAAACGGCAGGGAGAACCCGGCAACCTGAACACCACCGCCGACGCCCTCACCGCCGGCGCCACAGCACGGTGGTACGGCGAGCCCCAGTCCCAGATCACCAAAGCACAGGGGGAAGCGATCGCCGCGCTGCTGGAGACGCTGAAGGGGACCGACAACGCGCTTCTCACGTTCAGCAACATCCTGATCGTGAAGGTCGACGGCGTGCCTCTCGTACGCGAACTGACACCTGAGCAGGTGGCGCGGATGCAGAGAAACCCCAGCTACTTCGCTGATCCGCGACTCGTCCTGAGCAAGCTCGAGATCGAACCCGCCCTTCAGGCGGCGGGCTTCGAGGAGGCCCAGCGGCACCTCGCGCCGTGAGCAATGGGCTCGTCGGAGAGGGCGGCCTCGACGCCGAGTGCACTCTCCGATCTGAACGTGAGACTGATTCGCGAATCGGGCGTATTGGGTCATCGAAATTCCCCATTAAGACGCGACCCACAGCCACTCCTTTCGTACGGTTTGCCATTCCAATGCCCACCTGAGTGGATTGTGCAGCCCAGTAGGACAAATCCCCTCGGAACAACCAGCGCCAATCGGGAACGCGGGTGCGCTGCGGGTCGTTATCGTGTCCTGGGAATACTCACCCCTGGCGATGCTGAGGCACGATTGGAGAAGGTTGATGCCGCGCCTGCCGAAGACCGTGGTCGCCGTCCTCATCGCAACGTTCTTAGCCAGCATCACCATCGCCTGCTATATGGAGATGTACTATCTAGAGCTTCTTCAGAAGCATCCGATAATGGTCAATCTTCTCTCGGGCGTCATTGGATACTCGTTTCTCGGCGGATGCGTGGTCGTTGGAATCAATTGGTACACGGACGTTCATCGATCCGCACGGCAAGAAAAAGCCTACTGCTTCGTCACCGGCTCGATGATGGGCCTCCTTCGAGAAGTCCCGGAGGAGTTTTGGAGAACGGCCTCAAAGGTTCAGCTGGGCCGGTTCACAACAGCCATCGACCTGAGAGGAGACGGACACGAAAATCTCACCAGTGCGCTCCGATGGCATGCACAGAATCGCGCCCTGCCCCGCAAGTACATGACAGCCCATCGCGAGTTCTACAGCCGCGTCGAATCGATGCTCGACGCATGCAAATCACTGGAAAGGCGAGCGGGAATCGCAGGCGACCGAGAACTGGGACACGCGCTCAAAAGAGCCAAATATTGCATGGACGCCGCCGCCCCCGGCGACCATACGACCATGACCTATGAGAAATGGACGATCAACATAACCAGCTACATGGTGGAGTACGTCGGGCTACTCCTCAGCAGACCACAGATGGACGCGATCAAGGCCGGGGTTGACGAGCGGGCGTACTGGAGAATCTACGCGTGGCACTAGACGGCATCGCCGTTCACGGCCGCCATCGTCACCAGGCGGCCGTATGACGAGATGCGCCACCCCTCCAGCAGGTCCGGATTGGCACGGCTTGAACGCTACGGTGTGCATTGGGCCCGTTTCCGCAGACCGACCAGCCCTTCGCGTCGCCTGAGGAACTTTCGATGGCACGCCGATGTGTGGCGGTTCAAGATGGGTGGACACCTCCAGACGGCAGGAGCCAGTCATGCCCGGAACCATGTCCGCCCTCGACCGCATCCGGCCCCTTCAGGAGTTCGCCCTGGAGCTGGGAAGGGTCTCGGGGGAAAAGGCTGCTCCGCTCAAGTCGCTGGCGGGCCGGCTGGAGACCTCCGAGAGCCGGGTGCACGAGATCTTCACCGGGCAAGCCCCACCAGACCCTGCGGAACTCACGGTGCTGCTGGTCACGCTCGACCCGCTCATCACAGGGGCCGAGATCGCCGCCTGGCAGACCTGTTTGCGATTCGTGGGCGCGCTGATGAGCCCAACCGGCTATCGGGGCGATCCGGTGAAAGAGGTTCTGCGCATCCTGCATCCCTTGGAGGACCTGGCTTCTGGACGGGGAGTGGGGCACACTCTGCTCCGGCCCGAGGCCGGCCTTCCTGATTTGCCGGATCTTGAGCTCTTTCTACGGCGAAGGTTCGAGCCCGGTTGGCGGCGTGCGCCATGGCGCATGGCTCATGACTTCGCACGTCAGCTCCTGCGGGTGGCCGGCGAGGACGGTGTTCCAGCGCCACCGGACTCTTGGGTGGATCCTCGCTCACCGTTCTCCCCTCCAGCCCAGCACGAGCCTCCCCTCCCGTCCGGGTACAGCAGAACCGTGCACGCCGTCGTCACGGCCAACGAGGAACGGATGCGCTTCAACATCGCTCAGCAGGCGGCGCTGCGCGATCGTTCGGCTGAGGAGGAGCCGCAGGCGCAAGTTCTTACGATCTTCCTCAGCCATGAGCACCAGCAGGAGTACGTCGAATCGGCGGTGACCGAGTGGCTCGCCGCGCAAGGCGCAGAGGTCATCTACGAGGGCATTCCCATCATCGGGTCCCTCTGGAAGACCTTCCTGACCCGGGCGAAGAAGGATCATCTCGACGACGGTATGGCCATCGCCGCCCGCGCCGCAGGACTGTACGGGCTCGACACTCGCCAGGCCGAGGTGAACGTCCAGGAAGCCGAAGCCTTCGCCAAGGTGATGGAAGCCATCGCGGATATGGACTCGGCGATCATCCACCACGGGACGCTGCTCGTGGTCAAGTACGGCGGGTCGGTGGTACGTCGTGAGCTGAGCCAGCTTGAAGTCGAAGCGCTACGCCGGAATCCGGCCCTCACCGCCCGGCCCGACACCATCTTGACCGAGCTGCAGCGCCACGCGGAGCTACTGGCGGTGAAGGACGAGGTACAACCGTCTCAACCCAGCGCGGGCTAGCCGCCGAAGCCGGTCAGGCTTTAGCCTCTGCACCCTACGGCCGGCACATCAGCCATCCTCAGCAACGGACCGCCGTCGGCGAGCGTGGCCTTGAGCAGGGGCGCCGTGGCTGGCGGGCAAGGACGTGTGGAGCGGCTAAGGTGAAGGAGACACCCCCTTTTCGCACCGGGAACCACCATGTCGGCAGGACATCAGCACGTCATCCGAGTCGCGGCCGCAGAGGACCTTGACGCCCTTCAAGCCCTTGCCCGCCGGACGATCGACGCCTGTTACCGCGCGTTTCTGGGAGATGAGGCGGTGGACTGGTTCCTGGGTAGCGGTGCGTCGGACGCCCACGTGAAGACCTATCTGGAGCAGGGCAAGGTGTACCACCTGAGCCACGATGGGCGGATCGTCGGAGTTTCCATCCTCGACGGCCCCACCATCGACGTGATGATGGTCGACCCCGACCATCACCGTCGAGGGCTGGGCCGAGTCCTGCTCCGGCATGCGGAGTCGACCCTGTTCGCGCATCATGCAGCCATCCGGCTGGAGAGCTTCGCCGGCAACACCGCGGCCAACGCCTTCTACGAGGCATGCGGCTGGTCACCTGGCCGACGGCTGGAGGCGGAGGGACCGGCCAAGGTCGAGTACACCAAGCACCGCAGGATGGACTGAGCGGAACCGCGTGCGCTGACGTTGCCCCCGGAAAGTGGCGGTGGTGTCCGCGCGGCACGGCAGGATGAGCTCCCGGCGGGCGAGTCCGTCACCTAACAGGCGTCGCCGGCTGCTCGGTGAAGCGGACCGCCAGGTATGTCCCACGGCGGGCCGGAGTTTGCGGTTGGGCGGCCTGCTCTGGCCGGTGGATGGCGTTCCGGTGAAGGGTCTGGAGGGGTGAAACAGTCGCCACCGGGGCCGGACATGTACTCCTATGTCTGGCACCTTCGGCTTGAGGAGACCCATCCGTGACCCGTCCACTGGGGGCGCGGGATCGTTTCGAGACGATCTACCATGCGTATTACCCGGCCATCCATCAATACGTCGCCCGCCGTACCGACTCACCTGACGACACCGCGGACGCCATCTCCGAGACGTTCCTCACCGCGTGGCGGCGCATCGGCGATGTGCCCGAGGGCGATGGGGCGCGCCTGTGGCTGTACGGCGTGGCCCGCCGCGTGCTGTCCAACCAGCGCCGCGGCGCCTCCCGCCGGGCCGTACTGGCCGAGCGGCTTCGTGAGGAACTGACAGCCGAGCGCCGCGCGGCCCCCGCGGACCTCGACCACGTGAGGGACGTGTTCGACCGCCTGTCCGCGCGTGACCGTGAAGTGCTCGCGCTGACCTGCTGGGAAGGTCTGACCGGGCAGCAGATCGGCAAGGTCCTCGGCTGTACGGCGACAGCCGTCCGCATCCGCCTGCACCGGGCACGCAAACGGCTGGCCAGAGAGCTGGGCGTGGCCGAAGAGGGAAACCCGACCGCGGAACTGAGGGGAGAGAACCTGTGAGCAAGATCGACCGCATGCTGAGGACCATCGATCCCGCTCCCATCGCGCCGCAGGAGGGGCGGGGCGCGCGGGAGCTCATGGAGGAGATCGTGGCGACGCCCGCCGAGGTACGCAGGCGGTGGAGCTGGCCCGTCCTGCTGCCCCTGGCCGCGGTCATCGCGTTGGCCGCCGTCGTCGGGGTGGCGTTCCTGCCGAAGAAGGCGCCGATCGCCCCCAGTGCCGCGCTGGCGTTCCAGCGGTCGGGCGACGACTGGATCGTCACCGTCAGCGACCTCTACGCCGATCCTGAACGGTATCGGGAGGAGTTCCGCGCACGAGGATTGGACATCGAGCTGTCTTTCACCCCGGGCTCGCCCAGCGTGGTCGGGTCAGTCGTCTACCTGTCGACCACGGAAATCGTCTCCCTGACGAATGCGTGCGCGGCAGACCCGACAGGCTGCACGATCTCGCTGCGCATCCCCGCGAAGCTGTCGGAAAAGGCGGCCATCGTATTGGCGCGGCCTGCCAGGGCGGGCGAGAAGTACGACACGATGGGCTTCGTGAACGCTCCCGGCGAGTTGCTGCACTGTGTCGCCTTCGAGAACATCACGGTCGGTGAACTGCGGAAGGTGCTGGCCAAGCGCGACGGCTCGATCACCGACTTCAGGATCATGGTCGGCGGGGAGTCGCGGAAGGTCACGGCTATGCAGGTGCCGGACAACTGGTTCGTCCAGGACGTCACGCCGCATGCCCTTGGCGAGGTGCGGATCTGGGCGGGCCCGGAGCCGGCGAAGCGCCCAGGCCGGCGGGAGCCCGCGGAAAGTGACGCCTGCCGCTCGTCGTGAAGCCCCACAGCGCCGCATGCCGGCCGGGCTGGAGTCGAGAGATCCCGTCTGATCTTGGTGGTCAGGCGGGATCTTGTCGTTTCGATGGTCCGTTCCTGCGGCCGGGCTCGGCGTGGGTCAGCAGGTGCGTGTGGTGGACGACCGTTTCGGGCGTGGGCATCTCCTGGCTCGCATTGTCTGGTACGGTACGGTACCGTACCAGAGTAGCCGTTTCCCTTTCGCTGGCGAAGGAGATGCCCATGGTCAGCCCGGCGGAGCTCAGGTCGGCCGCCAAGCGTCAGGCGATCATCGACGCCGCGCGGTCGGTGTTCCTCGCGGGCGGTTTCGCCGGGGCCAGTGTGGATGAGGTGGCGGCGCTCGCCTCCACCTCCAAACGCACCGTCTACGGGCTCTTCGGCGACAAGAAGGGGCTGTTCACCGCGGTGATCACCGAGGACATCGAGGCCGCCGAACACCGCTCGCACGACAGCGTCGAGGCGCTGGCGGCCAGTCAGGACCTCGCCACGGACCTGCGCGCCTTCGCCCGACGGCATGTCGTGAACGTCATCCAGCCGCACCTCATGCGGCTGCGCCGCCTGGTCATCGGCGAGGCCGAGCGCTTCCCCGACCTGGCGAGCACCTGGTACGCCAACGGCCCAGGACGCGGCCACACCACCCTGGCACGGGTGTTCACCACCCTGGCCGGGCGCGGCCTGCTGCGAGCGGACGACCCGGCACTGGCGGCCCAGCACTTCAACTGGCTGATCCTTTCGATCCCGCTGAACCAGGCCATGTTCCACACAGACGACCACCTCACCCCCGCCACCCTCGAGCACTACGCCGACGAGGGAACCCGGGTGTTCCTGGCCGCCTACGGCGTGAGCCGGCCCAGCAGGCCGGCCGGAACGCCGGGCGCCGGTGACCGTTCGCAGTGACAGCGCTCCTGATCAGTGCATCCCCATGTCCCGAACCCCATCGACACCAGAGGATCATGATGACCAAGGTGATCTCGGCAGACGGCACACCCATCGCCTACCAGCGCTTCGGCGGCGACGGCCCGCCGCTCATCCTGATCACCGCGGCGTTGTGCGACCGCACCTCGGTCACCGCGCTGGCCGAGCAGCTCGCGCCCCGCCTTCCCGCGATCGCCTACGACCGGCGCGGGCGCGGCGGCAGCGGAGGCATCGCCGGTTGGAGCGTCCAGCGGGAGATCGAGGACCTCGCCGCCCTCATCGACGGAGCCGGTGGCAGCGCCGCGGTCTACGGCCATTCCTCCGGAGCGGCCCTCGCCCTGCACGCGGCCGCCGCCGGCCTGCCCATCACCAAGCTCGTCCTGCACGAGCCGCCCTTCACCCCCGCCCAGGACGGCGAAGACCAGCGCGAGCGGCAGGCCGCCGAGGAGCGGGCCGGACGCGAGCAAGCCACCGCCATCCGCGCCCTGCTCGCCCAGGACCGCAGGGCCGAGGCCGTCGCCGCGTTCCTGACGCCCACCGGGATGCCGCGGCAGATGGTCGAGCAGATGAGCAACGACCCCGCCGTGCAGGCCGTCGCCCACACCCTGCCCCATGATCCGTTCGACGTGGTCAGCGCGAGCAGCAGAGGCGGCGCCACCCCGGCAGAACAGGCCGCCACGGTGACGATCCCCGCGCTGCTGCTGTGCGGCGGCGACAGCTTCGCCTGGATGGTCGAAACCGGCGCCCAGCTCGCCGCCGCCATGCCCGACGGACGCCATCACGTCATGCCGGGCCAGCCCCACGTCGCCGCACCGCAGGTGCTGGCGCCGCTGCTGACCGGCTTCCTGCTCAGCACATGAGCATTGACAGCCATCAACGCGAACTCAAGACCGGCCGGCATCGTCACGGCGCCCCACCGAGCTGCGCTGGACCAGCCCAACAGCGACCGGGTGCTGTTGGGCCACCTGCCCAGAACGTCGCCATGGCGAACCGACGACGTACTCCTAAAGCTCCGAGCGTGCTTCCGCGGTACCCGCCCAGATCCCCCGCGCGTGTTTGAGGTGCGTGCTCATCAGCTCCGCCGCCTCGTCCGCCCTTCCGGACTCGACGGCGTCGAGCAGCGCATCGTGCTCTCGTGTGGACTCGATGAAGTCCTGCGTGCCCGCGACGTGGTCCAGGCCGTACAGGCGGCCTTGGTCGCGTAGCTGGGCGACGATGTCGACCAGCCGGGGATTTCCCAGATGGCCGAGCAGGGTGAGGTGGAGCTCCCGGTCGGTGCCGAGGAAACCGACCCAGTCCCCCGTCATCGCGGCCTCTTCGGTACGCGCGGCCAGGTCGCGCAAGGGAGCGAAGTCGTCGACGAGCCCGCGAGCGGCGATCTCACGGACGGCCGGGACCTCGAGCATCAACCGGATCTGGATGATCTGATCGAGATCGGCTTCGGTCATGACTCGGATCCTGAAGCCCCGGTTGCGCACCATTTCGATCAAGCCTTCCTTGGCCAGGTCGAGCAGCGCCTCCCGCACCGGGGTGATCGACACCTGTAGCTGTTCGGCCAGCTGGCCGATCGCGTACAGCGCCCCCGGGCGGATCTCGCCCGCTACGATCTGGGCGCGGATCACCTGGCCGGCATCGTCGCGAAGACTTTGTCGCCGCAACCCGGTGCCGGGTGCGACCGTGGGGCCGGGACGGGACATAGAGGACTCCCTGATCGTCGAAGCCGCCTGTCTGAGGTATAAGGTATCGCGTTCCGATGTCCCTTCTCGTCGTGGAGCTGCCGAAGGCCACGTAAATGCTTGACACCTGAGGTGTAAGGTATTACACCTAACCCGCAACGCCAAGTGAGGTGGGGCATGGGTTCGAATCAGGTGGACGTCGCCCTCGTGGGTGGTGGGGTCATCGGCAGCGCGGCTGCCTCCTACCTCGCCCGCTCCGGCGCCGACGTCCTGGTGGTGGACCCGGCTCCGGGGCGCGGCGCGTCGGCGGGGAGTGCCGGGCTGGTCGTGCCGAGCTACAGCCTGGCCATGTCCAACCCCGGGGTTCTGCGGAACGCTCGGAATGACCCTCGCCCCGGCCACCGGCCGGATCGTCGCGCGGCTTCCGGCGTCCGCGTGGAAAGGCGATGCCGGCACGTCTTCCCGCATTCTGTGACCTTCTTCTCCCTGAGGGGCAGCCGCCCTCAGCCTTCCTGGACCACCAACCATTCACAGGGAGACACATGATCCCCGACGACCTCACGAAATACCTCACCACGATCCCGGACTGGACGGAGATCCCCACGGTCGACGGCCTGATTGACCAACTCGAGAAGCTGCGGGCCGCGAACGGAGACCTGTGCCGGTGGCGCCGTTACGGGACGAGCCGTTTGGGCGATCCACTCCGCGTCCTGTCGATCGGGCACGGTGAGCGGAACGTCCTGATCCTGGGCGGCCCGCACGCGAACGAGCCGTATGGCGCTCTGACGGTCAGCCACCTCGCCCGGCTCGTGATCGAGCACGCCGAACTACGCGACGACTTGACCTGGCATTTCCTGCCCTGGGCCAACCCCGACGCCGCCAGGATGAACGAAGGGTGGTTCGCGGGGCCACGCTCCATTCGGGACTATCACCAGCATCTCCACCGCCCGGCGCCGGTGGACGACGTCGACTTCACGTTCCCCCATTTCTCCGAGAATGGTTACTACGACAGGCCGTTGCCGGAAACCCAGGCGGTGATGCGGATCCTGGAAGACCTGCGTCCGGTGTTCCAGTACTCCCTGCACAACTGCGATTTCGGCGGCGTCTTCTACGTCCTCGACCATGACGTACCGGGGCTCGCCGAGGATCTGCTGGCGTTCACCGGCCAGACCGCCGTTCCCCTGGCGATGGACTCCGCGGCCGTGGCGGGGCTCGACACCCCCGGTAAGGGGGTCTACCTCCTCCCGCCCGCGGAGTTGATCGATGGCGGGATCGCCGAAGCCGGCGCGACCAGCGGGCACTGGGCCGCCCAGTACGGGACCACCACCCTGGTCACCGAGATTCCGATGTGGAACGACCCGTGTGCGGCGGACGATGCCGATTCCGGCCGGACGGTGGGTGAGGTGTTCGGTCAGGCGGCCACGGAGATGGCCGAGGCGTCGGACCTGCTCGCCGACCTGATGGCGGCGGTCCGCCCGGCGCTGCGCTGCGGGTCACCCCTCGCCGCCTCGGCCGAGTCACTCGTCCGGCTCGCTCCCTTGCTGGGGCAGGGGATGCGGGCCGCGGCCGAAGCGATGGACGAGCGGCCCGCCGCGGTCGGCGAAGCCTTCGTCGGCGCGATAACCCCGCACATGATCCGGATGCGCGGTCTCGGGCAGTTGCGACGGCTGCTCCGGGCCGAACTCGCCACCGGCAACCAGGCGCCGGTCCTCCGGGCGACCGTCCGGAAAGCCGATGCGTTGTTCGACCAGGCCTGCCAGGCCGCGGGCATGGTGTCGGAGGGGAATCCCTTTCCGCTGCGTGAGGTGGTCGCCGTGCAGGTGGGCGCCGGACTGGTCGCCCTGCGGCGGATTCTGAAGGAGGCGAGATGACCGGCCTTCACCACGTCGGCGGGACCCTGGTCCGAGTACTCGGGGAGCTCACGTGAAGAACCTGTACAACCTGACGGTCCCGCTGCGTGACGGCATCACCCTCGCGGCCGACCGGTACGGCCCGGCCGGCGACGCACCGGCGCCCGCGATCGTTCTCGGCACCCCTTACGGCAAGAACGACCCGAGGCGGCCCGCGCAGGCGGCACTCATGGCGGAGCGGGGCTACGCGGTCGTGATCTACGACGTCCGCGGCCGCGGCGATTCCGACGGCGTGTTCGAGCCGTACCGGAACGAAGGCCGGGATGGCTATGACGTGATCGAGTGGGTGGCCGCGCAGGACTGGTGCGATGGCAACGTCGCGAGCTGGGGTGGTTCCTACTCCGGCCACGCCCAATGGCTGACCGCGCTGGAGAAGCCTCCGCACCTGCGGGCGATCGTCGCGTACGCGACACCCTCGGATCCTTTCGTGGACTTCCCGACCGGAACGCGGCTTCCGCAGGAGGTCTGCTGGTACCGGATGGTCGATCGTCGTGCCCTGCAGAATGTGGCCGGAATCGATTGGAACGCCGTTTACAGCCACCTTCCGCTGTACACCATGGACGAGGCCGCCGGATTCGTCAGCGCCGCCTGGCGGGCGGACATCGGACACGCCCCCGGCGACACCGAGTACTGGGCCCCGCTCGCCTACCAGCAGAAACTGTCCGTAGTGGACGTTCCGGCGCTGCACATCACCGGGTGGTACGACGACGTCCAACCGGGAACGCTGCGGAACTTCGCGGCTATGGTCTCGAAGGCACCCACGGAGAAGGCGCGGCGCGCGCAACGGCTGGTGATGGGCCCCTGGGGGCACGACGCCGGTCGCGCGGGCGGCCGGAGGATCGGCGACGTCGACTTCGGCGACCATGCCGAGGACGTCGAAGTGACCGACCTGGAGTTGCGCTTCCTTGACCACCACCTGCGGGGTATCGACAACGGCGTCGACCGGGAGGCGCGCGCACGGTTGTTCCTGATGGGTCGCGGGGAGTGGCGTGACGCCGATGAATGGCCGCTGCCGGAAACCGTGTGGACATCGCTGTACCTGCGCAGCGCGGGTGACGCCAATACTCGTGGCGGCGGCGGGCGGCTGACCATCGACGCCCCTGCGTCGGAGGAGCCGACGGACACGTACCGATACGACCCCGCCGATCCGGTGCCGTTCCTCACCGAGCCGACGTCGATGCAGATCGGCGGTCCCGACGACTACGCCGAGGTCGAAGATCGCGACGATGTGCTCGTCTATCTCGGGCCGGAGCTCGGGGAGCCGCTGACGGTGATCGGTCCCGTACGCGCCGAGCTGTTCGTCGGCAGCGACGCGCCCGACACCGACTTCACCGCGAAGCTCGTCGACGTCGGGCCCGACGGTGTACGGCGCCGGCTCTGCGACGGCATCGTCCGCGCACGTTACCGGGAGGGCTTCGCCATGGAGCTCGCTCTGCGGCCGGGCGTGGTGTACCGCGTCGAGGTCGACATGTGGAGCACCGCGCACGAGTTCAGCGTCGGGCACAGGGTAGGGCTGGAGATCTCGTCGAGTGCCTTCCCGAAGTACGACCGGAACCAGAACACCGGCGGATCGATCGTCCACGGCGCCGAGCCGCGGGTGGCTCACAACGAGATCTGGCACGGTCCGGAGCGTCCCTCCCGGCTGATCCTGCCGGTGATCCCCGGGCTTGATCCGGTGTGACGGGCATCCGGGATCAGGGGCTCGTCCCCGATCCGGAGGCCGCCGCCCCTCTCGACCCCGCTGCTTCGTCCGCCGGGAGGGGCGCCTTGCCTGGCGTACCGCGGAATCCGTATAGGGACTCTTGCGTTCTTATATGGACATCGATGTACTCTTATGAGCGTGAGAGGTCATGAAGGGCCGCGCGCGTACCGGACCAGGCAGTCGATCTTGGATGTCGCGACCGAGGTGCTCCTGTCCAACCCGTCCGCCTCCATGGCCGACGTCGCGGCCGCCGCGGGGGTGGGGCGGACCACGTTGACCAAGCGCTATCCGACCCGTCAGGCGATGCTGGTCGCGATCGCCCATGACGCGGTCGATCGCCTGGACAAGGCCATCGCCGAGGCGCAGCTGGACGTTCCCGGCGATCAGGTGCTCGACGCGCTGCGCCGACTGGTCACCCTGGTGATCCCGCTCGGCCCGCGGATCGAGTTCCTGGTGCGGCAGCCATCGCTGGACCTGGACGAGGAACTCGTGGCCCGGGTCGCCGCCATAGACGAGCCACTCGACGAGCTGATCCGGCGCGGTCAGCAGGCCGGGATCTTCCGCGCCGAGGTGCCCATGTGGTGGGCGAACCTCACCTTCAACGGCCTCATCTACAGCGCCTGGGAAGCGATCTCGCTGGGACGGCTGGCTCCACTGGACGCGCCGGGCCTGGTGATGGCGACTCTGCTGGGCGGCATCGGCGTCACGCCGTCGTAGAGGCCGCGGGCTCCGCCGTACCGAAGAACCACTCATCGAGGAGGAAGCATGTCCGCGATCAGAGGTCTGGCCGTCCGCGCGGCGACCCGCACGCTGGCGGCGTGTGGCGATCACGTCGCCCAGTTGTACCTGCCGAGGGAGGATCCGTGGCCGGTCTACGGCAGAATCCGGCGGCACGGACCGGTCTATCGGAGCATGATGGGTTATGCGGCGGTTACGTCCTACGAGCTGTGCAGCCAGGTGTTGCGCGGCCAGGGCTTCGGAATGCGGGACTCCGCGGGCCGGTTGCCGAGCGAGCAGCAACTTCCTCTGGGGCTGGCGCCCTCACTGCTGGAGCTGGATCCGCCGGACCACAGCCGGCTGCGGCGCCTGGTCGCGCCCGCCTTCCGCCCCAAGCTGATCAATGAGTACCGCCCCCGGATCGAAGAGGCCACGGCGCGCCTGCTGGACCGGATCGGTGACGGGCCGTTCGACCTGATCGGGGAGTTCGCCACGCCGTTGCCGATCACGGTGATCAGCGAGCTGCTCGACATCCCCGAGAACCGGCGCGGGGAGTTCGCCCGCTACGGCACCCTCACCGGCCAGGCGCTGGACGGGCAGCTGACCTCGCGCCAGCGGGCCGAGTGGGAAGCGGCCCTCGCGGCGATGACCCAGCTGTTCACCGAGCTGATGAACGAGCGCAGGCGAGAGCCGGGCGCCGACGTGATCAGTGTGCTGGTCAACGCGGTCGACGGCGAGCAGGTCACCGTCGGAGAGGTGATCGCCACCTGCCTGCTGCTGCTCATCGCCGGATTCGAGACGACGGTGAACCTGATCGGCAACGGGGCGTACCAGCTCGCGCGCCATCCAGAACAGTGGCGGACACTGCGGGAGAACCCGGACCTGGCCGCCGGGGCGGTGGAGGAGATCCTCCGGTACGACCCGCCCGTACCGGTCACCGGGCGTGTCGCCCAGCATGAGGTGGAGCTGGGCGGCAGGCTACTGCGCAAGGACACGCAGGTGCTGACGGTCCTGGCCGCGGCCAGCCGCGATCCGGAGGTCTACGCCGAACCGGACAGGTTCGACATCACCCGTACCGGCGGCCCCGAGCACTTCGCCTTCTCCAGCGGGATCCACTACTGCCTGGGGGCTCAGCTCGCCCGCATCGAAGGAGAGATCGCCCTGCGGGCTCTCGCCGAACGGCTGCCCCGGCTGCGCCAGACGGGCGACCCGCGACGACGGTCGTCGGCATCGATCCGCGGCTTCTGTTCCCTTCCGGTCACCGCCTGAAGCCCGACGCCCTGGAAGACAACCCGGACGAGTGGCGGAGCCGGCTCGCCCAGCCGGCCTGGGCCATCCACTCACCACGGCGATCGGGCTGACCCGCCATGTCTTCCACCCGGGCCACCCGCGGGGCCGCCATCCACGCGGCTCGACTCGCCGCTCGCGACAAGGGCGCGAACCTCGTTCTCGGCCATCCCGAGTACTACCCCCGCTTCGGTTTCATCCCTGCGTCAACCTTGGGGATCCGTCCGTCTTTCGAGGTGCCCGACGAGGCGATGATGGCATTCGTCTTCGACGACACGATCCCCGTGCCCAGCGGCACCATCGTCTACCCAGCGCCGTTCGGCGTCTGACCTCTCCAGAGGATGAGTCACGAGCCGTAGCGGCGGGGCACGCTCATGAAGCGGCAGCACTGCTACTCCGCGCAGAGTCGCGCGATCAGAGTCCGAAGAACCCACCGCTCCCAGCGGTCGCGCGGCCAGCCGCGCTCGTGCACGAACAGCAGGTAGAGCTCGGGGCTGAGCAGGCCGTACAGCACGTCGGCGGCCTCCTCGGCCGATACCTCCGCCCGCGCGCCCGGCTTGCCGGCGAGGGCCTTGGCCGCCCTCTCCTGGACCACGTAGCGCGGATCGACGTCGTGGGGCCACAAGGCGGCGACCTCGGGGTCGCTCGCGCACGCTCCGTCCAGCACCTTGCCGATCGGCGCGACACGCTCCAGGACCGAGGCCGTGCCCGCGACGTACGCGCGCAGCATGTCCTGGGCGGTCCCGGCACTGAGGGCATTGACGTACCACGGCCGGTCCATCGTGGCGACCGGCTCGTCGTCGCCCGCGATCGTCACGTCGACCAGTTCCTTCAGCAGAGCGCGCTTGTTGCCGAAGACGAAGTAGATCGTCTGCACCGCGACCCCGGCCTTCGCGGCCACGTCCTGCAGGTTCGTCGCACCGTAGCCGTCCAGGACGAACAGTTCCAGCGCTGCTTGGAGGATGCGCCCGCGCGTCTCCCGCGCCTTCTGCGTCCGCTTGCTGGGTGGCTTGACATCGCTCATGGCTAGAGTCTATCTCTAGATTCATTCACTAGAAGTCAACTCTAGAGAGCAGATCTAACTATGTCGGTGCTCCCGGACCGGCCTTCCCCGGACTCACTCACGTCCTGGACGAGCACTGACGGGAACCACCGGAACGAGGAAGTGACATGATCGAACTTGACGCGCTGACCAAGGTGTACGGCACGGCCCAGAGCCGGGCGGTCGACGAGGTGTCCCTGCGCATACCCGCCGGATCGGTCTTCGGATTCCTGGGCCCCAACGGCGCCGGCAAGACCACGACCATCAAGATGCTGGCCGGGCTGCTGACCCCCACCTCCGGCCGGGTCCTGCTGGGCGGCTTCGACGTGGCCCGGCAGCGTCCGTCCGCGATGGCGCAGTTCGGCGCCGTGCTCGAAGGCTCGCGCAACGTCTACTGGAGCCTGTCGGCCTGGCAGAACCTGATGTACTTCGGACGGCTCAAGGGCCTGCGCAAGTCCCGGGTCGCCGAACGGGCCACGGACCTGCTGACCGATCTGGGCCTGTGGGAGCGGCGCCACGAGAAGGTCGGCGGCTTCTCCCGCGGCATGCAGCAGAAGGTCGCGATCGCCGCCGCCCTGATCGCCGGCCCGCCGATCGTGCTGCTGGACGAGCCGACGCTCGGCCTGGACGTCGAGGCCGTACGCACCGTCAAGAACTGGATCGCCGAGCAGGCCCGCGAGCTGGGCACCACCGTCCTGCTCACCACGCACCAGCTCGACGTGGCCCAGGAACTGTGCGACCGGGTGGCCGTGATACGCCAGGGCAGGCTCGTGGCCGACCTGCCCACGCGCGACCTGCTGGCACGCTTCCGCGAACGCGACCGCTACGAAATCCGCCTGGAGGGCGCGGCGCCGCCGGGCTTCGACGCCGTCACCCGTGATGGCGTCACCACCATCAGCGCGCGGGTGGGCGGTCCGCGCGAGATCTACGACGTGGTCGAGCGGCTGCGCGCGCACGGAGCCGTTCTCGAATCGCTCACCCAGGTCCAGCCCGACCTGCAGGACGTGTTCCTCGCCTTGGTGAACGAGCCGTCCCATGTCGCTTGACATCCTGCGCGCGGAGATCGGCAAGGGCCTGCGCGTCCAGCTCGCCCACCCGGCCGGACATGTGATCACGCTGCTGATCAGCACCATGATGTACCTCGGCCTGCAGTTCGTCCTGGGCCAGGGCGAACTCCGGCAGGACCTGCTGCCGCAGACCTTGGTCGCGATCGGCGGCTACTGGTTCCTGCAGTACGCCGGCCTGGTGATGGTGGCCGACCTCATCGAGGAGAAGCGCGCGGGCACCTTCGCCCAGGCCCAGATGGCCACGGCGCCGCCCTGGCTGCCGATGCTCGGCCGGCTGATCACCGCGTCGTTGTTCGGGCTGGCCGTGGCCGCCGTCGCCGCCATCGTCCCGATGCTGGTCGCCGGGATCACGATCCCCGTGCGCTGGGCGGCGATCCTGCCCGCAGCGCTCCTGGGGATCAACGCGTTGGCCTTCACGTTCCTGCTGGCCGCCCTCGCCTTGGTGTCCCCGATGGTCGGCGCCCTGCAGTCGTTGTTCTCCTCGCTGGTGCTGCTGCTCAACGGCTCGTTCCTGCCGCTCGCCCTGTACCCGGAGTGGCTGGCCACGGCGGCCAGAGCCCTGCCCACCACGCTCGGCGTCGAGGCGCTCACCCAGACGCTGTTCGAGGGCCGCACGTTGTCCCGGCTCTGGAGCGGCGGCACCCTGCCCTGGCTGATCGCCCACACCCTTGTTCTCACCGCCGTCGCCGGCCTGCTGTTCGCGCGCAACCACCGCCGAGCCCTGGAGTCGTCTTGATCTTCGCCCGCGGGTTCGCCGCCGAAGTCCGCAAAGGCCTGCTCAACCTGCTCGCCGGATGGCGCGAAGGCCTGATCCAGATGATCACCTTTCCGCTGTTCTATCTGCTCGTCGTGCTCTTCATGGGACGAGGCCAGCTGCACGCGTACCTGCTGCTGCCTGTTTTGCTCGGCATGGTGGCGCTGACCTTCATCCACGAGCAGGTCAACCGGGTGTTCTGGAGCTACCTGGGCGACATCCAGTCCGGCGTACTGGAGCAGACGTATCTGACCCCGCTGCCCTCGGCCGCGAGCATCCTCGGCCGGCAGGTCGCCGCCGTGATCTCCGCCGCGCCCACCGCGCTGGCGGTCCTGGCCACCGGGGCCACCGCCATCGTCGTCCAGGGCGGGCGAGTGCCCTTCGACGCGCAGGTGATCGTGCCGCTGACCGCCATCGTGCTGGGCACCTGCGGACTCGCGCTCATCCTGTGCGGCCTGACCCTGGTGTTCAAACGCATCGAGATCATCACTCAGCTGTCCGTCGCCCTCTACGCCATCGCCGGCGGCACCCTGGTCCCCCTCACCGCCATGCCCGACCCGATCGCCTTCCTCAGCCGCCTGATCGTCCCCATCGCGCCGGGCATCGAGGCGATGCGCGACATCCTGCTCGGCGGACACTCACTCGCCGCCCTGCCCACCGGCTGGGGACTGTCCTGGCTGCTCGCCCAGCCGCTGCTCATCGTGTCCGCCGGGGTGATCCTGTTCAACCGGCTCGAACACCTCGCCCGGCGCCGCGGCACCCTCGGCCGCTACTGACAGAAAGAAAGAGAGCAACCGACGTGAATGTGTTCTTGTGGGTACTGCAGGCCGTGCTGGCCGCCGTCTTCGGACTGGCCGGGATCATGCATGCCACCCAGCCGAAGGAGAAGCTACGCCCCATGGCGCCCTGGGTGGACGACTTCCCCCTGCTCCGGATCCGCCTGATCGGCGCGGCCGAACTGCTCGGCGCCCTCGGTCTGATCCTGCCCTCCGTCACCGGCGTCGTCCCGATCCTGACCCCGGCGGCCGCCGTCGGCCTGGCCCTCACCATGCTCGGCGCCGCCGCCACGCACACGCGGCGCAAGGAGCCGGCGGCCCTCGCCGTCAATCTGGTGCTCCTGGCGATGGCCGCGTTCGTCGCGTGGGGCCGATTCGGCCCCTACCCTCTCTGACCTACCGAACTGAGAGGTCCTCCGCCGGGACGACGGCCTCGCGACCTCCGGAGGAGGCGGGTGAGACCCGGTGACGATGTGCGGGGCATCGCCGCGGCGGCAGATTGGGGCGGGTGAACACCTTTCCTCCAGGAAGCCGCCGGACGATCGTGCCGGTCCTGATCCTCGTCGTCTGGTCCGTGAGCTATCTGGCCCTCGGCCTGCTCTGGGCCTTCGGCGGGCCCGGATATCCGTTCGACGCCGGACGTGCGGGGGCGGGCGACATCCTGCTCGATCCCCTTCCGGCGGCGGCCGGCGGGGGGCTGCTGGCGATGTCGGCGCTGGTGGCGGGCGCCGTGGCCGTGCTCGCCACCAGAGGTCCGCTCCACCGGGCCCTCGCCGTCGTGGCCGTCGTGGCCGGCGTCGGCCTGGCGGTCCTCCTGCCGGACGTGCGCGTCATGATGACCGCCGGCTACCTGCCGGTGATGCTGGTCGCCGCGCTCGCCGGTCAGGCCGAGTTCTCGATGATCGCGACCATGCTGACGTGGCCGACCGTCAACCTGCTCATTCTGATGGCGGCCGGCGTCAGCCTGATGTTTCTGGGGACACGCGCGCTGATCGGAGGGTTCGGCCGGCCCGGCGGCGGCGCCGGAGCGCTGCGGATCGGGCGGTACGCGACCGCCGTCGCGGTCGCCGTCCCCGTCGTCTACGCCGTCACCCGTTTCGGCTGGCTTCTGGGCGTGCCCGTCGGCATCAGCGACCAGTTCCTGGCCCACATCGCCGAGATCACCCCGATCGGCGCCGGTCTCAGCACGCTCGGTCTCCTCGGCGCGTTCCTGACCGTCGGCTTGGTACGGCCGTGGGGTGAGAACTGGCCGCGCTGGGTGCCGTTCCTGCGCGGGCGTCCGATTCCGGCGCGGCTCCCGGTCTGCGCGGCTCTGGCCGCTGCCCTCCCCATCACCTCCGCCGGACTGATGTACGCGCGCAAGAAGCTCACCGGCGAGCAGGTCGGCCCGGCGGGCGCCGCCGACGAGCTGGGCGCCTGGCTTCCGGAGATGTTGTGGCCACTGTGGGGTGTGGCCCTGGCGGTGGCCGCGCTGGCCTACCTCGCACGCCGCCGGCACCCCGCTCACGCGCTCCGACCATAATGGTGGGCGTGCCAGAGTCCCGGTCCACCGGCGCCGCGGTGGACTCCCTTCTCAACCGGCATCAGGTGAGCGCCGATGCCGTGCTCGCCGTCCTGCTCCTCCTGCCGCTCGGCCTGGTCTCGTGGGGCCTGCTCCAGGCCTCGGACAGTCCCCTGCCGCTCCGCCTGCTCGCGGGTCTCTGCGTCCTGGTGCTGCATGGTTGCGTCGTCGCGCGCCGCCTGCGCCCGCTGGCGGCGTACGGGCTGGCCGCGGCGGCGATGCTGCTGCTGGTGGCGCTGCCCCCCCTGCACGATCCGGGCGGCGCCTACTATCCGGCGGTGCTACTGCCGAGCACGCTGGTCTTCGGGCTGCTGCTCTACACGGCGGCCGGCCGGCTCGGCCTGCTGCCCGGCCTGGTCTGCCTGGCCGTCGCCCTGGCGGGTGTGGGCCTGCTTCTGGCGCGGCTGTGGAATCCGGCCTCGTGGGATGGATCGTCCGGTTCCTCCGAGCTGGCCGCCTGGCGGATCGGGCTGTCGGCCGGCCTGGTCGCCGTGACGGCGTGCCTGTGGTCGCTGGGCCGCCTCAGCCGGATGCGGGTGTTGTTCCTGTCCGAGCTGCGAGCCAAGGCCGAGCGGGCCGAGGCCGACCGTGCGCGGGAGCGGGAGGAGGCGGCGCGGGCCGAGCGCGACCGCATCAGCCGCGAGATGCACGACGTGGTGTCCCACTCGCTCGCCGTCATGGTCAGTCAGGCGGAGGGTGGCAGGCTGTCGGCTCCGGACGCGCCCAGGGCGGAGGTGTTCGCCACCATCGCCGGGGTCGGGCGCGAGGCCCTGCGCGACATGCGCGGGCTCCTGGGCGTGCTGCGCGCCGACGGCGGCACCGCTCCGCAACCGGGCCTCGGCGATCTGCCCGACCTGCTCGGCCACGTGCGCGATACAGGGGTACGCGTCGCCGTACACGAGATCGGGGACGCCCACCCGCTGCGACCCGCGGCGGACCTGACCGCCTATCGCGTCGTCCAAGAGGGGCTGACCAACGTGATCAAGCACGCGGGGGCGACGGCCGCGGCCGACCTGACGCTGGCGTGGCGCCCGGACGGACTGCACATCACCATCACCGACGATGGCGACGGCCCGCCAGCCGAAGGGGCCGGCGTCGGGCTGACCGGGATGCGCGAACGGCTCGGCATGGTGGGAGGCACCCTGGAGGCCGGTAGACGCACCGGCGCCGGCTTCGTCCTGTCGGCCACCGTGCCCTATGAGCCGAGGAGTCTCCCATCATCAGGATCATGATCGTCGACGATCAGGAGCTGCTGCGCAACGGCCTGACCATGGTCGTCAGGTCCCAGCCCGACATGGAGGTGGCCGCCGAGGCCGCCGACGGCCTGGCGGCCCTGAAGGCGCTGGAGTCGCGGCGCGTCGACGTGGTGGTGATGGACATCCGCATGCCCCGGATGGACGGTGTCACCGCCACCCGGGAGATCCAGCGGCTGAACGACCCGCCGAAGGTGCTGGCGCTGACCACGTTCGACCTCGACGAGCACGCCCTGGCCGCGCTGCGGGCCGGTGCGAGCGGGTTCATGCTGAAGGACGCGCCGGGAGAGGAGATCATCGCCGCGATCCGGCACGTGCACCGCGGCGACTCGATCATCGCGCCCGCCACGACCCGGCGGCTCATCGGACGGCTCGTCGCGAAGACCGACACCGACCCGGAGGCCGTGCTCAAGGTCCTCACCGAGCGCGAGCGTGAAGTCTTCCTCAACCTGGCCAGTGGCGCGTCCAACGCCGAGATCGGGGTCAGGTTGTTCCTGTCGGAGACCACGGTCAAGACCCACGTGGGGCGCATCCTGACCAAGCTTGGACTGCGCGACCGGGTCCAGGCGGTGGTTCTGGCCTACGAATCGGGCGTCGTCACCCCGGGCGAGCGCTGAGCGGAGGCCCGGCCTGGGTCAGAGCCGTACTCGGGTCCCGGCTTCTCGCGGAGCCGTCGGCCGCACCGAGCTGGAGCACGATCAGCGTGACGACCGCCGCGGTCATGATGAGCAACCCGGTCCTGCTCGACTTCGCGAGCCGGGCGAACGAGATCGTCTGCGGCGAGACGATGAAGATCAGAAACCTTCCGCTCGAGCCCCGGGGGTTGAGGTCGCCCTCTCGCGAACACGCCCAGGCCATAGAGGCCGAGATCTTCTAGGCGGGCCGGGTGGCGTGGTGGCAGGCGGCGAAGTGGTCGCCGGCGGGTTCCAGGACGGGTTCCCGGCTTGAGCACTCGTCGGTGGCCTTCCAGCAGCGGGTGTGGAAGCGGCATCCGGGCGGCGGCGCGACGGGGCTGGGCGGGTCGCCGCCGAGCATGATGCGCTTACGCCCCCTCAACGTCGGCCGGGGCACCGGCGCGGCCGACAGCAGGGCGCTGGTGTAGGGGTGTGCCGGCGTGCCGTACACCTTGGCGGCGGGCCCGATCTCGGCCACGCGGCCGAGGTACATCACGCCGACGCGGTGCGAGACGTGCCTGACGACGGCGAGGTCGTGGGCGATGAAGACCAGCGCCACGCCGAGGGTGCGCTGGAGCTCGGCGAGGAGGTTCACGACCTGCGCCTGGACGGACATGTCGAGCGCGGAGACGGGCTCGTCGCAGACGATGACGTCGGGCTCCGTGGCCAGCGCGCGGGCGATGCCGATGCGCTGACGCTGGCCGCCGGAGAACTCGTGGGGGAAACGGTTCATGCGGTCGGGGTCGAGGCCGACGAGGTCGAGCAGCTCGCCGACCCGCGCCCGCCTGCCGGAGGCTCCGCCGGCCAGCCGGTGCACCTGCAGGGGCTCGGCGACGAGGTCCTGGACGGTCATGCGCGGGTTGAGCGAGGTGAGCGGGTCCTGGAAGACCATCTGGACGCTGCGCCGCACGTCGCGGGCGGGGAAGGGGCGGCCGCGGAAGGTGACCTCGCCGCTGTCGGGCTTCTCCAGCCCGACGAGCATCCTGGCCAGCGTGGACTTGCCGCATCCCGACTCGCCGACGGTGCCGAGCGTCTCACCGGCGTGCAGCTCCAGGCTCACCCCTGACACCGCGTGTACGGCGCCGCCCTTGGACAGCAGGCCGCCGCGGTAGGTCTTGTGCAGGTTCACCGCGCGCAGCACGGGCTCAGCCGACATCGAGCAGCTCCTTGGTGTGGTGACAGGCGGCGGCCCGGTCGGAGCCGCCGTCCAGGAGGGTGAGCTCCGGGCGGGTCCCGGTGCACAGCGCGGTGACCCGGTCGCAGCGGGGCGCGAAGGCGCAGCCGGCGGGCAGCGAGGACGGGCTGGGCGGCTGGCCGGGGATGGCGCGCAGCTCGCTGGCGGGGCGTTCCAGGTCGGGGATGGCGCCGAGCAGGGCCCGGGTGTAGGGGTGCGCGGGCCGTTCGAACAGCTCGTAGACGTCGCCGGTCTCCACGATCCGCCCGGCGTACATGACCGCGACGCGGTCGCTGACCTCAGCGGCTACGCCGAGGTCGTGGGTGATGAGCAGGACGGCGGTGCCGAGCTCGCGGCGCAGCCGTTCGATGAGCTCGAGGATCTGCGCCTGGACGGTCACGTCGAGGGCGGTGGTGGGCTCGTCGGCGATGATCAGGTCGGGTTCGAGGGCGACGGCCATGGCGATGAGGATGCGCTGGCGCATGCCGCCGGAGAACTGGTGGGGGTAGTCGTCGATCCGCTTGCCGGGAGCGGGGATGCCGACGAGCTCCAGCATTTCGATCGAGCGTGCCCTGGCTTCGGCGCGCGTGGCGCCGACGTGGACCCGGAACAGCTCGCCGAGCTGGTCGCCGATGCTCAGGACGGGGTTGAGCGCGGACAGCGCGTCCTGGAAGACCATCGTCATGTCGTTGCCGCGCAGCGCGCGCCGTTGCTCGGCGCTCATGGTCAGCAGGTCGTGCTCTCCGAGGCGGGCCACCCGCGAGCCGACCTGGACCCCGGGGTGGTCGAGCAACCCCATGATCGCCTTGGCCGTGACGGATTTTCCCGATCCGGACTCGCCCAGCAGGGCGAGGGTCTGGCCGCGCTCGATCACCAGGTCGACGCCGCGCACCGCGGGGAGCAGGCGTCCCGAGGCGGTGAACGTGACCTGGAGGTCACGCACCTCAAGAACCGTGTCGCTCACAACGCCTCCTCTGTCCAGTGACGAAACTTTGCATGTCAACGACGCTTCATGCACGAAAACACCTTCAGTATTGACCTCTATGAATGATTCTGGCAAGCTCCAAGAAAAATGCCGAGAGGAGACAAAGGGTGCTAGAAGCGGCAAAGGGGTACACCGGCTACCGTTCGTACGAATATCTGGAGGCGGGTCCCGATTACCGGGTCTTCGACCTCGCACCCGAGCTCGGCCGCGTCCCGGCCTACCAGGGGCTGGAGCTGAGCGCGGAACAGGAGACACGCGTACGCCGCCTGCTGACCGACAGCCTCGTCGTCTCCCTGCACGACCACCCCTCGGTCTTCCCCGAGGACATCGGCCAGACCGTCGACTACAACCGGACGGCGCGCCACCACACCGGATACAAGGGTCTGGCCCACTCCGGCATTACGGTCGTGTTCGACAACCTCATGGACGGCACCTGCTGCATCACCAGCCAGGCCGGCTGGAAGTGGACCGACGTGGTGGCGGACATCGGCATGCGCCTGTCCGACCTCGCCCACCAGGACTACCTCCTCAAGGTCGAGCGCCTGGCCCACGTGCGCGAGGCGCACGAGAGCGGCCGGATGGGCCTGGTGCTCGCCCTGGAGGCGGCGACCATGATCGAGAACGAGGTGGACCGGATCGACATGCTGTACGGCTTCGGCGTACGGCAGATGGGCATCGCCTACAGCGAGGCCAACACCCTGGGCAGCGGCCTGAAGGAACGCCGTGACGGCGGCCTGACCACCTTCGGCGAGCGGGCCGTGCGCCGCATGAACAAGCTCGGCATCGCCATCGACGTCTCCCACTCCGGCGACCAGACCTCACTCGACACCATCAGCCACTCCACCAAGCCGATCCTGATCACCCACGCCGGCGCCCGCTCCGTCTGGCCGACCAACCGGATGAAGCCGGACTCGGTCATCAAGGCGGCGGCCGAGCGCGGCGGCGTCATCGGCCTGGAGGCGGCCCCCCACACCACGCTCTCGCCCGACCACCCCAGGCACTCGCTGGAGTCGGTCATGGACCACTTCACCTACTGCGTGGACCTGGTCGGCATCGACCACGTGGCCTTCGGCCCCGACACCCTCTTCGGCGACCACGTCGGGCTGCACGACGCCTTCGCCCAGCACCTGTCGATCAACGAGGCGCACGCGGGCACGACCTACCCCAAGGTCGAGTACGTCGACGGCCTGGAGAACCCGACCGAGTGCTTCTGGAACATCATCGGCTGGCTGGTCACCCACGGTTACTCCGACGAGGAGATCACCAAGGTGGTCGGCGGGAACGTCATGCGCGTCCTCGAGGAGGTCTGGATCTGATGCGACGTGGATTCCTCCTGGCGGCCGCGGCCGCGATCGCCCTGCTCACCGCGTGCAGCACCCCCAGCGTGCCCGGCTCCACCGGCCAGGGCGGATCCCAGGCGCCGGCGACGGGTGACCGCCTGACCATCGGCACCACCGCCGACGTGGTCAACTACAACCCGCTGGTCGGCAACAGCCGTACCGACTCGTGGGTGACGAACCTGATGTACCCGCACCTGACGCAGATGGACGAGGCGGGCAAGCGCATCCCGTACCTGGCCACCGAGTGGTCCTACTCCGAGGACGGCAAGACCGCCACGGTCAGGCTGCGCGACGACATGAAGTGGTCGGACGGCAAGCCGGTCACCGCCGACGACGTGGTGTTCGCCGTGACGGCCGTGCAGAAGGAGAAGTTCGGCGTGGTCGCCGGGCTCATCACCGCCATGGAGAAGGCGGAGGCGGTCTCCCCGACCGAGGTCAGGTTCACGCTCAGCCGGCCGGACGGCACCTTCCTGGACAACGTCGGCTTCTGGCTGCCGATCGTGCCCAAGCACGTCTTCGAGAAGGCGCCCAGCGTGCAGAAGTTCGCCAACGACGCCAACTGGGTGAGCGCGGGGCCGTACAAGCTGACCAAGGTCGAGCGCGGGCAGCGCTACATCATGGAGCGCGTGGCGCCCTTCGGGCCGGGACAGCCGACCGTGAAGGAGATCGTCTTCCGGGTCTTCCCCGACGTCAACACCGAGGTGCTGGCGCTGCGCAACGGCGAGATCGACCTGATCGGCAACGTGCTGCCGCCCTCGACGGCCGCCGACCTGAAGAACGACCCGAAGCTCAGGCTGGTGCAGGTGCCCTCGCTCGGCTGGGCGCACCTGCAGTACAACACCAAGCGCAAGCCCATGGACGACGTACGCGTCCGTCAGGCGCTGGCCCACGCCGTGGACTACGAGGCGATCAGGAAGATCGCCCTCAAGGGCTACGCCAAGTCGGCCAACTCCAGCGTGCTCACCCCCTCCCAGCCCGACTACGCCGACCCGAGCGTGACGGAGTACGCCTTCGACCCGGCCAAGTCCAAGCAGCTCCTGCAGGAGGCCGGAGTCACGAACCTGAGCCTGAGCATGATCTACGACCAGGCCGACCCGAACATCGCCCGCTGGGCGCCCATGGTCAGGGACGCGGCCAAGCAGGCCGGGATCGAGATCAAGCTGCAGGGCCTGGAGCGCAACACCTACCTGGACAAGACCCTCAAGCGCGACTTCGACATCTACGCCGGCTCCTGGGCGATCATGGACAACCCTCCCGCCAACCTCGGCCTGGCCTTCAAGACCGGCGGGTTCATCAACTACGCCCAGGTCAGCGACCCCAAGCTGGACAAGCTGATCGATGAGGGCCAGCGCGCGCTGACCCGGCAGGAGGCCAAGGCGCCCATCCAGGAGGCCGCGAAGATCATCCACGACCAGGTCTACGACAACGTCCTGTACGTGGAGACCTTCAACATCGCCCATTCGATCAAGTGGACCGGGTTCAAGCCGATGCCCAGCGAGCTGCTGTCCATCGTCAACCCGCTCTCGCTGGCCGCAGTGAAGCCGGCGAGCTGATCCCGATGCGGTTCGTCGTCACCCGGCTGCTGCGCGGCCTGCTCACCCTGTGGTTCGCGGTCACCGTGACCTTCTTCCTGGTGCGCCTGCTGCCCGGCGATCCCGTGCTGGCCGTGGCCGACCCGAACATGACCGAGGAACTGCGCGCCAAGCTGCTGGCCGACTTCGGCCTGGACCAGCCGCTCGGTGTGCAGTACCTCAACTATCTGGCCCAGCTCGTCCAGGGCAACCTCGGGATGTCCTTCAGGCAGTCGATCCCGGTCACCACGGTGCTCATGGACCGGCTGCCGTGGACGCTGATCCTCACCGGCTCGGCGATGCTGGTGACGATCGTGCTCGGCATCCCGCTGGGCGTGCTGGCCGCCACCCGGGCCAAGGGCTGGGTGGACCGCGTGATCCAGCTGACCGGCATCACCGCCCAGTCGTTGTTCGTGCCGAGCGTCGGCATCTTCCTCATGTACGTCATGGGCGTCACGCTCGGCTGGTTCCCGATCGGCGGCGCCGTCGACCTCGACGCCACCGGCCCGGCCGCCTGGCTCAGCATGCTGCACCATCTGGTACTGCCCTGCCTGTCGCTGGTCCTGATCCAGCTCGGCGGCTACGTGCTGACCATGCGCTCGACGCTCATCGAGGCGCTCGGCGAGGACTACGTCGCGCTGGCCAAGGCCAAGGGGGTCAGACCGCGCGCGGTGGTGTGGAAGCACGCCCTGCGCAACGCGCTGCTGCCGACCACCACCATCGCCGGCCTCCAGCTCGGCACGCTCGTCGGCGGCGCCGTGCTGACCGAGACGATCTACGCCTATCCCGGCATCGGCCGGGCCATCTACGAGGCGGTCGGCCAGCTCGACTTCCCCGTCCTCCAGGGCGCGTTCGTGCTGCTGGCGGCGGCCGTGGTGGCCGCGAACCTGCTGACCGACGTGGCCTACGGAATCCTCGACCCCCGGGTGCGCACCTCATGACGGCCGTCGTCACCGACCTCACTCCCCGCCGGCGGACCTGGACCGCCTTCCGGAGCAACCCGCTCGGCCTGGCCAGCGCCGCGATCCTGCTCGCGCTGGCGGTCATCGCGCTGTGCGCGCCGCTCATCGCGCCCTTCCCCGAGGGGTACGGCGAGGACACCTTCCAGCCGCCCTCCGCCGAGCACTGGTTCGGCACCGACGACATCGGCCAGGACGTCTTCGCCCAGGTCATCTGGGGCACCAGGGTGAGCATGGCGGTCGGCCTCAGCGCCTCCGTGCTCGCCATCGTGATCGGCCTGGTGGTCGGCATCTGCGCCGCCTACTTCCGCCGCCTCGACACCCCGCTCGGCGTGCTGGTCGACCTGTCGTTGTCGCTGCCCGTGCTGCCGCTGATGATCCTGGTGGCGGCGCTGGCCGGGCCCAGCGTGCGGACGCTGGTCGTGGTGATCGCGCTGTTCAGCTGGCCCGAGGTGGCCCGCGTGGTGCGCTCGTCGGCGATGGCGATCGTGCCCATGCCGTTCGTCTCGGCGGCGAAGGTGATCGGCGGGTCGGCGTTCTGGATCGTGCGCAAGCACCTGGTGCCCGGGGTCGTCCCCGTGGTCGGCGTCTCCGTGGTGCTGACCACCTCGCGGGCGGTGCTCGCCGAGGCCGGGCTCTCCTTCCTCGGTCTGGGCGACCCGAACAGCTGGTCCTGGGGAACCATTCTGCACAAGGCGCAGCAGTCGGGCGCGCTGGCCTCCGCGTGGTGGACCACGCTCTTCCCCTCTCTCGCCATCCTCCTGCTCGTCCTGTCGACCACGCTGCTGTCGGTGGCCTACAACGACGCGCGTAACCACCGGAGCGCCTCATGAGCTTCTCCCAGCGCCTGCCCGTCTCCTTCTACGACACGGCGCGCGAGCGGGTCAGGACCGCCATGTACGACCTGGGCCTGGACGCCCTGCTGCTCGACGACCCGCTCGACGTCGCCTACCTGACCGGGTTCACGCACTTCCCGAACGAGCGGCCCGTCGCCTGCTGGCTGCCGCTCGACGGCCCCGCGGTGCTGCTGGTGCCCGACCTGGAGCGCGAGTACGCCGCCGACCAGGGAGCACAGGCCGAGATCGCGGTCTACCCGGAGTTTCCCGGCGTGCGCTCGCCGTTCGAGGTGCTGGCCGCCCAGGTGCCCGCGCCCGGTGCGGCCGCGTACGCGTCCTCCACGAGCGTCGGCCGCGCCGACGCGCTCGCGCGGGCCTTCCCCGGCACCCGCTGGCGGCCGGCCGACGTGCTCGGCCCGGTACGGCAGCGCAAGCTGCCCGAGGAGGTCGTCCTGCACGAGGAGGCCGCCAGGATCGCCGACGCGATGATCGCGGCGGGCGTGGAGCTGGTGCGCGACGCCCTGGCCGCCGGCGGCGAGCTGCCCGCGGAGACCGAACTGGCCGCCCACGTCATCGGGTACGGCTCCCGCCTCATGTACGCCGAGCACACCGACGTCGTCGTCGTGCCCATGCTCACCGGCGGCCTCGTCTACGGCGGCCCCAACTCCGCCCAGCCCCACCGCCTGCCCGGCGGCGAGCGGCTGCGCCGCGGTGAGACCTTCATGCTCTCGCTCGGCTGCGCCGTCGGCGGCCGGTTCGTCGAGAGCGAGCGCACCTTCGTGATCGGCGAGCCCACCGCCGAGCAGATCCTCTACTACGAGACCGTCCGCGAGGCCCAGGAGGTCGGCACCCAGGCGCTGCTCGCGGGCGGCACCTGCGCGCAGGCCAACGGGCGCTGCCTGTCGGTGATCCGGGACGCCGGGCTGGGCGACCACCTCAGGCACCGCCAGGGCCACGGCATCGGCCTCGGCTTCCACGAGCCGCCCTGGCTGGAGGACGGCGACCCGACCGTGCTGGCCCCCGGCATGATCCTGTCCAGCGAGCCCGGGATCTACGTGCCGGGGCACGCCGGGTACCGCATCTCGGACACCGTGCTGGTCACCGAGGGGGCGCCGCGCCGCCTCACCTCGTACCCGCGCGAGCTGTCCGACGTCGTCATCTGAAGGAGTCACGTGTTCGTCGAGATCAACGGAAACCCGCTCAACGTCGAGGTGCTCGGGGACGGGGAGCACACGATCATCGCGCATCACGGCGCGCCGGGACTCGGCTCGCTGGCCGAGCCGCGCTCCAGCTTCGGCCGGCTGGCCGACACCTACCGGGTCGTGGTCTTCGACGCCCGCGGCTCGGGGGCCAGCGGCGAGGCCGGGCCGTACACGCATGAGCAGTGGGTCGCCGACGTCGAGGCGCTGCGCGCGTGGGCGGGCGCCGAGCGGATCGTGATCGCGGGCGGCTCCTACGGCGGGTTCATCGCGATGGAGTACGCGGCCAGGCACCCCTCGCGCGTCAGCGCCATGGTGCTGCGCGACACCTCGGCCGACAACGCCAACCAGGAGCTCGCCACCCGCAACGCCGCCGCCTCCGCGCGCGTCAGCATCGACCGGGCCAAACTCGACCGGATCATGGCGGGCACCGTGCGCGACGACGCCGACCTGCGTGAGTGCTGGCTGGAGATCCTGCCACTGTACGACCACGACTACGACCCGGCCGCCGTGCGCGCGCGGGCCGAGGCCACGCCGTACCACTACCGCACCCACAACTACGCCTTCGCCCACAACCAGCCGAACTACGACATCAAGCACCTGCTGCCGGGCATCACCGCGCCCGCCCTCGTCACCGTGGGCCGCCATGACTGGATCACCCCCGTCTCGTGCAGCGAGACCATCGCCGCGCTGATACCCGGCGCCGAACTGCGCGTCTTCGAACACTCCGGGCACTCCCCCCAGGTCGAGGAGGCCGAGCTGTGGGAGGCGACCGTCCGCCCGTTCCTGGGCAAGGCGCTCGGCGCCCGGTGAACTCGCCTCAGCCAGAAGGTGCCCGCGGGGCGGTGAACGCGCGATGATGCCTCCGATGAATGATCTCGACGAGCTCGACCGCAGGATCCTCGCGGCACTGCACGTGAACGGCAGAGCCAGCTGGACCGACATCGCGCAGGTGATCGGCACCTCGACCACCACGGTGGCCCGGCGTGCCCAGCAGCTGTTCGCCTCCGGGGCCGTCCGCGTGGCGGTCGTGCCGAACCTGGAGCACGACGGCCCGGTGCACGTCTTCATGGTGCGCGTCAGCTGCGCCCCCGGCAGCCAGCTCCAGGTGGCGGGGCTGCTGGCACGCAACCCCGACATCCGGTTCGTCGCCATCGTCACCGGCGCCCACGACATCGTCTTCGAGCTCGTCGCGCCCAAGGCCCGCGACCTGTACTCCATGCTCGTCGACTACGTCCACCACATCCCGGGCACGCTCAACAGCAGCGCCGACCTGGTCCTGCACACCTACAAGGTGACCTACGACTGGAGCCTGCAACTGCTGGACCAGGCCGACAAGACGCTGGCCGTACCGCCGAAACCGCAGTCGTGCGAGCCCGGCCACCTCGACGAGGTCGACCGCGGCATCCTCGCGGCCACCCGCGTCGACGGCCGCGCCGGCTTCCAGTCGATCGCCGACGGCCTCGGCATCAGCGAGAGCACGGCCAGGCGGCGGCTGGAGGCGATGCTCGAACGGGGCTGCGCGACCGTGGCGACCTTCATCCCGGCGGCCGCGCTGGGATTCGAGGCGGAGATCCTCTTCTGGCTGTCGGTCGAGCCGGCCATGCTGGACAGCGTCGCCGAACGGCTCAACGCCGAGCGCGGAGTCCGGCTCATCACGGCGACGCTGGGGCAGGCGTCGCTGATGTGCGAGGTGATCATGCCGACGACCGCCGACATCCACCACTTCACCTCGCGGACCCTCGCCTCCATCCCCGGCATCCAGTCGTGGACGGCGAACGTGCAGGTGCTGGCGGTCAAGCGCGGCTACCTGATGTGGCCATGGGCAGAGGCCCGCGTCGAGGCGGCCCTCGCCGACACACCCGGCTAGCCGCGTGTGCCTCACCGGCCGACCTGCTCGTATCCCCGCGGCTGCCGTGCGGCCAGGTGAACGAACCCGGCCCGGCGCCCGCCCTTCGCCCTTGGCTGAACGTCATGGACAGGTCCCCGGCAGGCGTTCGTGGGTTCAGGTGGATGCGACGGCTGCTGCCAGGTTTGACAGTTTCGTGCAGTTGTGGACCACGGGCACCACCGCCGGCCGTCGCGCGCCGATCTTGCGGTTCAGTCGTCCCGCGCCGCCGCTCGCTCGATGACCGCCCTCACCACGCCGAAGATCGCTCCCTGCAGCGCTGCGGCCACCAGCACCTCGCCCCAGCCGTAGCGGGTCGAGTCCGCCTCGGGCGGTTCGTCCTTGCCGGAGGCGAGCTTCCACGCATGCTTGAACACCGTGCCGGCGACCAGACCGCCGAGCACACCGCCGGCGATCCGTGCCGGCTTCGCGATGACCTGTTTCATGACGGTCTCGCCTACCCAGCCAGATCAGGCCTAGTCGGCCGGCCGTACCGGATCCCCCGTGACGAAGTGCCAGGCCGACGTCGGTCAGCACCGGGTGCCGGCCGGCGTCGGCCAGGAGGATGCCGGCCGGGTTGACGTCGCGGTGCACGATGCCCGCGGCGTGTGCCGCCTGTGACGCCTCCGGCACCTGAAGCCCGATCCTGGCGTCGACGCCGGGGGTGGTCGATAGGGTGATCCGGTGAGGCTTACGCATTTCGGGCACGCGTGTGTGCGCGTCCAGGACGGCGATCGGGTGCTGGTGATCGATCCGGGCACCTTCTCCGACGCGGAGGCGGCTCTGTCCGGAGCCACGGCCGTCCTCATCTCCCACGAGCACCCCGACCACATCGACGTCGAGGCGCTCAAGGCCGCCCGTGCGGGCAATCCGGCGCTGACCGTGCACACCCATGCGGCGCTGGCCGCCGAGCTCGGCGAGGGATCCGTCGCGGTCGCCGCGGGCGAGAGCTTCACCGCCGCCGGCTTCACCGTGAAGGCCGTGGGCGGCGTGCACGCCGAGGTCATCGACGGACTGCCCGGCTGCCCGAACCTCGGGTACATCGTGGACGGCCTCTACCACCCGGGCGACTCCCTGTTCGTCCCCACGGACGAGGTCGACACCCTGCTGGTCCCGGCGGCCGGCCCCTGGCTGAAGATCGGCGAGGCCATCATTTTCGTCCGTGCCGTACGGCCGGCCCGCGCGTTCCCGATCCACGACATCCAGCTCAGCGAGATCGGCCTGGAGTACTTCGACGGGTGGCTCGAGGAGGAGACCGACTACGCCCACATCTCGGCGGGCGATGCAGTCGATCTCTAGATCGATGCGCTGAACGAGAAGAATCGTTGACGTGCCATCACACGCTTGATATTAATTCACCAACTGATTGGTGAATTAATTGAGGTGGACATGACGGCGACGCGACGAGGCAGGCCGCCCGCCGGTCCGGAACGTTGGAACGCGCTGGTGCAGGCGGCGTATCAATGTCTGGCCGAAGGCGGGTTCGAGCGGTTGCGACTGCGGGACGTGGCCGCCCGGGTGGGCATCGACCACTCCTCGATTCATCACCACTTCCCCACCAAGCAGGATCTGGTGGTGGCGGTCGTGGACCACGCCACCCGGCAGTTCTGGTCGACCACACCGCCGGACGGCGGCCCGGTGGAGCGCCTGCGGCAGCACCTGGCCACGCTCCGCCAGAAGATCATCGACCAGCCCGAGCTCCACATCGTCCTGCGCGAGCTGGATCTGCGGGCCCGGCGCGATCCCCAACTGCAGGAGATCATCGCCGGCCGGGAGGAGGGCTGGCGGAACTCGCTGCGCGCCCTGCTGAGCGATGCCGCCGCTGCCGGAGTGCTGGCCCCGGGCGTCGGCCCGGCGACGGGAGCGGAGTTGGTCATCGCCACCGTCAAGGGGGCGAGCCTTGCGTCCGGCCACGCCGGCGACGTCCTCAACCTTCTCGACCGGCTGCTGATCCGCGCCTGACCCAGCCTGCCCTCTCAGGAGGAACCTCATGTCCGCACATCCGCTCCGCGTCGTCATCGTCGGCGCCGGCATCGGCGGCCTGTGCCTGGCCCAGGGCCTGCACGCCGCCGGGATCGACGTCACGGTCCACGAACGCGACGCCGCGCCCGATGCCCGGTTACAGGGATACCGGCTCAACATCGAACCGGTCGGCAGCCGGGCGCTGCACGACTGCCTTCCCGCGCACCTCTGGCACATCCTGGTGGCCACCGCCGGTGATTCCGGCCCCGGGATGGGGGTGTTCACCGAGCGGATGCGGCTGCTGATGCGCGAGGACGCCCCGCCCGCGGAGCGTGACCCGTCCGACCAGACGCACGCGGTCAGCCGGATCACGTTGCGGCGGCTGCTGCTTGCCGGACTGGACGACATCGTCCACTTCGGCAAGGAGTTCACCGGCTACCGGCACAACGCCGACGGCACCGTCACCGCCCTTTTCGCCGACGACACCACCGCCACCGGTGACCTGCTGGTCGGCGCGGATGGCGCCAACTCGCGCGTACGCCGGCAACTGCTGCCGCACGCGCGGCGCTCCCCCGCACCCGGCGTCGGGATCGGCGGCAAACTCCCGCTCGGTAAAGGCGCGTCGTGGCTGCCCGAGGAGGTGATCAGCGGGAAGAACATGTTCCTGCCGAAACGGGACTTCCTGTTCACGGCGGTGTTCCGCCGCAGGGAGACCGATCGGGCCACGATCGAGCGTATCGGCGACCAGATGCGGGCCATCGGCCTGGACCCGGATCTCCTCGTCCAGAACGCCAAGGACGACGACTACGTCATGTGGGCCTACGTCGCCCATAAGCGCGCACTCCTCGACGCCCCCGCGGCCGGGCGCGGGGGACGGCTGCGCGAGCTCGTCGCCTCTCGCCTGACCGGCTGGCATCCCGGCCTGCGCGAGCTGATCGCCCAGACACCCGCCGGCACCATCGAGCGATTCGACTTCGCCACCGCCGAGCGGGTGAAGCCGTGGCCGACCACGAACGTGACCGTGCTGGGCGATGCCATCCACTCCATGCCACCGGTCGGCGGGCTCGGCGGCAACGCCGCGCTGTACGACGCCAACGCGCTGCGCCGCGCGTTGATCGCGGTCGGCCGGGGTGAGGACGACCTGCTCCCCGCCGTCGCCGGGTACGAGCGCACGATGCTGAGGAACGGCTTCGCCGCCGTGCGAGCCGCGACCATGTACCTGCGCCTGGCCACGCTGCGCAGCCGCGCGGTCCGGGCCATCGCACGGACGTTCTTCCGGCTGTGCGGCGTACTCCCTCCACTGCGCCGAGCGATCTTCTCGGACTGACTCCTCACCAGGTGCGCGGCCGGGCCGGAGATTCCTTGATCAGCCCGCTGAGGCGGTCCCGGCCCCACGAGTTCGCCCGGCCATGAGCCTCCCCTACAGCGTCTGGTCGGAGAATTCTGGAGTACGGGCGAAACACGTCCGCTGAAACAGGTCGGGTACATTCCGTTGCGATCGCCGTTCGTGCTTTTGCAAACCCGCTGAGCGTTGTGATCTTTGTCATGCTCCCGGGCATTCACATCCAGTAAATCTCATCGTTAGATGGACGGGCGATATCCCTTTACTCACTGCCGAGCCAGAAGATTGGAGAATCCATGTTCAACGCTGTTCGCATGGCTGCCGCAGTCGCGGTCAGCGCCGTCGGTCTTATCGCCGCCGGCAGCCCGGTTCAGGCCGGAACCGCGGCCGCGCAGTACGTGGCGACCATCAACACGGGCGGGGAGAGCTTCCGCGTGCGCCTCGTGGAGCCCAACGACGTCGAGGCGGCATACCGCAACCTGTCCGGCCAGGGAAACCGTCAGCACATCAATGGAAAGATCCTGACGGGGACCGATGTCAATGTCGGGTGGAGCTGGCACTTGGATCCCAGCGACGTGGAGTTCGTCGACATATCGATGGAACTTTGCGACGGCAAACCGTCCGATGTGGAAAACGGCACGCTGTCCGGCGACCGCTTCTGTCCCTGGGGCACACAGGTAGTCGACATTCAGCCGCTTTCGCCCGCTAATTGACCACGATTTCGTGCGCCGCTCTCGCATTTAGGCCCTGACGCGGGTGCGGGGACACAAGCGCAGGCCGCTGCCACCGGTGGCGGCCTGCGCGGCCACGACCGGCTCGGCACGGAGGCGGTGACGATCGGCCGGGAGCCTCCCGCGTGCGGCGGCTTGCCTACTTCGTGAGGGCGGCGGTGGCTTCCGGGGCCGTCAGGTCGGCGGTGCCGTACCAGCGGTAGGCGAGGGTCGTACCGGAGTGGCGCTCCAGGCTGATCCATCCGATGCGCACGCAGGAGCTCTTCGGGTCGTCGGTGATGTTCTCGCGTACCACGATCCAGCCGGCCACACCCCGGTCGGGCTCGCGGGTGAGGGTGCCGGAGCAGCCGAGTTTGGGGTAGGAAACGGTGCCCGCCCGGCTTCCCGGCAGCGCTCCCCTGGTGAGGGTGAGTCGCACCCGATACCGCCCCGAACCTTGCTGGACGGTTCCGCCCCACCGTCCCGCCATCGACTTGGTGATCGGGATCGGGGTACCGGACTCGACGGCCGACGTGCTGCCCAGCCGTACCGGCCTGCTGCTCGGAAGCCACTGCGCCAGGATCTGGACGCTGAAGATGAGCACCATGAGCATCGAGGCGGCGATCGTGGCGACGGCGAGGGCGCGGCGGAAGACGAGATAGCTGAGCGGCGGCCGGCCCTCCAGTCGCGGTCTGACGTCCCAGGGACGGCGGGCGTCGCCCGTGGTCAGCTCCTGGGCGGAGGCGTCACCGAGGTCGGCGCTGAGCCGCAGGCCGGTCAGCCAGCCGAGCATCTCGGCGATCCGGCCCGAGTCCGGCGGCAGCCCCGAGGACAGGTAGCGGACCTGAGCGCCCTGGTGGTCGAGTTCACGGACCAGATTGCCGAGCCCCATGAGCGTGAGCCACGCCCGCACTTCTTCGATCCCGCGGCCGGAGGTGGTCTGCTTCAGCAGGTCGGCCTTGGTGAGGACGACCGCGACCCGGCGCTGCTTGCCGCCGTCGGCGCGGCCGGCCAGCTCATTGCGCAGCCGGTTGAAGGTGTCGGCCGGGTCTTCTCGCGACAACATGACGCCCTTGGCGGTGAGCGCCTTGCGTTCGCTCTCCAGGAGGTGGTCCTGGACCTCCGGCAGCGCGAACGGATCGATGATCAGGATGAGCGCCTCGCCGTGCGAGAGGTAGCGCATTTCCTCGATCTTGCTGGCGCCGGTGTAGTGCTCGCCCGAGGGGTCGAACAGGTAGAGAATGCGCTTGCCGCCCGTCCTTCCGGGCAGCGCCACGTCCAGCATCACCGCCTTGGGCAGATCAGGCAGGGTCTTGCTGACCCGGCCCGCGGACAGCTCCCTCCGCAGGTTTCTGAAGGCCTGCTCGTCGCTCTTCTGGGCGAACAGTACGCTGCCTCCGGCGGTGTTCACCGCGCTGTGCACGGCGTCCACGGCCAGCGCCATGAACGTCGTCTTGCCCGCGTCCGGCCCACCGGCGAAGGGCAGCGGCTCGATCCTGACCCTGCCCACCCTGGTGGGCAGCTGCCGGTCACAGACCGGGCAGAGGGCCTGGAGGCGGTAGCGGCCGAGCAGGATGGTCGTCGGCAGGCGCGTTCCGCACCGGCACACGTGCCGGGCGGCGCCGTTGGTGTCGGGCGTCAGCCGCGCGTGCCGTGCCCCGCAGGTGGAGCAGGCGTACACCGGCAAGGTGAACCGCGCGTAGCAGCCCGGATAGGGGCAGGTCTGCAGGATGCGGCGGATCACCATGAAGACCTGTTCAAGGGCGCGCAGGACCGCGACGCAGGCCAGCCAGCCCAGCAGGCCGAGCACGATCGCCACGAGGTACATCGCGACGACGAACAGGGCGATCAGCCCGGCGGGCACGAAGGCCGCCACGATCCCGGCGACGACGCCGATCCAGAGGGGGAACAGGAACCAGGCCTGCTCCCCGCCGACCAGCACGCGGGTGGCGGTGCTCACCGCCTTCTCGGCCCGCGCGACGACGCGTGGCATGGTCCCGCGTACGATCGCCCGCCAGTCCTTCCACACCTGGCCGACCAGGTAGTGCCGGTAGGCGGGGTCGCGACCGGCCCTGCCGTCGGGCCGCATCACCGGCGAGGGGCCGTCGGCATGGTCGGGGAAGAGGGTGGCGTGCACGTACAGCAGATGGATGCCGACGGCGATCACCGTACCGGCGAGCAGGACGACCGGAAAGATCATGACGGCCACGAAGACGGCCAGCATGACGGCCGCCAGCCACAGGGCGGCCAGGAAGAGGAACCCCCACATCAGCGGCCTCCCCACCAGGGGAGGAGGGTACGGCGGCGCGGCTCCACGAGGCGCTGCACCCCCGCCCACAGGTCGCGGTCGGCTTTGAACCGGCTCTCCAGCGCCCCGAACCGGGAGCGGCTGTTGACCAGCGCTCGCGCCCACTCCTCCAGGACGCCGATCACCAGCTTGTGCCGGTGCAGGCGGATGGCGATCTCCAGCAGGGCGGCCTGTTCCCCGCGATCGGCCTTGGGGTTGAGCCAGACGGCGAGCAGCCAGTGCCTGACCCGGTCCGAGCCGCGCCGCAGCAGGTCGATCCGGACCTCGGTCGGGTGCCTCGCCAGTTGCTTGGCGGCCCACTTCAGCACCTGCTCCCGCAGCGGCGCGTACACCGACAGCTCGCTCAGCCGCTCGACGTCGGCGAGCAGGCGGGCGAACGGCCGTTCCGCGGCCATTCCCACGGCCAGCAGCACCGCGTGGGCGTCGTCGGCGGTGCTTCCGCGCAGGCCGGCCCGCGAGGTCAGGGCGGCGACCTCCCTGACGTCCTTGTCCTTCAGCCCGGCGCGCACGAAGAAGCGTCCGGGCAACTCCGCCAGCGTGTAGAAGTCCTCCAGCCGCTTGCCCAGCGCCTGCAGCAGCCGGTGCAGTTCGGCGGCGGTGGGCTCGGCGCTCCAGATCGCCGCCAGCGACGCCTCCCGCTCCGCCGACTGTCCGTCACCGCCCAGGGACAGGATCCGCACGCTCGCCTCGGCCCGGTCCAGCTCGCCCGCGCTCACCTGCCAGGCCAGCACGGCCGCCGCGAGCGACGGCGCCGCACTCAGGTCCCGGCCCGCCAGATCCCGGCAGAACTCCGGCGTCAGCGCCGCCTCACGCGTGCGGCGAGGCGCCGCCTCCAGCCCCGCCAGCAGCCCGGCGAAGACCGCTTCGTGCCAGCCGTACGGCACGCGTTCCAGCAACGCCTGCCCGTCGCCCACCCCCATCCGGGCCAGCCCGGCGACCGCCACCTCCACCTCAGCGCCGGGCAGGGACAACGCGCACTCCCTGGCCACCCGCAGCACGCCGACCAGGTGCGCGAGGTCGCGCGAGCTCGTCAGCTCGGCCCGCGCCACCTCGCTCACCCGATGCCGGAACGCCTCGGTCAGCGGGCCCGGCGGCTGCAGGCACGGCTCGCGCAACGCCAGGACGGCGCAACGGGCCGCGCACGGCGCCGCCGCCTCCGCGGGTCCATGGGCCGCGACCGTCCGGGCGAGCGGGTGATCGAGCAGATCGGCCCGCCGGCCCAGCAGCGGCCACACCCAGTCGGGAAGGCCGCCGGCCGCCAGTGCGGCCACCGCCGACTGCTCCTCGGCGGACAGGGTGGCGCCCGCCAGGCAGAGCGCGACCACGGCCGCCGCCGTTTCCGGGTCGGCCGGGCCGAAGTCCGCGAGCTCGTCGATACCGCCGAAGTCGGCGGCACGCCACAACTCGCGCATCGTCGTGGAGAAGCGGCCCGCCTCGATCGGCTCCGGCGGCCCGGTCAGCTGGAGCACCGTGGCGTCCAGGTCAGCGGGGATCCACACGTCCGGCGTGGTGCCGACGATGAGCTGGGCGTTGGCGGCCGGATCGCCGCTGTAGGTGACGAACGACAGGCGGAGCACCGTCTCCCAGGGCAGCGAGTAGGAGATCACCGCGATCCATCGGACGATCTCGCCGGCGTCGGGGTGCACCAGGACGATCCGGCCGTGGCCGGTGGAAAGGCTGCGCCGTACCAGCTCAAGCAGGACGCCGAGCCACTCGAAGGCGAGCCCGCCGTGCTCGTTCAGCCACTCGCCCAGCGACTCGGGGTCCAGCGCCGTGCCCGGCAGCAGATCGTCCAGGTGGGGCAGCTCGGCGCCTGACGGCGCGGGACGCCCGGCCCACAGGGACGCCTGCCAGAACTCGACGGGCCGCACGCCCACCAGCTCGACCTCGTCGGCCACGACGGCCTGGCCGAGGAAGTTGCCGTAGCGGCCCGAGTAGTCCTGCCCGAGGTAGACGCAGCGGGTCAGGGTGAGTCGGTCGCCGGCCGGGCCGTAGGACATGGCGATGGGCATGGCCGCGATTTCCTCGCCGGTGGGCGCGGTCGGGGTGGTGGGCGGCGGGCGATAGGTGAAGTACGGGGTCACCTGGGCGTCGAGCTCGGGAGGAAGGCCCGGGCTCCGGGCGACGATCTGGAACCCGGCCCGTCCTGACGGCCCGTTCTCTGCCGAGGTGTAGTGGAGTTGCCAGGCCATCGGGCTACCTCCGGACGCCGTTGAGCATTTTGAAGCGGTACAGCAGCCACAGCAACGGGTCCTCGACCCGGTAGGGCCGGATGCCGCTGCGGGCGACGGCCTCGCCCTCCGGCACGGAGCCGAGCGCCGACAGGCCGAACAACGCGTAGGTGGTGTAGTGCTGCTCCAGGTAGCGGTCGATCATTCCCGCCTCCCACTGGTGCAGCAACGATCGGACCTGCTCGTCGACGGCGTCCCTGTCGTCCAGGTCGAGGGCGCCGATCGGCTCGCGGGCGCGGTGGAGCGCCGACTGGCGTTCCATGGACTCCCGCAACTCGTCGATCTTGCTGAGGGCGACCGCGGCCGGGATCGTCAGCTTGCCGCTCTTGCCGCGCAGCAGCTCCGTCACCCGGGCCACCACGTCCATCTGGTCGCTCATCAGGTCGCTCGCGAGCGTGCCCGAGCGCGCCCTGGCCGCGCCGGTGAGCGCGGCGTGAGCGCCCGGCAACTCCAGGGGATCGAGCAGGAAGATGACGGCGTCGGCCGCGCTCAGATAGCGCAGGTGCAACTCACTCATCTCGCGCTGGCGCAGGTCCTCGCCCGCGGTGTCGAACAGGACCAGGGTCAGCGAGGCCGTACGCCGCCGCAGCCGCCCCACCGTGCGGGTGAACAGGTAGACCAGCGGGTCACGCGGACTGGCCGACGCGGACTGGGTGCTGAGCAGCAGCTTGCGCTCGCCGTACAGGGGACCGGCGAAGTCCTGTTTGTAGCGCTCGATCGTGCGGTCGTCGCAGGGCACGATCGAGGAGTGCAGTTCCTCCCCCACCCTGTTCATCAGCTCGTGGACGAGCACGGCGATGTAGGTGCTCTTGCCCGCGTGCTTGGCGCCCACCAGCGCGACGATCTTGCCAGGGTTCGCACAGTACTCCGCCGGCAGCCGGTTGTGGCAGGACGGGCAGACCCGCCAGGCCGACTCGCGGGAACAGGAGGGGCAGGTGGCGCGCCGGCCCGCGCGCCTGGCGGTGAAGACCGGCGGCAGCGCGGGGGCGTTGGCCCCGCCGCGGAACGCGCCGAGCACCGTGTCGGGCTGGGGCGCGCACCCTTTCGCCCGCCCGCCGGCGCCCAGGCAACGGAAGGCGATGCGGCCGGGGGCCACCTTGGTGAAGCAGTAGGGGCACGTGATCACGGGCTCATCCCGCCTTCAGAACACGGACGGGCGGATCGACGAGCTCGACCGGCCCTTCGGCGAAACAGCGCAGCCAGTACGGCCGGCGCTGTCGTGGACAGGGCACCGTCAGCAGTGCCGGGGTGGTGACGGCCGACCACTCCCCGACCACCCGCCCCTCGGCGGCGGAGGCGGGCTGGATCCGCCCCGCCTTGATGACCAGCACGAGCCGCTCCAGCCGCGCCGGGACGTCGGAGGTCACCTCGACCTGGAGCTCCCGTCGCCACGGCCAGCCCTGTCTGCGCAGGTCGTAGCGGACCGGCGGAGCCGAGGCGAGGGGCGCCGGCACCGCGGGGCCGTGCACGCGCGTCCCCTTCACGACGGTCGTCGGCACGAGCTCGATGGCGGGAGCCTCCTGTTCGGGGATGTCCAGCCGGATGCCGCCCTGGCTGCGGTAGGCCGCGGCGCTCACCAGCAACCGGCGTGAACTCCAGCGCACCTCGATCTCCGGGACGTCCGGCGGCCACTCCAGCCCGATGAGAACCGCCGTCCCCCGGCGGACGGCGCTCACCCGCTGGGGCGCGCCCAGGTTGACGTGCTCACGCCAGGCCCCGACGACGGCGCGGTCACCCGCGACGGTGACGGCCAGCAGAAACTGCGAGCCGTCCCCGGGGCGCACCACGTACCCGCCACGCACGGGCCGGGCGGGCAGCGTCCTGCCCGCCGCCCGGATCTCCTCCAGGCGCACCTCCGTCTCGTACGGCCAGCGCGGCTCGGCGGCCAGCGCCAAGAACTCCACCACCCCGGCCGCCGGCTCCGCGCAGCGGATCAGCACCTCGCCCGGAGCGCCGGGCGCGGATTCGAGCGTGAAGCGCGCGACCGGCTCGGGGCGGGCCGCCGGGACCACCGAGCGGCGCACGCCGGGCGTGGTGACCTGTCTGGGTCCGTCCTGGTAGACGGCGGCGATCACGTACTCGTACGTCGCGCCATCGCGCAGCCCGCGCTCGCGGAAGCCCGAGCCCTCTGCGTGAACCGGCCTGCCGTCGCGGGTGACCATCACGCGCACGGCCTCGGCCGGGGATCGCCAGCTGCCGGTGACGACACCGTCGGAGCCGGACAGGCGCACCTCGTCCGGCTCCGGGCGAAGGGTCAGCGGAAGCGCGGCCACGGGGGTGGAGGCGGCCTGCCCGCGTCTGGCCACGACCGCGTACGTCACCGGCGTGTTCACCGGCGGGTTCTCGTCGCGGGCACTGGCCCGTCCGGTCTCGGCACAGGTCAAGCCGTCGCGCAGCACCTCGTACGAGATCTCCCCCGCGCGGGACGCGGACGGCTGCCAGGTGATCACCACGGCCCGTTCGCTGACGGCCGCCCGCACACCGGCAGCAGGGTGCGGGGCGAGCCCGGCGAGCATGGCCGTCGCCCCGGCCAGGTCGGGCACCCGGCCAAGAGCTTCCTCCAGCATGATCCAGGCCTGATCCGGATCGTGTTCGGAGCGGGCGGCGTCCCGGAGGCGGATCGCGTTGGCCAGCCGGACACGCACGTCCATGGCCAGCTCGGCCGCCTCATCGGCCAGCGCCTCCGGAGGCAGCGCCTCGGCGAACTCGGCGGCCGCCTGGATCTGGCCCGCCTCGACCAGCTCGCGCAGCCTGCTCCCCGGCCCGCCCAGGACACCGCTCTCCTGGCGGATGGCGAAGATCAGCGCTTTGGCGTCTCCCTCGTCCAGCCTGAGCTCGTCGGTGGCGTACCGCATGAGCGTGTCGTCGTAGGGATGCTCGCGCACGCGCTCGCGCAGCCGCGTGATCACGTCGAAGCGCACCAGGTCGGCCGCGTCGGTGACGTGACGCAGCGCGGTCAGCACGGTTTCCGCGCCCACCGTCCACGGCCCGCGCGTCCGGGAGTGCGCCTCCTGCTCCAGGCGCTCGACCCTGCTCATGATCTCCGGCATCCGGCCCAGCACCTTGATGGCGGCGGCCTCTTCGCCGAAGACGTACACGGCCAGGTTCGGCTGGATCATCGTGTCGAGCGCCTCGCGCACCTTGGCGTAGGCGGCGTACGGCGGGGCCTGCGGCAGCTGGTCCGGCTCGCGGATCTCGATGCCCAGCTCCCCGGCCTGACGCCTGGCCTCCCCCTCGCCGAGCCCGACGGACCTGGCGATCCCGGCCACGACGTCGGGAGGCAGCAGGCGCAGCTTCCCCGCGGCGTCGTCCAGGCGCCGCCGCAGGTCGCTCAGACGCTTTCCGGCCCGCTCCGCCGACTGCTCGATCTCCGCCCGTAACGGGCCGAGGTCGCCCTCCGCCGCCGCCTGGAAGATCGCGCTGAACCTGCTGCCGTGCTCGGCCTCCAGCGCGTCGATCAGCTTGCGGTACTTCAGCTGCCCGCGTGAGCGCCGCCAGCACTGCCGCACCTGCCGTACGGTCGCGGTGACCTCGGCGGCGCTCATGGACTCGTTCAGCTGGTAGCGCTCGCGCAGGTCGGGCGGGGGCACGCCGCCCGACAGGCGGGCGGGTTCGAGCACCTGCCGGAGGTAGCCGCTCTCTTCGAAGGGCATGGGTCAGCTCACGTTGATCTCGGCCAGGGAGTCGCGCGAGGCGGCGGCCTCCTCCTCGGACATGCCGCCGATCTGGATGTCCAGGTCGAGCTGCTGGCCGCGTTCGTTCTCCCGCGCGGTGACGTGGAGGAGCCCGGAGGTATCCAGGGAGAAGGTCACCTCGATGGGGAAGCCGGCCGGCTTGCCGGGCGGGATGCGCAGGTCGCCCGCGCCGATCTCGCTGTTGTCCTCGACGTTCCTCGACTCGCTGCTGCCCGCCTGCTCCATCACCTGGATGGCCACGGCGTCCTGGTTGTCGTCGAGGGTGGCGAACCCCTTGGTCACCGCGGCGGGCAGGGGGTCGTTGGCGTGGACGAGGTGGGCGACGTAGTCCTGGCGGTTGTGTGGGTTCGTGGTGATGATGCCGAAGGAGCGCGAGGCGACCGTCTTGATCGTGCGGTCCTTGATCTGCTGCTGCTGGGTGGTGGACAGGCCCGCCCCCAGGGCCATGGCCTCCGCCTCGGCCTGCTGCCCCGAGCTGATCAGCCGCCGGTACGTCTCCTCGAAGGCGTACAGCGCCGCGCCCTTGGCCACGGCGAGGTCCGGGTCCTTCGGCTTGGCCTCCATCCCGAACTCCTTCTGGATGGTCTCGGCGACCACGGGCATCCTGGAGGAGCCGCCGACCAGGACCACGTGGTCGAAGGAGGCGGCCCCCTTGTCGCGCGCGGTCGCGATGGTGCGGTGGGTGATGGAGACGGTGCGGTCGATCAGGTGCCGCGTCAGTGCCTCGAACGACTCACGGGTCAGCTCGATCGTGGTCACGCGGCCTTCGTGCATCACGCGGGCGGTGTGCTTGAGCTTGCTGGAGAGCGTCTTCTTCAGATCCTCCGCGATCTTGCACAGGTCCTGCTCCGTCGTGTCGCTCTCCAGCGGATCGCTCACGTCCGGGTGTTCCTGCCGGAACCGCTCGGCCAGGTACTCCACCAGGACGTCGTCCCAGTCCGCCCCGCCGAGGCTGTGGTCGCCGTCCGTGCAGACCACCTCGATGTTGCCACCGCGCAGGGTGATGACGGTGGTGTCGAAGGTGCCGCCGCCGAGGTCGTAGACGAGGATGTGGCAGTCCTCGGAAGGGTTGAGCACGCCGTAGGTGATCGCGGCGGCGATCGGCTCGGAGATGATGTCGATGACGTTGAGCCCGGCGATCTTCCCGGCCTTGCGCGTGGCGTCGCGCTCGGCCGCGCCGAAGTAGGCGGGCACGGTGATGACGACGTCGGAGACCACCTGACCGACGTCCGCCTGCACGTCCTCGGCCAGCTTGCGCAGCACGAACGCCGAGATCTCCTCGGGACTGTAGTCACGGCCGTGCATCGGCCGGGGGACGGCCTGCCCCATGTCGCGCTTTATCCGGCTGACCACCAGCTTGGGCTCGATGACGGCGCTGTCCTTGGCGGCCTGCCCCACCACGATGTTGCCCGGGGTCTCGAAGTAGACCACGGAGGGCGTGGTGTCCGCGCCGTCCTGGTTGCGGTACACCTCGGCCCGTCCGGCCTCGTTGATGCCCGCGATGCACGAGTAGGTGGTGCCGAGATCGATTCCGTAAACCGCCATCTACCTGTCCTCCTCCTGGAGCGGCGCCCTGCCGAGCACCACGTCGGCCTTGCGGACGGTGCGCCCGTCCTGCTCGAAACCGGCCGCCGCCACCGCCACCACCAGGCCGTCCGGGCCGTCGGCCACGTCGATCGCGCGATGCCTGGCTCGGTCGTACGGCTGGCCGGCCTCGACCTCCATCAGCTCGACTCCCGTACGGGCCAGCACCTCGGCCACTTCCGCGGCGATGGCCGCCATCAGCGCGCCGTGGTGACCGTCGGCCTGCGGATCGGCGCACAGCCGGGCCACTTCGCGGCTCACCTGGTCGTGCAGGCGATAGAGGCCGGCGCGTATCGGCAGCAGCGCCTCCTGGAGCAGGCTGTGGCGAAGCCGCTGGTTGTCCTCCTGCAGCCGGTCGATGATCTCTTCGCGGTGGGCGGCGCGGTCGTGCTCGCGCTTGATCTCCTCGGTGAGGGCGGCCAGGGCGGCCGCCACGTCCGAGGTGTTCTCCTGATCCATGCACGCTCCTCAAGGGGGAGGCGGGGTCTTCCGAATGAGTTTCTGGCCGGTGGCCGCCGCCAGCGCTTTGCCGTACAGCAGGCTCAGGGCGCCGGCGCCGTCGAACCCCTCGGAAACGACAGAGGCTCGTTGCGCATGCGAGAATTCGGCCGGCCGGTAATCGGCTGCCTCATCGGGAATAGCCAAATAGACGCGGTCATAATGTTGAAGCAAAGGCACGAGGTCGGAATCCTGATCGGCTACCTCGCCATCGGTGACCGCGACCAGGATCCGCCGCGCGCATTTCGCGCGGGCCTGGCGATGGCCGCGGTCGAGGGCCTTGATCGCGGGCGCCAGGAAGGTGTAGTCGTTCTGTTCGACGCCGGCATCGGATTCGGCCGCACCGGCCAGGTTCTCGGCGCGGGTGGGGGCCAGGGTGAGCGCCGCCGTACTGGCGAACTTGGCCGTCGTCAGCAGGTCGTCGGGGCGCATCTCACGTGTCATGAACGGCCGCAGCAGCGCCAGCGCCTCGTCCCTGGTCTCGATGTTGTCGTTCATCGAGGTGGAGAAGTCACCGGCCACGTCCAGGCAGACGATGCCCGGCGTCTGCCTGGCGCCGGCCAGCGCCGCCTCGGCCAGCGTGTCCTGGCGGCTGTTCAGGTACCAGATCACTCCGGCGGCGCCGAGTGCCAGGAGCAGGACGGCGGCGATCGCCACGCCGGCTAACCGGCCGGAGCCGGCCGGCCTGCCCGGAAGGGACCCGGTGGAATTGCCCGGCAGCCTTGGGCGATCCATCCGCTTCGCCTCCTTTGGAACGTGCCAAGGATCAGTAGAATATGCCAGTTATTCGCATTGGCAACCACGGTTATCGGAATGAGATCCATATATGCCGGGTGGCGTTTATCGCGCTATATTTTGCCCGGATTTATCGTGATATAGGTGGATGATTCAGGCCGCCGGTCTGCAGAACGTCGACGATGAACTGGGCGGCGTTCCTGGCGGCGATCGGCTGCCACGTGTCGTCCTTGTCCATCCCCCAGTCCGCGATGGCCTTCACGACGATCCAGTCGACCTTGTCCTTGGCCGCCGCCGCGTAGACCCCCAGCCCTTCCATCTCGCCGCCGATCGCCTCCGGCTCGGCCTCGATCATGCGCAGGCGCTCGGTGGGCGAGTCCAGCAGGACGTTGCCCGACAGCAGCGGACCGAAGTGCACCGCCGGTCCCTCCTGCGTCAGGCGGGCGTTCTGGCACTTGTCCAGCAACGTCACCGACGGCGTGACCCGGTCGCCACGCAGGCGCTCGACCGGCCTGCCCAGCGCCGGCTCGGCGATCTTCTTGTGATCCATGACCCGCAGCTGGGTGCAGACCAGGATGTCGCCGAGCTTCTGCTTCTTCGTCACCAGGCCGTAGCAGATGCCGGTGAGGAGCAGGTAGTCCGGGTCGAGCTGGTCGATGAGGGACTGCGCGGTGAGCGTCGCGGCGCCGGGCTCCGTCGAACCGGGCCGGGTCTGCGCGAGCAGCACCTGGGCGCCGCCCACCACCCCCAGCTCGAACGCGGTGTGCCAGCGCAGGTTACGGCGCCGCGGCGCCTCACCCGTGACCTGGCCGATCGCCTCCAGCATGGCCTGTCTCTCCACCGGAGTGGCCACCATGACGAGAACCGTCGTCGTACCCAGCACGGGATTCATCCTCTCCACGAATCGTGCCATCCGTTCCTTGTGCGCCGCCGCCATCCGCACGGCCGTGACGAGCAGGATCAGCGGGACCATCCACGCGGCGATCGTGGTCAGCCAGCCCACCGTCCACGCCTGCGCCGTGACCGGGATCAGATCCGCGGGATTGCCGCCGATCAGCCGCCAGGCCAGCCATCGCACCGCCTCCGGATAGCCGGCCGGGCGGCCCGCGCAGTCCGTCCCGCACGCGTCCCGCTCCGCATCCGCCACCAGCACCGCCTCGGCCAGCACGATCACGGCGAGCCCCACCAGGTACAGGCCGAGAAAAGACCCCGACTCGAACGGCTTGGCCAGCCTGATGGCCGGCCGCGACCCGGTGGCCATGAACCGCACCCCGGTGCCGCCGGGCGCCGCGGCGTTCACGCTCGCCCTGACCACCTCATCGCGGGCCGCGGCGCTCGTCGCGCCACCCGGCAGGCACAACAGCAGTTCGTTGACCTCCACCGTGCGCGTCCGCGCCGCCACGTCCTCCGTGGCCTGGACCACCTGGGCCCTGACCAGGTCCCTCAGCCGTTCCTTGGCACGCTCCAGCAAGATCGGCGCCTCCTCGGGGTCCGCACAGTGGAACAACGGCATGGACCAGTGCAGGAACCGCAGATCCCCCGCCGCCCGCCACTCCCGCTCCCGGCGCAGCGGAAGCCCCGCCGCCCACCGGACGAGGATCGTGACGACCATCGCGGTCATCAGCACGCTCACGTGCAACATCGCCAGCAGGACCACCAGAAGGGCCGCCCACAACGCCACCGGGGACCATTGACGGAACGCCACCAGCAGCAAGGACAGCCCCAGAAGTGCCGCCGGGGGAACCATCATCGTCAGCAGTTCCCAGTGCCGATCGGCGATCCTGCTCAGGCCCGCCGGGCGGCCCCGGGCGCGGGAGCCGTACGGGGGCTCCAGGAGCGCGAAGGCCTCAGGCCCGTGCCACACCAGCCGCCCGTCCCGAGCCGCCGCGTAGAGAATCAGCGAGAGCGGCGCGCGCTCCCTGAGCATGCCGTATATCCCCCTGGGCCGCAGCCCGGCCGCGGCCTCTCGTCCCAGCTCCGAACGCCGGACCGTCACCGCCGCACGCCTCGCGGCCCGTAACGGAAGGACCCGCGAATGTGCCGTCCACCGGGTCGGCATCAGCGTGCCGCCGGCGGTCGTGAGTGTTGCCTCATGAGGGTCACGCCTCTCTCAGGAGGCTTCCCACCGTAACAAAAGGTCATCGTGACCTGAAGGGGTTCGTCATTTTTGGTCAGAGTGACCCAAATATGAGGCGGGCTCGTCAGGAACGAGCCGGTTGTTCACCATTGATTGATCGGGCGCTCGGCTCTGAGCCCGATCAAACTCCCCCGTGCTAGATCGGAGCTGAAAGGCCTTCGCGACCCGTGCCAGCGCTCACGACGGGGAGGTCCGAACAGCAATCCGATCAGGGAGGACATCGTGAACCGCAACTTACGGGGAAATGCCGCCGCCGGGGCCCGCAGGCTGTCGGCGGTGATCGCCTCGGCCCTGCTCATCACAGGTCTCACGACCGGGGCCGCCACGGCAGCCGGTGCGCACGACGGGAAGTTCTGCGTGGTCAAGGTCGGCAAGTCGGTCGACGGGGGCTTCTCGCCGGTGAAGTCGGAGACGTGCAGCGACGACCCGGCCTCGCCGGCCTTCACGGCGGCGGCCGCGCCCGACGTGCTGCTCATGGAGTGGTTCTGGAACGCGCACAACAACCCGCCGAACATCACGCGCATCATCGTGTCGGCGGAGGAGGGGCCCTGCGACTCGTCCGGCTACCGCCTGCGGCCGAACCTCATCTGGGACAACGAAATCTCCGGCTTCTACACGTACAGCAACTGCCGTTCCGTGACCATCCACGACGGCTACAACCTGAACGGCGACGGGCAGTACTGGTTCGACGGCACGGGCGACGGGCCCAACGTGGGTTACGTCGGCGACCGCATGAACGACCGGACCAGCTCGCTCTGGATCCGATACTGACCCGCGGCCCCGACCGGCCCGGTGCTCACGGGGACCGTGAGCACCGGATCGGACGATCTGAACCGTCAGCAGTTCCAGCCGTCGTGATAGACGCCGTAGACGTTCGCGAAGTTGCCCAGCTGCACCTGCGTTCCCGGCTGGACGCAGTAGTGCTCGTTACGACTGAATCGCCTGGTCACCCAGATCCTTTCGCTCACGTTCCGGCAGTTGCGGTAGTACTCCGTTCCCGCGTTGGTGAAGTGGCCGCACACGGGTGCTTGGAGTGCGGTCGCCGGTGTGCCGGTGGTGGCAGCGGCGGGGAGCGAGATGGTGGCGGGGCCGAGGGCCAGCAGGGCGGTCGCGGCCAGCAGGGCCGCCTTGAGCTGAGTGCGCACGGGAGTTCTCCTACTCGTGATCGGTGTGTGAGGGGTGCCGGCGCCGTGGCTCAGGCGCGTGAGGGGGTGCGTCGGCAGGTGGGCGATTCGCCGCACCTCTGCTTGCGGTGGGGTGTCCGTTCGATCACCGCTGCATGGCATGAGCAAAGCCGGGTGGCGGAGGTGTCCAACAGGTCCTCGGACAGACTCGGCCGAAGTCGACCACCGTGCGGCCACCCTCGGACAGGCAGGAGGGGCCTGCTGGTCCGCGGGGTTCAGGCGGCCGTCGGCGGAGCCGATGGTGAGTGCGGCGATGACCACAGATGCTTGACGACATCCGCCCGGGGGCCGCGTGACGAATACCTGACGTCCGGCAAGCCGATGCGATTCCGGAGTCGCTCATGGGAAGTTCGCTGGCCGCTGTAGACGTGAGGCCGCGCGGTCACCCAGGCCTGGTCCCCGTGACCGCGCGGTGCCGGCGCCGCGGCATGGCGCGCTCCCGACCTCGGCTGCGTGTCGCCGGTCCCCGGGCGTCGGATTCTCATGATCCGTCTCCAGCGGTCGTCTTCGTCGTACGCGACCAGAAGCAGCTCAGCCCCGTCGAAGCCGAGACGTTCGTCGGCTCACTCGCCCGTGGGAAGGCCGGGTAGGCGCGGCACGTCAGGACAAGCAGGCTGTTTGACGTAAGACAGGGCTCAAGTGCGCGTTGCCCTAGAAGCAATGGCGGTCGTCTCGCGGCATCCCTCGGCGACTTCGAGACGTGCTCACGCCAGCAGAGCCGGGACATTCCGCTGTGCAACCGCGACGTGCTTTTCCGTGTGGAGTGCTGTCGCCCTAGATGTCTTTCGATCGTGCCTTGCACCGCACATCAGGTCCCCAGCGATCGAAGACGAACCGGGCGGTGATGTAGATCCGGTCTCGGCGCAGCACACGCACGGTCTTCGAAATACCACCTGACCCCTTACGCACGCTGTCCGACGAGTTCCAATCGAAGAGGATTCTGTCAGGCGCGTGCGCTCGATTGTGCACCACTCGTATTTCGATGTTGCTTCTGTTCCCGAGGCCGCCGCCGCTCAGATGCCAGTTGAATCGGTTGAAGTAGTCCTTTGTCCGAAGGATTTGATAATAAGCTCTGATGCTTCCTCGTTTGCCGGCGATGCTACATGTGGCGGACACGCTTCCCCATGGCACAGCACGGTCTTCCGCGATCTTCGCCACGGCCGCGCCTGAGCCGCCGACCACGGTTCCCGCCGAAAGTAATGTGGCCATGACCACGGACATCGCTCTCATTTTCTTTTCCTTCGGTCTCAGTGGTTAACTGTTTCACCTCTACACTCTGCCGCAGGCAGCGCAGTGTCAAGCGGCGCTCCGGCGCAGCTCAGACACGCGCGACGTGGAGCCGCCATTCATGGCGCGGAAGAATACGACTCAAGAAAGGGATCGGCCGGTCTTCCAGTTGGGCAACTCATTCCGGAGAACGTGCACGATCTGACGCCCGGCAACCAGTCAGAACGCACGAGAGAAATAGGCGGCCACGGCTCACCAACGCCCTCCGGACCGGAGACGCAGCGCGATGGCAGAGGGCCCGGGGCGGGCGGCCGGACGGTGGCCCGCCTTCGGCAGGCGCGGCCCGCGCTGAAGGCGATCGGAGAGCGGCGATCCGGCCGGTGGCCTTCTGACGACGACCACTACCTACTCACCCGGCCACTCAGGCGGGTCGAGGTCGCCGTAGAGATCCAGGTCGTCTCGCATCGGGAGTCGCGATCCGCGGTCAGCACCGCCCGGACCTGGGCGAATTCCCGGGGTGTGATGACATGAGTGGCCGGCGGGGAAATATCCATGCCAACCGGTGACGCATGCCTCTGGGCGGTGCCGGGCGGCCTTCCTAGCGTGTGGGGCGGAAACCGCAGCATACCTAGGAGGGAACACCGTGCCACTCATCCGGCGCGCCGCCGTCGCCGCCCTGGCCGCGGCGGCCCTCGCCGCCTCACCGCTCCTCGCCGGCACCGCCCACGCCGCGGGCACCCACACCTGCTTCAGCGGCACGCTCACCCAGGGGCAGTACGGCGGCCACATCTCGGCCAACCCCTGCGACGGCTGGGGCGGCGCCGATGTCATCGTCGTGCTCCGGTTCGGACGGGACGCGGGCACCTACCGCTGCCACTCCGCCTTCTCCTGGAACGGCTTCCTCGGAGCCGACGGCTGCCGGCCGGAGGCGACGCCGTGAAGACGTTGATCGCGGCCCTCGCCGCCGCCACGATCTCGGCGGGAGCGCCCACACCGCCGCCCGCCGAACGGGCCTACGTGTGCGACTGGGGCATCTACTACTTCAACCCCCTGGCCAGCACCATGAACATCATGGCGGGCGGATGCACCGGCCCGTCGGGAACCGGGCCCGCCACCATCACCCTGCTGTCCGGAGTGATGAATCCACCGGCGACCTTCTCCTGCCGGATGGCCTCGATCCTCGACGGGCGGGTGCTCGGCAGCTCCTGCTGAGCCGGGCGGCGCGGCCCGCGACCTCGGCGACTTCGACGCCGGCGGGTACGACACGAACGCCCGCCTGCTCAACCCGGCGTCGCACGTCAAGGGCGTCCCCTGGAGCCCCCCGGCCGGATGGAGCACTACCCGAGGTACACCCACCCGACCCGCTTCGGGCCGTCCTCAGGTCCCGGCCGGCACCCGTGCCCCGGCTGGACTCTGAGATCCATGCCGCGCGCGTGGGTGGCGGTCCGCCCGGCATCTGCGTCGCTCAGGCTTGACGCGCGTCGCCGGGTCAGCAGGACGGTGGCCGGGTGGCGGCGCGGGCGGAGGCCGGGCTGAACTCGAAGCGGAGCGTGTCGCTCTGGGAAAGCAGCAGGGCGACGCCTTCCGCGCGTGACCAGTCCGCCGGGACCAGCAGATACTGCTCGCCGGCGCGCAGCACGAGCTTCAGGCCGTCGTATCGGAACCGGTAGGCGGAGTCAGGGTCCCCGCAGCGGGACCGCCGGATACCGGGCACGTGCTGCAGGCTCAGGCCGTGGGCGCTGTAGACCACGACCGCCGGCGCTCTCGGGAGCTGGGAGACGAACTCGCGGGCCCGGGAACGGCCGACGGCGGCGGAGTAGTCGTTGGCGGCCCAGAAGAGGCTCATGCCGACCAGCACCAGCACGGTCGCCAGTTCCAGGATGGTGACCCAGCGCGGGCGGGCGATCTGGGTCAGCCGGGGCGCGTACACCAGAAGCAGCACCCCGGCGGCCAGGCTCAGCGGAGCGACCGCCAGCTGCCTGTTGAAGATCGTTTCGCCGAAGATGCGTGAGACTCCGTTGAGGAACAGCAAGAGCCCCGCCGTGACCATCAACGGGATCAGCACCCTGGGGGCGGGGGTGACGCGGATGCCCAGCCGGGTCCGCGCCCACCGGAGGACGAGTACGGCCAGCCCGACGCAGGCGGCCGTGACCAGCGGCACGAACAGGCCGTCCACGCTGAGGAACACGTAGTCCTGGGTGGTCAGGCCCAGCAGTGTCGAGTCCACGCCGAGGTAGTCGTAGAACCAGAACGCGCGGGACCAGCCGAAGTAGAAGAAGATCGCGGTGAGCGCGGTGGCGGGAGCCACGACCGCCCCGAGGACTCTGATGATCGGGGAGTCGATCCCGAGCCGGCTCGCCGTCTCATCGGCGGCGGGGCCGGATCCTGGCGAGCCCTTCGTCACGGGCTGACCGTCGGCTCTGGAACGTCGGGTGAACTTGGGGCGGGAGACTGAACGGCCGGCGGGGACGAGTCGCCGGTGTCAGGGGTCGACGGCGTCGAGCACGGCTCTCTGCCGGTGACGATCACGACGGTGGAGCCCTGCCTGACCTTGCTCCCCTGCTTGGGCTCCGTCTGGTCGAACTGACAGGCCGAGAGAGAACCCCTGTCGCGCGCCTCGACCCTCACCTTGACGCACAGGTTGTGCCGAGGGCACTGCCGCCGTATGCCGTCCTTGATCACCTTCATCATGTAATCGAGAGTCTTGCCAGAATCCTCCGCTTTCGCGGGGATCTCGATCGGGGCCCCGTACGCCTCCGCATCGCCTCCCCCACCGGTAGGGGCGCCAGGCGCCTCGGCCTCCTCCCTGGTGGGGTTCACGCCACCGGCGGGCGGCTCGGCCTCCTCCCTGGTGGGGTTCGCGCTCCCGGCGGGCGGCTCGGCCTCCCGCCCGACGGGCGCACCACAACTGACCAGCACCAGGCAAACCAGGAGGGCCGGCAGGTTCGCGCTCAGTCGTGTCATAGAGCCATTGTCCGCTACCGTTCGTGACCTTTTGTGAGCGGCCTGTGTTCAAGAGGTCACCCCGTGCTCGGCGTCGACGGTGAGCACGTGGGTGAAGAAGTCCTTCACCTTGCTCACCACGCCGGGACCGTAGTGGCCGACGCCCGGCACGACGTCGTAACGCACCGGGATGCCGTGTCGTTCCAGGCTGCGCCGCAGCGCCCGCAGCCGTGCGGTGCGCGGGACCCCCTCGTCGTTGACGCCGGGGATCCAGGCGGGATGGCCCGCGGGCACGCTGTTCGACTGGGTTCCCGTGTCGTCGGCGCCGATCACCAGGTGCATGGCCGTACCGCTGAGCGCGGCCGGATCCACGTTCCTGCCCAGCGCCGCCTCGGCCCCGGCGAAGCCCGCGGGCCATGGCAGATCCTCGTCGAGCAGGGTCACCGCGCCCGGCGCGCCGATCGAGGCCGCGCGGACCCGCTCCGGATGCAGGTAGACGAACCGGTGCGCGAACTGTCCGCCGCCCGAGTAGCCGAACAGCAGGAACCTGGCCCCCTCGACCCGGTAGCAGGCGGAGATCTCCTCGACCATGGACAGCAGGATCTCGTCGAAGCGGATGCCCCGGTGTTCGAGATACTTGTAGCCGTCGAGCTCGCCGGGGTCGGGGATGCCCGCGGGGAACAGCGGGGCGAGCACGATGCAGTCGTTGGCCCCGCCGAAGTCCACGAAGCTGTCCCGGTACGACTGGACGTCCCGTTCGGTGCCGTGGACGAGCACGACGAGGGAGTAGACCTTGTCCCCCTCCGGCGCGTAGTCGTCCGGGACGTACAGGCAGTAGGAGAAGCGCTGGTCGTACTGGCACGCGTACAGCGGGGTACGGCCTATGTCCCACACGGAGAGTTTGCGCGATCGGTGCATGATCCCTCGTATCAGGAAGTGACGTAGCGAGGTACGGCCGCGTGGACCGACGACCAGCCGCCGTGCACGCACTGGTTCACGGTGACCTCGGCGACCGCGCCGAGCAGTTCGTAGGCCTCGCCGGGAAGGTAGCCGCACTCCTCGACCAGCCTGCGCCGGAGCTCGGTCATCGCCGAGCGCAGGTTGTGGTCGACGCTCACGCCGTGGGCACAGCCCACGACGCCGATCCGATGGGGCTCGTCGAGGTACGGCCCGGCCATCGCCCGGCCCAGCCCCGGCAGCAGCTCGACCGTCACGGTGACCTCGGCCGGGGCCTCCAGCGCGGTGCCGGTGATCTCGGCGTCGCCCATGAGCGCGTGCACGTCCCCGAGTGACACCAGCCCGCCCGGCACCTCGACCGGGAGCACGAGCACGCTTCCCGGTCGCAGCGCCTGGCAGTCCATGTTGCCGCCGCAGCGGGCGTTCGACAGCAGCGACGGGAACGCGGGACCCGCGGGGGCCACGCCGAGGGTGCCGATCATGGGCCTGGCCGGCAGCGCCAGGCGCCCCCGCGAGGTCGGGAACCACACCGTGTCGCCCTCGACGGGGCAGACGCGGGTGTCACCGGACGGCAGGTCGAGCTCGGGATCGGCGTGGAGCACCGTCACGGCCTGCGCGCCGAGGCTGACACGCTCGACGGTGACCGCCAGCGCGTCCCCGGGTACGGCGCCGCGGACGGCCACGGGCCCGGCGACCGGGTTGAACGCGCCGACCAGCTCGATCAGCTCGGCCTCGGTGCGGAAGCGCTGCTCGGGCGAGGTCAGCAGGTTGGAAAAGCAGTCGAGAGTCTCGAAGACCAGGCTGGTCCCGCTGTCGACCTCGGCCACGGCGGGCACGCCGCTGTCGTAGGCGAACCGGCGTGGACCCGCCGGAACCCGCACCGCCTTCACCGTCTCACCCATGGACCCGCTCCTGCGCGACCGGCCCGCCGTACACGGAAGGAACGGTTTCGTTCGGCGCGTTGAGCGCGCCGCGCGCCTGGTCGAGCGCGGCGCGGTCGAGCTCGACCATGAGCGGCCCCGCACCGTCCCGGGCGCACGCGAGCACGCGGCCCCAGGGGTCGGCGGCCAGGCTGTGGCCGTGGGTGACGAACCCGTCGGGGCTGACGCCCTCCTGGGCCGGGGCCAGCACGTAGCAGAGGTTCTCGATGGCCCGCGCGCGCAGCAGGGGCTCCCAGTGGACGGCGCCGGTGACGGCGGAGAAGTTCGACGGCACGCACAGCACGTCGGCGCCCGAGCGTGCCAGCGCCCGGTACAGCTCGGGGAAGCGCAGGTCGTAACAGATCGACAGACCGAAGCTGAACCCTCGGTAGGAGACGTTGACCAGGTGCTCGCCGGGGGTGGTGTAGGCGCCCTCGTCCTCGTTCACCTCGGCGGCCCGCAGCCGGAACAGGTGCACCTTGCGGTACTCCGCGGCGAGCTCGCCGCCGGGACCGACGAAGACGCAGGCGTTGTACGGCCGGCCGGGATCACCGGAGGCGAGCCAGAGCCCCCCGGCCAGGACGGCGATCCCGTGCCCTGCCGCCTTCTCCGACAGCAGCGACAGGGTGGGCCCCGTCCTGTCCTCGACGTGCTCGGCCGCGAGCGCGCCCCGGTAGGAGCACGCCTCGGGGAACAGGACGAGCTCCGCCCCCTCGCCGGCCACCCGGTCGATCGTGGCCGCCATCCGGCGGAGGTTGTCGGCCCGGTCGTCCCCCGAGGACATCTGGGCCATGGCGATGCGCATGGATCTCCGTTCTTGACGTGGCTTCACGGGCGGCCGAGGTCCGGCGTGGCCGCGAGGAGCGCACGGGTGTAGTCGTGGGCGGGTTCCGCCGTCACCTGCCTGGCCGGGCCCTCCTCCACGATCTTTCCCCGGTGCATGACCACGATCCGGTCGGCGACGTGGACGGCGGTGGCAAGGTCGTGGGTGATGAGCAGAATGCCCAGTTCCCTGGTGCGGCGCAGTTCGCCGAACAGGCTGAGCACGCCCGCTCTGACCGAGACGTCCAGCATCGAGACCGGCTCGTCGGCGATCAGGTAGGCGGGTTCCAGCACGAGGCTCCCGGCGATGGCGACCCGCTGTCGCTGCCCGCCGGACAGCTCGAACGGCCTGCGGTCGAGGAAGGACTCGACCGGGGTGAGCCCGACCGCCATCAGCGCCTCGCGAACCCGTTCGTCCCGTTCGCCCTTCGGGACGCCGTGGATGGCCAGGCCCTCGGCGACGATGTCGCTGACCCGCTGGCGTGGGATCAGCGACTCGTAGGGGTCCTGGTAGATCATCTGGACACGGCGCCGGAAGTCCTTGAGCCGCCTGCCCCGCAGGGTGAGCAGGTCGGTGCCGTCCAGGCTGACCCGGCCGGCGGCCGGCTCCTGCATGCGGACGAAGCAGCGGGCCAGCGTGCTCTTGCCCGAGCCCGACTCGCCGACCAGCGCGACGATGGACCCCTTGCCGAGGGTGAGACCGACCCCGTCCAGTGCCGGGGCCCGCCCCTTGCGGCCGTAGGTGACGACGACGTCGTCGGCGACGAGACTCACGCGGGCACCTCCGTCAGATGACAGGCGCAGGATCTGCCGCCGGCCAGTGGGAGCAGCGGCGGCGCGGCGGTCGCGCACCGCTCCAGCGCCTCCCCGCAGCGAGGCTGGAAGGCGCAGCCGGGCAGCGGCCCGTCGAGCCTGGGCGGCGCGCCGGGGATGGAGGTCAGCGGGCGCTCGCCGGCCAGGTCGGGGGTCGCCTCGACCAGGCGCCTGGTGTACGGATGGCGCGGGCCGCGTACGATGTCGGCGCACGGCGCGTTCTCCACGACCGAGCCCGCGTACATCACGGCGGCCCGGTCGCACAGGCGAGGGACCAGCGCCAGGTCGTGGGTGACGAGCACGACGGCCAGCCCGAGCGAGTCGCTCAGCTCCTTCAGCAGGGTGACGATCTGGTCCTGCACGATCACGTCGAGCGCGGTGGTCGGCTCGTCGGCCAGCAGGATCCTGGGCCGGCACGACAGCGCGAGCGCGATGACCGCCCGCTGCCGCTGGCCGCCCGACAGCTCGTGCGGGTAGCGGGAGACGGCGTCCTGCGGCAGGCCGACCAGGTCGAGCACCTCGCGGGCGCGCAGCTTCCCCTCCTGCCGGGAGCCGCCGTTGATGCGGACCGCCTCGACGATCTGGGCGCCCACCCGGCGGACCGGGTTGAGCGCGTTCATCGCGCCCTGGAAGACCATCGCGATGTCGGTCCAGCGGTGCGGCCGCATCGTGCTCTCGCCGCCGGCCAGGATGTCCGTGCCGTCGAGCAGCACCTGCCCGGAGACGGTGGCGCTCGCGGGCAGCAGGCCCATCATGGCCAGCATGGTCGTGGTCTTGCCGCAGCCCGACTCGCCGACGAGGGCGATCCGCTCGCCCGGGGCGAGGTCGAGACTGACCGAGCGCACCGCGCGTACCTCCGCGCCGCCGGTGGAGAAGGCGACCTCCAGGTCGCGGATGCCGAGCAGGCTCATCTGTTCACCACCTGGAAGTACGTCCGGGACGCGTGCGCGACCTTGAGCCTGGGGTTGAGGGTGTCCTCGATCGACTGGGACACCCAGTAGCAGCACATGACGACGAGCGAGATGGCGACGCCGGGCGGCGCGAAGGCCCACCAGGCGCCCTGCGTCATCGCCGTCCGCTGGAACGCGAAGCGGATCATGGTCCCCCAGGTGACGGTGTCGGGGTCGCCGAGGCCGAGGAAGGTGAGCGCGGTCTCGGTGAAGACGGCCAGCGCGATGGTGAGCGCGGCCATGGCGCTGAGCAGCGGCGCGAGCTGCGGCACCAGGAAGCGGACGATGACGCGGAGATGGCTCGCGCCGAGCCCGAGAACGCGCTGGATGGCGGGCCGGTTCCTGAGGGAGGCGGTCTCCGCCCTGATGACGCGGGCGGTGGTCGTCCACAGCAGCAGCGCGATCACGACCACGAGATGGCCGATGCTGCTGCCCCACACCGCCGCGATGACGATGCCCAGCGGCAGGGCCGGGATCACGATGGCGTAGTCGGTGATTCTCATGAGCAGACCGTCGATCCAGCCGCCGAAGTATCCGGCCACCACGCCGATGACGCCGCCGACCAGGATGGCGACCAGGGCCGCCGCCGCGCCGACGAACAGCGTGGGGCGGGTGCCGTACAGCAGAAGGCTGAGGACGTCGTGGCCGCCGTCGTCCAGACCCAGCGGGTGGGCGGGTTCCGGCGGGCCGAAGACGGGGCCCACCTGCTCCGCCGGGCCGTACGGTGCGAGCCATCCCGCCAGCAGGGCGACGGCGGTGAGCAGCAGCAGGACGGCCACGCCCGCGGTGGCCCTGGGGTTGGCGCGCAGGCGTCTCATCGGGCCACCCGCGGGTCGAGCCGGACGTAGAGCAGGTCGGCCAGCAGGTTGAGGGTGACCACGGAGACGGTGAGCACGAGGAAGACTCCCTGCAGCATCGGGTAGTCGCGCTGGACCACCGCTTCGTACATGGCCCGGCCGACGCCCGGCCAGGAGAACACGCTCTCCACCAGGATCGAGCCGCCGATGAGGCCGCCGAGTGAGAGCGCGACGAGGGTGGTGATGGGGAGCATGGCGTTGGGCAGCACGTGCCTGGCCAGCATGCGGACGGGTCCGGCGCCGAGCGCCCGCGCGGTCAGCACGTGGTCGTCGCCGAGCGTCTCCATCATCGAGGAGCGCACCACGAGCGTGTACTGGCCGAACACGATGAGCGCGATCGTCATGGCCGGCAGCGTCATGTGCTTGACCAGGTCGGCCACGAGTTCGGCCCCCGTCGGGTCGACCAGGAACTCGTCGCGCATCCCCTGCGCGGGCAGGTAGCCGCCGAACATCATGATCAGCAGCAGCCCGAGGAAGTGCGTCGGGACCGAGTAGAAGGCGATCGCGGTGTTGGTGCTGAGCTTGTCCACCCATCCGCCCCGGTACCAGGCCGCCAGCGCGCCACTGACCAGGCCGAGCACCAGGGCCAGCAGCAGCCCGACGGTGACCAGGGGCAGCGTGTTGGCGAACGCCTCGGCCAGGCGGACGCCGACCGGTTCCTGCGTGGCGAAGGAGACGCCGAGGTCACCGCTCGCCAGGCGGCCGAGATAGATCCAGTACTGGTCCCAGAGCGGCAGGTCGAGACCGAACTGCCGGCGCAGCGCGGCGGTCAGCTCCGGCGAGCCGCCGGGGACACGTGACATGTTCGCCACGGCGTCCCCCGGCAGCACGCGGAAGAGCAGGAAGTTCAGCGTCACCACCGCGTAGACGGTTACCAGGGCCGCCAGCAGGCGCCTGATCAGATGGCTGGTACGCGACACGGGCGATCCTCAGGATCCGGAACTCGACGACAACAGGCCGAAACGGGACTGCGAGTCGAGAATGCCGAGCGCGGAGGTGGCGAACCCGCTCCAGCTCTTGGTGTGGGCCTCGACGACGTCGTCGTAGTGCGTGACGACGTACGGCCGGGCGTCCTTGACCGTCTTCTGCATCTCCCAGACGAGCTTCTTGCGCGCCCTGTCCTCGACCGTGCCCGCCTGCCGCTCGTACATCTCGTCGTACTTCTTGTCGCAGTAGGCGCTGTCGTTCCAGCTGCCCCACTGGTCGCAGGTCATGGCGTTGAGCAGGAAGTCGGGGTCGCGCTGGGCGATCCAGCCCCACTGCGCGACGGTGTACTGGTCGTACTTCTTGTCCGTGCCGGTCATCTGGTCGAAGGCGGTGGCGTTGTCGGCGGGTCGCGGCTTGAGCTGGACGCCGATCTTCTTGAAGTCCTCGGTGACGATCTGCAGGGCGCGCTCTCCCTCGCCGCCCTCGACGTCGGGGATGATCACCTCGTACGACATGGTCGCGCCTCCGGCGACGCGGATGCCGTCCGGACCCGGCTTGTATCCGGCCTCGTCGAGCAGGGCGGCCGCGCGGGTGAGGTCGAAGGCGTCGGGCTTGACCGACGGGTCGTACCAGTCGCCGCTCACCGGCGGGATGATGGAGCTGCCGGGCGTGCCGAAGCCGAGGTAGGCGACCTCGATGATGCGCTTCCTGTCGACCGCGGCCTCGAACGCCTCACGCACCTTCGGCTCGCGCAGCTCGGGGTGGGCCTTCTGGTGGGGTGACTGGTTGATGATCAGGTTGTGCATGCGGAAGCCGGGCTGCCGGGTCACGGTGAATCCCGCCTGCTCGACGGGCTTGGCCGCGGTGATGGGCAACGGCGCCGCGTAGTCGATCCTGTTGGTCTTGAGCGCGTTCACCATGGCGTCGGGGCTGCTGAAGAACTGCAGGCCGAAGCCGGCCGGCTTGGGTTTGTCGCCGTACCAGTGGGGGTTGGGCTCCATGAGCGCGATCTGGTCCTTGGTGTACTTGGCCAGCCGGAACGGTCCACCGGCGACCAGCGGCGCGGCGTTCGGGGTCTGCTTGAGCCGCATCCCGTCGCCGGTGGCGTACTGCTGCCACACGTGGGCGGGGAGCACGGGGATCTTCACCAGGCGGCCGAGCACGTTGGCGGTCGGCTTGTCGTAGGTGACGGCCACCTGGGTCGGGCTGGTGGCGGAGGCGTTCTTGACGTTCTTCACCGACGCGGCTTCCGAGGCGGTCGCGCCCTTGCGGTATTTCACGATCGTGTTGATGGTGAAGGCCACGTCGGCGGCGGTGAGGGGCTTGCCGTCCGACCACTTCGCGCCCGGACGCAGGTCGAACGTCCACGTGAGGCCGTCGGGTGAGGTGGTCCACTTCGTCGCCAGGTCGCCTTCCACGGCGCCGGAACTGATGTACTGGACAAGGAACGGGTAGTTGTACCGGAAGATCATCGCGCAGGTCGTCCCCGTGGACGCGAACGGGTTGATCGAGTTACAGGTGAACGTGGTGCCGATCCGCAGCACGCCGCCCCCCTTCCCCGCGGCGGGGGAAGCCGTGCCCTGACCACTGGAGCACCCCGCGGCCAGCAGACCGACCAGGGACAACGCGGCGATCCGAGTCTGAGGTTTCACCGTCTTGCCTTCTTTCTCCGTGCCCACGCGAGGCTCTGGCCGCACGCGGGTTCGCGGGCGTGGACCAGGCCGCGCCCCGGCGGTGGCCGTGCCGACCTGGGGGATCACCGGGGTTCGTCGCGGAATGGCGGCCAGTATATCGGTCAGCCAAATTAGGACAAGACTCCTGTTATCAACCGCTCATCGTGTTCATTTGCCCCAGGGATCGCGGCCGGAGGCGGTAGCCGATATATTTGAGCGGTGCCCCTCCCGCTAGTGAAGTCAGCAAGGCGCTACACGAGCGCTCAGCAGTTCGCCTACGAGGAGCTGCGCAGCTGGATACTCAACGCAGTCCTGCAGCCCCACGAGGTCGTACGCGACGTCGAGATCGCCCAGTTCCTCGGCGTGAGCCGCACGCCGGTACGCGAGGCGCTCATCAGGCTCGGCCAGGAAGGACTCATCGAGGCCAGCGCCAGCCGGATGACCCGGGTCGCCGGGCTGCCCCTCGACCGGGCGCCACACCTGTTCCAGGCCGGCGCGCCACTCGACGCGCTGGCCGCCGAGCTGGCCACCCCGCTGATGACCGAAGCCGATCTGAACCTCATGCAGGGCCTGCTCGACTCGATGGCCCGCACCACGGCGCCCGACCGGCTCAGCGCCCTCGACGAGGAGTTCCACCGGGTCTACTACCGAAGAGCCGGCAACCCGGTACTGATCGAGCTGCTCGAATCACTCGACGAGCAGCTACGCCGGATAGAGCGCCATATATGGGGCTACGTCCCCGTTCACGAGGAAGCCTACGAGGAACACCGCGTCCTGCTCGCCGCACTGCGCGCCGGCGACGCCAAGGCCGCGGCCGAAGCGGCCCGCGCCAACTGGCTGCGTTCCCTGCGGCGCGGCGAGGAACTGCTGAAACCGGCACCCCTGGAGGCGTGACCCGGCGCCTCGTCGCCGACCCCGCCAAGCCGGGAGTACTCACACCCGCCCAGGCCTACCGCCCGACCACCTTCCTCGACTTCGTCCCGACCACCTTCCTCGACTTCGTCGTCCCGCACGGCATCCAGCGGACGATCACGGGGTTCGAGGGGAAGCCGGCCATCGGGCAGGGTGGCGCACCTGCCGTACCTCCCGAGCTCGTCGGGGAAGGTCACGCGCGGAGAAGGCGATCGCGGACGGCTTGGACGTCTTGCGTGGAGAGGCCCGCGGCCCGCAGATGGTCGTCCACGTCGAGTCCGTCCAGGGCGTCGTGGATGGCGGCTCGGGCTGTGGTGTTCTTGCGGGTCAGGATGTTCTGGATGCCGGCTGTCTGGTCGTCGGTTCCCAGAGCGGCGAACAACCGGGGCAGGCGCGGGATGCTCTGTTCATAGTCGGCGGCGATGTGGTCGGGTCCGGCTCCGGCCAGGGCGAGGAGCAGTATGGCGATGAGCCCGGTGCGGTCGCGGCCGAGGCCGCAGTGGATGAGGACGCCACCGGGTCGAGCCCGCGCGACGGCGGCGATGGCGGCGGCGCACTGCCGCGCCTTGCGTTCGAGGAAGAGCCGGTAGTAGAGCGGCGAACCGTCCAGCTCGTTGTCCCACAGGTAGGTCCAGAACCGGGTGTCGTCCGCGTCGTCCAGCGGCACGTGCACCGTGGTCAGGCCTGAGGGGCGCGCCCAGCGGTCGCCTTCGCGCTCGTTGTGGTTGCGCAGGTCGACGACGGTCCGGACGCCATACGCGATGAGCGCCGACCAGCCGGAAGGGGTGAGCCGCTCGGGATTGTCCGAGCGGATGACGGCCCGCCACCGGATCTGTCCGCCTCCGGGCACGGGGATGCCGCCAAGGTCACGGGCGTTGAAGCAGCCGTCCCAGTCGAGGTTTCGATCGGCGGGCGCCCGCTCGACATCGATCTCACTCATGCCTGATCAGATGCGCGCGGCACCGGGTTGGTTCTTGCCCGGGGCACAGGACGTGACGCCTGCGGTCGCGGCCGTAGGCGTCACGTCTTGCCGTCACTTGACGGACGTGCCGGTGACCAGCGGCAGCGACACCGACGTGCCGGCCAGATCGACGGTGACCCGGGCCCCGGTGCCGGGTTCGACGTCGGTTCCGGAGCCGTTGCCGGAGGTGTCGAGGTTGAAGTCGTCGTTGGCTCCGGTCAGGACCAGGCCGAGCCGGTGTCCTGCCTTGAACTCGTAGTCCTGCGGCAGCATCTTCCAGGTGATCTGGTACGGCTTGCCCGGCGTCAGCGGCGTCTGGCGGCTGAGCGACTTGTGGTTCTGCGCGTCCAGGACGCCGCGGGTGACCACGTGGAAGCCGGAGACCGCCGTGTTGTCGGCGGCCTTGAAGTAGCAGCCGTCGTCATCGGCCGTGCTCTGGCCGACGCAGTCCTCGCCGCCGATGATCTTGAGGCCTTCCCCGGACGTCGCGCCGCGTTCGCGGTGGTTGATCCGGGTGTCCTGACCGTAGTCGACCAGCAGGACGCCCAGGTTGGCGGTCGGCTTGTCCAGCTTGAGGCGCAGGCTCACCGTCGGCGTTCCGGACACTCTCATCGCCTTCTTCAGCGGCGGGGTCAGGTAGGCCAGCCGGTTCGGGTTGGCGGTGGCGGGGTCGGCGGCCATCGCGATCTCGGTCTTGGCGAGGTCGACGTAGGCGCCGGTTCCGGTCGAGGATTCGCGGCCCAGTGAGCCGTCCCGCCGCGGTCGCAGGGTCGTCTCCCGCGCCGGCGCCGGCCAGTCGGCCTGGCTGATCCACCGGTCGGGGCCGAGCTGCACGTCGACGCGCGGCCGGCGCATGATGTCGTTGGAGACGCCCATCAGTTCGTGGTCGAACCACTTGTTGAGGGTGGTGAGCCACACCTCGCGACGGGCCCAGAACGGGTCGATGTGCCCGTACTGGGTCACCCACGCCTTGCGCCGTACGTCGCGGGGCAACGCGCTCCACCACTCGGAGAACTGGCTGCCCACCACGTTGCGGTCCTGCGTGCCCATCACCGCGAAGACGCTGGCGCGGACGTTGCGCGCCTTCGAGATCGGCCCGGTCCGGTAGTTGCGTTCATCCCAATAGGGGGTGTAGTTGCCGGTCTCATCGCCGGATTCGGCGTCCATTTTCCGACGCGCGGCCTCACACTTCTCCGCCGGATCCTTGTCGACATGCTCGGACTGCCACCTCGCCCCGCCGCTGAACCAGGTGAGGACGCCGTTGACGTGGCCGTTCTCGTATCCGCTCGTGTAGGCCGAGAGCGGCACGATCGTCTCCAGCCCCTCCACGCCGGTACCGGCCACGCCGACGCCGAGCGCCCCCTCGTAGGAGTGGCCGATCATCCCGGTACGCCCGGTGGTCCAGGTGGCCTTGACCGGATCGCCCTTGGCGTCGTAGGCGGTCGCCCGCCCGTTGAGCCAGTCGACGACCGCCTTGCCGCCGAGCACGTCGGAGGCGCCGTAGGACATCGGGCAGCCGTCGGACAGCCTGGTGCCGATCATGTCGACGGACACGAACGCGTACCCGCGCGGCACGAAGTAGTTGTCGTAGTACATCGGGAACTTCGTCACGTTCCCATCAGCGTCGTACTTCTTCTTCTCGATCTCGAAGCCGACGCCGGGGTTGTCGTAGTACGGGCTTTCCTGCATGATCACCGGAACCTTGAGCCCGGAACCGGACTCCTTCGGCCGGATGATGTCCACCCGGACCAGGTCCTTCTTGCCGTCGCCGTCGCTGTCCACCGAGGACCGCACCCGGACGTGCTCACGGATGGCGTCCTCGTAGGAGAAGACCGGCTGTGTGGTGCCGCCGGAGACCTTGATCTCCGGTTTCGCCGTCGCGGATGCGGCGGGAGCGCCGGCGATCACGAGTGTGGTCGCGAGCGTGACCGTGGCGAGGAACCCTCGCCGTCGCGTGCTGGACATGCGTCTTTCCTTTGGGGTTGATGGTCAGTGCTCGATCACCTGGTAGAGCGTGTTCCAGAAGTCGAGGATGGCTCGGGTCGAGTCCGGGTTGGTCGTGCCGACCTGGGTGAGCAGGATGCCGATGAGCTGCTTGTCCGGGTCGCCGTAGGTCGAGGTCCCGGCTCCGCCGTCCCAGCCGAACTGGCCGACGGAGGCGTAGTCGGCGCGGTAGGTGCGCACCGCCATCCCGAAACCCCAGCCGCCGTGCTGCCCCTGGCCGAAGGACGCATGGACGAACTTCTTGGCCAGGGCGGTCCGGAGCGCCGTCTCCTCGGGCGTCATGCGGTTGGTGGTCATCATCTCGACGGCGGGCCGCGACAGGATGCGCCGGCCGGCGTGCGTCCCGCCGTTGAGCAGCATCCGGAAGTAGGCGTGGTAGTCGTCGACGGTGGAGACCAGCCCACCGCCGCCGGACGGGAAGACCGGAGGCTTGCTCACCCTTCCGCCCGCCGCCTCGTCCCAGACGTTGAGCTTTCCCGTCTTCGGGTCGGGCGCGTAGAGGGGCGGAAGCCGGCCGATCTTGCCCGCGGGCACGTGGAACCCGGTGTCCTTCATGCCCAGCGGGTCGAGGACGCGCTCGCGCAGAAACGTCTCGAACGGCTTGCCCGCGACCCTCGCGACCAGCACGCCGAGGACATCGTGGCTGATGTTGTACTGCCAGTGCTCTCCGGGCTGATAGATCAGCGGAAGCGTGCCCAGGCGGCGCATCCACTCGTCCGGCTCAAGGATCGGCACGCCCTCCTGCGGGTAGAGACCCCGCTCGAAGATCGCGGCCGTGATCGGAAAGCTCAGCACCGTCGGATCGATGCCGAGACCGAACGTGGCGGTCATCAGGTCCCGCACGGTGATCGGCCGCTGTGCCGGAACGGTCTCGTTCAGGGGGCCGTCGGGCCGCTTCAGCACCTGCCGGTCGGCGAGTTCCGGCAGCCATCGATCCACCGGGTCGTCCAGCCGCACCTTGCACTCGTCGAGCAGAACCATCATCGGCGCCATCGCCACCGGCTTGGTCGTGGAGGCCATCCGGAAGATCGTGTCCCGGCGCATCGGCGCGCCGCCTTCGGCGCGCATGGTTCCCATCGCCTCGACGTGCGTCTGCCCACCGTGGCTGACCAGGGCGACGAGCCCCGGAATCCTCCCGGACTCGACATGCCCCGCCAGAACGTCACGCAGTCTGCGCAGCCCCGCATGGGGGATCGGGCCGGTGCTCGCCCCGGCCACGAGGCCACCGGCCGCCAGCGGGACGGCGCCCAGAGCGCCGAGCACCGAACGGCGGGACGGGCCGTCCTCGGGAGAGGTCGTGAGGTCGCTGCTGCTCGTCATTTCAGGCGTCCCAGGTGACCGGGAGGCTCTTGACGCCGTAGATGTCGGCGGTCTCCGGCCGCAGAGCAACCTCGTCAGCCGGTACGGCCAGCCGCAGCGTGGGAAAGCGCCTGACCAGCGCGGTGAACGCGACCCGCATCTCGACGCGGGCCAGCTGCTGGCCGAGGCACTGGTGGATGCCGTGGCCGAAGCCCAGGTGCCCGCCGTCCTGCCGGCGGAGGTCGAGTAGGTGAGGGTCGGAGAAGCGCGCGGGGTCCCGGTTGGCGGCGTTGTAGGACAGGAGGACCGTCGTCCCGGCCTCGATGGTCTGGCCGCCCAGCTCGACGTCCTCCAGCGCGACCCTCCCGAAGCCCTTGGCGACGCTGAGGTAGCGCATCAGTTCCTCGACGGCGCTGTCGACGAGCTCGGGGCCGGCGCGCAGCGCGGCGAGCTGGGCCGGGTTGCGCAGCAGGGCGAAGGTGCCCAGCGCGAGCATGTTCGTGGTGGTGTCGAGCCCGGCCGCCAGGAGGATCAGGCTCATCCCCTTCAGCTCCTCGTCGGTGAGGTCGCTGTCGGTGAGCTCGCTGAGGATGTCGTCGGTGGGGTGCGCGCGCTTGGCGGCCACCAGTTCGGCGAGGTAGATCTGCACCGCGGTGTAGGCCGCGATCAGTTCCTCGTCGCCGGTCTCCCCGCTCATGAACGTGTCGATGTTCTCCTGAAAGGAGCCCCGGTCCTCGTACGGCACGCCCAGCAGCTCGCAGATCATGACGGCCGGGATCGGCTTGGCGAAGGCGGTCACCAGGTCCGCCGGCGGCCCTGCCTTCTCCATCGCGTCCAGGTGCTCGGCGGTGACCTGCTCGACCCGTTCGGTGAGCTGGCGCATCCGCCGCACCGTGAACTTGCCCACGAGCGGCTTGCGGTAGCGGCTGTGCTGCGGATCGTCCATCAGCAGGAACTCGCCGGGCGGCGCCGGCGGCACCTCGATGTCGCCGAAGTCGATGGTCGGGTGGTGGCGCATCAGCTCCTTGCGCGAGCTGAACCGCGAGTCGGCGAGAACGGACCGGACCAGGTCGTACCCGGTGACCAGCCAGCCCTGGTGCCCGTCGGGGAAGGAGTAGCGAGCGATCGGGCCGTGCTCGCGGAGGTCGAGCAGTTCCTTGGGCGGGTCGAAGGGACAGCCGGGCTGACGGGCCGCCGGCATCGTCGTGACGGTAGGGAGGGATTCACTCATGACGTTCCCATCTCGCGATATGTCGCGTTTGATGAAGGCCGGGTGCCGCGAGGGTTTTCCTTGTTCCGGCTGTCAGGCGATCTTGCGGCGGTAGGTGTTCATGGCGAAGCCGTAGGCGACGACGAGGATGCCGACGCACCAGGCCAGGGCGATCCAGATGTCGCTGCCGACCGGCTGTTCGGTGAGCAGGGCGCGGATGGCGTTGACGATGGAGGTCACCGGCTGGTGTTCGGCGAAGAAGCGGACCGGGCCGGGCATCGTGCTGGTGGGGACGAAGGCCGAGCTGAGGAACGGCAGGAAGATGAGCGGGAAGGAGAACGCGCTCGCGCCGTCCACGGTCTTGGCGGTGAGACCGGGGATGATGGCGATCCAGGTCAGGGCCAGGGTGAACAGGATCAGGATGCCGGCGACCGCGAGCCAGGCCCCCACCGCGGCGCTGGAGCGGAAACCCATGAGCAGGGCGACGAGCAGGACGACCACGAGGGAGACCGAGTTGGCGACCAGCGAGGTCAGCACGTGTGCCCACAGCACCGACGAGCGCGCGGTCGGCATGGACTGGAAACGTTCGAAGATGCCGCTCTTGATGTCGGTGAACAGGCGGAAGGCCGTATAGGCGATGCCGGAGGCGACGGTGATGAGCAGGATGCCGGGCAGCATGTAGTTCACGTAGGAGTCGGAGCCGGTCTTGATGGCGCCGCCGAAGACGTAGACGAACATCAGCATCATGGCGATCGGCATGATCGCGGTGGTGACGATGGTGTCGGGGCTGCGGGTGATGTGACGCAGGGATCGTCCCAGCAGGACGGTGGTGTCGCCGAAGAAGTGCTTGGTCATCGGGGGTCCTTGTTCGTCTGGACGGACACGCGGTGCTTGGCGTCCTTGCCGTCGCCGCCGACCAGCGCGAGGAAGACGTCTTCGAGGGTGGGCTGCTTTTCGATGTACTCGACCTTGGCGGGCGGCAGCAGTTGCTTGAGCTCGGCCAGGGTGCCGTTGACGATGATCCGGCCTTGGTGCAGGATCGCGATCCGGTCGGCGAGTTGTTCGGCTTCGTCCAGGTACTGGGTGGTGAGCAGGACGGTGGTGCCGTTGTCGGCGAGTTCCTTGACGGCCTGCCAGACCTCGATGCGGGCTTCGGGGTCGAGCCCGGTGGTCGGCTCGTCGAGGAAGATGACCGGCGGGTCGCCGATGAGGCTCATGGCGATGTCCAGGCGGCGGCGCATGCCGCCGGAGTACGTCGACACCTTGCGCGCGCCGGCCTCGATCAGCGAGAACCGGGCGAGCAGGTCGTCGGCGACCTTGCCCGGGTTCGCCAGGTGGCGCAGCTTGGCGACCAGCACCAGGTTCTCCCGGCCGCTGAGGATCTCATCCACCGCGGCGAACTGCCCGGTGAGGCTGAAGGACTCCCGCACCTGCGCGGCCTGCTTGGCGACGTCGAAGCCGTGCACGTGAGCCGCGCCCCCGTCGGCCTTGAGCAGCGTGGCCAGGATCCGCACCACCGTGGTCTTGCCCGCCCCGTTCGAGCCGAGCAGGGCGAAGATGCTGCCCCGCGTCACCTCGAAGTCCACACCGCGCAGCACCTGGAGTTCCTTGTAGGCCTTCGTCAGGCCCTGTACGCGGATCGCGGGCCCTCGGGCCTGATGGACTGTCATCCGGATATCCGTTCTCTGATTTACGGCCGGTCGCCGGGGGCGGAACGCGCCACGGCCAGCGCGCCAACTACTCGGTGGCGCTAGCTACCGGTATAAAGTAACACCGACTACCGGTAGATAGCAACACCGAGTAGCTCGTCCCGCTGTCAGCGGTCCCCGCAAGGGCGCAACGCGGCCAGTGCCGCCTCATACGCCAGGCGCTGGAGCCGGTCCTCATCGCCTCCGGCGTCGGCGGTGACGAGGCCGGAGATGAGCGCCATGACGCCCTCGGCCATCGCGCGGACCTCGGGGTCGGGCAGCCCGGGGTGCGTTTCCGCGACCAGATGGGCCCACTCCTCGCGCATCAGGCGCCGGCGGCGGACCATGGGCAGCCGCGGGCCGGGGGGCAGGTTGCCCACCTCGCGGGCCGCGACGATCATGAGGTGGGCGTCGGTGAGCGCCCGGCGTACGCGCCTGCCGACCAGCGCCCGCAGCAGGTGTTCCGGGGAGCCGGACTCCTGGTAGACCTCGCGGACCTCGGCCTCCGCCCGTGCGGTGTCGGCCGCCACGATCGCCAGCAGCAAGTCGTCCTTGCCGGTGAAGTGGCGGTAGATCGCGGGCCCGGTGACGCCGGCCGCCTCGCCGATCTCGTCCATGCCGGTCGCGTGGTAGCCCTGGGCGACGAACAGGCGTGCCGCCTGCCGGATGATCAGTTCACGCCTGTCGCCGCTGGGCTGCACCCGCTCCCCCTTCGTCCCGGCCAGAACCCTACTGTGGCCTGGTGGCCGCGTCCGCGCCGATCGCCACGCAGGCCAGCACGCACACCTCGCCGGAACGGTTGCTCCACGCGTGCGGGGTGCCGCGCTGGATGAGGACGTCACCCGGGCCCAGCCGGGTCTCCGTCTCCTCCAGCACGGCGTACACCTCCCCCGAGATCACCTGGACGAAGTCCACGGCGTCGGTCACGTGCATGGGGTCGGCGCCGCCCTCGGTGTCGGCGAACGCCTCCGCGCCGGTCCCGGCCTCGCCCGAGGTCCAGGCGTCGTCCGGTTCGATGTAGCAGACCCAGCACACGGCGCCGTGCTGTGGCGGGTTCATGTTCACCGGGCCGCCGTCGACCGTCTCGGCGGGTCCGAGATCGGCGGGGGTGGAGCCGACACGCCAGGCCATGACCGCGGTGAAGGCCGGCGCGCTGATGACGGTGGGGGACGGTCCGTCGGCGACCACGGTGGATCGGCCGCCTGTGCCGAAGCCGGTGACGACCCGGCGGATGTTGCGAGTGTTCATGCCATTGCCTGTTCTGGTAGAGGTTCTAGGCGCGAAGGGACAGATGTCCCCCGTCGATGACGAGCGTCTGGCCCGTCACGTAGCTGGACTCGTCCGACAGCAGGAAGACGGTCGGGTAGGCCACTTCCCACGCCGTGCCCTGCCGTTGCAGGGGGATCGACTTCTTCCTCGTCTCGACCGCGGCCCTGCGCTCGGGGCTGATCACCGACCCCCAACGGCCGGCCGCGGTGTCGATGTAGCCCGGGACCACGATGTTCGCCCGGACGCCGTCCGCCGCCGCCTTCCGCGCGACGACGTTCTTGAGCCCTTCCAGCGCCGACTTCGAGGCGTGATAGGCGACGATCTCGTGGATCGGCGTGTACGCGGCGATCGAGGACACGAACACGATCGACGCCCCGGGCCGGAGCAGCGGCAGCGCGTGCCTGACGGCGAGGAAGTGCGAGCGGACGTTGGTGGCGAACGTCCAGTCCCAGTCCTCGACCGTCGTCGATCGCAGGTCACCGGGGCGCCCGGTGCCCACGACCAGGACGAGCCCGTCGAGGCCGCCGAGCCGTTCCGCCGACTCCCGCACGACGCGCTGGACGCCGATCTCGTCACTGGCGTCGGCGGCCGTGAGGCAGGCCACGGCTCCCTCGGCCTCGACCAGTCGCGCGGTCTCGCGCAGGGAGACCTCGTCGATGTCGGCGAGCGCCAGCGCCGCGCCTTCACGGGCGCACAGCACGCTGATCGCCCGGCCGTTCCCGACCGGTGGCACCTCGTCGAGCCGGTAGTCCTTCTGGCCGGCGCCGACCACGAGGATGCGCCGCCCGTCGAGCCGTCCCCGGCCGAGGGCTTGTCCGCGGGCCTCGGCGGGCAGGGTGTCTGGGATGTCGGCCATGGTGCTCTCCTTTCTCAGATGGATCGGGTTCTGCCGTGCCAGTACTCGGCGCGAAGATCCTTCTTCAGCACCTTCCCGACCGGGCTGCGCGGCAGGTCTCGGAAGATCACGCGCTTGGGCGCCTTCACGCCGCCCAGCGCGTCCCGGCAGAGCCCGATGAGCTCCGCCTCCTCCACGGACGCGCCGCGCTTGAGCTCCACGACCGCGGTGACCGCTTCTCCCCAGCGGTCGTCGGGCACCCCGATCACGGCGCAGTCGCCGACGGCCGGATGCCCCCACAGCACCTGCTCGACCTCGCTCGGGAACACGTTGAACCCGCCGGTGATGATCAGATCGCGCAGCCGGTCCACGATGTAGACGAACCCGTCCTCGTCGGCGTGGCCCACATCGCCGGTCCCCTGCCAGCCGTCGCCGCGGTCGATCTCGGCGCTCGCCTCCGGCGCGTCCAGGTAGCCGCTCATGCGCAGTTCCGTCCGCACCGCGATCTCACCGGTCCGGCCGGGCGGCAGATGACGCCCCTCGCTGTCGAGGATCGCCACCCGCGCCACGAGAGACGGCCGCCCGCAGCTCGCCAGCCGGCCCGCCTTGCCCGGGTCGGCGATCGCCTCGGCGTGGTCGCCGGGCCCGAGCCAGGTGCAGATCGTCGGCGCCTCCCCCTGCCCGTAGAACTGGGCCATGACCGGGCCGAAGATCTCCAGCGCCTCGCGGAGCCGGTCGACCGACATCGGCGCCGCGCCGTACAGGAAATAGCGCAACGTCGAGTAGTCGTGCTCGCGCACCGAGGGGTGAGCCAGCAGCGCGTAGATCGCCGTGGGCGGCAGGAAGAGCCGTGTGACGCGATCGCGCTCGATCGACTCCAGGATCGCGCCGGGATCGACCCCCTGGTGCACCACGGTGGTGCCGCCCTGCAGCAGCAGCGGGAAGGTGAGCCCGCCGGCGGCGTGGGTCAGCGGCGCCGCGGCGATCTGCACCGGCCGCTCTTCCGGCATGTGGGCGGCCAGGCCGAGCGCCATCGTGAAGATCGACCGGCGCGGCAGGACGACCGCCTTGGGCGTGCCGGTCGTGCCGCCGGTTCCCATGATCCAGGCGGGCGCCTCCCGGTCGGCGGGCGGCGGCGGGCAGCGCACACCCGCCGGCCCCATCCACGCGTCCAGCCGGGGGTCGCGGGCGCGGCCCGCGCCGATCGCGACGGCGGGCGGCTCCTTGGGCAGGCCGGCCAGGACGAGCTCGGCCTCGGCGGCGAGCGTGCCCTGGTAGAACAGCGTGTCGCAGCCGGTCGTGGTGAGCAGCGCGGCGAGTTCGCGCGGCCGCGAGCGCACGTTGAGCGGTACGTAGGCGGCGCCCGCGCGCAGCACGCCGAGCTGGCAGGCGAAGGCGACGGGATCGTTCTCACTGAGCACGGCGACGCGCGCGCCGGGACCCAGGGCGCGCAACGCGCTCGCCACCCGGTGGCTCAGCTCGTCGATCTCCCCGTACGTCCAGCTCCTCGACCCGTCGGCGAGCGTGAAGCACACGCTGTCGCGATGGCGGATGAACGCGCTGTCGAGCGCGGCTATGAGTGGCATCTGTCCTCCTTTACGGGCATCGGGCGTCTCATCCCGCCTCGACGCCCACGACGGACACGAAGCTGACGGCGGCGCCGGGACGGCCGCCCAGGTTCTGCGTGAGCGCGAGCCCGCGGCCGTTGCCGAGCTGTCGCGCGCCCGCCCGCCCCCGCAGCTGAAGCCAGCATTCGTACAACATGCGAAGCCCCGACGCACCGATCGGGTGCCCGAAGGACTTGAGCCCGCCGTCCGGATTGACCGGCAGCGCGCCCTCGAAGTCGAACCGTCCTTCCAGCGCCTCACGCCAGCCCGCGCCGCGGCCCGACAGGCCCAGGTCCTCATACAGGACGAGTTCGGTCGGCGTGAAGCAGTCGTGCAGCTCGACCAGGGCGAGCTCGGTCCGCGGGTCGGTGATCCCGGCGGCGGCATAGGCGCCGGCCGCCGAGCGGACGGCCTCGGGCATCGTGGTGTAGTCGAACCCGCGGGTCGTCGCGCCGTCCGCGGGAGCGGCCGACAGCGACAGCGCCTTGACGTACAGCGGGGCGGCCTGCAGCTCGGCCGCGAGCTCGGGGCGGGCGATGATCGCCGCCGCGGCGCCGTCGGCCACGCCGGAGCAGTCGTAGACGCCGAGCATGCCCGCGACCGGCGGCGCGTTCTCCACCTGCTCGGGGCGCACCGCCGAGCGGAACTGCGCGCGCTCGTTGCGCGCGCCGTTGGCGTGGTTCTTGCAGGCGATGTGCGTCAGCGTGGCGCGGATCTCACGGTCGCTCAGCCCGTAGCGGCGCGCGTACGCCGGCGCCAGCATGCTGAACGGCGCCGGTCCGCTGAACCCCGGGGCGGTGCCGTCCCCGCTCGGGCCCGGCACCACCAGCCCGGCGTGGTTGCTGTCCTTGAGCTTCTCGACGCCTACCGCCATGACGATGTCGTACGCGCCCGCGGCGACCGCGTAGCAGGCGTTGCGGAAGGCGTCGGAGCCGGTCGCGCAGTAGTTCTCGACACGGGTGACCGGCCGGTAGCCCACGTCGAGCGCGGAGGTCAGCGCCAGGCCGCTGTTCCCGCTGGAGAACGTCCCCAGCCAGTACGCGTCGACGTCCTCGGCGCCGAGCCCGGCCGAGGCCAGCGCCTCGCGGGCCGCCTCGGCGATGAGGTCGTCGGCGGAGGCCTCCCATCGGTCGCCGAACCGCGTGCAGCCCATGCCCGCGATCGCCGCCCTGTCCTTCACACTGTGTGCCGCCATCAGGCCTCCCCCGGCGCCGGCCGTACTTTCCAGAAGTAGTCGTGCATGCCGGCGCTGGTGTGCGTCCGCCGGAAGGCGCCCTCCACCCGCATGCCGCGGGCGACCTGCGCGGGCAGCACGTCGGTCAGGTCGAGCTGAACGTGTTCGCCGCCGTCGAAGCGCACGAGCGCGGAGACGAGCGGCGGCTTCGGCGCGTAGGCGACGTGGTCGATGACGAACTCGCGCACCTCGCCGCGGGCCCGGTGCAGGTCCAGCCCGCCGGGTCGGGCCGGGTGCAGTCCGCCGTACTTCCACCGGGCCGCGCGCCGGATCGCCGGCGGCGCGGGCGGCGCGGGATCGGGACGCCGCTGGGCCGTCCGTTCCAGGACGCCGCGCCAGGTGAGGTAGTCGAGGTATCCGGCCTCGAGCGCCGGGCCGGCGAGCCGGTCGCGCAGGGTGGGACGGGCGCGGGCCAGGCCCGTGCGCTCGACCAGGAGCACCTCGCAGCCGTCCGCCAGCAGGATGAGCGCGATCAGGCTGCCGGCGTCCGCCCGTTCCAGGGCGTCAACAAGGCCGAGGCCCCAGGCGGCGGGCCCGGCGTCGCCGAGGTCCGCGTGGCCGGCGCCCGCTCCGAGCCGCTTTCCGACCGCGTGCGCCGCGGCGGCGTTCGTCCCGCTGATCACGAGTTCGGCGAGGTCGTCGCGGGTACGGCCCGCGTCCGCGAGCGCGGCGGCCAGCGCGCGCTCGCACAGGTCGCCGTAGACCTGCGCGCCGAACCGGCTGTCCCATCGGCGGGTCCAGCGTTCGCCCGGCAGCCGCCACACGTCCGTCAGCTCGCAGGTGAGCGACGCCGATCCGGCGATCCGGGCGGCGCCGTCGCCGGGGCCGAGGAGGAACGCCACGGCGGCGTCGGCTCCGTGGAGCTCTTCGTGGCTGCCCGGCGGGCCGTACTGCGTGCCGGCCATGACGACCAGCGAGCAGGCGCCGTGCCGCGCCGCCGCTCTGAACGCCGCCACTCCCGAGCGTGCCGCGCCGTTGACGTCGTAGGCCGCCACGTGCTCGGGGCAGCGCAGCACCGCGTGCAGGAGCGCGGCGTTGGTCTTCTCCACGTACGCCGGACGCGTCGTGGACAGGTAGACGGCGGCGAGGTCGGCGGCCCGGCCGTCCACGGCGTCGAGGGCGGCCTCGACGGCGAGGGTGGTGGTGTCCTCGTCCACGTAGCCGCGCGGGCGCGCCACCTCGCCCGCCCGTACCCGCCAGCGGGGCACGTAGCTGCCCCAGCCGAGGATGGCGGCACGGGCCGGGTCAGGGAGCCGGGACATGGATGATCGTCCCGGTGCCGATGCCGCCGCCCGCGCACATCGCGTGCAGCCCGACGCCGCCGCCGCGCCCGCGCAGGGCGTGCACGAGATGCCCCAGCTGACGCGCGCCCGAGGCCCCGAACGGATGTCCGATGCCCACGGCGCCGCCGTCGACGTTGACCCGGTCCAGCTCCACGTCGTGAACGGCGCGCCACGCGCACACCGGAACGGCGTAGGCCTCGTGGATCTCGAAGAGGTCGATGTCGTCGAGCGTCAGCCCCTCGCGTTCCAGCAGCGCGGTCGTGGCGACGATCGGGCCTTCCATCATGACGTGGGGATCGACGCCCACGGCGATGCCGGCGCGGATCCAGGCCAGCGGTTCGAGTCCGTACGTGTCGCAGGCCCGCTTCGAGGCCAGCAGCGTGGCCGCGCTCCCGTCGGACACCTGGCTCGCGTTCCCGGCGGTGATGACGCCGTCGTCCCGGTAGACGGGCCGGAGTGCGGCCAGGCCGCGCGGGGTCGAGTCGGCGCGGATGCCTTCGTCGCGGTCGAGCAGGACGCCGTCCTCCCCGGCGACGAAGGCCACCTCGTCGTCGAAGCGCCCCTCCTCCCAGGCGGCGTGCGAGGCCAGGTGGGAGCGCAGCGCGTACGCGTCGCAGTCCTCGCGGGTGATGCCGTACTTGGCCGCCATCCGCTCGCCCGCGACGCCCTGGTGCGGCATGTCCCACAGCCGGCGCAGCGCCGGTGAGTACGGCTCGCCGCCGGCGGCGTCGGCGGCGCTGTTCATCGGCACGCGGCTGAGCGACTCCACCCCGCCGGCCAGCACGACGTCGGCCTGCCCGCTCGCGATCAGCGCCCGGCCCAGGTTGACGGCCTGCTGGCCGGAGCCGCACTGGGTGTCCAGTGTCGTGCCCGCCGCCGTGCGGGGGAACCCGGCCGCCAGCCAGGCGTTGCGCGCGACGTTGAGCGCCTGGTCGCCCGCCTGGTGCGTACAGCCGATCAGGACCTGCTCGACCCGCGCCGGGTCGGCGGCGGCCATCTCCACGCAGCGGCGCATCGCGACGGCGAGCAGGTCGACCGCGTGCACGTCCCGGTAGGCCCGTCCCGCCTTCGCGACCGGGGTCCTGGCCGCGGCCACGATGGCGACGTCGGTCATGACGCTCCTCCGGCTTCCGACACCGCCGGCCAGCCGCGCTGGCCGGAGACCGTCCATCCGCCGTCGACGGTCAGATGGGCGCCGGTGATGTACGCGGACTCGTCGCAGGTCAGGAACAGCGCGGCGTTCACCACGTCGTCCGGGCGCCCGATGCGCTTGATCAGGAACGTGTCGAGGTAGGCCTGCCGGGCCGGTGAACCCTCGGGGCCGATGAGCTCGCGGTTGCCCGCGTTCTCCACGACGCCGGGGGCGATCGTGTTGACGCGGATGCCCAGGGGCGCGAGCTCGATCGCGAGGAGTTCGGTCAGGCGGTTGATGCCGGCCTTGGCCAGGCCGTACGCGAACACCTGCGGCTGGTTGCCCGCCAGGCCGGTGCCGACGTGCCCGCCGGCGATCGAGGAGATGTTGACGATCGCGCCGCCGCCGCGCCCGCCCATGCGCGGGGCCGCGTGCTTCGCGCACAGCCAGTACTGGGTGAGGGTCGTGGCCAGGGTCCATTCGTAGTCCTGGCGCGACAGCTCCAGCGGGCCGCCCGGCCGTACGGCGCCGGCGTTGTTGTAGAGCACGTCGATGCCGCCGAGCTCGTCGGTGGCGGCCATCAGGCGTTCGACCTGTTGTTCGTCGGCGAGGTCCGATGGGGCGAGCGAGCGGAAGGAGCCGCCGGCTCGGTGCACCTCATGCTCGGTCCTCGCGGCCGACTCGGCGTCGAGGTCGCATCCGACGACCGTCGCGCCTTCGGCGGTGAAGCGCAGGGCGGCGGCGCGTCCCATGGCTCCACCGGTTCCGGTGATCACGACCACTTTTCCTGACATCCGTCCGGTCATGTGGGCCTCCAGTCTTCGTGGCCAAAGTACTTGGTGTACCGATTATTTACAATGAGATAGACGGTATACCTAGCATCTGTGGGTGGGAAGGCCGCGTACCGGGCCGGGCGGGGTCAGCCGCGCACGGACGGGGAGCGATCCTCCTGCCAGATGTCGCCCAGGGAGAACCGCAGCTTCCGCAACAGCCCGAGGAGAAGCCCGATCTCGTCGTCGTCGAGGGCCTCAAGGCCGTATCCGGCCTCACCCTCCAGCCGCATGACCTCCTGCTGGGCCGCCTCCCCCGCGGGCGTGATCTCCACCACGGTGACCCTCCGGTCGCCTTCCATGCTCCGGCGGACCACCAGCCCGTCACGCTCCAGGCGGTCGATGGTCTTGGTCAGCGTCGTCGGGTGCGCGCCGACCCGGGCCGCCAGGCGGGAGAGCGGCAGCGCCTTGTGCCGGGCGAAGCTCAGCAGCATGAGCGCCTGCCAGCCCGCCCACGTCAGGTTGTGATCGCGCAGGTTCTTCTGCGCGTGGGCCTGGAGCAGCTTGTACGCGCGCTCGATGGCGATTCCGGTGGCGGCCCTCGCGGGCTCGGGAACGCCGCGCGAGCGGTAGGCGTCCTCCGCCTCCCCCACGATGTCAAAGGACACGGGCACGCTCCTCCTGGGCTAGCGCGGCGCCATCCGGATGGCGCCGTCGAGGCGGATGACCTCTCCGTTGAGCATAGGGTTGGCCACGATGTGCGCGACCAGGGCGGCGTACTCCTCGGGCCGGCCGAGCCTGGCCGGGTGCGGCACCTGCCCGCCCAGCGACCGCCTGGCCTCCTCGGAAAGGCCCGCGAGCAGGGGCGTGTCGAACAACCCCGGCGCGATGCTCACCACACGGATGGCCTTGGCCGCCAGGTCGCGCGCGAGCGGCAGGGTCATCCCGGCCACCCCGGCCTTGGACGCCGAGTACCCCGCCTGCCCGATCTGCCCGTCGAAGGCGGCGGCCGACGCCGTGGTGACGATGACGCCGCGCTCGCCGTCCACCGGCTCCGTGGCGGCGATGCGCTCGGCGGCCAGCCGGACGACGTTGAACGTGCCGATCAGGTTGATCGTGACGATCCGGGTGAACGCCTCAAGGGAGTGAACGCCGTCCCTGCCCAGCACCCGCTGGGCCGTTCCGGTGCCGGCGCAGCAGACGGCGGCCCGCAGCGGGCCCATCGCGGCCGCGGCGTCGAGGGCGGCGGCCACCGCCCCCTCGTCACGTACGTCGCCGGCCACGAACCGCGCGCCCGCGCACGCGGGTTCCGGCGCGGACGGCAGGTCCAGGATGACGACTCCGGCGCCGGCGGCGGCCAGCGTCCGTGCGGTCGCCAGTCCCAGCCCCGAGGCGCCACCTGTGACCAGTGCGACCCCGTTGGCGATGTCCATGCGGGCTCCTTTCTCGTGGGATCAGCCGGATTTCGCGCGGCGCGGGCGTTCGGGCAGCAGGACGTCGAGCACCATGCCGGCGATCAGCCGGTGCAGCCGGTCGGCCTCCAGGCCGGTGCCGCCGGTCGCGAGCGTGAACACCAGCCACTTCACACCGACCACCAGCGCGTGGGCCTCCTCCTTCGCCAGCTCCGGGCGGGCCTGGGAAAGCAGCCCCATCCACTGCTCGTGGTTCAGCCGGGCGCGGCGCAACAGCGGCTCGCTCGTCCCGGCGGGCAGGCTGCGCACCTCGCGGGCGGCGACGACGGTCACCGGGCCGTCCTCCACGGCCTGGCGCACCTGCACCTCGATGAGCCGGGCCAGCAGCTCGGCGGGCGTGCCGCCGTCGCGCCGCACCTGGGCGACATCGCTCTCCGACCGGTCGGCGCTCCGCTCGATCAGGGCCACCAGCACGGCGTTCTTGTCGGGGAAGTGCCGGTACACGGTCGGGCCCTTCACCCCTGCCGCGGCTCCGATCTCGCCGATGCTCGTGCCGTGGAAGCCACGCTCGTGGAAGAGCCGCGCGGCCTCGCGAAGGATCACCGCGCGGCGATCCCCCGGCGGTCTTCCGCGCCGTGGCTGTTGTGCCAACGAGAACTCCTTCCCCCTTGCCCGCAGTTAACCACCGATCACCAAAGAGCACCACATCTCCGGAGACCTCCCAGGGAGACTGGCGGAGTCTCCCGATTAATGCTAATGATGGTTAAGCACAAGATGCTAGCCGTTTCAGTTTTAGCTGAAACAGCAAGAAGGATGTGAAGGTATGGCTCTTCAGCCGGAACACGTGACGTTCAACAGCCTCGGCACCCGCTGCGCGGCCGACCTGTATCTGCCCGAACAGACCCCCGCGCCCGCCCTGGTGCTGGGCCACAGCGGCGTGATGGTGAAGGAGGCGCTGGCCTACTTCGCGCCCTACTTCGTGAGCGCGGGCTTCGCCGTCCTGGCCATCGACTACCGCACAGTCGGCTCCAGCGAGGGCGAGCCGCGCGGCCTGGACTACCCGGACCGGCAGGTCGACGACTTCCGCAGCGCCGTCTCCTACCTGCGGACCCGGCCGGAGGTGGAGCCCGAGCGGATCGGGCTGTGGGGAGTCAGCGTCGGCGGCTCCGTCGCCGTCCAGGCCGCCGTGCTGGACCGCCGCGTCAAGGCGGTGGTCGTGCAAAGCCCCAGTATCTGGAACGGCTGGCGCTATCTGGAACGGCTTCTCGGCCGGGAAGGCGTCCACGCGATGCGCGAGCAGCTCGACCTGGACTGGCAACGCCGCCACGAGACGGGCGCCAGCCTGCGGGTGCCCCATCTGAGCCTGGACCACGACAGCGCCCGGCAGGCGCACGAACTGTCGTCCACGCTGTATCCCACCTACCGCAATGAGAAGACGCTCGACTCCACCGAGCACCTGCTCACCTTCGCGCCGGAGAACCTCATCCACCGGCTCGCGCCGACACCTCTGCTCATGATCGCCAACGGCCACTACGACCCGTACCACGTGCTGGAGGAGGCGCAGAGCGCCTTCGACAAGGCCGGTGAGCCGAAGCGGCTGGAGGTCCTGCCCTACGACGTGCTCGGCCTCTACACGGGGCCCGGCCTGGAGGAGGCGATGGAGCTGGCGGTCGGCTGGTTCGACCGCTACCTGCGCCAGACCCGGCTGCCGTCCGCCACCCCCGCGCCCACCGCGGACACCGTCGCCGCGATGCGGCAGTGAGAGAGGAAGGACCGTGCCCGGAATCAGCACCGCGGGCCTGAGCGGCATCGAGGAGACCTCGTTCATCACCCTGCACGCCCGCGCGGTGGACGCCGGCGCCGCCAGCCCCATCCTGGGCGACCCCTACGCCCAGAAGATCGCCCAGGCCTTCGACTACGACTGGGGGCGCATCCAGCCAAGCCCCAAACTCGAAGAGAAGGAACGTCTCAACGTCACCATCAGAGCCGTCCACTTCGACGCCTGGGTCCGCCGCTTCCTCACCCGCCACCCCGGCGCGATCGTTCTCGACCTCGGCTGCGGACTCGACAGCCGCGGTTACCGGATCGATCCGCCACCCGAAGCCGACTGGTACGACGTGGACCTGCCCACGATGATCGCCCTGCGCGCCCAGGTGTACCAGGAGACCGCCAACATCCACATGCTGGCCACCTCGCTCAACAACGAAGGCTGGCTGGAGGCGCTCCCGTCACACCGGCCGGTCATCGCGGTCATGGACGGGCTCTACCCGTGGATGACCAAACCCACCTTCACCAGGCTCCTGCGCAGGATCACCGCCCACTTCGGGAGCGGCGAGATCCTCCTGCTGGGCTTCTCGAAGCTCTCCTCCCGGATGATGCGCACCGTCGTCCCGGCCATCAAGACCATCGGCGCCCCCGTCAACGAGGGGTTCGACCACCCGCGCGAGGTGGAGCGCTGGAACCCGGAACTGAAACTGGCCGAGCAGGAACGGTTCATCAGCTCACCCGAAGTGGCGAAGATGCCACGCGGCGAACAGATCCGCTGCGCCATCATGCGGGCGATCCCCGGCCTGGCCGGGATGGACAAGGGAATGCTCAGATACACCTTCGGCCGCTCGCCGGAGGTGGCCAGGTGAACCGGCCCCAGGTACTCATCGGCGGCCAGTGGTCCTCCCCCCGCGACGGCGGCGAGATCGAGGTCGTCTCGCCGGTCACCGAGCAGGTGATCGGGCGAGCCGCCGCCGCCTCCGGCGCCGACATGGACCGGGCGGTGCGCTCGGCGCGGCAGGCGTTCGACAGCGGAGCCTGGCGCGACACCACCCCCGCCGAGCGGGGCGCGATCCTGACCCGCGCGGCGGACGTCCTGGCCGGCCGCGAGGCTGACATGTCCGTGCTCATCACCTCGGAGAACGGTTCCCCCGTGGCGCTCGCCGCGGCTCTCCAGGTCGGCCCGGTGATGGAGATCCTGCGCTACTACGGTGAACTGGCGCGCACGTTCGTCTTCGAGGAGAGGCTGGCCGACGAGAACGGCTCGACGCTGATCACCATGGAGCCGGCCGGCGTGGTCGCGGCCGTCATCCCCTGGAACGCGCCGCTGCTCATCGCCGCCGCCAAGATCGCTCCCGCGATCGTCGCGGGCTGCTCAGTCGTTCTCAAGCCGGCACCGGAAACGCCGCTGAGCGCGTACCTGCTGGCCGAGGCGCTGTACGAGGCCGGCCTGCCGCCGGGCGTGCTCAGCGTCGTCCCGGCAGGCAGGGAGGCGAGTGAACACCTCATCGCGCATCCGGGCGTGGACAAGGTCAGCTTCACCGGCTCCAGCGCGACCGGACGCCGGGTCATGAGCGTGGCGGCCGACGGGATCAAACGGGTGACCCTGGAGCTCGGCGGCAAGTCGGCCGCGATCGTGCTGGACGACGCCGACCTCGACGCGATGGTCCCCGCGCTGGTGACGGGCGCGATGACCCTGTCCGGCCAGATCTGCATAGCCCAGACCAGGATCCTCGCACCGCGCTCCCGCTACGACGAGGTGGTGCGCGCGGCGAGCGACGCCGCGCGGTCGCAGGTGGTGGGCGACCCCTCGGCGCCGTCCACCTGGGTCGGGCCGCTCGTGGCCGAACGGCAGCGCGAGCGGGTGGAGGGCTACCTGCGGCTGGGACAACAGGAAGGAGCGAAGATCGCCACCGGCGGCGGCCGGCCGCCCCACCGCCACACCGGCTGGTACGTCGAACCGACCGTCTTCTACGACGTGCGGAACTCGATGCGGATCGCCAGGGAAGAGATCTTCGGGCCCGTCCTCTGCGTCATCCCCTACGACGACGAGGACGACGCCGTCCGCCTCGCCAACGACTCCGACTTCGGCCTGTACGGCGGCGTGTGGACCGGCGACGAAGACCGCGGCCTGGCCGTGGCCCGGCGCATCAGGGCGGGCACCGTGAACATCAACGCGGGCATACCGGCCCGCGGCACCCCTTCCGGCGGGTTCAAGCAGTCCGGCATGGGACGCGAACTCGGCGCGGAGGGGCTGGCCGAATACCTCGAAACCCGGTCGATCGTGGGACGCGTCACCCGCGAGCGATGAACCACCGCAGCGACGCGATCAAAGGAGACATCCATGCGCATCCCCCGTTCACTGTCCGCTCGCCCCAGCAGATTCCTTCCCAGGGCCGCCGCGGTCGCGGCCCTCGCCACGGTCCTGACCACCGCCGGTTTCGGAGCCGGCGCCGGCGCCAGCACCAGTGACAGCCCGCTCGACCTGCTCTGCTGGGAAACCCCGCGCGCCTCCAGCACCCACGTCCGCATCTCGGGCTGCCGGAACCAGCGCCCCGGCCAGACCGAGTGGCGCATCGTCGGGAAGTGGTGCGGCCCCGGCCACAACTGCGACACGGTCCCCGGCAACTGGGCCCCGTCCGGCGGAACCTCGACCGCCTACCACCCCGGCGGAAAGAACTTCACCGACTACTCCTTCAACACCCGCTAGAGCGCCGACGGCTGGTCGGGGGCGAGCGAGCCCTTGCGACTCCCAGGGCTCGCTTTCACCCGGACAATCGCCGACCACCACACCACGGACATGTTCCAATCGAGCACCTGGACGCCAACCTGGCGCTGACCACGGCGATCGGCTCGCACTGGGGCCAGGCGATCACCCACGCGCTCCTCGGCGCTCTGCGCAACACGCTGTGTCAGCCGGAGGTCGCCCGTGGACATTTCCTCGAGGCCCTGCACCTGAGCCTGCGCTTCAAGGCCAGGCCGGTCGAGTTCCTCGCCGAGAACGGGCTCGGCACCGTGGAGCGTCTGACGGGGAAGCCCGACCTGGCGGTGACGCACCACCGGCGAGCGCTCAGCCTCAGCCTCAGCCGGGACATGCTCAATCCCGGCCAGGAGTGCGTGACCCTCAACGATCTCAGCGCGGCCTCGGCCGATGCCGGAAATCGGCACGAAGCTCCGCCGGGCACGTGATGTCACCCGCCGATGGCTTGGGGGTGGTGGAAGAGGCCGGTGGGGTCGTAGCGCTGCTTGATCTCGGTCAGGCGGGGGTAGTTGGCGCCGTAGTAGGCGTGTTGCCAGCCGGGCAGGTCGGGGTCGGGGAAGTTGACGTACGCGGCGTCGGTGCGCAGGTGGCGGCGCAGGGTGTGGTGCAGGGCGCGGATCTGGCCGAGGAGGTGGCGTACCTGGTGGGCTGGGGTACCGGGTTGCCAGTGGGTGCCGATGTCGATGACGAAGGTGCCCGCGCGGTGCGGGTAGGCGCTCTCGTCGGGGCGGGGCGCGGCGCTGGTGGCGCCCATGGCGAACAGGGTCAGGTAGCCGGTGGCCTGGGTGGGGCCGGGCTTCCAGGCGCGGGTCCATTCGGTGATGTGCTCGACGGTCTCGGGGCTCAGCCATCGGTCGGGGACCAGGGATTTGCTGGCGTAGCAGTCCTTGGCGCCGGGGCGTTCCATGAGGTAGTCCTGTCCGGCCCAGAAGCCGAGCGCCTCGATGTGGGTCGTGGCCGGGCGCAGGCGCAGCAGCGGGGTGAGCAGGCGGCGCAGGACCTCCTGGTCACCGAGGCGCTGGCCGAGCACCCACACCGAGGTGGCGCCGGTGCCGGTGTGCTTGAAGCCGATGCGTACGTCGAACTCGCCCGACTGGTCGGCGTGCAGGATGTGCTGGAGCTCGTCGACCACGCGCGGCCCGGCGGCCAGGGGGAAGGTCAGGTCGAAGACGGTGACGCGCTGCCGGTTCACCGGTACGGCGTCGAAGACGAAGGCGGTGTTGACACCGAAGTTGCCTCCCGCGCCGCCGCGGCAGGCCCACAGCAGGTCGGCGTTCTCGTCCTCGGCGGCCCGCACGATGCTTCCGTCGGCCAGGACCAGGCGGGTCTCGACGAGCCGGTCGCAGGTCAGGCCCCATTTGCGGTCGTTGAAGCCGAGCCCGCCGCCCAGCGTGAGTCCGGCCACGCCGACTCCGGGGCAGCGGCCGCCGGGGAAGTACAGGCCGGCGTCGCGGGCGGCGTAGACGTCGGAGTTGGTGGCGCCGCCGCCCAGGTGCAGCCGCCGCCCGCGCGGTTCCACCCGGTTGAGCGCCCGCACGCTGACGACCAGGCCGGTGGTGGCCGAGTGCCCGGCGTAGTTGTGGCCGCCGGAGCGGGCCGCGAACGGCACCCGGTGCTCGGCGCACCAGCGCAGCGCGGCCCGCACGTCGGCTTCGGTGGCGCAGGCCAGCACTCCGGCCGGCCGTACCTCGGCATAGCGCAGGTTGTCCACCGCGGCCTGGGACGGGTACTCCGGCGCGCCCGGTCGATACAGGCGGGCGGCGGGGCTCAGCCGCCGCCGCAGTTGCCGCCACGCGACCGGCTCCGGTTCCGGCCTCGCCGGCGGTGTCGCGGCTCGGGCGAGAGATCCTGGCACCAGCGCGGCGCCCGCCACGGCTGCCCCGGCTCGCAGAAGTACTCGTCGGCTGACCGTCATGCTGCCCCCTGTGATCGCTCAGCGCCAGAGTAGGTAGCCGCCACCCTCGCGATCGTGGTGACACTCCGTGAGCGGCCGGTTCAACGGTGTCGCAGCTCGGGGCTCTCGGATCGGAGGTTCGCGCCGCTGAGGGGGCGTCGCCTGTCGAACGCCCAGACGGCCAGCGCGCAGGCCGCGAATCCGGCGCCGAGGAGGCTGGATCCCACCCAGCCGTGGGCGGTGAAGACGGCGGTGGTCGCGGCGGCGCCGAGGGCGGAGCCGAGCGAGTAGAAGACCATGTAGCCGCCGATGACGCCGCTGGTGCGATCCGGGTGCGCGGCGGTGAGCAGTTGCTGGTTGCTCACGTGTACGGCCTGGACCGCGAAGTCGAGAACCACGATTCCGGCGATGAGGAGTCCCATCGACCACGGCAGTTGCGCGATCGCCGCCCACGAGAGGATGAGCAGGGTGAGCGCGAGGCCGGTGACCGGGGCCGCCCGTCCCGAGTCCGCCCACCGTCCCGCGCGTGCCGCGCCGAGCGCGCCGGCGAGTCCGGCGATGCCGAGCAGCCCGATCTGGCTCTCGCTCAGGTGCCACGGCGTGTCCGTCAGCGGCAGGGACAGACCGCTCCACAGGGTTCCGAACGATGCGAACAAGAAGAACGCGATGAGCCCGCGTGTCAGGAAGACGCGCTGCCCGAACAGCTCGCCCAGTGAGACGACCGCCCGCCGGCCGGGGCGCTCCTCCGAAGGCAGGACGACGAGGACGAGGGCCGCGAGGCCCAGTGCCAGCACCGCGAGCACGGCGTAGACGCTCCGCCAGCCCCACACCTCGGCGAGCGCGCCGGTGACGACCCGCGCGCCCAGGATGCCGACGACCACGCCCGAGGTCACGACGCCGATGTTCCGTCCGCGTTCGGCGGGCGGCGAGACCGACGCGGCGTAGGCCACCGTGGTCTGCACCACGACCGCGAACACCCCGGCCACCGCGAGCCCGGCGAACGCCACCCACGCGGTCGGCGCCAAGGCCGTCAGGATCATGCCCACCGCGGTGAGCGCCAGGTGCACGGAGATGAGCCGGCGCCGGTCGACCACATCGCCGAGCGGCACCAGCAGGACCAGCCCCGCCAGATAGCCGATCTGGCCGATCGCCACGATCCACCCGGTCAGTTCCGCCGGAACGCCGAGATCGCGTCCCATCGGCTCCAGAACCGGCTGCGCCGCGTAGATGCTCGCCACAGCGACACCACACACCACCGCGAGCAGCGACCGTCGCCGCATGTCCATCGCACTCCCACTCTCGATTAGTAGCAAATTGCAACCAATTTGACCGTACGGCATAATGGTTTCAATTCGCAACTCATGGGAAGGTGCCATGTCGCCCACCACTGACCCCGGCTGGACCGACCCCACCTGCCCCGTCGCCCGTACGCTCGACCTCGTCGGCGACAGGTGGAGCCTTCTCGTCATCCGCGACGCGATGGACGGGGCGCGGTCGTTCACCGAGTTCCTGCGGCGTACCGGCATCGCCCGCAACATCCTCACCGACCGCCTCGGCAAGCTCACCGCCCACGGGCTCCTCACCCAGCGCACCGCACCGTCGGGCCGCCGTCAGGAGTACGTGCTCACCGACGCCGGCCGCGACCTCTTCCCCGTCATCCTCACCCTGCGGCAGTGGGGTGAACGTCACGCCTTCGCGCCCGGCGAACCCCACTCCACCCTGGTCGACCGGCACGGCGTCCCCGTGCCGGAAGTCGCGCCGGCCGGCGCCGACGGCACGTTCCTCGATGGCGAGACCACGCACGTGCGGAAGACCCGCTAGAGATCAACCGCGCCCGCTGGGCGACTCACTCGACGTCGGCGAGGTCGTTCTCGGGGAGCCAGTCGTGGACGGGGTCGTATTCCAGCCACCGGTTCCGCTCCGCCTCCGCCACGAAGGCGCTCACCAGGGTGTCCAGCAGCGGATGGGCGCCGTTGCCGCGCCACAGCAGCGACCAGGCGTACAAGGGAGTGGGGCCGGCCAGCGGGATCGAGCGGATCGCCGGGCGGGGCGGCAGCGGCACGTCCGCGGGCAGCAGGCCGAAGCGCCGGGTGCCGGCCGCCAGGTCGGCCAGGAAGTGCTCCAGTCCCAGGTTGGTGCCCTCGGCGCGCTCGTGGATGCCGAAGGAGTCGGCGAAGCGGCGCAGGAAGTCCAGCCGATGCAAGGCGCCTGGTGCCCACAGCACGCCGTCGCGCAGTTGCTCGGGGCGGATCGACGGCGCGTTCGCCAGGGGATGATCCGCGGCGAGGATCACGTCCACCGGCTCCAGCCGTACCAGGCGATGCGTCAGCCCGGCGGGCAGCGGAGCGTGGACGCGGCCGAAGGCGGCGTCCACGTCGCCGTGCAGGAGCGCGGCGATCACCGCGGGCAGGTCACGGCCGTGCCCCAGTTCCAGCCGCGGCTCGGCGGTGGTCACCTGTGCCAGCGTGCGCATGGGCGCGTACAGGTGGCCCCACACGTCGATCCGCAGCGGGCGGTGCGCCTCCAGCACCGCCGCCACGGCCTGGTCCGCGGCGGTCAGCGCCTGCCGGGCAGGCTCCAGGAACCGCCGCCCCGCTTCGGTGAGCCGTACTCCCTGGCCGCCGCGGTCGAACAGGCGCCGGCCGAGCGTGGACTCCAGGCGGGCGATCCGCTTGGAGAGCGCCTGCTGGGAGATCGACAGTTCCTCGGCCGCGTGACCGAAGTGCCCTCCTTCGGCGGTCAACACGAACGCGCGCACCTGCGCCAAGTCGAGATCCACGCCTGTCACCTTAGGTGACAACCGATGGTTGTCGGCCGGTCGCGACCGTTGTTGGAGTACACGACCCGGATGACGGTTCCATGGCCGCATGCGTAGATTGATCCCCACAGGAGATGCGGCGCGGCCGGTCGAGTTCACCCAGGACGCCCAGCCCACGCCCGCCCCGGGCGAGGTGCTGGTCAAGGTCGAGGCGTTCTCGCCGAATCGCGGGGAGACGTTCCTGCTGGAAAAGCCAGAACCCGGCCTGAAACCCGGGAAGGACGTCGCCGGCCTGGTCGTCCAGGCCGCCGCCGACGGCTCCGGCCCGCCGGCCGGCACCCGCGTCGTGGGCCATCCGGCGATGGGCGGCTGGGCCGAGTACGCGACGGTTCCCACCCACTCCGTCGCCGTCCTGCCCAACGAGATCACCACCGTTCAGGCGGCCGCGCTGCCGCTGGCCGGGATCACCGCGCTCCGCCTCCTCCGTACGGCCGGCGCCGTCGCGGGCAGGCGGATACTGCTGACCGGAGCCGCCGGCGGGGTGGGGCACTACCTGACCGAGCTGGCCGCCTCGGCCGGGGCGGAGGTGACCGCGGTGACCGCCACCGCCGAGCGCGGTGCGCGGCTGCGCGAGCTGGGAGCCGCGGCGATCGTGCACGACGTGGCCGCCGCGGAAGGGCCGTTCGACGTGGCCATGGAGTCCACCGGTGGCGGCGCGCTCGCGTCCGCGCTGGCCAGGCTGGTCCCGGGCGGCACGCTGATCTGGTTCGGTCAGGCCGGCCGTACACCCGCGACCGTGGACTTCTTCGACCTGCTCGCCGGGCCGGAGAACGCCGTGATCCGGCATTTCCACTACGCCGGCGGCCCGTACGGCGGCGACCTGGCCACGTTGCTGCGACTGGTGGCCGGCGGGCGGCTGCACGCGGAGATCGGCCGTACCGCTGACTGGAGCCGGACCGCCGACGTCCTTGTCGACCTGCGGGAACGCCGTATCCGCGGCAAGGCCGTGCTGACGATCGGAGCATCACGATGAACGCCGCGGACTTCGCCGCCGCCAACCTGTCGCGCGCGACCGGAGCCGGGCTGGACCCGCACGAGTACCTGCGTGTCGCCGCCGAGCTGGGCGACCTGGACCAGTGGGGTCAGGCCTTCATGAGCGCCGCGCGCGGGCACCTGTCCCGCGCGGCGCGGGCCAAGTCGGCGATCTCAGCGGCCGGGCACCTCCAGGTCGCGGCGCGCTGGTTCCACTTCGCCACCCTCGGGCCGAACCGGGAGCACGCGCTCGCGGCGGCCGAGGCGGACACCGCCATGGGCCGCGCGCTGGACCTGCTGGAGCCGGGGGCGCGCCGGATCGAGGGCACGACCTTCACCGGCCGGCTGCGCGGCCCGGCCGACGCCGCGGCCACCGTGATCGTGGTTCCCGGGCTGGACTCCGGCAAGGAGGAGTTCCACGACGTGACCAGCGCCTTGCTGCGCCGCGGCGTGGCCGTGTTCGCCATGGACGGGCCGGGGCAGGGCGCGCTCACCGCCACCACCACCGTCCGCGCCGACTACCACCACGTGATCGGGCAGGTCATCGACGCGCTCGGCGCCGAGAGCGTGGGACTCGTCGGACTCAGCCTCGGCGGCTACTACGTCGCGGAAAGCGCCGCCAGGGAACCCCGCGTCGCCGCCGCCGTCACGGTCAGCGGCCCGTTCCGGCTGGACTGGGACGCCCTGCCGCCCCCGGTACGCGACCTCCTCACCCGGCGCGCCGGCGGTGAAGACGCGGCCCGCCGCTTCGCCGGGCAGGTGGACCTGTCCGGCCTCGCCCCGCGGATCACCTGCCCACTGCTGGTGATCGACGGCGGCCGGGATGTCATCCCCGGCGTCACCAACGGCGAGCCTCTGGCCCATCTGGCGTCCCGCGGACGGTACCTGCACCTTCCGCACGGCGACCACCTGCTCGGCAACGCCCGTCCCGACTGGCTGGCAGTGGCCGCCGACTGGCTTTCGGGGGAACTGACAGGACGCGTGGGCTGATGGCGGTCGCGGCATCTATAAATTGCGAAAGTTAGCAATCGCTCATTACATTGATCTCGCAAAGGGTTGCGGGAGAGATGGAAGCAGCGGACATGGACGACGCGTTCGGAGAGACGGTAGGCCGGCGCATGCGATCCCTGCTGCCGGCGCGCGCCGACCTGGCCGCGATGGGCCGTCACCCCCGCCGTGACCTGCTCGCCGGGCTCACCGTCGCGATCGTCGCGCTCCCCCTCGCCCTCGGCTTCGGCATCTCCTCCGGTCTCGGCGCCGCCGCGGGGCTGGCGACCGCCGTCGTGGCCGGGGCGCTCGCCGCCGTGTTCGGCGGCTCAGCGCTGCAGGTGACCGGGCCTACCGGCGCGATGACCGTGGTACTCGTGCCGATCGTGCACGCCCACGGAGCCTCGGGCGTGCTCATGGTGGGGCTGCTGGCCGGAGGGCTGCTGGTGCTGCTCGCGCTGGCCCGGGCCGGACGGTACATGGCGCTGGTGCCCGCCTCCGTCATCGAGGGCTTCACGCTCGGCATCGCCTGCGTGATCGCACTGCAGCAGGTTCCGGCCGCGCTGGGCGTGCCCGCACCGAGCGCGGATCGCGTCACGGTGGCCGCGTGGCAGGCCGTACAGGAGTTCCTGGACGCCCCGCACTGGCCCGCTCTGATCATCGCCGTGGCGGTGGCCTCGCTCATGCTCGCCGGCGCCCGGCTACGCCCCACCTGGCCGTTTTCCCTGATCGCGGTCGCGCTGGCCACCGTACTGGCCGAACTGGCCGTCCTGCCGGTGGCGCGCATCGGCCAGCTGCCCGCCGCGCTGCCCGCGCCCTCGCTGTCCTTCGTCGACCTGGGCGCGGTGCCCGGCCTGATGGCACCGGCTCTGGCGGTCGCCGCGCTGGCGGCCCTGGAGTCGCTGCTGTCGGCTTCGGTCGCGGACGGCATGAGCGTGCGTCACCGCCACGACCCCGACAGGGAACTGCTCGGCCAGGGCCTGGCCAACCTGGCCGCGCCGCTGTTCGGCGGCGTACCGGCCACCGGGGCGATCGCCCGTACCGCGGTCAACGTCCGCGCGGGAGCCTCCTCCAGGCTGGCCGCGCTCACCCACGCCGCCGTTCTCGCCGCCGTGGTGTTCGCCGCCGCCGACCTGGTGGCGCGCGTCCCGCTGGCCGCGCTGGCCGGCGTCCTGCTGGCCACGTGCGTGCGGATGGTCGAGGTCGGATCGCTGACCGCGATGGTGCGCTCCACCCGCTCCGACGCGCTCGTGCTGGTGCTGACCGCCCTGGCCACGGTCGCTCTCGATCTGGTCCAGGCGGTCGTGCTCGGGCTCGTCGTGGCCGGGGCGATGAGCCTGCGGGCGATCGCGGCCAGCGTCCGGCTCGACACCGTGTCGCTGCGATCCGATCTGCCGGACGACTCCGACCAGGAGCACGCGCTCCTCGCCGAGCACATCGTCGCCTACCGGCTGGACGGCCCGCTGGTGTTCGCGGCGGCCCATCGCTTCCTGCTGGAGCTGACCGAGGTCGCCGACGTCTCCGTGGTCATCCTGCGCATGTCACGAGTGACCACCATCGACGCCAGCGGCGCTCTCGTACTCAAGGACGCCATCACGCGACTGGAACATCGCGCCATCACCGTGCTCGTCTCCGGCATCCGCGACCAGCACCACCAACCGCTGCGGGCTCTCGGCGTGATCACCCGTCTCGATCGCGAAGGCCGTGTCTTCGCCGGCACCCCCGAAGCGATCACGGCCGCCCGGAGCCTGCTCCACGCCGACGGCCGCCTGCCGGCGAGCACCGCCCGCGACGGGTGATCCGCGCTCTTCCGCCGTCCCCTCAGGGAGCGGAGGCGCGCAGGTCCTGCAGGAGCTCGGCCTGCTCGGTGAGCACGCCGGTGAGGATGGAGCGCGCCACGGCCAGGAGGTCCACGATCTGAGGGCTGGTGATGGCGTACGTGACGGTGGCGCCCGCCTTGTGACTCGTGACCAGGTTGGCGCGGCGAAGCACGGCCAGCTGCTGGGACATGTGCGCCGGCTCAAGGCCGACCTCGGACAGCAGCTCGGCGACCGAATGTTCGCGCCGGCTGAGCAGCTCAAGGATCCTGATGCGGGCCGGATGGCCGAGCGTTTTGAAGAACTCCGCCTTGAGCTGGTAGAGCGGCAGAGTCATGGCGCCGCCTCTCTCCTGGCCGCCGGCCTCACGCCGGAGTTTCGGCCGTTGATCATCATCTCCGCAGTCTACGTACCTGCCAACCTCCGCAAACGCGCAGCCCACAGGACCGGGCACCCATCCCGGCATCGACATCATGATGTAATGAATTAACTATTTGCGCAATTGGTGCCGACCGCCACTGCGTCCAAGAACGGAGACCCCCCATGGAGATCGAGCAGACGGCGCTGCCGGGCATCGGGCTCAAACACGAGTTCACCTCCAGCGCGGGCCGCAGGATCGGGGTGGTCTCCCAC
>NZ_JBITHA010000015.1:0-310246 GCF_044457485.1 Nonomuraea sp. NPDC050540
TTCAGCCGGTCCGCTTGGTGTCAAATTGACACTCGCGGGCTGACCTGCGGGAATTTCGACCACCCCGTCTCCGGGGCAACCCCTCTAACTTACTCGCTCCGAGACCGACAAGCAAATCGATCATCAGAACCAGCGCGTCGCAAGGGGATACCGACTCAGCACACGCCAGAGCCACCCGAGAGAGGTGGTTGGTTGCGCCGCACTGCGTCGGCTTTAGTAGATTAGCAGCGCCCCAGACCACTCGGGACACCTTCCGCAACACAGAACGATCACAGCCGAACATAGACTCCCCCCGTGAGCAGGAACACGCCGCCGACGGCGAAGAGGATCCCGACTGAGCGTCTCCATCACGGCGACACCGTGATCGACGAATACGCGTGGCTGACCGACAAGGAAGATCCCGACACGGTCTCCTATCTGGAAGCCGAGAACGCGTATCTCAAACAGGAGACCGCTCACCTGGCCGACCTCCAGGAGCAGGTTTTCCAAGAGATCAAGGGCAGGACCCAGGAAACCGACCTGTCCGTGCCCAGTCGTAAGGGCGCGTGGTGGTATTTCACCCGTACCGAGGAGGGCAAGCAATACGCCGTCTCCTCCCGGGTCCCCGCCACCGGCGACGAACCTCCGGAGATCCAGCCGGGCAAGGTTCTCGACCACGAGCAGGTGCTGCTGGACGGCAACGCGCTGGCCGGCGACAGCCCGTTCTTCTCGGTCGGCACCAGCGCGGTCTCCCCCGACGGCACGATGCTGGCCTACTCCACCGACTACAAGGGCGCCGAGCGCTTCACCCTGCGCTTCAAGAACCTGACCACCGGCGAGACGCTCCCCGACGAGATCGAGGACATCTTCTACGGCGGCGCCTGGTCCGCCGACGGCTCGACGTTCTTCTACACCCGGGTCGACGACGCCTGGCGCCCCCACCAGGTCTACCGCCACACCCTCGGCACCCATGACGACGTCCTGGTGTACGAGGAGTCCGACGAGCGGTTCTGGGTCGGCATCGGCCTGACCCGCAGCGAGCGCTACCTGGTCCTGGGCGCCGGCAGCAAGATCACCAGCGAGGTGCGCCTCCTGGCCGCCGACGACCCTTCCGGCGAGTTCCAGCTGGTACGCCCCCGCGAGACCGGCGTCGAATACGGCGTCGAGCACGCCGGAGACTTCTTCTACGTGCTGCACAACAAGGCCGCCGAGAACTTCGAGATCGCCACCGCCCCCCTCGGCTCCCCCGGCGACTGGACGCCGCTGATCGAGCACCGCGAGGACACCCGCCTGCTGGAGATCGACGCCTTCGAGAACCACGCCGTGGTGCACTTCCGCCGCGAAGGTCTCACCGGCCTGCGGATCCTGCCCAAGGACGCGGACGCGTACGAGATCGACTTCCCCGAGCCCCTCTACGACGTCGGGCCCGCGGGCAACCCCGAGTTCTCCACCGGCAGGCTCCGGCTGGCCTACACCAGCATGATCACGCCGCCCAGCATCTACGACTACGACCTGGCCACGCACGAGCTGATCCTGCTCAAGCAGCGTCCGGTGCTCGGCGGCTACGACCCGGGCGACTACGAGCAGGTCCGGGAGTGGGCCACGGCCGAGGACGGCACCCGCGTCCCGATCTCGATCGTCAAGCGCAAGGACGCCGCCAAGCCCGCCCCCACCGTCCTGTACGGCTACGGCAGCTACGAGACCTCCATCGACCCAAGCTTCTCCGTGGCCAGGCTGTCCCTGCTCGACCGCGGGTTCGTCTTCGCCATCGCGCACGTGCGCGGCGGCGGCGAGATGGGCCGCCGCTGGTACGAAGAGGGCAAGATGACCCGCAAGAAGAACACCTTCACCGACTTCGTGGCCACCGCGAAGCACCTGAAGGCGGCGGGCTGGAGCGAGCGGGTGGTCGCCAGGGGCGGTTCGGCCGGCGGCCTGCTGATGGGCGCGGTCGCGAACCTGGCTCCGGAGGAGTTCGCGGGCGTGGTGGCCGAGGTGCCGTTCGTGGACGCGCTGAACACGATCCTCGATCCGTCGCTCCCGCTGACCGTGATTGAGTGGGACGAGTGGGGCGATCCGCTGCACAACCCCGATGTCTACGCCTACATGAAGAGCTACACGCCTTACGAGAACGTGGACGGCCGGCCGTACCCGCCGATCCTCGCGATCACGAGCCTGAACGACACGCGCGTCCTCTACCACGAGCCGGCGAAGTGGATCGCCAGGCTGCGGGCGGTCGCGAACGGCGGGCCGTTCCTGCTGAAGACGGAGATGGGCGCCGGGCACGGCGGCCGCAGCGGACGTTACGACGCGTGGCGCGAGGAGGCGTTCGCGCTCTCCTGGATCATCGAGAGGGGCATCGCATGACCTACCAGGCCGACGAGGGCCGGTATCAGGACCGCATGCCGTACAACCGGAGCGGGCGCAGCGGGCTCAAGCTGCCCGCGGTCTCGCTGGGGTTGTGGCACAACTTCGGCGACGACCGTCCGCTGGAGAACTCGCGCTCGATCCTGCGGCGGGCCTTCGACCTGGGCGTGACGCACTTCGACCTGGCCAACAATTACGGCGTGCCGTACGGCTCGGCGGAGCGCAACTTCGGGACGATCTTCGCCCAGGACTTCGCGCGATACCGGGACGAGCTGATCATCTCGACGAAGGCCGGCTACGACATGTGGCCAGGGCCGTATGGGGAGTGGGGCTCGCGCAAGTACGTGCTGGCCAGCCTCGACCAGTCGCTCACCCGCATGGGGCTTGACCATGTCGACGTCTTCTACAGCCACCGGCCCGATCCGGAGACGCCGTTCGAGGAGACGATGGGCGCGCTGGACCACGCGGTGCGGTCGGGGAAGGCGCTGTACGCGGGCATCTCCAACTACTCGGCCGAGCAGACCGCGCAGGCGGCCAGGATCATGCGCGAGCTGGGCACGCCGCTGCTGATCCACCAGCCGTCCTACTCGATGATCAACCGGTGGATCGAGGACGGGCTGCTGGACGCTCTGGAGGACGCGGGGATGGGCTGCATCGTCTACTCGCCGCTGGCCCAGGGGCTGCTGACCGACCGCTACCTGAAGGACGTGCCGGCGGACTCGCGGGCGGCGACCAGCAGGTTCCTGTCGGCCGAGCGGGCGGAGCGCGATCGCGAGCTGGCCCGTGGTCTCAACGGCATCGCCGAGCAGCGCGGCCAGACGCTCGCCCAGATGGCCCTGTCCTGGGCCATGCGCGACCCCCGGGTCACCAGCGTGCTGATCGGCGCGAGCAGCGTGAAGCAGTTGGAGGACAACGTGGCCTGCGTGAACGGCCCAGCCTTCACCGAGGACGAACTGGCCCGGATCGACAAGCTTGTTTAGAGGGCCTCGTGCTTCTGCAGCCACGTGAAGGCCGCCCAGCCGGGGAGGACGGGGAGCCAGAACGTGAGCAGGCGGTAGAGCAGGACGGCGGAGGTGGCCACGGCGCTGTCGACGCCGGCCACCGTGAGGCCGCCCGCGAGCGCGAGTTCGACCGCGCCCAGACCACCCGGTGTGGGCGCGGCCGAGCCGATCGCGTTGGCGGTCAGGAAGACCACGGCGACGGCTGTGAAGGAGATGTCGCCGCCGAACGCGGAGACGCAGGCGTCGAGGCAGGTCACGAACGCGATCGTGATCATCACGGTCCCGGCGAAGCCCTCGAACATCTTCCGAGGCGACTGCAGCACGTCCAGCAGGCGCGGCAGCACGTTCGAGAAGAGTGAGCGCAGCCGCTTGGTGAGCATCCTGCGCAGCGGCGGCACGCCGAGCACGGCCACGATCAGCACCGCGACGGCCAGCATCACCAGGACCAGCCCGCGCGTGGGCGTGAACGAGGTGGCGGTGTTGGACCCGGTGATGTAGGCGAACAGCAGCAGCAGGCTGATGTGCGCGATCAGCATGACGAGCTGCGAGGCGCCCACGCTGGCCACGGCCGAGGCGGGCGGGATGCCGCGCTTCTGCAGGTAGCGGGTGTTGATCGCGACGGCGCCCACCGCGGGCGGCGCGACCAGCTTCACGAACGACGAGGCGAACTGCACCAGCACCGTCCGCCGCAGCGGCAGCGGCTCCGGCACGAACCCGCGCAGCATGAGCGCGGCGGCGATGAAGCTGACGAACGAGGCGGCCAGCGCCAGCAGCGACCAGGCCCAGTTGGCGGTGGTGATGACGGTGACGAGGTTGACCTGGCTGAGCTGGGACAGCAGGAAGTAGGCGGCCAGCGTGCTGGCGATGATCGTGACCAGCGTGCGCGGGCGGAACCGCTCCAGCCGGATCTCCTCGATCTTGGCCTGCGGCTTGAGCGCCTCGATCTGCTCCCGGATGGCCGACAGCAGGCCCTTGTCCTTGGCCAGCGCGGACCGTGTCTGGCGGGTCAGCGCGATCTTCTGCAGCAGCGGCATCGCCCCGGCCAGCGCGTCCTCGCCCACGACCCGGGCGGCGGAGGCGACCGAGCGTTCGGCCCCGACGCGCAGCGCGAGATAGGTGAGCAGCTGGACGACGTCGAGCCGCAGCAGCAGGTCGCCGGCGGCGATCTCGCCGCTTCTGGCGTCGGTGAGCACGACCCGGCCGTCGGCGTCGACGTGGATGCTGTCGCCGGTCAGCCGCCGGTGGGCCAGTCGCTGCAGGCGCAGCAGTTCGAGCTGCTCCCAGATCTGGGCGAGCAGGTCGTCGTCGATCTCGGAGTCGGGCAGCGCGTCGAGGGGGCGGGTGCTGAGGTGCTCGTAGGCGAGGAGCGCGGCTTCGGTGCCGACCTCGCTGGTGCCGAGCAGGCGCGGGGTCGAGGCCCCCGCCGCCTGCGCGGCGTAGGCCATGAGCGCCTCGCGTTCCAGCTCCGCGCGCAGCGACCTGATCGCCCTGCGCCTGGTCTCGGAGTTGAGCCTGATGCGCCGCCACAGCCGGTACGGCAGGCCGGCCACCTGCCGGTCACGGTCGAGAACGGTGACGTCGAGGCTGCTGCCGTCGTCCAGCCCGATGGCGTAGCGGCGGCTGCCCTGGTGGTCGTCTTCGATCCGCCGGGCGCTGACCGGCTGGAAGGAGAGCTTGCGCAGGGCGGCGATCACCGCGGTGCCGGGGGGCCTGGTGTTGGGGCTGCCGACGCCGTACAGCGTGCCGTAGCCGATGGCCATGCCGGCCACGATCGTCACCATCGCGCTGGGCAGCGTGAGCTGCTTGCTGGTGAACAGCGAGAGCACGTCGAGCGCGATGACCGTCCAGATCAGCGCCCGCCAGGTGGGCCTGCGTGAGATGCGTACGGCGGTGCTGTAGGCGACCACCGAGGCGAGCAGGGTGTTGAACGGCTCCACCCCCGGCCGGTTGCCGGTGAGCAGTTGCCGCAGGTCGCCGGCGGCGTCGGAGGACATGACCCATTCGCCGATGAGGAACGAGCCGACCAGGCCGATGATCGCCGCGATGAGGCCTTCCGCCACGCGCAGGCCGTCGCGGTGGAAGACGCGCTCGACCGCGAAGGCGACCGGCACGACGAGCACCGCGCCGCCGCCGAGGAAGGCGGCGACCCGGCTGAGCAGGTTGGGGACGAGGTTGGCGCCCTCGGCCACGTCGCCGGCCAGGCCGTTCAGCGTCTGCTTGGCGACCAGTGACAGCAGGACGACCGCGGCGAGCGCGAGCAGGGCGGCGATGAAGCGCAGCAGGTCGGAGGGGCGGCGCAGGCGTTGCGGGAGGAGCGGTTCGACGACGTAGACCTCTGGGTCCCTGTCGCCGGCCTCCGTTTCATGGCGCGGCTCAGCCACGGCCGGTTCCCTCTCCGAGAGGCCCGCCGCGTTGTCGCGTTCTCTGATTTCCGCCACCGTCCGCGATTCTGCACCTTCCAGGCCAGACCGTACGATCTTTGGCCTCTAGTGTCCCCAATCGTCACCTGAGTCAACGCCCCGGGTAAGGACTCGACCAGCGACGACGCGTCTAACCCCGGTGCGCGGCCAACGTTGGCATCCTCAGGCCATGATCACTCATACGATGCTGATCCTGGCCCTAGCCGCGCCGGGCGAACCGCTCGTAGATGCGGTCAAGGTGGACAACGTACTAGGACATCTCCAGGCCTTCCAAGCCATCGCTGACGCACACGGGGGCACCCGGGCAGCCGGCACGCCCGGATACGACGCATCTGCAGCCTATGTGGCCGCGCGGCTGCGTGACGCGGGTTACACTGTGCGGCTTCAGCCGTTCGCCTTCGACTTCTACCGGGAGCTGGCGCCGGCGGTGGTGGAGGGCGGCGGGCGGCGCCTCACCGGAGTGACCACATTGAGGTACTCCGGCGGCGGCGACGTGAACGCGGCGCCGCAGGAGGCGGGCGAGGGGTGCGCGGCCCGTGACTTCAAGGGTTTTCGCGCCGGGCGGATCGCGGTGACGCGGCGCGGGACGTGCATGTTCGAGGTGAAGGCGCGCAACGCGGCGGCCGCGGGGGCCAAGGCGCTGATCGTGGTCGACCAGAAGGGTTCCTTCGCGGGGAGCGCGGGGACGCCGCAGCCGATCCCGGTCGTGGGGGTGCCGCCGGAGGCGGGCGCGCAGGTGACCAGGCTGAAGAAGGTCCGGGTCACGACGAAGACCGTGAGCGAGGAGCGCATCACGCACAACGTGCTGGCCGAGACGCGGGGCACGGGCAAGGCGGTGATGGTCGGGGCGCACCTGGACTCGACGCTGGACGGGCCGGGCATCAACGACAACGGCTCGGGCAGCGCGGCGATCCTGGAGATCGCGCTGCGGGCGGCGCGTACGCCGTTGCGGCAGCCGGTGCGGTTCGCCTGGTGGGGCGCGGAGGAGGTGGGCCTGCTCGGGTCCGGCCACTACGTGCGGAGCCTGCCGGAGACCGATCGCAAGAAGATCGAGGCCTACCTGAACCTCGACATGATCGCCTCGCCGAACCACACGTTCGCGATCTTCGACGGCGACGACTCGGAGCGCACGGGCGCGGGCGCGGGGCCGAAGGGCTCGGCCAGGGTGGAGCGGGCGTTCCAGCGGTACTTCCGCGAGCGCGGGCTGCCGTTCCGCGCCGCCGATCTGACGGGCCGTTCGGACTACGGGCCGTTCATGGCGGCCGGGATCGCCTCCGGCGGGCTGTTCACCGGCGGCGAGGAGAAGAAGACGGAGAAGGAAGCCGGTCTGTTCGGCGGTACGGCGGGCCAGCCGCTCGACAAGTGCTACCACCAGGCCTGCGACACGTTGCGCAACGTCAGCGTGAAGGTGCTGGAGGTGACGGCGGACGCGGTCGCGGCGGTCGTCAGCCGCCTGGCCGCATAACAACTCCGGGGCAACATCTTCCCCAATAACCCCCCTTCAGAATACTTTTCACGCTATCGGGGGGATCGTTTCATCTTTACCGAGGAGCCATATGCGTCGTCGCCTGTCCGCAGGCGTGCTGGGTGCGGCCGCGCTCGCACTCGTCACCCCCCTGGCCCTGTCCGCTCCCGCGTACGCCGACCACGGCCGCGATCCCGCCCGCCAGCTCGTCCAGGCCGTCAAGGGCAAGCACGTCGAACGCCACCTGCGGGTGCTCGACCTGATCGCCAAAGCCGGCGGCGGCACCCGCGTCTCCAGCAGCCGCGGCCACGAGCTGTCGCGTGACTACGTGGCCACGCTGCTGCGCGCCGTCGGGTACAAGGTGACGGTCCAGCCGTTCGAGTTCACCTTCGACGGCTACCGGACCAAGCCCGTGCTCGAACGGCTCTCGCCCAGTCCCAAGGCCTACAAGAACGGCTTCTTCAACGACTACGTCGCGATGGGCGACTCCCCCGCCGGCGGCGTCACCGGGCAGATCCAGGCCGTGGACCTGGTGCTGCCGCCGACGCCCCAGCCGTCGTCCACCTCGGGCTGCGAGCCGGCCGACTTCGCCGGCTTCGTCAAGGGCCGCGTGGCGCTGCTGCAGCGCGGCACCTGCAACTTCGGGGTCAAGGCGAAGAACGCGCAGGACGCCGGAGCCAGTGCGGTGATCGTCCTCAACGAGGGCCAGCCCGGACGCACCGACGTGGACCTCAACCCGGCGCTCAGCGACCCGTCGATCACGATCCCGTCCTTCTTCACGAGCTTCGCCGTGGGCTCAGACCTGGCCGCGACGCCCGGGGCCACCGTGAAACTGAACTGGGACCCGCTGGTCGAGCAGCGCACCACCTACAACGTGATCGCCGAGTCGCGCGGCGGCCGGGCCGACAACGTCGTGATGATGGGCGCCCATCTGGACAGCGTGCAGGAGGGGCCGGGCATCAACGACAACGGCTCGGGCTCCGCCGGAGTGCTGGAGGTGGCGCTCCAGATGGCCAGGTTCCAGCCGGTCAACAAGGTGCGGTTCGGGTTCTGGGGCGCGGAGGAGTTCGGGCTGCTGGGGTCGAAGCACTATGTCGAGTCGCTGTCGCAGGAGCAGAAGAACGCGGTCGGGCTCTACCTGAACTACGACATGATCGGCTCGCCGAACTTCGCGTACCACATCTACGACGGTGACGGCGATGCGTTCGGGGTGCCGGGTCCGGCCGGGTCGGCGCAGCTGGAGAAGGACTTCCAGGGGTTCTACGGAGCTCGCGGCCTGCCGTTCAAGCCGAGTGAGTTCGACGGGCGCTCGGACTACAAGGCCTTCATCGACGCCGGGATCGCCGGCGGCGGGTTGTTCACCGGGGCCGAGAAGAAGAAGACCGAGGAAGAGGCCAAGCTCTTCGGCGGTACGGCGGGCGAGCCGTACGACCCGTGCTACCACGGCGAGTGCGACACGATCAAGAACGTCGACGCGACCGCGCTGGACGTGAACTCCGACGCGATCGCGGCCCTGGCCGCCAAGTACACCTACAGCAAGGCGGCGCTGGACGCCATCCACGGGCCGGGGGCGCCGCACACGCCGCCCGCGGCGCGGATGGCCGCCACCGTCACCCACGACGGGGTGCCTTCGGCGACGAGCTGACGATGCGGGAGCGCCTCGGGGGAACCTCCGGGGCGCTCTTTCGTAAGCTGTGCGTTATGTCGGGAAATCTGCAGGTTTTGGGGGCGTGTCCACTGGACTGCCCCGACACGTGCTCCTGGGTCGTCACCGTCGAGGACGGCGAGGCCGTCAAGATGCGCGGGAATCCCGACCAGCCGTACACGCGGGGCGCCCTTTGCGTGAAGGTCAACCGATATCTGGAGCACACGCGGGCGGCTGACCGGATTCTCCATCCGCTGCGCCGTACCGGGCCCAAGGGGTCGGGGCAGTTCGAGCGGATCAGCTGGGACGAGGCGCTCGACGAGATCGCCACCCGGTTGCGGAGCATCGTCGACGAGCACGGCGGCGAGGCGATCTGGCCCTATAACGGCACCGGGTCGCTCGGCTACGTGCAGGGGTGCGAGGGCGTGGCGGGGCGGCGGTTCTGGAACATGCTCGGCGCCTCCCGGCACTGGCTCAACATCTGCTCCTCCGCGGGCTCCTCCGGGCTGCGGCGCGCCAACGGCACCGCGGGCGGCATGGACCCGGAGAACCTCGCGCGGTCCAAGCTGATCCTGCTCTGGGGCACCAACACGCTGACCAGCGGGCACCACCTGTGGAAGTTCATCCAGGACGCGCGGGCCGACGGCGCGCACGTGGTGGCGATCGACCCGATCAGGACCCGTACCGCCGACCAGGCCGACGAGCACATCGCGATCCGGCCCGGCACCGACGCCGCGCTGGCGCTCGGCCTGCTCAACGTGGTGCTGGCCGAGGGCACACAGGACGAGGAGTACCTGGCCGCACATACCGAGGGCTGGGACGACTTCCGCGAAGAAATCCTGAAACATCCGGTGGAACGTGTGGCCGAGATCACCGGCATTCCCGCCACGACCGTCCACAGCCTGGGGACGAGGCTCGCCCACACCCGCCCCACCGCGATCCGCGCCACGATGGGCATCCAGCGCCACGCCGGCGGCGGTACGGCCATGCGCACGATCACCGCCATCCCCGGCGTGACCGGCGACTGGCGACACCCGGGCGGCGGCGTGGCGTACTCGACCAGCGACCACGTGCACTTCACCATCGACACCCGCGAGGACCTGCTGGCCCAGCCGGTGCGCACGCTGGCCATGACCCGCCTGGCCGCGGAGCTGCCGTCGGTGAAGTGCCTGTTCGTCTACGGCGCCAACCCGCTCGCCTCGACCTCCGACACCAACAGGATCCGCGGCGAGATGCTGCGCGAGGACCTGTTCACGGTGGTCATGGAGCACTTCCCCACCGACACCGCCGACTACGCCGACATCGTGCTGCCCGCGACCATGCAGACCGAGCACATGGACCTGCACGCCGGCTACGGCCACCTCTACCTGCTGTGGAACGAGCCCGCCGTCCCGCCGCCCGGCGAGTGCCTGTCCACGACGGAGACCTTCCGCCGCCTGGCCGAGCGCATGGGCATGACCGAGCCGTCGTTGTTCGACACGGACCTGGAGCTGGCCGAGCAGCTTCTGTCGAGCGGACATCCGTCGCTGGAGGGCGTCACGCTCGACCGGTTGCGCAAGGAGGGATGGGTGCGGATGAGCTACCCCAAACCCTTCGCGCCCTTCGCCGACGGCTTCCCGACCCGGTCGGGACGGCTGCGCTTCCCGCCGCCCGGCAAGGCCTACGTGCCGCCGTACTCGGCGGGCAAGGACGGGCTGACGCTGATCACCCCGGCCGCGCACACGTTCCTCAACACGATCTTCGGCAACAATCCCGAGCTGCGGAAGAGGTCGAAGGAGCCGGTGGTCCTGGTCAACGCGGCCGACGCGGCGGCGCGCGGGCTGGCCGACGGCCAGCGGGTGCGCGTGCACAACGCCAACGGCGAGTTCCTGGCCGACGTGGAGATCAGCGACCGGGTGGCCGCCGGGGTCGTGGCCTCGCCGAAGGGCCGCTGGCCGAAGTTCTCGCCCGGCGGCTCCGGCCCGAACGCCGTGGTGGACGAGCGCGACGCCGACATGGGCAAGGGCGCCGTCTACCACGACAACATCGTCGAGCTCACGCCGGTGTGAGCGGCAGCTTGAACCCTTCGTGAGACTGGGCGTAGCCGAGGGAGCGGTAGAAGCGGTGCGCTTCCTCGCGCTGCTTGTCCGAGGTGAGCTGCACCATCACGCAGCCGCGTGCCCGGCCCTTGGCGTGGGCCCACTCCATCATCTTGCGGCCCCAGCCCTGGCCGCGCAGGTGGGCGGCGACGCGTACCGCCTCGACCTGGAGGCGGGTGGCGCCGTTGCGGGAGATGCCGGGGATGTAGGTGAGCTGCATCGTGCCGACGATCTCGCCCTTCAGCTCGGCCACGATCAGCTCGTTGTTCGGGTCTGCCTGGATGGCGGCGAAGGCGGACTCGTGGGCGGGGCCGTACGTGCCGGTGCGGCGGGCGGCGACCGCGTCGTCGGCGATGAGGGCCACCACGGCGGGGACGTCCTCGGCCCGCGCCTCGCGGAACACCAGCGACAGCACGTACTGGGAGTCCTGGAGCGACGGGTTGGACGGCAGTCCCATGACCTTGCCCGTGGGGACGAAACCCTTGCCCGCGTACAGGGCGCGGGCGGCGGTGTTCACGTCGACGGCCCAGAGCTCGACCTCCTCGGCCTGCCTGCCGCGCGCCCAGGCGATCACCTCGTCCACCAGCCGCGAGCCGACCTTGGCTCCCCTGGCCTCAGGGGCGACCCACATGGACAGCAGGTGCACGTGCTCCGGCCGCTCGGCGAGGCCGTAGACCATGCCGTGGATCGCACCGTCCGCCGTGGCGGCGAAGAACACCGAATCCGGATTCTCCAGGCGTTCGATCCATTTCTCCGCGGGGAAGGCGGCCTCGCGCTCATAGGTGGATCCGAACGCGTCGGGAGAGTCGGCGAGGGCGCGCAGCCGTACCTCGCGCAGGCGCTCGGCGTCGGCCGTGGTCAGGCGTTCAATGGTGAATTCAGGCATGTCCGCATCATGTCAGGGACGGGTCAGGGTCCATCCCCGATGTGAACAAGGGCCGTGAAAGGGCAACCTGAGGCCATGAACGAAATCAGCCGACGCGACGAGATGTCGCTTTCCGGCGCCGCCCTCCGCGGCGCCCCCTGGAAGGCCGCCGTGGTCGGTGGCGGCGCCACCGCCGCCATCGCCTGGGTGTTCTCCGGGTTCGACGACATGGCCTGGGCGCTCGGCCTGGGCATCAACCTGTTCGCGCTGATCGCCGCGATCGGCGCGGTCGCCAAGCCGGACGTGAGTGACCGGGTGACCCGGCAGGCCAGGATGTGGTCGCTCAAGCACCCGTGGAAGTTCGCGCTCCTGCCGGCCGGAATCTCGGCCGTCCTGGACTACCCGGTGCAGTTGGTGCTCGACGGCGAGGGCGTCTTCGGGGCCGCGTGGGGCGCGCTGTGGCACGGTGCGCTGGTCTACCTGATCGCGGCCGTCCTGACGTTCGTCATGCAGGGACGAGCACGATCTTCCCAGTGACCCGCCGCTCCACCAGATCCGCCATGGCCTGCCCCGCCTGCTCCAGTGGCCGCACCTGCGGCGCCACGGGATCGATGCCCGGCATGGCCAGCAGTTCCTCCAGCATCGCCCGGTTCTCCGCCGCATGGGTCATGGACCACGCGCCCCAGTCCAGGCCCATGACGGACCGGCTGCGCAGCAGCACCTGGTTGGCGGGGAGCCGCGGGATCTCCCCGGAGGCGAAGCCCACCACCAGCAGCCGCCCGCGCTCGCGCAGCGCGCGCAGGGCCTGCTCCGACAGCGCGCCGCCGACAGGGTCGACCGCCACGTCCACCCCCCAGGCGCGCGCTGTGACCTTGAGGTCGTCGTAGCCGACGGCCTCGTCCGCCCCGGCCGTGATCGCCACCTCGCGCTTGGCCGCGCTCGACGCCGCCGCCAGTACGTCCGCTCCCAGCGCCTTGGCCACCTGAACCGCCGCCAGCCCGACCCCGCCGCCCGCGCCCAGCACCAGCACGCGCTCGCCCGGCCGCAGCCCCGCCCGCTCCCGCAGCGCGAACAGCGCCGTGCAGTGGCTCTGCGCGAAGGCCGCCGCTCGCGCGGCGTCGAGATGATCAGGCAGCGGTACGGCCTGCGCCGCGTGCACCAGCACATGGCTGGCGAACCCGCCGAGACCGGTGATGGCCAGGACCCGCGTGCCGTCGGGAGTGCGCCCCGCCACCTCGTACCCGGGGGTGAACGGCAGCGGCGGCCTGATCTGGTAGCCGCCGCGCACCATGAGCCCATCGACGAAGTTCACCCCGGCCGCCTCGACCTCGATGAGCACCTGCCCGGGGCCCGGGACGGGGTCGGGGGCCTCGACGAGTTCGACGGGCTTGCCGTACTCGGTGCAGACGACCGCCTTCATCGGCGCTCCGCCACGCGCTTGAGGTTCTCCAGCGTCGTGGCCATGTTCGCGGTGTTGTGGCTGACCCGGTCGGGCACGTTGGTGGCCCAGCCGCCGACGACGCGCATGAACGCGCCGCGGGTGTCCCACGTCTTCTGTTCGACCAGGCAGCCCTCGTCGGTCGGTGTCAGGTCGAAGCGCCATACGGCCACGTCGAGCACTCCCCCGGCGCGGACGTGGTAGGCGAAGGCGCGGCCGGGTTCCGCGGCGGTGACCGTGCACCGGGTGGACCAGCGGCGGGCGCCGTTGCGGTTGCCGCCGACGAAGCGCGCGCCTCTTCTGGGCTCCTTGATCTCGCCGACCCAGCGGGCCCTGCGGCACTCGGCGTTCCAGGTGCCGAGGTTGGCGAGGTCGGTGATGAGCTCGTAGACCCGCTGTGCGGGGGCGGCGATCTCGATGCGTGCGGACGCGCTTGGCTCGCTCATGCCGCCAGTCTGGTTGACCGAACTTTATTCGGGCAAGCCTCTCTCGGCCTGGCTTCTGCAGACGTCGAACTCGTTGCCCTCGGGGTCGCGCATGACGACCCAGCCGACGCCGTCCGCGGTGCGGCGGTCGTCGAAGATCGTGGCGCCGAGGCCGAGCAGGCGCTCGACCTCCTGGTCGCGGGTGCGGCCCTCGGTGCCGTTGACGTCAAAGTGGATGCGGTTCTTGATCGTCTTGCCCTCGGGGACCTTGACGAACAGCAGGTAGGGGTCCTGTTTGGTGCGCAGCATCACTTCGTCGTCGCCGGGGACGTCGCCTTCGCCGAGCGGCAGGCCGGTGGCCTCCGACCACCAGACGGCCAGCTCGTAGGGATTGGCCGCGTCGATGGTGACGGCATGGATCTCAATCATGCGGCCCAGTCAACCGAACACCACCAAAGCCGTCAAGGAGGTTATGCGGCCGTGCGGCAGGGGAACAGACCGCACGGCCGAGCCCGTGAGGGGGGTCAGTGGGCGGCGCCGCCCGCCAGGTTGAGCCCGATGACGCCGATGACGATGAGCGCGATGCTGGCGACCCGTGCGAACGACACGTTGTCCCCCATGGCGAGCATGCCCACGATCGCGGTGCCCACGGCGCCGATGCCGGTCCAGACGGCGTAGGCGGTGCCGACTTCAAGCGATTTGAGGCTGTAGGCCAGCAGGCCGAAGCTCAGGACCGCGAAGCCCAGGAACGAGATGGTCCACCACAGATGCGACAGCCCGTTGCTCATCTTGAGCGACAGGGCCATCACCACCTCGAAGGCGCCGGCGATGATGAGCAGGATCCACGCCATGACGATGCACTCCCTTGCGAACGATTCGACAATGTCGTGCGTCGTCTTGGCGAACCGGGTACGGCGCGTCTCGTCCGGGAGCTTTGTCGCTCATTTCGTCTAACGGCGGGCGTTCTCCGATGATTCCCACCAGATCGTGACCCAGCGGTCACGCGGCACCGGCCACATGCCGAGCTCCATCGCGGTCTCCGCCACCTCGGGGGCGCGGGCGGGGTCGAGGCAGATGCGGTGGCAGGCGGAGGCGGCCAGTTCCTCCAGCGTGCCGAAGCGTTCCAGCGGCGACTCGCGCTCCTCCACCCGCACGCCGAAGCCCATGGCCGCGGCCAGCGCCACCACGTCTTCCGCGACGGGCCGCACGGGGCGGCGTACGTCGTGGAAGTGCTCCCATAGCGGAGCGAGCCAGCTCATCGGGTGGCGGTGGGTGAGCTCCAGCACGACGCGGTGGCGGGCGTGCGCGTCGAGTTCGCGCAGGAAGCCGGTGAGGTCGGGCACGTTGTAGACGACGTGCGCGGCCACGGCCACGTCGGCGACGGGCACCTCGGGCGCCACGTCGGGCCAGCGGCCCTCGACCCGGATGACCTCGACGCCGAGCTTGTCCGCCTTGGGGCCGAGTGCGGCCAGCATCTCGGGTGAGGTGTCCACGGCGATCACCGCGCTCAGGTGCTCGTGCAGCGGCAGCGAGGCGGCGCCCGCGCCCGCGCCGACGTCCAGGACGGTGCCGCCCTCTGGCAGGGCCTCGGCCAGGCGCGTCATCGTCGGGCCATGGTCGGGCTCGGCCAGCGCGCGGTCGGCGCGCGTGGCGAATCTGGCGGGATGGTGGCCCCACGGATCGGCCGTGGCCTTCTCCAGGATTTCCGGAGGAATGGCCCACGAACCCAGGCGCTCCCGCCACAGGGCGGAGAGCTCTTCGGCGTTCATGCAGACGAGCATGCCACGCATACCAGTGGTTACCCGCGGGTAGCATTTCTAGTAAGGTTACTGGCCAGTAGACTAACGCCGCGGTTCAAGGAGATCAGCAGCCATGGGCCACTACAAGAGCAACGTGCGCGACCTGGAGTTCAACCTCTTCGAGGTGTTCGGCCGCCGTGACATCCTCGGCACCGGGCCCTATGCGGAGGTCGACGAGGACGTCGCCCGGAGCATTCTCGACGAGGTCAACCGACTGTCCACGACCGTCCTTGCCGATTCGTTCGAGGAGGGCGACCGCACCCCGCCGGTCTTCGACCCCGCCACGAGCACCGTGACCGTCTCCGACGGCGTCAAGAAGTCCTACAAGGCGCTCGTGGACGGCGGCTGGGCGCATCTTGACCTGCCGGTCGATCTGGGCGGCCCCGGCATCCCGCGGACCCTCGCGTGGGCCACGGCCGAGATGGTCCTGGGCGCCAACCCGGCGCTGTACATGTACGCCGCCGGCCCCAATTTCGCCTACACCCTGTGGAAGACCGGCACCACCGACCAGAAGCGCTTCGCCGAACTGGCCATCGAGCGCAACTGGGGCGCCACCATGGTGCTCACCGAGCCCGACGCCGGCTCCGACGTCGGCGCGGGCCGCGCCAAGGCGATCCAGCAGCCCGACGGCACCTGGCACATCGAGGGCGTCAAGCGCTTCATCACCAGCGCCGAGCACGACATGTCGGAGAACATCTTCCACCTCGTGCTGGCCCGCCCCGAGGGCCACGGCCCCGGCACCAAGGGCCTGTCGATGTTCCTGGTTCCCAAGTACCACGTGAACCTGGAGACCGGCGAGCTCGGCGAGCGCAACGGCGCCTACGTCACCAACGTCGAGAAGAAGATGGGGCTCAAGGTCTCCACGACCTGCGAGCTCACCTTCGGCGACAAGCACCCGGCCATCGGCACCCTGGTCGGCGACGTGCACGAGGGCATCAAGCAGATGTTCATGGTCATCGAGCACGCCCGCATGATGGTCGGCACCAAGGCCATCGCCACCCTGTCCACCGGCTACCTGAACGCGCTGGAGTACGCCAAGTCCCGCGTCCAGGGCGCCGACCTGACCAAGATGACCGACAAGGCCGCCCCCCGCGTCACCATCACCCACCACCCCGACGTACGCCGCGAGCTCATGCTGCAGAAGGCCTACGCCGAGGGCATGCGCGCGCTGGTCATGTTCACCGCGACCTTCCAGGACGCCATCCAGATCAACCCGGACGACCAGGCCGCGCACGCCATGAACGACCTGCTCCTCCCGATCGTCAAGGGCGTCGGTTCCGAGCGCTCCTACGAGCTGCTCTCCCGCTCGCTGCAGACCCTGGGCGGCTCCGGCTACCTGCAGGACTACCCGATCGAGCAGTACATCAGGGACGCCAAGATCGACTCCCTCTACGAGGGCACCACCGCGATCCAGGGTCTCGACCTGTTCTTCCGCAAGATCCTGCGCAACCAGGGCGCCGCCGTCGGCTCCCTGCTGGCCGACATCAACGCCTTCGCCGCCTCCGAGGCGGGAAACGGCCGCCTGAAGGAGGAGCGCAAGCTCCTCGCCGAGGCCGCGGCCGAGGTCAAGGCCATGGGCGACACGATGGCCGGCTGGGCGCTGGGCTCGCTGGAGGCGCCGGGTGAGCTCTACAAGGTCGGCCTGAACTCCACCAGGTTCCTGCTGGCCCTCGGCGACCTCATCATCGGCTGGCTGCTGCTGCGCCAGTCGGAGGTTGCCCTGGCCCGCCTGTCCGAGGGCGAGGACGCCTTCTACCAGGGCAAGGTCGCCGCCGCCTCCTTCTTCGCCGGCACCGTCCTGCCGAGGATCGCCACCGAGCGGCGCATCCTCGACGCGACCGGGCTGGAGCTGATGGAGCTGCCGGAAGAGGCCTTCTGACCCAGGGGTCCGTGAAGACCGCCCGCCGCATCGGCGGGCGGTCTATTTTCGCTCCATGAGCTCATCGCGGCACGATCACCCCCTGCCCCCGGCCCGTGCGCACGAGGTCTCGGACGGCGTCCACGCCTACGTCCAGCCCGACGGCAGCTGGTGGATCAACAACACCGGCTTCCTCGTCGGCCGGCGCGGCGTGGTCAGCATCGACGCCTGCGCCACGGAACGCCGGACCAGGGCGCTGCGCGACGCGGTCGCGCGGGTGACCGACCGGCCGATCACCACGCTGGTCAACACCCACTACCACGGCGACCACACGTTCGGTAACTACCTCTTCCCCGAGGCCACGATCGTCGGGCACGAGCTGGCCAGGGCGATGATCCTGGCCGAAGGCATCCCCGACTACCGCGCGGCCTGGTCGGCCGAGGTGGAGTGGGGCGAGTTGGAGGCGGTGCCGCCGTTCCTCACCTTCACCGACCAGATCACGCTCCATGTGGATGAGCTGAGATGCGAGGTCAGGCATCCGGGGATGGCGGCGCACACGACGAACGACGTGTACGTGTGGATCCCGGAACGCCGGGTGCTGTTCTCCGGCGACCTGGTGTTCAACGGCGGCACGCCGTTCATGCTGACGGGCTCGGTGGCCGGGACGGTCGAGGTGCTCGACCAGATCAGGGAGCTCGGCGCGGAGACGATCGTCCCGGGGCACGGCGAACCGTGCGGGCCCGAGGTGATCGACCGGGTTCAGGAGTACGCGCGGTTCGTGCTGGCCACGGCCGAACAGGGGCGCGCGGCCGGGCTGACGCCGCTGGAGGCGGCCAGGGAGACCGACCTGGGGCCGTGGGCGGAGCTGCTGGATCCCGAGCGCGTCGTGGGCAACCTCCACCGCGCCTACGCCGAGCTGGACGGCCTGCCCAGAGGCGGACAGATCGACGTCGTGGCCGCCGTCATGGACATGATCACTTACAACGGCGGCCAGCCACTTACCTGCCTCGCGTGACGATCACCCATACTCGGGTATGACCGAGTGCGTACGCGCTCATTCCCTCCGGAGGTCGCCATGGGTGTCGGGGTCAGCATCTTCTTCCTCACGCTTGGCGCGATCCTGAGATTCGCGATCGATCCCAACGTGTTCGGCAGCGCCGTCCGCATGGACGTCATCGGCCTGATCTTCATGATCGTCGGCGGCGTGGGGGTGGTGCTGAGCATCGTGCTCGCGCCCAAGCGGGGCCGTACCTCCGACGACCGGCTGATGCACCGGGAGAACAACCCGCCGGAGGTCTAGAGCTCGACCTGGAGCGCCGCGCGGGCGGCGAGGATCGGCTTGATGCGCTCGGCGATGACGGCCTGGTGCACGGGGTGGTCCCGGTAGACCTCGTAGTCGGCGACCGAGTCGAACTCGGCCACGACCGCGAAGTCGGAGTTGCCCGCGCCCAGGCCGAGGTCGGTGCCGAGGTCGTAGCGGCGCAGCTGCGGGATCGCCGCGGGCAGCGCCGCCAGTCCCTCGGCCACGGCGGCCTTCTGGTCGTCGGTGGCCTCTTCTGACCAGGTCAGCAGCACGATGTGACGGATCATGCCGGTCAGCCTAGGGGCCGATCGACAACCGGTCGACGTTGGGTCCTCCGTTCGCGGTGGTGGCGGTGGCCCTGATCTTGTTGACCCCGGCCTGGAGCTGGACCGGCACCGTCTTCGTCTGCCACGTCGTCCAGGCGCCGGTGCCGGGGAAGTCGGCCGTGGTGCCGTTGACGTTCAGCGGGCGGTTGACCGTGGTGCCGTTGGCGTAGCGGATCACCGCGTTCACGGTGCCCGCGGTGGCGGCGGTGACCGTCCACTCGACGTAGGAGCCGGTGACGTTGTCGTAGTTGACGAACCCGGTTCCCGTGAATCCGGCGTGGTTCGACTCGACCACGCCCTGCGAGATCACCGCGTCCTCCGCCTGGTGGTCGGAGCCCGGCTGCCGCGGGGTCACGATGAGGCGGTCGAGGTTCGGGCCGCCGTTGGCCGTCGTCGAGGTGGCCCGGATCTTGTTGACGCCCGCCTGGAGCTGGATCGGCACCGTCTTGGTCTGCCAGGAGCTCCAGGCGCCGGTGCCGGGGAAGTCGGCCGTGGTCCCGTTGACGTTCAGCGGGCGGTTGACCGTGGTGCCGTTGGCGTAGCGGATCTCCAGGTTGGCCGGGCCCGCGGCGGCGGCGTTCACGGTCCACTCCACGTACGAACCCACCACGTTGTCCAGGTTGACGAAGCCCGTGCCGGTGAAACCGGCGTGGTTCGACTCGACCACGCCCTGCGAGATCACCGCGTCCTCCGCCTGGTGGTCGGCGGGGCCGCTGCCGGTGGTGGCCTGGACCTCGTTGGAGGGGTCGGAGACGAGACCCGCCGCGTCGCGGGCGCGGACGTCGAAGGTGTACGGCGTGCCCGGCTGGAGCCCGGAGACCGTAGCGGTGGTGCCGGTCACCGAGGGGCCGCCCCGCACGTCGTAGCCGGCGACGCCGACGTTGTCGGTCGCCGGGTCCCAGGCCAGGGAGACCGACGACGAGGTCGTGCCGGTGACGCGCAGGTTCCCCGGCGGGGTGGGCCGCTCGACGTCCGGCGGGCCGGTGGGGACCGTGACCGTGGCGGTGTTCCAGCCCGAGACCCTGGCGTTCGCGCCGGTGCCACTGGCCGTCAGCGTCTTCGACTCGCCTGGCCACAGGCTGATCGCGTTGTCGGACCAGGTGACGGGCAGGACCGGCGTGCCGGCGGCGTCGACCATCCTGACGTCCAGGTAGAGGGCGGGGGCGGCGCCGGTGTTGGTGATCGTGACCGTGTTCGTGGTAGCGGTGACGCTCAGGGAGGTCCTGGGCATCGAGTTGAGGCCGGTCAGGTTGGCGTAGCTGGAGGTCGGCACGTAGTACCAGGTGTTGCCGGACCAGTCGATGACGTCGTCGGAGGTGGACAGCCAGTAGACGTTGCGGTCGATCTCCGCGCCGCCGCGCAGGAGCGTCAGCCGTACCAGGTAGGTGGAGCTGAGGCCGGAGATGGACGGGATCGTGACCGCGCTCGCCTTGCCGCCGTCGGCGGGGACGTTCACGGTGGCGGTGCTGGAGTACTTCGCGGTGCCGTCGAGGTTGAAGACGTCGGTCTTGACCTGGAGGTTCTGGGCGGCGGTCGGCGTGGAGTTCACCACGACGACCGAGTCGTCGTCGTAGGAGTACTGGACGTGTAGCGGCTTGTTGGCCTCGCGGGCGCCCCAATAGGAGCCGCCCTGGTCGAGGTAGTAGTCGAACAACTGCCAGTGCAGCGAGGACCAGCCGCTGTTGAGCATCCAGTAGATGACGCCGGTGGAGGGGTTGGTGGAGTCGGTGAAGTTACGGCCGTAGGCCTCGAACTGGGCTCTCACCGCCTCGTACTGGGCCAGTTGCGCCTTCTTCACGTAGTCCTCGCGGCCGGAGGGCACGCCGTATCGGCCTCTGAGGGCGTTGTGGTAGATCGACAGGTTGTTGAAGGTGCTGGAGGGCGAGCGGTGGTACTGCGTCGCGCCCGGGTTCTGCCAGAGCGAGTCGATCTGCGCCGGGGTCATCATGCGCTTGAGCGAGTCGAGCGTGGGCACGTCGGGCCCGGCGCCGGTCTCGGAGTTGAAGCCGAACGCGCCGCCTTCGCGCTTGTTGTACCAGTAGTTCGGCGGCACCCAGTCGTACGGCCCCGGCATCTTCATGCCCGAGTTGCCCAGTTGCGGGCTGGACTTGTCGCTGGCCACCGGGACGATCGGCAGCTGCCACTCGGCCTGGTTCAGCGCGTCCAGGTAGCCGGTCTCCTTCTGCGCGGGCGGAGGGTTGTCCGAGCCGATGAGGAAGGAGATCACGCTGGGGTGGTTGCGCAGCCGTACGGCTTCGGCCAGCATCGACGCCTTGGCGATCGGGTAGTCGCCGCTGGAGAAGGAACCCTCCCACTTGTTGCAGCACTCCCAGCCGGGCAGGGTCAGGATGCCGTGCTTGTCGGCCAGGTCGTAGAGCTCGTCGCCCTCCAGGTGTCCCTCGACCCGGATCGTGTTGAGGCCGAGGTCCTTGACGTAGCGGAGCTTGTCCTCGAGGTAGCCGATCTTGGGCCGCAGGAAGATGTCGGGTGACCAGCCGCCGCCCCTGATGAGGAGGTTCCGGCCGTTGATCTTGTAGTAGCGGCGGCCGGAGGCGTTCTTGGCCGACTCGACCTTGCGCACGCCGAAGCGCTCGCTGACGACGTCGCTGGTGACGCCGCCGACGACCGCGGTGAGGCCGAGGTCGTAAAGCGGCTGGGCGCCCATCGCGTACGGCCACCAGACCTGCGGGTCGCCGATCGTCTGGTTGAACGTGATCCGCTTGGTCTCGCCCGCGGCCAGGGAGACGTCCTGGCCGAACGTGAGCGCGCCGATCGTGCCGCGGACCGTGGTGGTCACCGGGCTCGTGGTGTGGTTGCGTACGTCGGCCTTGATCGTCAGGTCGGCGCGGTCCAGGGCGGGCATGGCGAGGTTCGTGATCACGTGCGGGTTGTTGAGCGAGACCGCGGCGGTCCGCTTGATCAGCACGTCGCGGAAGATCCCCATGTTGTCGTCGCGCGGCAGCTGCACCCAGTCGATCCAGCCGATCGTCAGATGGCTGTTCGGGTTGTTGGGGTTGATCCGGAAGGCGATGGAGTTGACGCCCGCGCGTACCTGGGCGGTGATGTCGCGCTCGTGCCGCGTGTACGCGCCGGCCGCGCCGCTGACCACCTGGGTTCCGTTGACCCAGACGTCGGCGCCGGAGATCACCCCGCTGAAGTCGAGCAGGGTGCGCATGCCGCTCTCGGCGCCGAGCGTGAAGTCGGCCCGGTACCACCACGCCACGTCGAAGTCGGCGGTGGGGATGGACTGCATGTTCGTGGAGAAGAACGGGTCGGGGTAGACGCCGTTCTCCAGGAGGCCGGCGAGGACCGTGGAGCGCGGGCCGACCGGGTACCAGCCGGTGGCGGCGTACCCGGGAGTGGAGATGGCGGCGCCGGAATCGCTCACCTTGGCCGAGGACTGGATCTTGTAACCGGGCAGTGCGGTCACTGACGGCGCCTCGGCATGGGCGGGAAGGGAGATTCCGAAAGCGGCCATGAGCAGCGACAACACGACGAGTAATCGGGCCATGGGGCACCCCGCTGGGATGAGTCCGTTTGTTAATAAACCTTCTTAACAACCAAATCGGATCTCGTAAATCCCCTTGAAGCCACAGAACACAACAGGCCGCCACCCTTCGCGGGCGGCGGCCTGTCGCGTGGCGTCAGCTCCAGGCGAGCATCCGCAGCGGATCCTCCAGCATCGCGCCCACGTCACGCAGGAACAGCGAGCCCAGCTCGCCGTCGATGATCCGGTGGTCGAACGACAACGCCAGCGTCGTCACCTTGCGCACCGCCAGCTCGCCGTCCACCACCCACGGCATGTCGCGCACCTGGCCGAACGCCAGGATCGCCGACTCACCCGGGTTGATGATCGGCGTACCGGTGTCGACGCCGAACACGCCCACGTTGGTGATCGTGAACGTGCCGCCGGACATCTCCGCCGGCTGGGTCCTGCCCGCCCGCGCCGTCTCCGTGAGCTTGCCGAGCGCCTCGGCCAGCTCGGGCAGCGACAGCGTGTGGGCCGACTTGACGTTCGGCACCACCAGGCCGCGCGGCGTGGCCGCGGCGATCCCCAGGTTCACGTAGTGCTTGACCACGATCTCCTGGGCCAGCTCGTCCCAGGCAGAGTTGATCATGGGATAGCGGCGGGCGGCCACCAGCACCGCCTTGGCCACCAGCAGCAGCGGCGAGACCTTGACCTCGGCGAAGTCCGGCACCTCGCGCAGGCGCCGGACGGCCTCCATGGTCGCGCTCACGTCGAGCTGCAGGAACTCGGTGACGTGCGGGGCGGTGAACGCGCTGGCCACCATGGCCTGCGCGGTCATCTTGCGCACGCCCTTGATCGGAATGCGCTCTTCCTGTACGGCCGGCCGCCCGGCCACCTCCTGGGTGGCGCCTCCGGCGGCGGCGTGGATGTCCTCCCTGGTGATCGAGCCCTGGGGACCGGTGCCGCTGAGCGTGGTCAGATCGACACCAAGGTCCTTGGCCAGCTTCCGTACCGGCGGCTTGGCCAGCACCATCACGCGGCCGCTCTCCGATGCGGGCGCGCCCGCCGGAGCGGGGCCGGTGACCTCGGTGCGGGCCGGGTTGGCCACAGGCGCCACAGGTGTGGGCGCCGCGCTTGACGGAGCGGCGCTTGACGGAGCGGTGGTGGCGGGTTGCTTGCGCGGGCGGCGCTGGGCGGCGCCGGTCTTGACGCCGTAACCCACCAGGACGGCCTGGCGCTCCTCCTTGGGCGCCGGGCTCCCGTGGACGCCCGGCTCCACGGCGGCCTCCGCCGGCGGGCTGGGCACCATGTCGTCGGCCAGCGCCTCGACCCGCTCGCCGGCCTGCCCGCCGGCCGTGTCGATGGCGATGATGGGCAGGCCCACGTCGACGGTCTGGCCCTCCTCGGCCATCAGGTCGGCGACCACCCCGTCCCACGGGATCGGCAGCTCGACGATGGACTTGGCGGTCTCGATCTCGACCACGATCTGGTCGACCTTGACCGCGTCACCCGCCTTCACCTTCCACCGGACGATCTCCGCCTCGGTCAGTCCCTCGCCGACGTCGGGGAGCTTGAACTCGCGTCGCATACGGGATCCCCCTCTCAGTAGGCGTAGGCGCGGTCGACGGCGTCGAGCACCCTGTCCAGGTCGGGCAGGTAGTGCTCTTCGAGCTTCGACGGCGGGTAGGGGGTGGAGAATCCGCCGACGCGCAGCACCGGCGCCTCCAGGTGGTAGAAGCACTGCTCGGTGATCCGGGCGGCGAGCTCGGCTCCGAAACCGCTGTAGACGGGCGCCTCGTGCACGATGACGACCCGGCCGGTCCTGCGTACCGAGTCCATGAGGCGCTGGGTGTCCAGGGGGTTGAGCGAGCGCAGGTCGATGACCTCCAGGGAGCGGCCTTCCTCGGCGGCGGCGCCGGCCACCTCCAGGCAGGTCTTGACCATGGGACCGTAGGCGACGAGCGTGAGGTCGGTGCCCTGCCGTACGACGGAGGCCTGGTCGAAGGGGGTCCACCAGTCGGTGGTGCTGGTGTCGACCTCGGCCTTCTCCCAGTAGCGGCGCTTGGGCTCGAAGAAGATGACCGGGTCGTCGCTGCTGATGGCCTGCTGGATCATCGAGTAGGCGTCGAGCGGGTTGGAACAGGCGACGACGCGCAGACCGGCGGTGTGCGTGAAGTACGACTCGGGCGACTCGCTGTGGTGCTCGACCGCGCCGATGCCGCCGCCGCAGGGGATGCGGACCACGATGGGCAGCTTGATCGCCCCGAGCGAGCGCATGGGCATCTTGGCCAGCTGGGTGATGATCTGGTCGGCGGCCGGGAAGACGAAGCCGTCGAACTGGATCTCGCACACCGGGCGGAAGCCGCGCAGCGCCAGGCCGATGGCGGTGCCGATGATGCCGGACTCGGCGAGCGGGGTGTCGATGACCCGGTCGTCGCCGAAGTCCTTCTGCAGGCCGTCGGTGACGCGGAAGACGCCGCCGAGCTTGCCGACGTCCTCGCCCATGATGAGGACCTTCGGGTCGTCCTCCATGGCCTTGCGCATGCCCTCGTTGAGCGCCTTGGACAGGCTGAGCACCGTCATGCCTCGAACCCTTCCAGGTAGGCGGCGAACTGGGCGCGCTCCTCGTCGATCAGGGCGTGCGGCTCGCGGTAGACGTGGTCGAAGATGTCGAGCGGCTGGGGGTCGGGCATCTCCAGGCAGCGCCGGCGCACGTCCGCGCCGAGCTGCTCGGCCTCGGCGTCGATGGCGTCGAAGAACTCCTGGTCGGCCATCTCCTGCTTGAACAGGTACGCCTTGACCCGCTCGATGGGGTCCTTGAGCTTCCAGGCTTCGAGCTCGGAGGCGACCCGGTAGCGGGTGGGGTCGTCGGTGGTGGTGTGGGCGCCCATGCGGTAGGTGAAGGCCTCGATCAGCGTGGGGCCCTGGCCGCTGCGGGCGTCGGCCAGCGCCTTGCGGGTGACCGCGAGGCAGGCGAAGACGTCGTTGCCGTCGACCCGGAGCCCTGGGAAGCCGAAGCCGGAGGCGCGCCGGTAGAGCGGGATGCGGGACTGCTTCTCGATCGGCTCGGAGATGGCCCACTGGTTGTTCTGGCAGAAGAAGACGACCGGGGCGTTGAAGACGCTGGCCCACACGAACGACTCGTTGACGTCGCCCTGGGAGGAGGCGCCGTCGCCGAAGTAGACGATCGCGGCGCCCTCGCCGCCGTCGCGCTGGATGCCCATGGCGTAGCCGACCGCGTGGAGCGTCTGGCTGCCGATCACGATCGTGTAGAGGTGGAAGTTGTGCTCGACGGGGTCCCAGCCGCCGTGGTTGACGCCGCGGAACAGACCCAGCAGCTTGACGGGGTCGACGTCGCGGCACCAGGCCACGCCGTGCTCACGGTAGGTCGGGAAGGCCATGTCGGCGTCGGTGAGCGCCCGGCCTGAGCCGATCTGAGCGGCTTCCTGGCCGAGCAGCGATGCCCAGATGCCCAGTTCGCCCTGGCGTTGCAGCGCCACCGCTCCAAGGTCGATGCGGCGGACGAGCACGAGATCGCGGTAAAGCGACCTGACCTCTTCCGGTGTCAGGTCGATGTCGTAGTCGGGGTGCTCGACTCGCTCGCCCTCGGGGGTGAGCAACTGGACGAGCTCTGGGGGTGCTTCAGCACCACGAGAGGCGTCGACGGTCACGTGCCGCTCCTGTGCGTTCGGGGCCGGGGTGGGTGGGGTTGCCACCGGCGGCCGGCCTTCTGGGCGTCCAAACCACTTGGTGGTGATTCGTCCACATATGGGGACATGGTGGCAGAAGTCACAGCCCTCCGCGCAAGCCCCATGTCGTCCAAGTTCCCCACGTAACGGGCGTGAACCCTTTCGACAACAGACGGCAAGAAGAGGTAAACGACCGCCAAAGGAGCCGACGTGATATCGACATCACGTGTCTTTGCGCTGCCCGGAAACCACTGGTTTCTGCTCGCGGCACTGGTCCCGGCCGTGGTGTTGCGCGTTCTGACCATGGCCGGACATCCCCCGGCCCTGCTGTTCTTCGCCGACTCCTTCACCTACCTCCGCGAACCTGCCCCTGGAACGTTCCGACCTGCGGGTTACTCCATCTTCCTGCACCTGCTCCGCCCGGCGCACAGCCTGGCCCTGGTCACCGCGGCGCAGCACGTGATCGGGCTCGTCCTGGCGGTTTCGGTCTATGCATTACTACGCCGCCGCGGCCTGCCCGGGTGGGGCGCCACGCTGGCCGTCACGCCGCTGCTGTTCGATGAGTTCCTCATCCTCATGGAGCACATGGTGATGGCCGACGCGCTGTTCGCCGCGCTGCTGACGGGCGGCGTGCTCACCCTGCTCGGCGGCCGGTACGGCACGGCCGGCCTGCTGCTCGGAGCCGCCGCGCTCACCAGGACGATCGGCCTGCCGGTGCTCGTCCTCGGCGTGGCCTACCTGGCGGCGCGCAGGGCGGGCCCGCGGCCGGTGCTGCGGCTGGCGGCGGCCGGGCTGGCGCCGCTGCTCGCGTACTCCGCCTGGGCATTCGCCGAGACCGGATCACCGGCCCTGACCAGGGCGGACGGGATGTTCCTGTGGGCGCGGACCATGAGCTTCGCCGACTGCCGGGTGATCAGGCCCTCCGACACCCGGCTCTGCACCGACCAGCCCGCCGGGAAGCGGGCGGCGCCGCCGTTCTGGCTGTGGGGCGGGACGCTCGATCAGATCCCGGTCAAGGAGCGCAACGCGGTGGCCGGGCGTTTCGCCCGCGAGGCGATCGCCGCCCAGCCCGGGGCGTACCTGGTGGCCGTGGGCAAGGATCTCGGCGAGTTGCTGCGCTGGGAGCGCACCTCTTCGCGGGTGGTGCCCGGCAAGCACAATCCGTACCAGTTTCCGCGCGAGGAGCGGCGGGTGAAGGACCCCGGGCCCGCGAGCTACGAGCGGGGCCCCGCGGACACGCGCCTCGTCGAGCCGTACGCCGGGTGGATGCGCGCCTACCAGCGCTTCGGCTACCTGCCGTATCCGCTGCTCACGCTGGCCCTGCTCGGCTCGCTGGCGGTGGCGGCGATCAGGCGGCGGCCCGAGGCGCTGCTGCCCGGACTGGCGGCCGTGACGCTGGTGGCCGGCCCGCCGTTCGTGAGCGGATACGACATCCGCTACGTGCTCGCGGCCGTCCCGCTGACCTGTCTGGCGATCGGGATGGTGACATTTCCCATTAGCCTGGATCGCGGTCTCCCTAGGAAGAGAAGTTCCCGTGTCAGCACACCGCGCCCTGATCGTCACCCTGATACCCGCGATCGCGCTGCGCCTGCTGGCCGTCCTGGGCTATCCCCCTTCACTGCTGTTCTTCGGCGACTCCTTCGCCTTCCTGAGTGAGAAGCTCGCCCCCGGCACCACCCGCCCGTCGGGCTACTCCCTGCTGCTGGCGCTGCTGCGCCCCGCGCACAGCCTCACGCTGATCACCGTCGCGCAGCACCTGCTCGGCCTGGCCCTCGCGGTCGGCGTCTACCTGCTGCTACGCCGCCGCGGCCTGCCCGGCTGGGGCGCCACGCTGCTGGTCACGCCCATCCTCTTCGACGAGTTCATGGTTCTGCTCGAACACATGGTCATGGCCGACCTCGTCTTCATCGTGCTGGTCTGCGGCGCGATCATCCTCATCGTCTGGCGGGTGACCCCGGCCACCGCCGCCGTGGGCGGGCTGCTGCTCGGTCTCGCGGGCATCACCCGCACGGTCGGCCTGCCGCTGCTCATCCTCACCGCCGCCTACCTGCTCATCCGCCGGTATGGCTGGCGCCCCCTGGTGGCCCTCGTCGTGGCCGGGGCCGTCCCGCTCGGCGCGTACGCCACCTGGACCAAGGTCGAAAAGGGCAAGTTCGCCCTGACCGAGGCGGACGGCAACTTCCTGTGGTCCAGGACCATGAGCTTCGCCGACTGCGCGGTGATCAGGCCGCCGGAGCGCCTGGCCGTGCTCTGCCCGAACATGCCCGTGGAGCAGCGCCCGTACCCGCCGTACTGGCTGTGGGAGAGCTTCTCGCCCCTTCCCAAGGTGCCCGGCACCGCCAACCGCAACCGGCTGGCCGGCGAGTTCGCCAGGAAGGCGATCCTCGCCCAGCCCGGCCCCTACCTCGGCGCGGTGGCCACCGACCTCGCCAAGCTGCTGCGCTGGGAGCGCACCGCCGCGGCGGAGAAGACGCCCTACAAGTTCCCCGCCGCCGAGCGCCCGCTGAAGGGCTCGGTGAAACAGATCGCCGAGTCCTACGAGAACGGCCCGGCCGCCACCCGCGTCGTCGAGCCGTTCGCCGGATGGCTGCGCGCCTACCAGCGCTTCGGCTACCTGCCCTTCCCCGTGCTGATGCTCGGCCTGGCCGGCGCGCTGGCCGCGGCGCTGGTCCGGCGGCGCTGGGACGCGCTGCTGCCGGGGGTGGCGGCGCTCGCGCTGGTCGTCTCGCCGCCCTTCCTGGCCGCCTACGACGTGCGTTACGTCATCCCGGCGATTCCGCTGGTCTGCCTGGCACTAGGCTTGACCCTCGGTACCCGACCACCATCGCCATCGCAGGAGGACCCAAGTGGCGCGCGTCATCGTCGACGTCATGCTGAAGCCGGAGATTCTCGACCCGCAGGGGCAGGCGATCGCCCGAGCCCTGCCTAGGCTGGGCTTCGCCGGGGTCTCCGCGGTCCGTCAGGGCAAGCGCTTCGAGATCGAACTGGACGGCCCCGCCGACGAGGCGGCACTTGCGGACGTCCGAAAGATGGCCGAGACGCTCCTGGCCAACACCGTCATCGAGGACTACGTCGTGCGGGTTGAGGGGTAGAAGCGTACGTTTGGCACCAGAATTGCCCCTGGCGGCTTAAAGCCGGGTTTTGCTGTGTCACAATCCCACGGGCTTACCAATACTAAATAACAACAACGTGATTTTGCGGTTAGCCCTGATTTCTCGGGGAAACCTACTCCAGGTGACGTTCTGGCGCCGGGAGGGGTCCGGTGGATATTGAGTTCTCGTTGGCACTGCCTCGGGATGCGATCGGCATACCGATGGTCAGGCGAGTGCTCGGCGATGCTATGCGCTCACTCAGCGTAAGCGAAAGCTGCATCGCCGACATGCTGCTCGCCGTCTCCGAGGCATGTTCCAACGCGGTGCGGCACGGGGGTCCCGCCAACCGCTACGAGGTCACGGCCGCCATCGGCTACGGCCGGTGCGACGTCCGCGTCGCCGACAACGGCGGCGGACTGCCCTCGATGCCCCTGCACTTCCCGCCTCCCGAGACCGAGAACGGCCGCGGCCTGCTGATCATGCGCTCCGTCGTGGACGAGATCTCCTTCGGCGTCACGCCCGGCCAGGGCACCACGGTCCACCTGCGCAAGCAGCTGGCGTGGGACGAGGCCGACACCCGGCCGCGCGAGCTCGCCGCCGTCTGACAATCCCCCCATTCCGTACGGCAGGCCGCGGCCTCGCCGTACCAGCGGCATGTCCGCATCCGGAGGCCCTCACAGAGGCACGCCCGCGCACCCGATAGATTGTGGGCACCGCCGCAGACCGCCATCCGCCAGCAAGAGATGGTGGCGCGCGCGTGCGCATCCTCGGAGGGACGAAGTCATGAGCGCTGCCCGAGTGGGCATTGTCACGTTTCCCGGCACACTCGACGACCAGGACGCGGCGAGAGCCGTGCGCCTGGCCGGTGCCGAGGCCGTTCCGCTGTGGCACGCCGACCACGATCTCAAGGGAGTGGACGCCGTCTTCCTGCCCGGCGGCTTCTCCTACGGCGACTACCTGCGGTGCGGGGCCATCTCCCGGTTCGCGCCGCTGATGGACGAGCTGATCCCGGCGGCGAGGGCGGGCCTGCCCGTGCTCGGCACCTGCAACGGGTTCCAGATCCTGTGCGAGGCGCACCTGCTGCCCGGGGCGCTGACCCGCAACGCCTCGCTGCACTACGTCTGCCGCGACCAGCGGGTGCGCGTGGAGTCCGACCGGACCGCCTGGACCCACGACTTCGCGGCCGGCCAGGAGATCGTGCTGCCGGTCAAGCACGGTGAGGGGCGCTACGTCGCCTCCGACGAGACGCTGGCCGAGCTGGAGGCGGATGGTCGGGTGGTCTTCCGCTACCTCGGCAACCCCAACGGCTCGCTCAACGACATCGCGGGCATCACCAACGAGGCCGGCAACGTCGTCGGCCTCATGCCCCACCCCGAGCACGCGGTCGAGGACCTGGTCGGCGCCCCCTCCACCGACGGGCGCGGCTTCTTCACCTCGATCCTGAGGAAGCTGGTGAACTCATGACCGATTCGGTGAAGCGGGCCGCTGTGAGCCCCGATGAGGCGATGCCGTTCGCCGAGCTCGGGATGAAGCGGGACGAGTACGACCGGGTCAAGGAGATCCTGGGGCGCCGGCCCACCGGGTCCGAGCTGGCCATCTACTCCGTCATGTGGTCGGAGCACTGCTCGTACAAGTCCTCCAAGGTGCATCTGCGGCAGTTCGCCACCAAGGCGCCCAAGTCAGAGGCGCTGCTCGTCGGCATGGGCGAGAACGCCGGCGTCGTCGACATCGGCGACGGCTGGGCCGCCACGTTCAAGATCGAGTCGCATAACCACCCGTCCTACGTCGAGCCGCACCAGGGCGCGGCCACCGGCGTCGGCGGCATCGTGCGCGACATCATGTCGATGGGCGCGCGCCCGATCGCCGTCATGGACGCGCTGCGCTTCGGCGGCGCCCATCAGCCCGACACCAAGCGGGTGCTGCCCGGCGTCGTCGAGGGCATCTCCTCCTACGGCAACTGCCTCGGCCTGCCCAACATCGGCGGCGAGGTCGTCTTCGACCCCTGCTACATCGGCAACCCACTGGTCAACGCCCTCTGCGTCGGCCTGCTGCGCAAGGACCAGATCAAGCTGGCCACCGCGCCGGGCCCCGGCAACAAGGTCGTGCTGTTCGGCGCCTCCACCGGCCCCGACGGCATCGGCGGCGCGTCGGTGCTGGCCTCGGCGACCTTCGAGGACGAGTCGCAGGCCAAGCGGCCCGCCGTACAGGTCGGCGACCCGTTCATGGAGAAGCTGCTCATCGAGTGCTGCCTGGAGCTCTACGCGGCCGACGTGGTCGTCGGCATCCAGGACCTCGGCGCGGCGGGCGTCTCCTGCGCCACCACGGAACTGGCCGCCAAGGGCACCGGCGGCATGCACGTCGACCTCAACCTGGTCCCGCTCCGCGATCCCTCGCTCCGGCCCGAGGAGATCCTGATGAGCGAGTCCCAGGAGCGGATGATGGCGGTCGTCACGCCGTCGGACATCCCGGCCTTCATGGCCATCTGCGAGAAGTGGGACGTGCCCGCCGTCGTCATCGGCGAGGTGACCGACACCGGCCGCCTGATCATGACCTGGGACGGCGAGGTCATCGTGGACATTCCGCCGGGCACCGCGGCCGACGACGGCCCGGTGTACGAGCGGCCCTACCACGAGCCGGTCGGCCAGCCCGCGCTCAACGCCGACACCCCCGACCGCCTGGAGCGCCCGGACAACCTGCGGGCCGCGCTCCTGCAGCTCCTCGGCTCGCCGAACCTGGCCTCCAAGGAGTGGGTGACCTCCCAGTACGACCGCTACGTGCGCTCCAACACCGTGCTGGCCCAGCCGGCCGACGCGGGCATGCTGCGTATCTCCGAGGTGATGGCGGGCTCGGAGCCCACCACCCGCGGCATCGCGCTGGCCACCGACGGCAACGGCCGCTACGCCAAGCTCGACCCGTACGCGGGGGCGCAGCTGGCGCTGGCCGAGGCCTACCGGAACGTGGCCGTCACCGGCGCCAAGCCGCTGGCCGTCACCAACTGCCTCAACTTCGGCTCCCCCGAGGACCCCGAGGTGATGTGGCAGTTCGCCGAGGCGGTACGCGGCCTGGCCGATGCCTGCAAGCTCCTCGGCGTACCGGTGACCGGCGGCAACGTCTCCTTCTACAACCAGACCGGCAGCACCGCCATCCACCCGACGCCGGTCGTGGGCGTGCTCGGCGTCATCGACGACGTGGCCAAGCGGGTGCCGTCCGGGTTCCCCGCCGAGGGGCTGCGGGTGGCGCTGCTGGGTGAGACGAAGGCCGAGTTCGGCGGCTCCGAGTGGGCGCACGTGGCGCACGGCCACCTGGGCGGGCTGCCGCCTGAGGCCGACCTCGTCGCGGAGGCCGCGCTGGCCACCGTGCTGGTCGAGGCGGCGCGGCGCGGGCTGCTGCAGGGCTCGCACGACCTGTCGGACGGCGGCCTCGGGATCGCGCTGGCCGAGGCGTGCCTGGCCGCCGGGGTCGGCGCCACGGTGTCGGCTTCGCTGACCGGGGACGCGTTCACCGACCTGTTCAGCGAGTCGTCGGCGCGGGCGCTGGTGGCGGTCAGGCCGGAGGCGTTCGACGAGTTCGCGGCGCTGTGCGCGCGGCACGAGGTGCCCTGCTACGGGCTCGGTGTGACCGGCGGGCCGGCACTGGTCGTGGAGGGCGTGTTCGAGGTGCCGCTCGCGGAACTGCGCGAGACGCACGAGGGGACGCTGCCTGAGCTCCTGGGCTAGACAGCTGGGTCTGAGGGGCCGGTGGCTGTTCACCGGCCCCTCAGCGCGTGTCAGACCTTCTTCAGGCAGACCACGTAGACGGTGCCCTTGCTGCCATGGCCGCCGCTCTTGTCGTTGTCGTTGTCCAGCTTCTCGACCGAAACCGACCAGCCGGAGCCGGAGGGCATGCTGCTGGTCACGGTGTAGCGTGAGGAGACGCCGGAGAAGCCGCCGCCGGTGACCGCGTCGTTGCCGTTGCACGAGACGCTGCCGGTGCCGTAGTTGCCGATGGAAGCGGACTTCGTGTAGGTCGTGTAGGTGCCGCCACCGCCGGTGCCGGGGTCACCCTTGGGACCCTGGGGACCCACCGGACCGCGCTCGCCGTCCTTACCGTCCTTGCCGTCCCGCCCGTTCTGCCCAGGCTTGCCCGGCAGACCGTCCTTGCCGTCGGCACCCGGCTTGCCCGGCAGGCCGTCCTTGCCGTCGGCGCCCTTGGGGCCGGTCGCGCCGTCCTTGCCGTTCAGGCCGTCCTTGCCGTCGGCGCCCTTGGGGCCGGTGGCTCCGTCCTTGCCCGGGACGCCGTCGGCGCCCTTCGGGCCCTGCGGGCCGGTGGCGCCCTTCAGGCCGGGCACGCCCTTGGGGCCCTGAGGGCCGGTCGGGCCCGTGGCGCCGGTCGGGCCGGCGGGGCCCGCGGGGCCGCGCTCGCCCTGGGGTCCCTGGACGCCGGAGGTGCTGTGCCCGCCGCCGCCTCCGATGAGCACCCGGATCTCGGTCTTCCTGCAGGGCGTGGCCGGGTTGACGATGCGGGCGTACCGCGTCTTCTTGTGCACGCACGCGTGCACCTCGGCCGCCGAGGAGGTGGAGGCGGTGGCGACGCCACCGACGGTCAGCAGTGAGGCGGCCAGCGCGCCTGCGGCGGCGAGCGGGAGCACGCGAGTCTTGAGGGCCACGGTTGTCCTTCCAGGGGAATCTGATGCTCATGGTGAGCATGAGGTTCACGCTTCAACCGTTCCAACGGATGACAAGAACCACATAACGTGTTCGTAACTGACAGAGAGTGACGAACTGGGCTTACCAACTCTGACTGACGGACTGCGTAAAACGACGCACCGCTCGACGCCGGACTTAGGGATAATCAGGACTGTTCGGGGCCCACGTCACTGCGGAGGCCGCACGTTGCCTACCGACCGTCCCTACCTCCCGCCAGCCACCCAGCCGGTCAGAGCCGTCGTCTGGGCGATCCATCTAGCGCTGCCCCTGCTCGGACTCTGGCTTCTCCTCGCGCAGGAGAAGCTGAACGTCATGTGGCAGCACAATCCCAGCCACTTCTGGATGATCCTCGCGGTCGCCGGGCTCAACGTGACGCTCGGCCTGATGGTCAGCGAGGCCTCGCGCCGGAGGCAGGACGCACGGCTGTTCCTCGTGTCCATGGTGTTCCTGACCAGCGCCGGGTTCTTCTTCCTGCACGGCCTGGCCACCCCGCAGGTGATCCTGCCGGTCGGCTCGCTCGGGTTCGACATCGGACAGCAGGTCGGGCTCACCCTCGCGGCCGGGTTCGCGTTCGCCTCCGCGCTGCCGCTGGGTGAGCGGGCGGCGGCGCGCGTCCTGGAGGCGCAGCACGTCATCCGCGGCGCGCTGATCGGCTTCATGATCCTGTGGGGTCTCGCCTCGCTGCTGCCCGGCCTCACCCCGCTCAGCGACCCGCCGCTCGGCGAGCACGCCGGCTGGCTGGTCTGGGGCTCCGTTCCGGGCGTCCTGCTGTACGGCGCCGCCACCGTCATGATGTTCCTGATCCACCGCAGACGCCCCGCGGCCATGCTGATCAGCCTGATCACCGCCTACGCGCTCCTGGGCGAGGCGATGCTGGCCGGGATGTCGCAGCTCAACTGGCACCTGACCTGGTGGCTCTGGCACATCCTGCTGACGCTGGCCTTCGTCTTCGTCGGCTACAGCTCCTACCTGAAGTTCCGCCGCGAGGGGTCCAGCGCGGGCCTGTTCGACGCCGTCGCCCTGTCGGCGACGGTGGCGCGCATCAAGGCCGACTACGACCGCGCCCTGGAAGAGGTCGTCGAGCACGTACGGCGCGGCGAACCCCTGGCCGCCACCCGCCTGGCCGGCAAGTTCGACCTGACCGAGAGCCAGGCGGCCGTCCTGGACCGGGCAGGCGAGGCCCTGGCCAACGAGCGGCGCCTGTCGGAGCGCCTGGCCGCACTCGTGGACGTCAGCGCCCAGACCCGGGTCGGCCTGCCGGAGACGGAACTGCTGGCCACCGCGCTGGAACGGGTCCGGCAGGCGTACGGGGACGTCAGGATAGGCCTGGTCTCCGACGGGCAGGTGGACATCGGCTCACGCGAGTACGTCTTCGAGGGGCACGCCCCGGTTCACCGCGACCAGCTCGTCGCCTACCCGCTGACCGTGAAGGGGCATCTGGCCGGGGCGCTGGAGGTGCCGCTGGGCCGTACCGCGCAGGATGAGGCGCTCGCGGCCACGCTGGCGGGACAGCTGTCGATCTCGCTGGAGAACGCCCGCCTCTACCACGAGCTCAACACGTTGTTCCGGCAGTACATGTCGCCCGACGTGGCCAACGCGCTGCTCGCCGATCCGGACCAGGCGGCGCTCGGCGGGCAGCTGAAGCAGCTCACGGCGTTGTTCGCCGACCTCAAGGGGTTCACGACGTTCTCCGAGCGGGTCACGCCCGGCGAGATCGTGGAGATGCTCAACCGCTACCACACCGCCGCGGTGCCGTGCATTCTCGACAACGGCGGCACGATCGTGCAGTTCGTCGGGGATGCGCTGCTGGCGTTGTTCAACGCGCCGGCCACTCAGCTCGACCACGCGGCGGCGGCCTGCCGGGCGGCGCTGGCGATGCAGGAGGCGGCGGAGGTGATCGCGGCGGAGAGCCGGGGCGCCGATGTGGAGTGGCCGACGTTCCGCGTCGGAGTCAACACCGGTCCCGCGCTCGTGGGCAACATCGGCAGCCCGGAGCTGCGCGGCTTCAACGCGATGGGCGACTGCGTGAACGTGGCCGCGCGGCTGCAGGGCGTCGCGGAGCCGGGCTCGGTGGTCATCGGCGCGACCACGCTGGCCCAACTGGGCGCCGGCGCGGCGACCCGGCCTCTGGGAAGGCTGGAGCTCAAGGGCAAGGATGAGCGGGTGGAGGCCCACGTTCTGCTGACAATGCCATAGAAGGGGCGGCGGCCGTACAGTCATAATCGCGGCATGAACCCAGAGCCTGGCGAGTTCACCTCCTTGCTCACCCCGGAAGAGATCGCCGCGCTGCGCGCGGCGGGCCGGCCGCGCCGGTGGGAACGCGGCACGACCGTCATGACCGAAGGCGACACCTCCGACTGGGTGCTGGTGCTGACCGAGGGCCGGGTCAAGTGCTCATCGCACACCAGCAGCGGCACCGAGGTCGTGCTGGCCATCCGCGGGCCGGGCGCGCTGATCGGCGAGATGTCGTCGATCGACGGCTGGCCGCGCTCGGCCACGGTGACGGCGCTGGAGCCGATCGAGGGCATCGTGGTGCGGGACTTCCCCGCCTACCTGCGCGAGCACGGGCGGGTGGCGGTGCTGCTCATGCAGTCGGTCACCGAGAAGCTGCGCGACGCCGACCGCAAGCGCATCGAGTACGGCGCGTTCGACACGACGGGGCGGGTGGCGACCCGGCTGATCGAGCTGGCCGAGCGCTACGGAGAGAAGACCAACAGCGGGGTACGCGTGGCGCTGCCCCTGTCCCAGGACGAACTGGCCGGCTGGACCGGCGCCTCGCGGGAGGCGGTCAGCAAGGCGCTGCGTTCGCTGCGTGACCGCGGGCTGATCGAGACCGGGCGGCGGCGGGTGATCATCCACGACCTGGAGGGGCTGCGCAAGCGGGCCAGGTGAAAGCGGACGTACGTCGTACGTCATAGTGGGGGGCATGGTCGCGGTCTCCCCCGATTACGCCAGCCGCCTCCGGTATGCCTGGAAGGTGGTGTCGGTCACCAGTCTCGGGCTTGTCCTGATCGGCATCGCCGGGAGCACGCTCAACGTGGCGCTGCCCGCGGTCGTCCGGCACTTCCGGGCGGGACCGTTCGAGTCGGGCTGGATCCTGCTGGCGTTCCTGCTGGTCAACACCGCCAGCCTGGTCTTCTTCGGCCGGGTCGCCGACCTGCTCGGGCGACGGGAGATCTATCTGGCCGGGTTCGCGCTGTTCACGGTGGCCTCGCTGCTGGCCGGGTTCTCGCCGAACGTGTGGTTCCTGGTGGCGATGCGGGTCGTCCAGGCCGTCGGCGCCGCCATGATCCTGGCCAACGGGACCGTCATCATCACCGACGCCTTCCCGCCCGACCGGCTCAGCCAGGGCATGGGCGTCTACATCGGCACCCTCTCCGTCGCCCAGCTCGCCGGCCCCACGCTGGGCGGCCTCATCGCCGACACCGCGGGCTGGCAGTGGATCTTCTGGGTGAACGTGCCCGCCGGGGTGATCGCGCTGGCGTGGGGTGCGGTGACGCTGCGCAAAATGCCGCGCGGGCCGCGCGAGCCGGTGGACGCGCTGGGCAACGTGCTGGTGTTCGCCGCTTTGTCCGCGGTACTGCTGGCGTTGTCCGAGGCCGGTTCCCGTGGCCTGTCCAGCCCCGTCGTGCTCACCGGCGCCGCCGTCTTCCTGGTGCTGGCCCCGCTGATCGTGGTCGTGGAACGGCGGGCCTCGCACCCGGTGCTCAACATGGGGTTGTTCGCCGGGCGGATGCTGGCCTGCGCGAACCTGGCCTCGTTCTGCAACGCTCTGGCCCGCTCGGCGCTGATCCTGGTGGTCGCCCTGTACTTCCAGTCCGCCAGGGGCCTGGACGCCTTCACCGCCGGTCTCAGCGTCCTGCCGGTGCCCGTGGGCATGGCGCTCGCCTCGCCCGTCGCCGGGGCGCTCGGACGCCGCCTGTCGCCGCACGCGCTATCGATCGGGGGGTCGGTGTTCAGCGCCCTGGGTCTCGGGACGCTGATGCTGACGGCGGATCCGGCGACGCCGTACTGGATCATCGGGGTGGGGCTCTTCCTGGCCGGGTGCGGGAGCGGGACGTTCCTGACCGGCAACACCACGCAGGTGATGTCCGCGCTGCCCGCCGGCAGCCTGGGGGTGGTGAACGGCTTCCGCATCATGATCATGAACGTGGGGGTGGTGCTGAGCGTGGGCATGTCGCTGAGCCTGATCACCAGCTCGGTGGGCCCGGAACTGCGCGACCAGGTGTACGCGGCCACGCTGTCCAAGCTGTCACCCGTGGCCGTGGACCAGCTCATGACCGGCTTCCAGCGCGCCTACACCGTCCTGTTCGCCGTCGCCCTCCTCGGCACCCTCCTGGCCGTCCTCGCACGCGACCCCAGGCCGTAACACAAAACGTGTTACAATCGGCGGCATGGGCACTCTCAACGTGCGGACCGACGAAGCCATGGAAACCGCGCTCCGCGCACTCGCCGGCGACCATCGCAGCCGGTCGGAGGCCGTTCGCTACGCGATCCTGCGAACGTACAGGGAACTCCTGCTCGAACAGGCCGGCGAGGATGCCGAGCGACTGCGGAACGACCCCGACGACCAGGCTGAGATGCTGGCGATCCAACGGTTCATGGGAGTCACGGAGTGATCTTCCGCGGCGCGATCCGGGAGGTAAAACCTCCCGCTGGAGCCCGCGGCCACGAGCAGCAGGGCGAGCGCTACGGGGTCGTGATCCAATCCGACAGGTTCGCGACCAGTACCGTCACCATCGCACTGACCTCGACGCGTGCCGGACCTGCCATCTACCGGCCGGAGATCGAGTTTGACGGCGTCAAGACCCGCATCCTGACCGACCAGATCTACTCGGTGGATCCGGCACGGCTCGGCGCCTTCAAAGGCGGGCTGGAGTCGCAGGAGATCGCGGACCTTGATCGCGCGATCATGCTGAAGCTCGGGCTCATCTGAGTTCGGCGGACAGGCGGGACTCGACGTCGCGGTAGCGGGCGACCGGGATGAGGTGGACGCCGTCGTACGCGCCGGAGTCGCGGATGGCCAGCACGTGTTCGCAGGCCGCCTCGACGCCGGCCATGCGGTCGGCGGCCAGGGCGGTGAACATCGACTCCGGGATCGCGATGTCGGGGATGGCGCCGGCCAGGCGGCGGGCGTGCGACTCGCTGGCCAGGACCATGACGCCGGCGTAGACGGGCACGTCGACGGGGTTGGCCTCGCGCCAGCGCAGCAGCGTGTCCAGGTCGAAGCTGACCTGGACGAACAGGAAGTCGGCCGCGCGCTTCCACGCGGGCAGCGGGCGGTGACCCGCCGCCGCGCCGACCTTGAAGTCTGGGGAGAACGCCCTGGCCTCGTCGATCATCGAGCGGACCGTCAGGTCGCTGGTGCGGTTGCCGCTCGTCGGTTTGTCGCCGAAGACGAACAGAAACTGGTCGACCCCGTACGCGGCGGCCGTCAGCAGGTCGCGGCGGAAGCCGAGCAGGTTGCGGTCGCGGGAGTTCAGGCAGGCGATGCTGCGCCCGCCCATGGCCTCCACCTCGTGCGCCACCGCGACCGAGGAGACCGTGGCGCGGCCGATGTGGTTGTCGGGGATGAGGAAGGAGTGCGCGATCTTGCTCAGCGTGCCGATCTGGTGCCTGACGTGCTTCAGGTCGGGCTTGGTGGGCGGTTCGATCTCGCAGATCAGCTCGAAGGTCATGACCGTGATCCTGCCAGGGCGGCGATGCCGCTGAGGATCAGTTCGACGCCGAAGGAGTCGTAGAAGCCGGGGTCCAGGTCGCCGACCATGGGCGCGGCCATCGCCACGATGTTCGGGTAGCGGTCGGCGGGCAGCGACTCCAGGCCCACCCGCTTGACCCTGAGCATCTCGCTCGCCTCCTCGGGGGTGCAGGCGGCGCGGAAGTGCACCGGGGCGTCGGCGATGGCGATGGCGCTCTGCAGGATGTACTTGGTGATCAGGCAGCTCTCCTCCACGCCGAACCCGCCCTCGCGGGCCAGGCCGAGCGCCAGGTCCCAGACGGCCAGGAACCGCGGCACCCGGGTCTGGTCGGTCTGCTCCAGCACGTTCTTGGCGCACGGGTGCCGGCGCAGCGTCCCGATCAGGCCCTCCACGAGGTCGCGCAGTTGGTCGAGCCAGGGCCGCCCGTCGTCGTGGCCGACGTGGAACCCGGCGATCAGGTGGTCGGCCATGCCGATGAGCAGCAGTTCCTTGTTCTTGAAGTGCCAGTAGAGCGCCATCGGCGTGACACCCAGGTCGGTGGCCAGCCGCCGGATCGTGACCGCGTCGAGTCCTTCGTCGTCGCCGATCTCCAGGGCGCGTTCGACGATCGCCTCGGCGCTCAGTTTTCCCATCACGGTTGACAACTATACGCCGTACAAGGTCTCCTGTACGTCGTACAAGTACGGCGTACAGGAAGGAAGGATCATGCGCAGATGGTGGGCCCTGGGCGCTGTGACGCTCGGGACGACGATGACCTACCTGGACAACAACATCCAGAACACGGCGCTGCCGACGATCCAGCGGGAGCTCGGTCTCACGATCTCCGGGCTGGAGTGGATCACGACCGCGTACATCCTGGTCTTCGCCGGACTCATGCTGGTCGGCGGGAGGCTGGCCGACCTGTTCGGCGCGCGGCGGATCTTCCTCGTCGGACTGTCGCTCTTCACGCTCTCGTCCCTGGCGGCGGGCCTGTCGGAGTCCGGCGGCACGCTGATCGCCGCCCGCGCCGCCCAGGGCGTCGGGGCCGCGCTGCTCACGCCGACCTCGTTGGCGCTGCTGTCGCAGATCTTCCGCGACCCCGCCGAACGCGGCAGGGCCGTCGGCATCTGGAGCTCGGCCGGCGCCCTCTCGATGGCGCTCGGCCCGGTCACCGGCGGCTTCATCAGCGAGCACCTGCACTGGGGCTGGATCTACCTGATCAACGTGCCGCTCGGCGTCGCCACGTTCTGGCTGGCCTGGTGGGCGGTGCGCCCCGCCTTCCAGCCGGTACGGCACAGCCTCGACCTGCCCGGCCTGGCCGCCTCCACGATCGCCCTGTTCGCCCTGACCTTCGCGCTCATCGAAGGTTCGTCGGCCGGCTGGACCTCGCCTCTGATCCTGGCCGCCTTCGCCGTCGCCCTGGCCGGCGCCGTGTTCTTCGTGCTCGTGGAGTCCCGCTCGGCCGAGCCGATGATCGACGTGTCGCTGTTTCGCGACCGGGTCTTCAGCGGCGGCATCCTGAGCATGGGCGTCTGGTCGTTCGGCGTGTTCGGCATCTACTTCTTCAGCGCGCTGTGGCTGCAGAACGTGCTCGGGTTCTCCCCCACCGAGGCGGGCGCGGCGTTCGTGCCGATGGCGCTGGTCATGGCCGTCGTCGCCCTCCTGTCACAGCGGCTGGCCCGGCTCATCGGCATCGGCCCCACCGTGGCGCTCGGCCTCGTGCTGATGGCGGTGGCCATCTTCATGCTCTCCGGGGTGGGGGCCGACGGCCGCTACCTCGACGTGCTGCCCTGGTTCCTGGTCTATGGGCTCGGCGGCGGCATGCTGGTTCCGCTGACCACCGCCGTCCTCGACGCGCTGCCGGAGGGACGCTCGGGCGTCGCCTCCGGCGTGCTGAACGTCTCCCGGGAGGTCTTCGGGCTGCTCGGGATCACCGTGCTCGGCGCGATCCTGACCTCCCGGCAGAGCGGCAGCGGCCTGGCCCCGCTGCCCGCCTTCCTCGACGCCTACCAGTTCACGCTGGTGATCGCGGCGGTCATCGTGCTCGTCGGGGTGCCGGTGAGCCTGTCGGCCATGCGGCGCCGGCCTCGTACGCCCGATCACGCCGCGGTGGAGATGGCCGGGTCGGCGAACTGAGTGCGGTAAAGCTCCTCGTAGCGGCCGCCCGCGGCCAGCAGTTCCTCGTGGGTTCCGCGCTCGGCCACCCGGCCGTCCTCGATCACCAGGATCTGGTCGGCGGCGCGGATCGTGGACAGGCGGTGCGCGATCACCACGGCGGTCCGGCCGTCGAGCGCCTCGGCCAGCGCCGCCTGCACGGCCGCCTCGCTCGTGGAGTCGAGCGCGGCGGTGGCCTCGTCCAGGATCACCACCTGCGGCTTGGCCAGCAGCAGGCGGGCGATGGTCAGGCGCTGGCGCTCGCCGCCGGACAGGCGGTAGCCGCGTTCGCCGACCACGGTGTCCAGCTTGTCCGGCAGCGACTCGATGAGGGTGGACAGGCGGGCCCGGCGCAGGGCGTCCCAGATCTCCTCCTCGGTGGCGTCCGGGCGGGCGAAGAGCAGGTTGCCGCGGATGGAGTCGTGGAAGAGGTGGCCGTCCTGGGTGACCATGCCGAGGGTCTCGCGGATGGAGTCGGCGCTCAGGTCGCGTACGTCGACGCCGCCGAGCCGTACCGTGCCTTCGTCGACGTCGTAGAGGCGCGGCAGGAGCTGCGCGATCGTCGACTTGCCCGCGCCCGAGGAGCCCACCAGGGCGATCATCTGGCCGGGCTCGGCGGTGAAGGAGATGCCGTGCAGCACCCGCTCGCCGCCGCGGGAGTCGAGGGTCGCGACCTCCTCCAGCGAGGCGAGGGAGACCTTGTCGGCCGAGGGGTAGGCGAAGCGCACGTCGTCGAACTCCACGGTCACCGGCCCATCAGGTACGGCCCGCGCCCCCGGCCTGTCCTTGATCAGCGGCTCCAGGTCGAGCACCTCGAAGACCCGCTCGAAGCTGACCAGGGCGCTCATGACGTCCACGCGGGCGCTGGCCAGGCTGGTCAGCGGCGCGTACAGGCGGGTCAGCAGCAGCGCCAGAGCCACCACCGAGCCGGGGTCGAGACTGCCGCTCAGGGCGTAGAAGCCGCCGAGGCCGTAGACGAGCGCCAGGGCGAGGGCGGAGACGAGGGTGAGGGCGGTGACGAAGAAGTACTGGGTCATCGCGGTGCGCACCCCGATGTCGCGCACCCGCCTGGCCCTGGCGGAGAACTCCGCCGACTCCCTGGCCGGCCGCCCGAACAACTTCACCAGCGTCGCGCCGGGCGCCGAGAACCGCTCGGTCATCTGGGTGCTCATGGCCGCGTTGTGGTCGGCGGCCTCGCGGCGCTGATCGGCGATCCTGAGGCCCATCCGGCGGGCGGGCAGCACGAAGACCGGCAGCAGGAGCAGCGCCAGCAGCGTGATCTGCCAGGAGATGCCGATCATGACCGTGAGGGTGAGCACGAGCGTGACCACGTTGCCGGCGACGCTGGAGAGCGTGTCGGTGAAGGCGCGCTGGGCGCCGATGACGTCGTTGTTCAGCCGGCTCACCAGAGCGCCGGTGCGCGTCCTGGTGAAGAAGGCGATCGGCATACGCTGGACGTGGTCGAACACCGCGGTGCGCAGGTCGAGGATCAGCCCCTCGCCCAGCCCGGAGGAAAGCCAGCGGCTGACCAGGCCGAGCGCGGCCTCGGCCAGCGCCAGGCCGGCGATGAGCACGGCCAGCCAGATCACCACGCTCAGGGGCTGCGCCTTGACGATGGCGTCCACCACCCGGCCCGCCAGGACGGGGGCCAGGACGGCCAGGCCCGCCATCACCACGCTGAGCACCAGGTACACGGCGATCCTGCGGCGGTGAGGGCGAGCGAAACCGGCGATCCGTTTCAGCGTGTCCTTGGACAGGCGTCTTCGGTCCTGCTGGTTGTTGTTCATCGAGTACAGCTGGTGCCAGGCGGTCATCTCCATGCTCATGGGTAGACCGTACGAGCTCAACCAAACTTGAGGTCAAGCCGTTTTTCAGGAGCCGATCTTGCGGCCCTGGCCGTGCCAGACGACGGCGACCGACGGGCGGGGCTGCTCGCCGTCGGGCCAGCGGCTGGCGGGGTTGTCCGGAGTGGCGCCGTCGATCTCGCCCGGGTGCTGGACCGCGACGAAGACGCTGCGCTGGTCGTCGGTGACCATCGGGCCGCAGGTCTCGGCGCCCACCGGCACCGTGAGGAACTGGCGGACGTGCCCGCGTTCACGGCCGCGCATCGGCGTGACGAACAGGCCGTCGTTGGCGCCCAGCGCGTTGCCGTCCGTGGAGATCCACAGGTTGCCGTCGCGGTCGAAGGCCAGGTTGTCCGGGCAGGAGATCGGCGAGACCTTCGTCTTGTCGTATCCGGCGAAGTAGGTCGAGGCGTCGTTCGGGTCGCCGCAGACCAGCGGAAGCGACCAGGCGAAGCCGTTGCCGCGGCCCTCGACGATCTCCAGCACGTGGCCGTGCTTGTTCGACGGGCGCGGGTTGGCCTCGTCCACCTGGGCGGGGGTACGGGCGGTGTTGTTGGTCAGCGCCACGTAGACCGCGCCGGTGACCGGATTGCGCTCCATGTCCTCAGGCCGGTCCATCTTGGTCGCGCCCACCTTGTCGGCGGCGGTACGCGTGTAGATCAGCACCTCGGCCGCGCTCATCCCCTGCACGTGCGACTCGTCGCCGGACACCAGCGCGATCCACTCGCCGGACCCGTCGAAGGCGCCGTCGGCGGGCAGCTTGCCGGAGCCGTCGATCTCCTCCTTGGGGCTGTCGCCGGTGAACTTGGCCACGTACAGCGTGCCCTCGTCGAGCAGCCCGCGGTTGTGCCGGTCGAAGCCCGGGATGTAGCGCTTCTTCGAGACGAACTTGTAGATGTACTCGAAGCGCGAGTCGTCGCCCATGTACACCACAAGCCGGCCGTCACGCGAGATCGAGGTGGTGGCGGCCTCGTGCTTGAAGCGGCCGAGCGCGGTGCGCTTGAGCGGCGTCGAGTCCGGGTCGAACGGGTCGATCTCCACGATCCACCCGAACCGGTTGGCCTCGTTCGGGTGCTTGGCCAGGTCGAAGCGCTCCTCGACCTTGTCGAAGCGGCGGTTGCTCGCCTGGATGTTCGTCGGGATCGTGTAGCGGGCGATGTTGGGGTTGTTCTTGTCGCCGTTGACGAAGTACTGGTCGAAGTTCTCCTCGGCGGTCAGCACGGTCCCCCAGGGGGTGGTGCCGCCGGCGCAGTTGTTCAGCATGCCGACCGGCTTGCGGCCGGCCGGGTCGGCCGCCGTCTTGAGCAGGTCGTGGCCCGCGGCGGGACCGGTGAAGCGCATCGGGGTCTGCGCGGTGACGCGCCGGTTGTAGCGCCGCCGGCCCCTCGTCACCAGCTTCCACTCGCCAGTGCTCCGGACGCGCTCGACCTCCACGACCGAACCGCCGTGAGCGGCCAGCGCGATCTTGATCTGCTCGGGTGTCGCCGTCGCCGCCGTGTACCCGCGGAACATCAGCGACTCGTCGGTGTACTCGTGGTTGACCCAGAGCAGCCCGCGGTTGCGCCCCATCTCGAAGAGCGTCACGAAGTCGCAGTTGTAGCCGAACTGCTTGGCCTGCGCCTCGGCCGTCTGGTTGTCGAAGTCGAAGTCGGGGGCGTCGGGCAGCACCGGGTCGCCCCAGCGGACCACGACGGAGGAGCGGTAGCCGTCCGGGATGCGCAGCGCGTCGTCCTTGTTCGGCGGCACCGGCGTGAAGCGCAGGTCACCGTGGTGCCGGCCGGCCGCGGACAGCTCTCCGTCCGGCTCCGCGGGATCCGCCATCGCGGGTACGGCTCCCGCCACACCCGCCCCGACCACCAGCGCGCCCAGGGCGCCCGCGCGCAGGGCGCCGCGACGGGACAGGGCTTCGGCGGCGATGTCGCTGAAGTAGGCGTTGCCGCTGCGGTTGGCGACGTCGTGCGCGCACGCGTTGCCGCATCGGAACATGCACGTCAGGGCCGATCGGCCGCCCTTGTGCGAGTCGTTGAGCAGGGGCAGCAACACGGGGTTCCTCCAAGGTGGTGCGCAATCGTTCCGCCGGGACGCTACGGCCGCATTCGGAACCGCCGGTGAACGACGGTCACCGCCTCGATGAACGCTGGCTGGGGGTACGTGGGAGTCGGGGCTGGAGAATGGGGGGATGGCAGCCAGGAAGATCGACCCCGACAAGCTGAGGGCCGCGCTCGACGCGCAGCTGATCGCCAACGACCAGCCGGAATACGACGGCCCGGCGGCCGGTCTCGCCGACACGTTGGTCGGGGCCGTGGTGACCGCCTACGACCGGGGCGCCGCTCCCGAGCGGGCCGCCGAGCGGCTGGCCGTGCGGTATCTGCTGGAACGGCTGGCGTCCGGGGCACCGGGGCGTACCGTCGAGGTCAGGGTGCCGCCGCACGCCGCCGTGCAGGCGATCGAAGGACCCAGGCACACCCGGGGGACCCCGCCCAACGTGGTCGAGACCGACGCGCGCACGTGGATCGACCTGGCGCTCGGCCGGATCGGGTGGGACGAGGCAATGGCGAAGGGCGCCGTCTCAGCGAGCGGCGCCCGTGCCGACCTATCCGAATTCCTCCCCCTCTGACGTCAGGGGGTGCCCCACGGGAGCTTGCTCTGCACGCAGCGCTCGCTGAGCTGCGGCGGCAGGTTGGCGCACTCCGAGAAGTAGGCGCGGATCGCGAAGAACCCGCACACCGCCAGGACCAGCGTCGCGATGCCCAGGCCGATGCCGGTCCAGGACATGCCCTTGCCGCCGCCCTTGGACAGCGCGACCGCGCCCAGCACGATCGCGATGATCGCGGTGAGCACGCCGGTGAAGCACACCAGCAGCAGGAACACGCTCGCCACACCCAGCACCAGCGACGCCACCGCCAGGCCGTTGCCGGGCTTCTTGGGCTGCCAGTCCGGCTGGTACGGCCCGGGGCCGCCGGTGGGCGGGGTGTAGGCGCCGCCTCCCGAGGGCGGGTAGGCGGGGCCGCCCGGGGCGCCGCCGTACGGGCTGGACGGGGTGGAGCCGGGGACCGACGGGTCGGCGCCGCCGTACGGGGAGGCGCCGGGGACCGGGCCTTCCGCCGGGCTCTGGGCAGCGGCCGCATAGGGATCCCGAGGCGGTCCCGCCCCATAGGGCACCTCCCCCGCACCCGCTCCTTGCCCGCCCGCACCCTGGCCACCGGTGCCTTGACCGCTGGCGCCTTGCCCCTGACCGCCCTGACCGCTTTGGCCGCCTTGACCTTGGCCGCCTTGGCCACCTTGGCCACCTTGACCGCTCTGGCCGCCTGGAGCCGCGGCGCCGAAGGCCGCGCCTGCCGCCGCACCCGCGGCGGCGGCACCCGCCGCGCCCGCCGCACCTGCCGCGCCTGGACCGCCGGGTGTTCCGCCGCCCGGGGTGCCGCCTTCGGCGGGCTCGCCGTAGGTGGCGCCGCTGCCGTACTCCTTGGGTCCGCCCTCGTAAGGGCCGGCCGGAGCGAACGTCGGGCGTTCCGGCGGCGTGGGCGGGTCGTAGCGCGACGGCTGCGGGCCCGATGACGACGAGCCGCCCGGACCCTCCCAGCTCGACGCCGGCGAGGAACTCTCCCAGCCCGGGTAGGACGGCGTGGAACCCGGGACCTGGTACGCCTGCGTCTCCCCCGCGCCCGGCTGCTCGGAACCCTGCGGCTCCGGCGCGTCCCAGGACCGGGTGGGCTCGGGCGTCCCGGCCGGAGGCGTGTCGTCGCGCGCCCACTCCGGGATCTCGTACGCGGTGGTGCGCTCGGTGTCCTGCGGCGCGGGCACGTCCGGCTCGTTCCACGGGGACGGCTCCGGCGCGGGTGGCGGCGGCGCGGTCGGCGGCACCACGGGCGGAACCGGTGTGATCGGCTCCTCCGCCGCCGCACCTCCCCACGCCTCGGGCTCCCCCGCCCCGCGCTCTTCCCGTCCGCCGTCGCCCTGCCCGGCCGCGCCGGTCTCGTCCTCGCCCGGCACCGTCTCCTCCACCCACCACGAGGCGGGCGGCTCTTCGGAGTCGGGCGGCTCGGGCAGGTCGTCGTCCGGCCCGGCCGCGCGCGGCTGCGAGGGCGGCGGCGTGGGCGGTGCGGGTGGTGGTGCGGGCGGCGGCGACGGCTGGTCTGGCGCGTCTGGTGCGGGACGGCCGTGCGCAGGTGGGCGCGGCTCGTCCGGGTCCCCAGGTGTGGTCACGTCTGCGTCTCCCGACGGGGTCGTCATAGCCGGATACCCCACCTTCGCGCGCGCCCTGTCCCCGCAACCGCGCGACACGGTAAGAGTCCGCCCACGGTTGCCTCATGTTGCGCCAAAACCGCTGGCGGCGGGCAAGATGAAGGCATGCTCGACGAGACCCTCACCTACGCGCTCATCAAGATCACCAAGGTGCACCGCTACCGGGTGGCGGCGGAACTGACCGAGCTGGGCCTGCACGTGGGCCAGGAGATGCTGCTCAACCAGTTGTGGCGCGAGGACGGGCTGTCGCAGAGCGAGCTGATCGCCCGGCTGGGCGTGGAGCCGCCCACGGTGACGAAGACGATCCAGCGCCTGGAGCGGGCGGGGTTCGTGCGCCGCACGCCGGACTCGAAGCGGCCCCGGCTGAGCCACGTCCATCTGACGGAGGCGGGCAAGGCGCTGCAGGGGCCGGTGGAGGAGATCTGGGAGCGCAACGACCGCGAGGTGCTGGCCCAGCTCGCCCCGGAGGACCGGGCGACGATGGTGCGGTTGGTCGGCCAGTTGTGGGCCTGCCCTTCCGCCGAGGGCGAAACTCCCTTGCATCCTTGCGATTAGCCGACTAATTAGTTGGCTAATAGCAAGGAATGGAGTTCACATGCATGTTCTCGTCACCGGCGGCTCTTCCGGCATCGGCGCCGCCACCGCCCGCGCGTTCGGCCGCGCCGGGCACCGTGTCACGCTGACCTACAAGTCCGGCCCCGACCGTGCCGAGCGGGTCGTGAAGGAGATCGAGCAGGCCGGCGGGACGGCCGCGGCCGTCCATCTGGATCTGGGTGAGCACGGGAGCGTCCGGGCGGCGGTCGCCGCGGCGGGGCCGTTCGACTCGGTGATCGCCAACGCGGTCATGTGGGGCGGGGACGCGCCCAGGACCGAGAGGTTCGAGGAGATTCCGATCGAGCACTGGAGCGAGATGCTCCATGCCAACGTGCTCGGCAACGTGGTGCTCGCGCAGTCCGTGGTGCCCGCGATGCGGGAGCGGGGTTTCGGACGGGTCGTTCTGGTCTCCTCCGGGATCGCCGAGGAGGGCACGCCCGGCGCCGGCCCGTACGGCACCGCCAAGATGGCCCTGCACGGCCTGGCCCGCACGCTGGCCTGGCAGGCGGGCATGGACGGCGTCCTGGTGAACGTGGCAGCTGTCGGCCTGACCAGGACGGACAGCAGTCCGATCCCCGGGCAGGTGTTCGACGCGGTGGCCGGCCGTACACCCAGCAAGAGGTTGTCCACCGCGGACGACGTGGCGGCGCTCCTGCTCTTCCTCGGTTCCGCGGCCAACCACAACCTCACCGGCGAGATCATCCGAGAAGGGTCGAACGCGGCACGATCCGCCCATATCACCTGATCTCGCACCCGGGTGTGCGAGCACGGAAGTGGCCGACCTAAACTGAGGTACGTGCTGAAGGGCGACGGCCGACTCGGCCATGACCTGGACCCCCAAGACCGTGCTCCCAAGGATGCCTGCGGTGTCTTCGGCGTGTGGGCCCCAGGCGAGGAAGTATCCAAACTCACCTACTACGGGCTGTACGCGTTGCAGCACCGCGGCCAGGAGTCCGCGGGCATCGCGGTCAGCGAGGGCAGCAGGATCCTCGTCTACAAGGACATGGGGCTCGTCGCCCAAGTCTTCGACGAGTCGGTGCTCGGAACCCTGCGCGGTCACCTGGCCATCGGCCACTGCCGCTACTCCACCACCGGTTCCAGCGTCTGGGAGAACGCTCAGCCGACGCTGAGCTCCACCGACCAGGGCGGGCTCGCACTCGCCCACAACGGCAACCTGATCAACACCCCGGTCCTGGCCCAGCGCCTGGAGCCGGGCACCACCAGGGCCACCACCGACACCGAGGTGCTCACCACCCTGCTCGCGCAGGACCGCAGCCGCTCCATCGAGGACGCCGCCGCGGAACTGCTCCCGCAGGTGCTCGGCGCCTACTCGCTGGTGTTCATGAACGAGAAGACCCTCTACGCGGCCCGCGACCCGCAGGGCATCCGCCCGCTGGTCCTGGGCCGCCTGGAGCGGGGCTGGGTCGTCGCCTCGGAGACGGCCGCGCTCGACATCGTCGGCGCCACGTTCGTGCGCGAGGTCGAGCCGGGCGAGCTGCTCACCATCGACGAGCGCGGCGTGCGCTCGCGCAGGTTCGCGGTCGCCGAGCCGAAGGGCTGCCTGTTCGAGTACGTCTACCTGGCCCGCCCCGACACCACGATCGCCGGGCGCGGCGTGCAGGTCACCCGCGTCGAGGTCGGCAGGGTGCTGGCCCGCGAGCACCCGGTCGAGGCCGACCTGGTCATCCCGACGCCCGAGTCGGGCACCCCCGCCGCCGTCGGCTACGCCGAGGAGTCCGGCATCCCCTACGGCCAGGGCCTGGTCAAGAACTCCTACGTCGGCCGCACGTTCATCGAGCCGTCGCAGACCATCCGCCAGCTCGGCATCCGGCTCAAGCTCAACCCGCTGCGCGAGGTCGTGGAGGGCAAGCGGCTGGTCGTCGTCGACGACTCGATCGTGCGCGGCAACACCCAGCGCGCGATCGTCAAGATGCTGCGCGAGGCGGGCGCGCGCGAGGTGCACGTGCGCATCTCCTCCCCGCCGGTCTCCTGGCCGTGCTTCTACGGCATCGACTTCGCCACCCGCGCCGAGCTGATCGCCGGCTCGCTGTCGGTGGAGGAGATCCGGGCCTCCCTGGGCGCCGACTCGCTCGGCTACATCTCCCTGGAAGGCCTGACCGAGGCCACGACCATCCCCGCCGACCGCCTCTGCCGAGCCTGCTTCGACGGCAGCTACCCGATCCCGATCGACCAGGACAACGTCGGGAAGTACGTGTTGGAGAGCACCAAGTGACCACCTACGAGGCCGCGGGCGTCGACATCGCGGCGGGCGAGCGCGCCGTCGAGCTGATGAAGGCCAAGGTCGCGCGCTCGCGGCGGCCCGAGGTGGTCGACGACGCCAGCGGCTTCGCCGGGTTGTTCGACGCCTCGTTCCTGCTGCGCTACAAGCGGCCGCTGCTGGCCACGTCGACCGACGGCGTCGGCACCAAGGTCATGATCGCGCAGCAGTACGGCAAGCACGACACCATCGGCATCGACCTGGTCGGCATGGTCCTCGACGACCTCGTGGTCTGCGGTGCCGAGCCGCTGTTCATGACCGACTACATCGCCTGCGGCAAGGTGGTGCCCGAGCGCGTCGCGGAGATCGTCGGCGGCGTGGCCGAGGGCTGCCGCCTGGCCGGGGCCGCGCTGGTCGGCGGCGAGACCGCCGAGCACCCCGGCGCCATGGGCGCCGACGAGTACGACCTGGCCGGCGCCGGCACGGGCGTGGTCGAGGCCGCGGACATGCTCGGCCCCGACCGGGTGCGCGCGGGCGACGTGGTGCTGGGCCTGGCCTCGTCGGGCATCCACTCCAACGGCTACTCGCTCGTGCGGCACGTGGTGAAGAACGCCGGGCTGTCGCTGGACGACGAGCTGCCCGAGCTCGCCCGCCCGCTGGGCGAGGAACTGCTGGAGCCCACCCGCATCTACTCCCTCGACTGCCTGGAGCTGGCCCGCTCGGTCGAGGTGCGCGCCTACTCCCACATCACCGGCGGCGGCATCGAGGGCAACATCGCGCGTTCCCTGCCGCCAGGGCTGGACGCGGTGCTGTCGCGGGAGTCGTGGACGGTGCCCGCCGTCTTCCAGGTCCTGGCCGGGCACGGTTCGATCGAACGGCAGGCCATGGACCGCACGTTCAACCTGGGTGTGGGCATGGCCGCGATCGTCGCCCCCGAGGCGGCCGACGCGGCACTGCGCCTGCTGGAGTCGCGCGGGCTGCCCGCGTGGATTCTGGGCGAGATTGTCCCCGGCACCGGCGCCGCCCGCTACTCCTAACCCGCCATCCGGCCCACTCCCGCGTCGATGAGCACGTGGGGTGGGCCGTCCAGCAGCGGTACGGCCGGCACCTCGTCCTCCGGCATCCGCCAGTCCTGCACGGGCACCAGTCCCGGCCCGATCAGCTCGAACCCGTCGAAGAAGCCGAGCACCTGCTCGCGCGTGCGGAACACCGACTGGATCGGCGAGCCGGCGGTGGCGACGCCGAGCTGCCGTTTCGCCTCGGGGTGGCTCTCGTCCATGGCGTGGGTGAGCACGAGATGGCTGCCCGGCGCCATCCGCTCGCGGAAGCGCTTGACGATGCCGTGGGGGTCCTCGCCGTCCAGGACGAAGTGGAGCAGCCCGACCATCAGCACCCCGACCGGCTGCTCGAAGTCGATGAGGCCGCTGACGTGCGGGTCGGCGAAGATGGCGTCGGGATCTCTGGCGTCGGCCAGGATGCCGGCCACGCCGGGGGCGCTGGCCAGCAGCACCTCGGCGTGCAGCCGTACGACGGGGTCGTAGTCGACGTAGACGACCCGGCAGGCGGGGTTGGTCCTCCTGGCGACCTCGTGCACGCTGGGCGAGGTCGGGATGCCGGTGCCGAGGTCGATGAACTGCCGTACGCCCCGCTGGGCCATGTGGTGCACGGCGCGGGCGAGGAAGGCCCTGGAGGCGCGGGCGACGAGTCTCGTGTCCGGCGCGAGCGCCAGTAACTTGTCGGCGACCGCTCGATCCACCGCGAGGTTGTCCTTGCCACCGAGCAGGTAGTCGTAGACCCGGGCGGAGCTGGGGACGGTGGGGTCGACGCCGGGCGGAACACGTTCGAGCTCGGTCACAGGAACCATCGTATGTCGCGCAGGTCCCATGATCGTGGGATGATCCCGGATATTCAGCCCATGGCCTCCGTGCCGTCAGAACACTGACATACGGCACTACCCGCGTGCATGGCCCGTCGAGCAGCCTCTTTCCATGGCAAACGCCCTGGAACTCACGGCCGTCAGCAAACGCTACGGCCCGGCCAGAGCCCTCGACGGCGTCGATCTGACCGCCGAGCAGGGCCAGACGATCGCGGTGCTCGGCCCGAACGGCGCGGGCAAGAGCACCCTGCTCTCCATCGCCCTCGGCCTGCTCCCGCCCACCTCGGGCACCGCCGCGGTGTTCGGACACCCGCCGGTCGAGGCCCTGCGCAAGGGCCTGGTCGGCGTCCTGCTGCAGGAGTCCGGCCTACTGGAGGACGTCCGCGTGAACGAGCTGGTCACGGCGACCGCCGGCATGTACCAGAAGCCGATGCCGGTCGAGCGGGCCCTGCGCGCAGCCCGCGTGGACGGCTTCGCGGCCCAGCGGATCGGCAAGCTGTCCGGCGGACAGCGGCAGCGGGTGCGCATCGCCCTCGCCCTGATCGGCGACCCGCGCCTGCTCGTGCTGGACGAGCCCACCGTCGGACTCGACGTGGACGGCCGCCGCGCCCTGTGGCGGGAGGTACGGGCGCGCACCGCCCAGGGCCGCACCGCCGTCTTCGCCACCCACTACCTCACCGAGGCCGACGACTACGCCGACCGGGTGATCCTGCTGGCCAAGGGCAAGGTCGTGGCCGACGGACCGGTCGAGAAGATCAAGGAGCTGGTCGGCGGCAGCGAGGTGCACGTCACGCTGGACGCCGCCGAGGTGGGGGTGCTCCAGGCGTTGCCCGGGGTGCGCCAGGTCCGGGTGGAGGGCGGCGCCGCCGTACTGCGGACCAATGACTCCGACGCGACGCTGCGCGCGCTGTTCGCGACGTTCGCCGACGCCAGAGACGTCCGTACGGCCGGGACCGACCTCGAAAGCGCCTTCGTGAGCCTGACGGGAGGCAACTGATGGGCTCCTACGTCAAGCTCGAACTGCTGCGGTCCGTTCGCAACACCACCAGCCTCATCATGCTGACCGTCTTCCCCCTCGTGCTCTACCTGGTGTGGACGAAGGTGCTGCGGGTCGTTCCGGCGGGGCCGCAGCAGGTCGACTTCGCCGCGTACACGATGGTCTCGATGGCCGTCTACGGCGCGATGGGCGGCGCGCTGTTCATCGGCGGCGCGATCGCCATGGAGCGCTCGAAGGGCTGGCTGCGGCAGCTCGCCGTCACGCCGCTGCCCGCCCACGGCTACATCTCGGCCAAGCTGATCGCGGGCGCGACCGGGGTTCTGCCGAGCATCTTCGCCGTGCTCGGCGGGGGCGCCCTCATCTCCGGTGTACGGCTGCCGCCCGGCACCTGGCCCGCGCTCGTGGTGCTGATCTGGGTGGGCGTGGTGCCGTTCGCCGCTCTGGGAGTCACCTTCGGCTACACGATGAACGGGCAGGCTGCGAACCTGGCCATGATCGCCGTCTTCTTCGGGCTGTCCGTCCTGGGCGGGTTGTGGCTGCCGGTTCAGCTCATGCCGGAGTTCATGCGGACCCTGGCCGAGTACAGCCCCGCCTACCAGGCCGGATCCCTCGGCTGGCGGGCCCTGGCGGGCGACTGGCCGACGGTCAAGTCGCTGGTCGTGCTGGCCGGGTGGACGTTGCTGTTTTCCGGGCTGGCCGCCTGGCGTTACCGTCGGGCCTTGTGAAGGTGGCGGCACGCGGCGAGTTCGGCAAGGGCCGTAGCCAGGTCAGGGCGGGCTCGGTGGCCTGGCTGCTGGTGACGCTCTGGCCGCTGTGGACGTTCCTGTCCACCGGTCCGGCCCTGCCGCGCGTCCTGTGGGCCGTCGCCGGGCTCGCGGTGCTGTCGGGCTGCTGGATGGCGATCATGTGGCGGATGCTCGGCGAGAACAGCGGCGTGCCCCGGCGGTGGCCCATGGCCGGGCTGGCCGCGGCCGCGATCGCGCTCCTTCCCGTGCTCGGGCCGCCCTGGGCGTTCGTCGCCTTCATCTACGTCATCACCGGACTGGCCGCGACGACCGGCGGCGCCGGGTTCGTCGCCGGGGTGCTGCTGACCATCGCCGTGACCATGGGCGTCCTGCTCGCGCACGGGCTGCGGGTGTGGTGGCTGGTGCTCGTCATCCTGGCCCAGGCCGGCGCCGTACACGGCATGAAGCGGATGGGCCACCTGCTCGCCCGGCTGGCCGCCGCCCGCGCCCAGGTGGCCCAGCTCGCCGTGGACAACGAGCGGCTGCGCTTCTCCAGGGACCTGCACGACACCCTCGGCCACACCCTGACCTCGATCACCATCAGAAGCCAGCTCGCCGCCCGGCTGGCCCGCACCGACCCCGACCGCGCCGCGCGGGAGATGGGCGACGTGGAGGCCGCCGCCCGCCAGGCCCTCGACGAGGTACGGCACGCCGTCGCCGGATACCGGGTCCCGGCGTTGTCGGAAGAACTGGAGAAGGCGGCGCGGGAGCTGGAACTGGCCGGGATCGAGGTGGAGATCTCCCCCGCCGGCGGCCCGATCCCCGGGGCCGCGGAGACACTGCTGGCGTGGGCGGTGCGCGAGGCCGCCACCAACGTCCTGCGCCACAGCGGTGCCCGGCACTGCCGGATCACGTTGCGTGTGGACACGAGCTGGGCGGATCTGGAGGTCCGCGACAACGGCCCCGCGACCGCGCCTCCCCCCACGCCCATACCTCCGGCCGCGCGTCTGAACGGATCGGCAGGGCTTCAGCACGGAGCGGACAAGCTTCTCGACGGAACGGACGGGCTTCTGGACGGAGCGGACGGGCGGGGTCACGGGTTGACCGGGCTGGCCGAGCGGGTGGCCGGGGCCGGTGGGTCGCTGGATGTGGGTGCGCTGCCGGAGGGCGGATACCGCCTGTATGCCCGCGTCCCGCTGGAGGCCGCGTGATCCGCGTGCTCATCGCCGACGACCAGGACCTCGTCAGGGGCGGGCTGGCCGCGCTGCTGGGCCTGGAGGCCGACATCGAGGTGGTGGCCCAGGTGGGCCGGGGCGACCTGGTCGAGGCCGCGACGGCGGAGCACCGGCCCGACGTCATCCTGCTCGACATAGAGATGCCCGGGATGTCCGGGCTGGAGGTGGCCGAGCGGCTGCGGGGCCGGCGGGTGGTCATCGTGACCACGTTCGGGCGCCCCGGCTATCTCAGCCGGGCTCTGGACGCCGGGGTGGCCGGGTTCGTGGTCAAGGACGCGCCGGCCGCGGAGCTGGCGGCAGCCGTACGGCGGGTGATGGCGGGTGAGCGGGTGATCGACCCCAAGCTGGCCGTGAGCGCGAGCGCCGTCGGGCCGAGCCCGCTCACGCAGCGGGAACGCGAGGTGCTGCGCACGGCCCGCGACGGCTCGACCGTGGCCGACATCGCCCGCCGCCTGTTCCTGACCGAGGGGACGGTACGCAACTACCTGTCGTCGGCGATCGGCAAGACCGGCGCTCGAAACCGTGCCGAAGCGGTGCATGTGGCCGAGTCGCGGGGCTGGCTGTAGCTGTACAGTGCCACGCATGACCGAGGGGCTCGTGCAGATCGCCGCAGAGGTGGAGACGTTCCTGGCGAGCCTGCCGCCGGGGGCCGGGCGGGTAACGCTGCGGCCGATGACCAGGCACGACGAGGACGAGTTCACCAGACTGACCAAGGCCAGCGCGGAGCTTCACCACCCCTGGATGTCCCTGCCCGCGACCGCCGAGGAGTACCAGGCCTACCTGGCCCACTTCGACCCCGCGACCACCCGCCGCCTGCTGGTGTGCCTGCGCGACAGCGGTGACATCGCCGGCCTGGTCAACATCAACAGCATCATCCGCGGCCGTTTCCAGAACGGCTCGCTCGGCTACGCGGCCTTCGCCCCCACCGCCGGCCACGGCTACATGAGCGAGGGCCTGGCCCTCGTCCTGCGCTACTCCTTCGAGCAGTTGCGGCTCCACCGCCTGGAGGCCCAGATCCAGCCGGGCAACCACGCCTCGCTCAAGCTCGTCCAGCGCCTCGGCTTCCGCCATGAGGGCTTCTCCCCCGAGATGCTGTTCATCGACGGCGCCTGGCGCGACCACGAACGCTGGGCCATCCTCAACCCCGGCCCCTGGCCGGCCCACCCCTCGCTGCCCAACCCCTAGACTGCGGCGGGCGCCAGCGCCAGGCAGGCCGCGGCCAGCACGAGGAAGGTCCCGGGAAAGGGCAGGTGCGCGTGGACGCGGGCGCGCGCGACGGTGAACACGGCGCCGGCGAAGAAGAACACCAGCCCGGCCGCCGCGGCGATGCCGATCGCGGGTACGGCCAGCCCGGCCAGCAGCCCGACCGCCCCCGCCGCCTTGGCCACGCCCAGCGAGGTGATCCACGAACGCGGCACGCCGTACTTGTCCATGTTGGCGAGGACCCACTCGGCGCGGGCGAAGTCGACGGCGGCCGCCGCGAAGTTGCATGCGGCGGCCACGACGACCACCACGACATAGACGGTGAACACCGGATGTTCCCCCTTCGCTGGATACGTGTTCCACCCTCGCCGAGCAGCGCCGAAGGCGTCCAATAGCCGTATCGATAACCTGATGGAATGGATGTGGACACGCGGCTCGTCCGCTCCTTCCTCGCCGTCGCCGAAGAGGGCAACCTGACCAGGGCCGCCGAGCGGCTCTACGTGTCCCAGCCCGCGCTGACCAAGCAGATCAAGAGCCTGGAGACGCAGCTCGGCCTGCGGCTGTTCACCCGCTCGCGGGCCGGGATGGCGCTCACCGAGGCGGGGCGGGCGTTGCGCGAGCGGGCGCCCGGCATGCTGGCCGCCTGCGACCAGGCGCTGCGCGAGACGAAGAGCGCCGCGAGCGTGGCCGCCCGCGTGCTGAGGGTCGGGTTCCTGGCCAGCGCGGCCAACGAGGCCACGCCGGACATCGTCGCCGCGTTCGGCCGGCTGCGTCCCGGCTGGCGGGTGGAGATGCGGCAGGCCGCCTGGTCCGACCCGAGCGCCGGGCTGGCGGACGGCGAGGTCGACGCGGCCCTGCTGCGCCTGCCGTTCCCCGGACAGGAGGCCATGCGGCACGAGGTGCTGCTCGAGGAGCCGCGCTGGGTCGCGCTGCCCTCCTCCCACCCGCTCGCCGCGCGCGCCGAGATCGCCTTCGCGGACCTGTGGGACGAGGCCTTCGTCGCCGCGCCGCAGGAGACCGGCCGGTGGCGCGACTACTGGCTGGCCGCCGACGAGCGCGACGGCCGCCCGCCGCGCGTCGGCGCCACCACCGACCAGCCCGACGCCTGGCTCCAGGCCATCGCCAACGGGTACGGCGTCGCCCTCGCCCCCGCCTCGTCGGCCCGCTACTACGCCCGTCCCGGCGTCACCTACCGACCCGTGACCGGCGTCAGCCCGACCCGGGTCGGTATCGCCTGGCCACCCGCCGCCGACGCCGACCCCGTCGTCCAGGACTTCGTCCGCTGCTGCCGGGACGCCTGCGGGTAGGGCTTCAGTGGCCGGGGCTCATTCAGCGGGCAGGGCTCGTTCGGCGGGCAGGGCTCGTTCAGTCGTCGGTGAACCGCTCGGCGGCGGCGCGGCCGGCGCCGGTGGTGCGCTGGAGGAACCCGGCGATGAGCGCGAGCTCGCTGTCGGTGTAGTCCTCGCAGAGCGCGTCCATCTGCGCGTTCATGCCGGAGAAGAGCCGGTAGACCTCCCGGTTGCGTTCGCGGCGGGCCCGAACGGTGATGGCGCGGCGGTCGGGGCCGTCGGGGTCGCGTTCGCGCACGATCCAGCCGCCGCGCTGGAGGCGGTCGAGGATGCCGGTCAGCGTGGCGGGGTGCAGACCGGCCTTGCGGGCCAGCGCGCTGGGGGTGAGCGGGCCGTGCCGGTTGAGCAGGTCGAGGCAGCTCCAGTCGACGTCCTTGAGGTTGACCTGCGTACCGATCTGACGGTTGAGCAGGGCCAGCTGGATGTTCAGGTCGCGCAGGGACTCCTTGACCGCCCTGACGACCCGCCTCCGCTCACGCGGATCACCTTCTACGGAACTCATATCGTATGACTCTCAAACTATATGTTACGGTTTCCATATGATACGACTTCCGAACGCGACCGTCCTGGTCACCGGAGCCACCGGCACCGTCGGCCGCCCGCTGATCGACCTCCTGCTCGCCCAAGGAGCCAAGGTGCGCGCGGTGACCCGCGACGCGCGCGCCGCCGCCCTGCCCGACGGCGTCGACGTCGTGGAAGGCGACCCGGCAGGCGCCCTGGACGGCGTCTCCAGCCTGTTTCTCAACCCGCGTGCCCTCGGCCTGAACCCCGACCCGCGCGCCGTCACGGCCGCCGCCTACCGGCTGCTGAGCCTGGCCCGCGAGCACGGGGTCGGGCGGGTGGTCACCATGTCCGCCCTGAATGTCGACCACGACCTCGACGAGCAGCCCTCCCGGCTGCGCGGCGAGTACAACAAGGAGACCGAGGCGGCCGTCACCGCCTCCGGCATGGAGTGGACGGCCCTGCGCTCCGGCTACTACGCGGTCAACACGATCGGCTCGTGGGCCGCCCAGATCCGCGCCGGTGACACCGTGCGCGGCGCGTACGCCGCCGCGGCGTGGGCGCCCCTGCACGAGCGCGACCTCGCTGCCGTGGCCGCGCACGCCCTGCTCACCGGCGACCTGGCCGGCGAACGCCCGGTCCTGACCGGCCCGCGTGCCCTCACCCAGCAGGAGATGATCGAGACCATCGGCGCGGCGATCGGCCGGCCGCTGCGCTTCGAGGAGGTCGCGCCGGAAGCCGCGCGGCAGGGCTTCCTGCGCGGCGGGGTGCCCGAGGCGCTGGCCGACGGCTTCCTGACCCTGCAGGCCCAGTCCTACCTCCAGCACGACCTGGTCACCGGCGAGGTCGAGAGAATCCTTGGCCGCCCCGGACTCACCTTCGCCGAATGGGCCACCGAACACGCCACCGACTTCCGCCCGTAGCCTCCAGGCCGTTGCCGCCCCAGAGGGCCATGGAAGCCTCAGAGAGGCCGTGAAGGCCGCGAAGGGAGGCCGCGGGACCGCAGAGACCGCGGGACCGGAGCGGCCGGAGCGGCTGAGGAAGGTGGGAGGGAGGGGAGACCGCGGAGGCCCCGGGAGGCCGTCGAAGTCGTGGGAGGCCGTGGAGGCTTTCAGAGGGTGGCGGTGGCTGGTTCGTCCAGGGGGGTGGGCAGTCGTCCGGCCTGGGTCCAGTACCAGCCGAGCGAGCCGGTCAGCCGGGTGGCCAGGCGGGTGTCGCCCAGCAGCTCGGCCGCCTCCCGCGCGCCGCGCAGGTTGGCGCTCTCCACGTCCAGCCGGCTCACCCAGCGGTGCCGGGCGGGCCCCGACCGGTACGCCTCGGCACACTCGGCGAACTGGGTGTAGTACGTGGCATACCACCGCAGGACGAGGTCGTGCTCGCCGGACTCGCGCAGCCGTTCCATGCCATAGGCGGACACGGACTCCAGCAGCCGGTACCTCCCCCCGGAGCGCACGACCAGCGACCGGTCCACCAGCCGGGCCAGCAGGTCGGCGACGCCGGCCGGGTCGAGGTGGTCGGGCCCGACCCCGGCCGCCTGCGCCTCGGCTGCCAGCTCGACGTCGCCGGGCGGTCCTCCGGGCAGCGGCATGGGCACCGCGCACACCCGTTCCGCCGCCTCCAGCGTGCACCCGCCCACCTGTACGGCCAGCCGCCGCAACACCACCCGCTCCGGCTCGCTGAGCAGGTCCCAGCTCCAGTCGATGGCCGCCTTGAGCGTGCGCTGATGAGCGGGCCCGGCTCGGCGCCCGGCCGACAGCAGCCGGAAGCGGTCGTCCAGCCGGTCGGCCAGGGCGCGCACGCCCATGGACCGCACCCGGGCCGCGGCCAGCTCCAGGGCCAGCGGGATGCCGTCCAGGCGGCGGCAGATCACCTCGACGGCTTCGGCCTCCTGGGGCGCCAGCGGCGTACCGGGGAGGGCTCGGGCGGTGAACAGGCGTGCGGCGGCGGCGGGGTCCAGCGGCGCGACCTCCCGCACGACCTCGCCCGCGACGCCCAGTGGCTCCCTGCTCGTAGCGAGGACGCGCAGGTCGGGTGCGGCGCGCAGCAGCAGGTCGGCGAGCTTGGCCACGGGCTCGACGACGTGTTCGCAGTTGTCGAGGATCAGCAGCGCCCGCCGGGTGCCCAGGGCGGCGGCGAGCTCGCCGTCGTCGCGCAGCCCGAGCGCCGCGGCCACCACCCCTGGCACCTCTGACTCCGAGGAGGCGGACAGCTCCACCAGATGCGCGCCGTCGGGGAAGCGGTCGGACAGCCGGCGGGCGGCCTCCAGGGCCAGGCGGCTCTTGCCCACCCCGCCGCTGCCGGTCAGCGTGACCAGGCGGGCCGAGGTGGCCAGGCCGAGCAGGCCGGCCAGCGCCTCCTCCCTGCCGACGAGCTCGGTCAGCGGCTCGGGCAGGCGGGCGGGCGCGGGCTCCGGGGCGGGCGCGGGCCGGTGGAGGGCGGGGCGCTGTTCGAGGATCGCCTGGTGCAGGGCGGCGAGTTCGGGGGCGGTGTCGAGGCCCAGCTCCTCGCGCTTGCGCTCACGCAGGGCGCGGTAGACCTCCAGGGCGTCGGCCTGCCGTCCCGACCGGTAGAGGGCGCGCATCAGCAGCGCGTGGAAGCGTTCCCGCAGCGGATGCTGGGCGGTGAGCTCGCTCAGCTCGCCGACCAGCTCGGCGTCCTGGCCGAGCGCGAGCCGTACGTCGGCATAGTCCTCGACGGCGGCCAGGCGCTGCTCCTCAAGCCGGACGGCGGTCCTGTGCACGAGAGGCGAGTCGGCGAAGTCGGCGAACGCGGGCCCGCGCCACCACGCCAGCGCCTCGGCGAGCACGGCGGCCCGCTCGCCGGGCCCGCCCGTGGACGGGAGGCGGTCCAGGGTCGCCTGGAAGCGGTGCGCGTCGGTGTCGGCCTCGATCAGGTAGCCGGGCGCGCGGGTGACGACGAGCAGCCTGGCCCCGGGCTCGGCCTCGTCCAGCGCCCGGCGCAGCTGCGAGACCTTGGCGCGCAGCGCGGCCAGCGGGTTGCCCGGTGGTTCAGGGCCCCAGAGGCTCTCGATCAGCCGCACCGAAGGAACGACCCGCCCGTGGTGGGCGAGCAGCCCGGCCAGAAGGGCCCGCACCTTACGCTCGGGCACCCCTACCGGGCGATCGTCGGCGATCACCTCAAGCGGCCCCAACACGGCGAAGCGCATGAAGCTCACCCTAAACACCTCCGAACATTTCCCGAACGTCCGCCCTTGAGGCTGATCACATGACTACTACTGTTCCCCGTACCGGGGCCGGGGCGTGGCTGGGACTGTCCGTGCTCGCCCTGGCCACGTTGTTGCTCGCTGTGGACAACACCGTTCTGCTGCTGGCTCTGCCCCATCTGGCCGTCGATCTGAATCCGAGCGCCACCGAGCTGCTGTGGATCACCGACGTGTACGGCTTCATGATCGCCGGATTCATCATCACCATGGGCTCGCTCGGCGACCGGATCGGCCGGCGCAGGCTGCTCCTGATCGGCTCGGTCATGTTCGGCGCCGCCTCCGCGCTGGCCGCCTACTCCACCTCGACGACCATGCTGATCGTCGCGCGGGTGCTCCTGGGCGTCGCCGGGGCGGCGATCGGGCCGTCGGCACTGGCGCTGGTGGCCGGGTTGTTCCCCGGGGCAAGGCAGCGGGCCATCGCCTTCGGTGTGTTCACCGCGTGCTTCATGGGCGGGGCAGCGGCCGGGCCGGTGATCGGCGGAATGCTGCTGGAGCACTTCTGGTGGGGGTCGGTGTTCCTGATGGGCGTGCCGATCATGGCGTTGGTCGTGCTCGGCGGGCTCGCCTATCTGCCGGAGACCGGGGGCGGCGGCTCGGCCCGGCTCGACCTGGCCAGCGTCGCCCTGTCGATGGCCGCGCTCCTGCCGCTCGTCTACGGGCTGAAGGAACTGGCCGACGACCCTGGCCAGGTGGTGGCGTACGTGGCCGTGGTGGTCGGGCTGGCGTGCGGAGCCGCGTTCGTACGGCGGCAGCGCACGCTGGCCGAGCCGCTGCTGGACATGCGTCTGTTCGCCAACCGGTCCTTCAGGACGGCGCTGCTGATCCTGGCTCTGGCCATGGTGACGCAGGGCGGCGTGTACCTGTTCGTGAGCCAGCACCTCCAGCTCGTCGAGGGCCTGTCGCCGCTGAGCGCCGGGCTGTGGATGGCGCTGCCCGCGCTCGGCCTGGTCGGCGGCTCGCTCGCGGCACCGGTGATCGCCGGGAGGTTCCGGCCAGCACTCGTGGTCGGAGTGGGGCTCGTGGTGTCGGCGGCCGGCTTCGTCGTGATGGTGGCCGGCGACGGGCTCGTCGTGCTCTTCACCGGCGTCACGATCGCGTTCCTCGGCATGGCCCCCGTGGGCGCCCTGGGCCTCGGTCTCATCGTGGGTTCGGCGCCGGAGGAGCGGGCCGGGTCCGCCTCCGCCATCGGGGAGTGCGGCGGCGAGCTGGGCATCGCGCTCGGCGTCGCGCTGCTCGGCAGCGTCGGCACCGCCGTTTATGGCGGCCTCGCCACCTCGCCGCAGGCGGGCGACTCGCTCGGCGAGGCCCTCGACACCGCCTCCGGCCTCGCGCCGGCGCAGGCCGCCGCCCTGATCGCGGAGGCGCAGGGCGCCTTCACCCAGGGGCTGGTCGTCGTCTCGGGCATCAGCGCTGTGATCGTGCTCGCCCTTGCCGTCTCCTCCCTGACCCTGCTCAGGCACCTACGCCCGATCGGGCACTGACACGGGCAGTCCGAAGGCCGGGAAGTGTTCGGCGCCGAGGAACGAGGTGATCTCGGCGATCCGGTCTCCGCGCAGCCCGAACACCGTGATCGACCAGGCCTGATGCGTCGCGTCGGCCGACTCGCCGAGGTAGAAGGCCGCGGCGGGCCGGCCGTTCGCGCCGGTGAGCAGGTGGCGGAAGCTGGGGCATCGGGCCAGCGGAACCTGGACCGCGAAGTCGGTGACCGCGGGCAGCCCGCCGTACCACTGGGCCAGGGGCGGCATCGACCAGGTGACGTCGGCGGTGAGCAGCGCGACCAGAGCGTCTGCGTCGCCGCGTTCGAGCGCGGTCGCGAACCCCGTGACGAGCTCACGGACCCGGACGTCCGCAAGAGTCCGCAAGGCCCGGCCGGGCGCGGGAACCCGGTCGGCGACGACCCTGCGCGCGCGGGCGAGCGCGGAGTTCACGGAGGTCGTGGAGGCGTCCATCATGGCGGCGATCTCCGCGGCCGAGAACCCCAGCACGTCGAACAGCAGCAGGGCGGCACGCTGGTTCCCCGGCAGATGTTGCAGCGCCGCCACGAAGGCGAGCTCGACCGCCTCACGCTGCTCATACCCCAACCCCACGTCCGGGTACGGCCCCAGCCACCGCTGCTCGGTCACCGGAGCGGCGTCGAGCACCACGTGCCCGCTCGACGGCCCGAGGTCGACCGGCAGGGCCCGCCGGTCACGATCCTTCACCAGATCCAGGCACGTACGGGTGGCCACCGTGTACAGCCAGGACCGCAGCGCCGAGCGCCCCTCGAACCGGGCCAGCCCGCGCCAGGCCCGCAGCAGCGCCTCCTGCAGGGCGTCGTCGGCGTCGTGGACGGAGCCCAGCATGCGGTAGCAGTGGGCGTGCAACTCATGCTGGAGCGGCTGGACGAGCCGGGTGAACGCCGCGTCGTCCCCCTCCCGGGCCCGCTCCAGGTCGTCGTTTTCCGTCACGGCGACGATTCTGCAGCATGACCGCAGTCCTACCTGTCAACGACAGGAGGTGCTCTGACATGACAGATACCGGACTTTGGGCGCTGATCTTCGCCGAGCGGGCGGCTCTGGCCGACGATCTCGCGGCGCTGACGGACGAGCGGTGGGCGACGCCGTCCCTGTGCGAGGGCCTGAGCGTGCGCGAGGTGCTGGCCCATCTGACCTCGGCCGCCCGGCTCACTCCTCTGCGGTGGCTGGCGGGCGTGGTGCGCTGCCGGTTCGACTTCGACCGGCAGGTGGCGATGCGGCTGCGCGAGCAACTGGGCGCGTCGCCGGACGAGACGCTGGAGCGCTTCCGCGGGGCCGTCACGAGCAGGACCAGGCCGTTGTCGGCCATCGCCATGCTGGGCGAGACGGTCGTCCACGGCGAGGACATCCGCCGCCCGCTGGGCATCCGCCGCGACCACCCGATCGGCACGCTCACCCGCCTGGCCGGGCACTACGTGGGCTCCAACCAGGTCGTCCCGGCCAAGCGGCAGGTACGCGGGCTGCGGCTGGCGGCCGTGGACGGGCCGTTCGCGAGCGGCTCAGGGCCGTTGGTGACCGGCTCGACACTGGCGCTGATCATGGCGATGGCCGGGCGCGGGGACTACCTGGACGAACTGTCGGGCGACGGCGCGGCGATCCTGCGCGAACGCTGACCCCAGTGCGTTCCCTGTCACATCTCCCGATCGACGTGGAAGCAGAACCACCGAGAAGGAGAAACCCATGAGAAAGATCGTCGCCGGCCTGTTCGTCTCCCTCGACGGAGTGGTGGAGGCCCCGGACCAGTGGCACTTCCCCTACGTCAACGACGAGATGACCGGGGCCGTCATGGCCCAGCAGGAGGGCTCCGACACCCTGCTGCTCGGCCGGGCCACCTACGAGGTGTTCGCCTCGTCCTGGCCGCACCGCAGCGACCCGATGGCCGACCACCTCAACAACGTCCGCAAGCTCGTCGTCTCGACCACGCTGGCCGGCGCGGACTGGAACAACTCCACCCTGATCAGCGGCGACGCGGTCGAGGAACTGCGCCGGATCAAGGAGGGACCCGGCGGGAACATCGGCATGACCGGCAGCGTCACGCTGACCCGCGCCCTGCTCGGCGCAGGTCTCGTCGACGACCTGCACCTCTACGTCCACCCGATCGTGCTGGGCTCGGGGACCCGCCTGTTCGACGAGTCGGCGGAACGGCTGCCGCTCAGGCTGGCCGGCTCCGCCACCTTCGCCACCGGCGTCGTCCACCTTCACTACCGGCCCGCGTGATCAGCCCGCGTTGCTGATCACCCGCTGGGGAGTCAGCCGGATCACCACGCGGACCATCTCCCCGGGCAACTCCAGGTACGCCCGGCCGGCGCCCTCGCCCTCGTACTTCTCCGCCAGCTCCACCGCCAGCCGCCGGCCCTCGTCCTCGGTGACCGTCGTCACGCCGCGGACCTCGACGTACAGGTCGGGGTCCGTGAGGTCGAACACGCTCAGGCTGGCCCGCGGGTCGCGCTCCAGGTTGGTGACCTTGCGCCGGCCCGACTGGGAGGAGATCACGACGTCGTCACCGTCCGTGCCCACCCACACGACGGAGGTCTGCGGACTGCCGTCGGGGTTGAGGGTGGCCAGAACGCCGATGTTGGGAGCGTCGAGGATCTTCCTGGCGGTGTCACTCAGAGGCGTGTTCATGAGTGGATCACATCACACAGGCACCCGGCGCGGGGATCCCGCACCGGGTGCCTGCACAAGACGTCAACCGGGAGACCGGCTACCGGCGGCCGGACGTACGGTCATCGTCGTCGTCCTCAGCGCCGTAGTCATCGGCGTAATCGGCATAGCGATCCGCCAGCTCATCGTTGAGGTCGTCGGCGTCGTCGTCGGTCTGGCCGGAGTCTCCGACCCCGAGTTCATCGCGAAGACGTTCAAGATCTGTGCCACCGCTGTTGTACTTCAGCTGGCGAGCAACCTTGACCTGCTTGGCCTTTGCTCGGCCGCGCCCCATTGGCTCGACCCCCTCGTGTGGGGTCGTCCCCGACCCCTCGTCGCTAACGCACCACTCGCTGACGCCGCTGTCTTCGGACGTCAGCCTCTCGTTCGCCTATTACCGTACCTGTTTTGTGCCCAGCTCGGTACGTCGTATGGGCGCGGGGCGTCAGGCGCCCAGCCAAATGCCCCTGATTCGCCCGACTTCCGACATTCTGCGCTCTGCCAGCCTATCGGCTGCCGCCGCCGGAGGTACGCCCTCCTCAGCGGCGATTCCGAAGATCTTCAAGGTCGTGTCGTAGATCTTGGCGGCCCTGGACCGCGCGCGCTCCATGTTGAAGCCCTCGATCTCGTCGGCGACCTGGATGACCCCGCCGGAGTTCACCACGTAGTCGGGAGCGTAGAGGATGCCCCGGTCGGCGAGCTGCTTCTCCACGCCGGGATGGGCGAGCTGGTTGTTGGCGGCGCCGCACACGATCTTGGCACGGAGCGTCTCCACCACCGAGTCGGTCAGCGCGCCGCCCAGGGCGCACGGGGCGAAGACATCGATGTCGGAGACGGCCATGGCGGCGGCGTCGGCCACCACCTCGACCTCCGGATGGCGCTGGCGCACCCGCTCGATCGCCTCCTGACTGACATCGCAGACGACCACCTCGGCGCCGTCCTCGCGCAGCAGGTCGACGAGCCGGTGGCCGACCTTGCCCACGCCCTCGACGCCGACCCGCCTGCCGTGCAGGGACGGCGTGCCGTAGACCCGCTCGGCCGAGGCGCGCATGCCCTGGAAGACGCCGAACGAGGTGAGGATCGAGGAGTCACCGGCGCCGCCGTGCTCCACGGTGCGGCCGGTGACGAAACGCGACTCCCTGGCGACGATGTCCATGTCGGGGCTGTAGGTCCCCACGTCGCAGGCGGTGATGTAGCGGCCGCCCAGCGACTGGATGAAGCGGCCGTAGGCCCGCAGCAGGGGCTCGGACTTCTGTGTCGCGGGGTCGCCGATGATGACGGCCTTGCCGCCGCCGTGGTCGAGGCCGGCGAGGGCGTTCTTGTACGCCATGCCCTTGGCCAGGTTGAGCACGTCGGCCAGCGCGGCCGCCTCGCTCTCGTAGGGGTAGAAACGTGTCCCCCCGAGTGCGGGCCCGAGCTGGGTGTTGTGGATCGCGATGATCGCGCGGAGGCCGCTCTGCTCGTCGGCGCAGAAGACGACCTGTTCGTGAACGTCCTTGTGGGACGTGCCGAAGACGTCGGTCACGGTAGTGACTCCCTGTCCGGTTCCGCCGCATCTTCGCGGCGGAGATCACCTCTCAGGGTAGTGGCAGCAACGGTGCAAGCAGGCTGTCTTCATGACACGATGCCTTCCGTGCTGCCCTACGCCGCGTACCTCCGCGTCTATGAGCCGCTGACCGCCTTCAGCGAGTCTGAGCGGAAGGTCTGGGCCGAATACGCCGAGTCGCGTGACCGCCCCCGCCGGGCCAACGCGCTGCAGGCCGAGCACGGCGAGTCCGTCCGGCGCCTGCTCGGCATGCCGCCGCACCCCGCACCGGCCCAGGAGAGCCCCAACGCCTATTTGCGCCGCGTTGAGGATCGCCTCTACGTCTGCCCCTGGCAGACGCGGCTGCGCTCGTGGCTGGCGTTCTCACGGCTGCGCGGGACGGTTCCCGTGAAGATGATGGACCGGTTGGTCCCGAAGACGATCGCCGAGCAGACGGCCGACGACTTCGACCGGTTCAAGCGCACGGGCGGCTCCTCGGTGCTGCGCACCCACATCAGGACCACGACGTGGCACGTGCCACCGGCGTGGTTCATCCCCTTCGACGGCAACGAGCGGTGGCTGGTGCTGGGCTCGACGCCGCCCAAGGGCCAGGACCTCACCACCACCACCGGCCGCAACCTCATCTACGTGACCTCCATGGCGCAGGCCAGGCGGCGCTCGGCCAAGGCGCTCCAGGTGCTGCGCAAGCATCTGGGGGACGTGGCGGCCGGGCTGGACGTGGAGGACGTGGCCCGCTGGCTGGAGGAGTTCCACCCGCACTCGCTGGTGGAGCTCGACTACGGCGGCCTCGTCCATCTGATGGACGACGACGCGCTCCAGGCGGACCAGTCTGTAGCGGAGCTTTCGGCTGCTTTGACCGGATTGGACACAGGTCAAGAAGAACTTGCGTTCGCGATGTATCAGCGGGTGATCTTGCGCTGGAAGTCAATGCAACTTCTGGAATCTGCCAACTGAACCCCATACAGGGGTCCTGACCAGCAAGAGCACGGCATGAGTGGGTCACGTGTCACGCCTGCTGGCTTCTGCGAACTGAGTAGTTTGCCGTTTTCACTGCGATACCACGAAACGTGTCGCTAGAATCACCGAGCGTGACATCGCCATGTGGGCGGGCAGTTGGGTCAAAGAAGGGCTCGCCAATCGCTCTGCGTGGCGGTATGGTCACTTCGGGTGATGCCGCATATGGCTCAGAAAAGCCGCACGCTCTGGGCTATAGGGGGACATCCGTGACACGCGCAAAGGCAGTCGCAGGGATCGCAGATGCCGGTCCACACGGAGGAGAGGCCGCACAAATGTCAGCTCGTACACCCGAGGCCGAGCCACTGCTCACGCCCGCCGAGGTCGCGACCATGTTCAGGGTCGACCCCAAGACCGTTACCCGGTGGGCCAAGGCGGGCAAGTTGACGTCGATTCGCACCCTCGGCGGTCACCGGCGATACCGGGAGACCGAGGTCCGCGCGCTGCTGGCGGGGATTCCGCAGCAGCGCTCGGAGTAACTCCGAGGTCGTCACGGACCTATAGGGGGGTTTCACGGTGGGCCAGGGTCTCCGGCCCGGTCCACCCGCGTGACGACGTCATGTCGCCCCGCGCGTCGGGGGACGCATACGGGAGTTGGCGCCGCCCGCCCGGCGCCATCCTTCCCACTCCAGGGCGGCCCGCTCTCCTGGCGCGAGAGCATGGCGCGGCCGCCCGTTCAGGCGGGGAACTGCTTGTGGGCCAGGCCCTCGAAGAGGGTCCGCACCTCGCGGTCGTAGTTCGCCGCGACGCCGAGCAACGCGATCATGTGGTCCACGAGCATCTTCTCCAGCACGGGACGCTCGATGTCGCGGTGCTCCAGCCAGTCCAGCCCGGCCGTCTCCACGGAGGCGATCCAGGACACGATCGTGGTGCGCAGCACCGGCGAGGGCTGCTCGACCCGCATCTGCTTCTGGATGAGGCGGAACAACCGCTGCCGGACCCCGTCGACGATCTCGCCGACCTCGCCGGCCCGGTTGGCCGGCCCCCCGCGCAGCAGCGCGGCGAACCCGGCCGCGTGCTCTTCCACGAAGTCGAAGTAGCGCCTGAGCCCGGCCGCCAGCTCGTCGAGCGGCCTGCCGCCCTCCTGCGGCCGAAGCCGGGACTCCAGCTGTTGTGCCGCGCTTTTCAGCGCGGCGACATAGAGCTCCTGCTTGCCGCCGAAATAGTGGTACACGAGCGCCCGTGAGGCGCCCGCGGCGCTGGCCACGTCGTCGATGGAGACGTCTTCCGCATCGCGCTTACTGAACAGCTCAAGGGCCGCGGCCATGAGCTCTTCGCGACGCCGGTCGACGCTGAGCCTGCGCCGCGCAGGGCGCGCTGCTTCGGCGGAGGACTTCCCGGGTGTCACACCTGCACAGTATCCGACTCCATGCCCAATAACGGCCGCCTGCCGTCGGGGCCGACATCAGGCTTACCTCATGAAAGCCGTACCCTGCGGCGAACTCGATCGTTCTGTGAGGCAGGTGCCCGTATCCGCATCGCGGGGGAGACACATGTCAGGACCGCCCGTCAACACGACCGTCGCCGAGGTAGACACCCTGCCCCGGCCCAGGCCAACCATCCGCAACGTCGCCGAGCGAGCAGGCGTCTCGAAATCGCTCGTCTCACTCGTGCTGCGTGGGTCCCCCCACGTGAGCGAGCATCGGCGACAGGCGGTGCTGGCCGCCGCACGCGAGCTCGGCTACCGCCCCAATGCCGTGGCGCGCAGCCTCGTCGAAGGCCGTACCCATCTCGTCGGCGCGCTCGTCGCCGACCTACACAACCCGTTCTACGCCGAGTTCCTGGACGGCCTCCAGGAAAGTCTGCACGGCGACGGGCTACGCATGCTGATCGGCAACAGCCAGTGGGACCCCGCGTTCGAGGACGAAGCGGTGGAAGCCTTCCTGGAGCTCCGCGTCGACGGCCTCGTGCTCTTAGGCATAGCCCCGACCAACGAAACCCTCATCGAGGCGACCTCGTACACGCCCACGGTCGTCGTAGGGGAACGTGACATCGAGCTCGACGGCGTCGACATCGTGGTCGACGACGATCAACTCGGCGCCCGGCTGGCCATCGACCACCTGGTCGAACACGGCCACAAACGCATCGCCCACATCGAGGGCAACCGCTCCTCGCGCTGCGAGGGGTATCTGGTCGCGATGCGGCGGCACGCGCTGGCGCCGTACATCATGGTCGAGCACGCCGAGTGCTCGGAGGAAAGCGGCAGGGAGGCGGCGACGGCGCTGCTCACCCGTGAGCCGCGGCCCACCGCGATCTTCGCGGCCAATGACATGGTCGCGCTTGGTGTCATGTCGGCGGCGGCGGATCTGGGGCTGCGCATCCCCGAGGATCTGTCGGTGATCGGCTACGACAACACGCATCTCGCGGCCTCACGCCACATCTCACTCACCTCGGTCGACCTGCCCAGACGTACGATGGGCCGCTCGGCCGCCGCTCTGCTCAGCGACCGCATCGGCGACCCCGCGAAGGCCTCCCGGCTGCGCGAGGTCACCCCCGAGCTGATCGTACGGCGGAGCACGGGACCGGCCTAAAGAGCTACCCAAGGGCTGGTCAATCCCGGATGCCATGGCGAGTCTCCCCGCTTTACTCGTCAGCGTCATGGCGTCATTTCCGGGGGGAACAGTCATGCGTGATCCAGAACTGGTGTCCTGTGCCCAGCGCGCGGCGGCCGAGCTCGAACGCGCCTGGGCACACTGGCGCGCCGGCAGGGGCAGGGGGAGCGACGTCGGCGCCGAGTCCGTGGCCAGTTACGTCGCCCACTCCCTCGACCATCCGTGGGGCCGCCCGCGCGTGGTCCTCGGCCTCGACGCGGAGGACGCGAGGGACCTCGCGGCCCTCCTCCAGCGGCAGGAAGTGGGGGAACACGTCTGGTGATACCGGATCGTGACGTACCTTGGAGCTCATGCGTGCTCTACCTGCCACCGTTCTCGCCCTGCTCGGCCTGACCGCCACCGCTTGTGGCGGCGTCGCCAACAGTGACGCCGCGGGCGGTCAGGGGCTGGCCGTGTCGGCGCAGCCACAGCAACCCGCGCAAGCCACGACCATCGAGGCCAGGAAGCCGCTCGACGGCAAGGTCATCGTCATCGACCCCGGCCACAACGGCGGCAACTTCCGCGACCCCAAGGCCGTCAACCGCAAGGTGAACGTGCTGACCAAGTGGAAGGCCTGCGACACCACCGGCACGGAGACCGCCGACCGCTACACCGAGGCGGCCTTCACCTGGGACGTGTCCAACCGCCTGGTCAAGATCCTCAAGCAGCGCGGCGCGAGCGTGAAGCTGACCAGGGCCGACAACGACAGCGTGGGCCCGTGCATCACCCAGCGCGCGGCGATCGGGAACAAGGCCAAGGCCGACGCCGCGCTCTCGGTGCACGCCGACGGCTCCTCGCCGGGCAACAAGGGCTTCCACGTGATCATGCCCGAGAAGATCAACGGGCCGGTGGACCCGGTGGTGGGCGACTCCAAGAAGCTCGGCCTGGCGGTACGGCAGGCGTTCAAGACCGGCACGGGCCTGCCGTACTCGACCTACATCGGCAAGGACGCCCTCGACTTCCGCAACGACCTCGGCGGCCTCAACCTGTCGACGGTGCCGAAGATCTTCGTCGAGTGCGGGAACATGAAGAATGCCGGCGAGGCGGCGAAGTTCCGCGACCCCGAGTTCCGGCAGCGCATCGCGTTGGCGTTGGCCAACGGGTTGCAGCAGTATCTCAAGGCATGATTCCTCGCCCCAATCTGCTCAGCCAGCTGTCCGGCTCCTACGAGCTGACCACGGGCGCCGTGGTGTCCGGCCCCGCCGACCTCGTCGAGGCGGTGCGCCTGGCGCTGCCCGTCCTCGACCTGCGGCCGGGCGACTCCGGCGCCGTCGACATCCGGCTCGACCCGGCCCTGGGGCCCGAGTCGTACCGGCTGACGGCAGGCTCGCGGGGCGTCGAGATCTCGGCCGGCGACCGGGCGGGGGCGTTCTACGCCGGTCAGTCGCTGCACCAGTTGCTGCCCAACGCCTCCTACCGGCGTACGCCGGGGGCGGAGTGGCGGGTGCCCGGTGTGCGGATCGAGGACGCGCCGCGCTACTCCTGGCGCGGCCTGCACGTGGACGTGGCCCGGCACTTCTTCCCCAAGCGGGAGCTCCTGCGCGTCGTCGACCTGATGGCCGTGCACAAGCTGAACCGGCTCCACCTCCATCTGGTCGACGACCAGGGCTGGCGGGTGGAGAGCCGGGCCTTCCCGCGCCTGCACGAGGTGGCCTCGCACCGCCCGCGCACCGCGACGCACCACTACCGGGAGCCCGAGTCGTTCGACGACCTCCCGCACGGCGGCTACTACACGCTGGACGACCTCGCGGAGATCGCCGCGTACGCGCGGGCGCGGGCGGTCACGATCGTGCCGGAGATCGACGTGCCGGGGCACGCGTCGGCGATCCTGGCCGCCTACCCCGAGTTCGGGGCCACGGGCGAGCCGGTCGAGGTGCTGGAGCGGTGGGGCATCTCCCCCGCGATCCTGTCGCCGCTGCCGCCGACGGTCGACTTCCTCACCACGATCTTCGACGAACTGCTGGGCGCGCTGGGCGAGACGCCGTACGTGCACGTCGGCGGGGACGAGGTCGTCCTCGACCAGTGGGACGCCTCCCCCGAGATCACCGCCTACGCGCGGGAGCTGGGGCTGGAGTCGGTGGCGGCGCTGCACGCGTGGTTCCTGCGGCGGCTGGCGGACGTGCTGGCCGAGCGGGGGACGCGGGCCGTGGTGTGGGACGAGGCGTTCGTCGCCGGTGACCTGCGGCCGGACACGCTCGTCATGCCGTGGCGCGGCATGCCGGTCGGCCGGCGGGCCGCGGCGGCCGGCCACGACGTGGTGGCCACGCCGGTCTTCCCGCTGTACTTCGACTACGCCGAGGCCGCCTCGTCCGACGAGCCGATGGCGATCGGCGACACGGTCACCGTCGCCGACGTGGCCGCCTTCGACCCCGCGCCGGCCACCTGGTCGCTCGCGGAGCGCAGGCACGTACTCGGGCCGCAGGCGCAGCTGTGGAGCGAGCGCATCCCCGACGCCCGCACGCTGGACTACAAGGCGTGGCCCCGGGCGTGCGCGCTGGCCGAGGTGGGCTGGTCGGGCGCCGCGGGCCCCGATTTCCCCGAACGGCTCCGCGCCCACCTGGGGCGGCTGGACGCGCTCGGGGTGGAGTACCGGCCGCTGGAGGGGCCCAAGCCGTGGCAGCGCCGCCGTCCCCACCGGCCGGGCGTGGTGTCGGTGTCCGACGTCATGGACCACGTGGAACAGATGGCGGAGAGCGCCACCTCCACCCGGCCCAGCATGTGAGTCAGGCGACCTGGTAGCCGGCTTCCTTGATGGCGGCGCGGACGAGGGAGTCGTCGGCCGCGCCGGTGACCGAGACGCGGCCGGAGGCCAGGTCGACGTCCACGGCGGTGACGCCGGGGACCTCCCCCACCTCTTCCCTCACGGAGGCGACGCAGTGGCCGCAGGTCATGCCGGTGACGGTGTACGTGGTGCTCATGAGAACAAGCGTATGCCCCCGGCCGGTATGACGAGGGCGCTTGCCGTACAACCTCAGTGTCCTTCTTCGCGGGCGAACCTGGGGAGCAGGAACGAGAGCGCGAACGTGGCGGCCAGCAGGCCGATCTCCACGGCGATCGTGATCTGGAGCGCGTCGGGGAAGGCCATCCGGCTCTTGAGCAGGTTGAAGAACAGCGTCCCGAGTACGGCGGCGCCGAGCGCGCCACCGAGCTGCTGGACGGCGGTGAGGGTGCCGGAGGCCGAGCCGGACTCGTGGGGTTCGACGCCGGCCAGGATGATGTCGAAGAACGGGGCCATGGTCAGGCCCATGCCGATGCCGACCAGGGCGAGCCCGGGGGCCAGCTCCCAGTAGCCGATCTGCGTGCCGTTCAGGTGGATGAACAGGGCGAGGACGGCCGCGCCGAGCGCCATCACGACCGAGCCGGCCTGCATGAGGCCGCGGCCGAACCTGGCCTGCAGGCCGGACATCGCGAGGCCGAAGCCGATCACGCCGCCGATGGCCTGCGGGAGGCCGGCCATGCCGGCCTGGAGCGGTCCCCAGCCGAGACCGACCTGGGTGAACAGGTTGAAGACCACGCCGAACCCGACCATGCCGGAGAAGAACGCGAGCCCGGCGACCAGGCCGGTGGTGAAGGCGCGCTTGCGGAAGAGGGCGGGCACGACGAGCGGGTCCTTGCCGTCGCGGACGCGGGCGCTCTCGTAGCGGCCGAAGAGGGCGAAGACGACGATCGAGGCGGCCATGGAGACGAAGGTCCAGGCGGGCCAGTCGTGCTCCTGTCCCTGGATGAGCGGGAAGATCAGCAGGAACGCGGCCACCGAGACCAGGAGCATGCCGACGAGGTCGAGCTTGGTGGCGTTGGAGAGCCTGTACTCCGGCAGGAACTTGATCGCGGCGAACGCGGCGGCCAGGCCGAGCGGCAGGTTGATCAGGAAGATCATGCGCCAGCCGGTGCCGAAGAGGTCGGCGTCGATGAGCCAGCCGGCCAGCACGGGGCCGCCGACGGACGAGATGGTCATGACGGGCCCGAAGGCGGCGAACGCCTTGCCGATCTCCTTCGGCGGGAACATCTCCTTGATCAGGCCGAGGCCCTGGGGGATCATCACGGCGCCGAACAACCCCTGGACGACGCGGAAGACGATCAGCATCTCGGGGGTGCCGCTGATGCCGCACAGCAGTGAGGCGGCGGTGAAGCCGAAGGCGCCGATCACGAACATGCGCTTGCGGCCGTAGAGGTCGCCGAGGCGGCCTCCGGTGATCAGGCCGACGGCCATGGCCAGCGCGTAGCCGGCGGTCAGCCACTGGACCATCGCGTTCGAGCCGCCCAGCTCACGCTGGATGGTCGGGGCGGCGATCGTGGTGATCAGCGCGTCGAGCAGGTCCATCACCTCGGCGGCGAGGATGACGAAGAGGGCGACCCAGCGCCATCTGTAGGGCTGGGTGCCGGTGGAGGTCTCCGCGGGGGCGGTGACGGTCATGCGAACTCCTTGGCAGGAACAACGTTCTTAGGACGAACAGCGTTCGTGTACGGACACTGTTCTAATGACGAACGGCGTTCGTGTCAAGTACACTGTTCCGGGAGGAGGAAACATGACGTCATTGCCCACCCCGCCGTGGCGCAAGTCACCCAGGCCGGTGAAGCAGCAGCTCAGTCAGGCGTTGATCGTGGAGACCGGGTTGCGGATCCTCGACGCGGAAGGATTCGACGCGCTGAGCATGCGCAGAGTCGCCCAGGAGCTCGACACGGGCCCGGCCTCGCTGTACGCGCACGTGTCCAGCAAGGACGAACTACTGGAGCTGATCTACGACCTGGTTCTCGGCGAGATCGAGGTAGGCGAGGCCGACCCGGCCAACTGGAAGGCGCAACTGCGTGAGTACGCGATGGAGTCGCACCGGGTCCTGGGCCGCCACGCCGACATCGCCAGGGCGGCCATGGCGACCGTGCCGACCGGGCCCAACGCGCTGCGGCTCGGCGAGTACATGATGACGCTGCTGATCTCGGCGGGGATGGATCCGCGCGACGCCTCGTTCGGGGTGGACCGGCTGTCGCTGTACATCGCCGGCGACGCCTACGAAGGCTCGCAGCACTACGCGCGGATGCGGGCCAAGGGCCTGAACGACCGGGAAGCCTACCTCAACAGCTTCGTGGGCCAGATCAAGGACTACTACAGATCGCTGCCGCCCGAGCGGTTTCCCATGCTCGTGACCTATGTGGACGAGCTGACCGACCCCGACGGGGAGGCCCGGTTCGAGTACGGGCTCGACCTGTTGATCGACGGCATGGCGGCCCGGATGAAGTAGACGCGCTCGTATGCGATCAAGCGTTCAGACCATGGACCGTCTCAGGGCGAGTACGCCACGATAGTCGCATGATGACACTCGCTCTGATCACTCTCGTCCTGCACGGCGCCATCGCCGGCCTCTTCTACACCTTCTCGATGTCGGTCATGCCCGGACTCAACGCGATCGACCCCGCCCAGGCCGAGACGGCCATGCGGAGCATCAACCGGAAGATCCTCAACCCGTGGCTCTACATCCCCTTCATGGGGGCTCCGGTCGCGGCCCTGGCGGCCGGGTTCCTCGCGGGTTCCCCGGCCGCCCTGTGGTTCTTCCTCGCCGCGGGCGTCAACTTCGTCGGCTCGTTCCTGGTCACCGTCGCCATCAACGTGCCGATGAACAACAAGCTCGACGCGGGCACGATGACCTACCCGGAGTACTCGCCCCGGTGGACGGGGTGGAACACGCTGCGAGCGGTGGCCGGCTTCGCCTCGGTCGTGCTGGTCGGCGTCGGCATCGCCTACCTGTAGGCACCTACATGTTGATCATGTGGCCGGCCAGACCGTGGACGGCCTCCTTGACGGCCTCGCCGAGCGTGGGGTGGGCGTGGATGTTACGTCCCACCTCATGCACGGTGAGGTCCCACTGCTGGGCCAGGGTCAGCTCGGGCAGCAGCTCGGTGACCTCGGGACCGATCAGGTGGGCGCCGATGATCTCGCCGTGGGTGTCGTCCGCGATGATCTTCACGAAGCCGTTGGCGTCGCCCAGGCCGTGGGCCTTGCCGTTCGCGGTGAACGGGAACTTCTGCACCTTGACGTCGTAACCCAGGTCGCGGGCCTGGGCTTCGGTGTATCCGAAGCTGGCGACCTGCGGCTGGCAGTACGTGGCCCGCGGCACCATCGCGAAGTCGATCTCCATGGTCTCCGCACCCGCGATCGTCTCGGCCGCGACGACCGCCATGGCCTCGGCGGCATGCGCCAGCATGAGCTTGGCCGTGACGTCGCCGATGGCGTAGATGTGCGGCACGTTGGTACGGCCCCGGCCGTCCACCTGGATGGCGCCCCTGTCGGTGAGCGCGACCCCGGTCTTCTCCAGGCCGTAGCCCTCGACCCGCGCCTGGAAGCCGATCGCCTGCAGGACCTTGTCCGCTTCGAGCACCTGGGTCTGCTGGTCGCGGGTGACCGTGACCTTGACCGAGGAGCCGGTGTCCTCGATGTTCTCCACGCGGGTCGAGGTGAGCACCTCGATGCCGAGCCGCTTGTAGCGCTTGGCCAGCTCCGCGGAGACCTCTTCGTCCTCAAGCGGCACGACCCGGTCGAGGAACTCCACGATCGTCACCTTGACGCCGTAGTTGTGCAGCACGTAGGCGAACTCGACGCCGATGGCGCCCGCGCCCGCGATGATGATGCTGCCCGGCAGGTCCTCGCTGAGGATCTGCTCCTCGTACGTCACGACCCGCTCCGACAGCGAGGTGCCCGGGATGAGCCGGGTGGTGGCGCCGGCCGCGATGATGCAGTGGCCGAAGGTGACCGTCTCGCCGTTCACCTGCAGGGTGTTGGCGTCGAGGAACTGGCCACGGCCGTTGTACTCCGTGATGCCGTTCTTCTTCATCAGGAAGTGCACGCCCTTGACGCGGCCGTCGGCCACCTTGCGGCTGCGCTGGAAGGCGGCGCCGTAGTCGAAGGTGACCTCGCCGCTGATGCCGAAGGTCTTGGCCTCCTTGGTGAAGATGTGGGCCAGTTCGGCATTGCGCAGCAGCGCCTTGGACGGGATACAGCCCACGTTCAGGCAGACGCCACCCCAGTACTTCTCCTCGATGACCGCAGCCTTGAGGCCAAGCTGGGCGGCGCGGACCGCAGCCGTGTATCCCCCGGGTCCAGCGCCGAGAACGACGACGTCATAGTGAGTGCTCATGCGTCGGACGATACCGCCCGCCGGACCTCCCTCTTGTACGGCACTGCCAGGGGCCAAGATAGAGACCGTGATTCGCATCCTCCTCGCCGACGACGAGGCCATGATCAGGGCGGGCATCAAGGCCATCCTCGGCACCGATCCCGAGCTTGAGGTGGTCGCCGAGGCCGCCGACGGCAAGGAGGCCGTCGACCTGGCCATCAGCCACCACCCCGACGTGGTCCTGCTCGACATCCGCATGCCCAGGATGGACGGCCTGGCCGCCGCCGCCGAGATTCGCCGGGCGGCGCCGGGCAGCGCGGTCGTCATCCTGACCACGTTCGGCGAGGACGACTACATCGCCAAGGCGCTCGACGTCGGCGCCGGCGGCTTCCTGCTCAAGTCCGGCGACCCGCGCGAACTCCTGGCCGGCATCCACGCCGTCGCCGACGGCGCCGCCTACCTCTCGCCCAAGGTGGCCCAGCGGGTCATCACCCAGCTCGCCGGCGGCCAGATGTCGCGCGGCGCCGCGGCCCGCGACCGCATCGAGCCGCTCACCGAACGCGAACGCGAGGTCCTCGCCCTCGTCGGCGCCGGACTTTCCAACGCCGAGATCGCCGCCAGGCTCTTCATCGTCGAAGGCACCGTCAAGGCGTATGTGAGCGCCATCCTGACCCGTCTCGGCGTGCGCAACAGAGTGCAGGCCGCGATCATCGCCCACGAGGCCGGATTGGTAGCCTGACCTGTGATGTACCGCCTCTTCTTCACGCTCGTCCTGCGCCGCTTCGACGCCGAGAGCGTGCACCACGCCACCGTCCGCGCGCTGGCCGTGCTGTCCGCGCTGCCGTTCGCCAAGCGCCTGCTGCACCGATGGCTCGCGCCGCACGACCCGGCGCTGCGGGTCAGCGCGTTCGGGGTGCACTTCCCCGGGCCGTTCGGGCTGGCCGCCGGGTTCGACAAGGACGCCGCCTGCGCCGAGGCGATCTCCGCGCTCGGATTCGGGCACGTCGAGGTCGGCACCATCACCGCCCACGCGCAGCCGGGCAACCCCCGGCCGAGGCTGTTCCGCCGGGCCGGGCAGGCCGCGATCATCAACCGGATGGGGTTCAACAACCACGGCGCCGCCGCGGCCGAGCGGCGGCTGCGCCGTCCGCGGGGGCTGCCGGTGGTGATCGGGGTCAACATCGGCAAGACCAAGGTGGTGCCGGAGTCCGACGCCGCCGCCGACTACGTGGCCGGCGCCAGGCGGCTCGCGCCGCTGGCCGACTACCTCGTGGTCAACGTGAGCTCGCCCAACACCCCGGGGCTGCGGAACCTGCAGGCGGTCGAGCTGCTGCGGCCCCTGCTGTCGGCCGTGAAGGAGGTGGCCGACGGGACGGCGCGCCGTACACCTTTGCTGGTGAAGATCGCGCCGGACCTCGCCGACGAGGACGTCGACGCCGTGGCGGACCTCGCCCTTGAGCTGGGGCTCGACGGCATCATCGCGACCAACACCACGATCAGGCACGACGGCGAGCAGGGCGGCCTGTCCGGCCGCCCGCTGAAGGCGCGTTCGCTGGCGGTCCTGCGCCGCCTGCGCGCCAGGGTCGGCGACCGCCTCACGCTGGTGTCCGTGGGCGGCGTCGAGGACGTGGACGACGTGTGGGAACGCCTGCTGGCCGGCGCCACCCTGGTCCAGGGCTACACGGGCTGGATCTACAACGGCCCGTTCTGGCCCTCCCGCATCAACCGCCAGCTGAGCCGCCGGCTGCGCCGCCACGGCATGAAGTCCATCACCGAGGCCATCGCCCGCACCGCCTGACCGCCTACAGTCCTGCCCGCCGCCCCGCGCGGCCCAGGGGCCGATCGGCTCCGGGCCGCGCTGGAAGAGATGCCGCCATCGCTAGACCGTCAGGGCGACGGTTGGGGACAGGCGGGCGGCGCGCATGGCCGGGTAGATGCCGGCGATGGTGCCGATGAGGAGGGTGGCGGCCACGGCGCCGCCGATCGCCCAGGGCGGGACCACGGGCGGCCAGTCGCGGGAGACGGCGTAGCCGACGGTGGCCACGGCGCCCAGGAAGGCCCCCGCGACTCCGCCCAGCGCCGACAGCAGCAGCGACTCGGCCAGGAACTGGACGCGGACCTGTCCCCTCGTGGCGCCCAGTGAGCGGCGCAGGCCGATCTCCTTGCGGCGTTCCAGGACGGAGATGACCATGGTGTTGGCCACTCCCACCCCGCCCACCAGCAGGGCCACCGCGCCCAGGCCGAGAAGCAGGTTGGTGAAGGCGCCCGCGGCGGCGGCCTTGGCGGCCAGCGCGTCGGAAGGACGGCTGACCTCCACCTCGTTCGGGTTCTCCGGGTTGACGGTGCGGGGCAGGGCCTCGCGGACCGCGCCGACCGCCGCGTCGTCGGAGCGCTCGTAGATGGTGGTCGGGTGACCGTCGAAGCCCAGATACTTCTCGGCGGCGGAGAAGCCGACCAGTGCGGAGCGCTCGATCTCCGGTGCCAGCGGCATCGGGCCGAGGATGCCGAGGACGGTGAACCAGCGGTTGCCGATCCACACCCGCACGCCGGTTCTGGTGATGCCCAGCCGTTCCGCGGCCTTGGCGCCGAGCACGACGGCCGGCTGGCGGCCGGTGGCGGCGTTGAGCCAGGCCCCCTCCACCACGCTGCCTTCCAGGGTCTTGAGCAGCGGAACCGTCGCAGCCTGTACGGCGATGCCCCCGGTGACCGCCTCAGGGATGTGGCCGGTCCTGCGCACGCTCGTCTTGATGGCGCCGGTGGCCCCGGCGGTCTGCACGTGCTCCATGCGCTCGACCATGCCCGCGGCGTCCTCGGGCAGCTGGGCCTGCTGGCCGAAGAGCGTCTGCCCGGCCGAGACCGTGAGCAGGTTGGTGCCGAGCTGGTCGAGCTGGCGCAGCAGTTGCTCCCTGGAGGACGACGAGATCCCGATGACCGCGATCATCGTGGCGATGCCGATCGCGATGCCGAGCGCGGACAGCACCACCCTGGTCGGACGGCTGCGCAGGCCGGCCGCGCCGACCCGCAGGACGTCCGACGGGCTGAGCCTGGCGGGCTTCATGACACGGCTCCGTCCCGCACCTTGACCTGGCGCGGGCACCAGGCGGCCACGTCCATGTCGTGGGTGATGATCGCGATGGTGGTGCCGGAGGCGTGCAGTTCGCCCAGGATGCGCAGGACCTCGGCACCGGAGGCGGAGTCGAGGTTGCCGGTCGGCTCGTCGGCCAGGAGCAGCGGCGGGTCGCCCGCCACCGCCCTGGCGACGGCCACCCGCTGCTGCTCGCCGCCGGACAGCTGGTTGGGCCGGTGGCCGAGCCGGTGGCCCAGGCCCACGCGTTCGAGCGCCGCGGCGGCCTTCTCGCGGCGTACGCGCCGGGGCGTGCCGGTGTAGAGCAGGCCGTCGGCCACGTTGTCCAGCGCGCTGACGCCGGGCGCCAGGTGGAACTGCTGGAAGACGAAGCCCAGGTTCTTGGCGCGCAGCGCCGACAGCTCACGGTCGCTCAGCTTGGAGATGTCGTGCCCGGCGATGCGTACCATCCCGCTGGTCGGCCGGTCGAGCGTGCCGATCAGGTTGAGCATCGTGGACTTGCCGGAGCCGGAGGGCCCGACGATCGCGACCAGCTCGCCGTAGTCGACCTTGAGGTCCACGCCGCGCAGCGCGTGCACGTCGCCGTTGTAGGTCTTGGTCACCTCGCGGAGCTCGATGACGCTCATGCCGTGGGCACCCCGACCTTCATGCCCTCCGCGAGGCCTGAGCCGGTGACCTCGACCCGGCCGCTGCCGAACGCGCCGAGCTCGACCGGCACCACACGGCTGCCGGAACCGTCGACGACCTCGACGCCGAAGCCGCCTTCGCGGGTGGCCAGCAGCGCCTCGACCGGGACGGTCAGCACGCCCTTGACCCGCTTGCTCTCCAGCTCCACGTCCACGGGCGCCTGGTCGAGCTTGGTCTTGGGCTTCTTGTTCAGCGTGATGTCCACGTCGATGGTGGTCGTCTTGTCGTCGTCGCGGCCGGAGGTCTGGGCGACGGTGCCGACCTCGGTGATCTTGCCCTTGGCCCGCTCGCCACCGGGCAGCTCGACGGTGACCTTGGCGCCCTTCCTGGCCAGATGCTGCTCGTCGGTGTCGAGGTCGACGTGGACGAGCCGCTGGGTGCCGGTGACCTTGAGCGCCTCCTGGCCGGGCATCGCCTTGCCGCCGACGGTGGCCTTGACGTCGCCGACGCGTACCTCGCCGGGCTGGAAGACGACCTGCGTGGCGTCGACCCTGCCGGTCTCCTCCAGGTCGCGGTCCTCCTGCCATTCGAGGACGGCCAGGTAGGTGGCGTAGGTGAACTCGTCGTCGACGGTCAGGTCGTCGCCGTAGCCGAGCGCCTTGAGGTTGCGCTCCAGCTGGGTCACGTCCGGGCCCTCGACGCCGCGTTCCAGGGTGCGGTAGAGGGGCAGCTTGCCGTACATGAGCGTGACGGGCTTGCGGTCCACCTTGAGCAGCGAGCGGCCGCGCTTGACCAGCGTGCCTTCCTCCGGCACCCAGGTCACGGTGCCCCGGGCGTCGGTGGTGATGGCGCGCTCGTCGTTGTAGGCGAGCGTGCCGTCCACGGTCTGGGTGTCGACGAGGTCCTGCTTGGTGATCTCCGCGGTGGCCGGCGCAGGCGGGCGGGTGGGCGCCGCCGTTCCCGTGCCACTGTCACTCAGTACGGCTGTCGCCGTCCACGCGGCGGCCGCGCCCACGAGCGCGACCGCCGCCGCTGCCAGGAGCTTTCTCACGACTGCTTCTCCGCGCCCGGCTGGAACTCCTTGCAGGCCTCCTGGGCCTTCTTCATCTTCTCTTCGTCGCCGGGACCGCCGGTCATCATGATGCCGCCGTTGGCCGTGGGGTCGGGGACGTTGATGCCGTTCTCCCGCATGCACTGGGCGAACTTCACCATCTGGTCGCGGCGCTTCGGGTCCATGGCCCCGCCCTGGTCGCCCATGACGCCCTTGAGGTGCTTCTGGCACTCCTTCTGCGCCTTCTCGACCTTGGAGCGGTCGGTGCCCTGACCGACCTTGAACTGGATACGGCCGTCCTCGGCGGGGTCGTCCATCTCGACGCCGTTCTCCCGCATGCACTGGGCGAACTTGAGCTGGGCGTCGCGGGCGTTGCCGGACGGGCTGGCGGAGGCGCCGGCGGTGGTGGCGCCGGTGCCGGTGGTGGCGCTGGTCGAGCCGCAGGCGGCGAGCGCCAGGAGCATGGCCGCTGCGGCCGGAATGAGGCGAAGGTTCATGGCACCGCACTTCATCGGAGCGGGTGCTAAACGCGGATAAGCCGCCGGACTTACTCCCCGCTAACACCGCGTCGGTGAGTCTTTGCAGCATGCGGGTGCTTGTCGTGGAAGACGAGGAACAGATGGCCGACGCCATCGCGCGGGGGCTGCGGCTGAACGCGATGGCCGTCGACGTGGCCTACGACGGGCAGGAGGCGCTCGATCTGGCCTCCTACGTCGACTACTCGGTCATCGTGCTGGACCGGGACCTGCCCGAGGTGCACGGGGACGACGTCTGCCGCGAGCTCATGGCGCGCAGCCGGATCATCATGCTCACCGCCGCCGGGCAGCTGCACGACCGGGTGGACGGGCTGACGCTCGGCGCGGACGACTACCTGGTGAAGCCGTTCGCGTTCGCCGAGCTGGTGGCCAGGGTGCGTACGCTGGCCCGCCGTACGGGCCGGGCGAGCGCGCCGGTCGTCGAGCGGGCGGGCATCCGGCTGGACCCGGCCTGCCGTACGGTCACCCGCGACGGCAGGGACGTGAGCCTGAACCGCAAGGAGTTCGACGTGCTGCACGAGCTGCTGCGCGCGGACGGCGAGCTGATCACGTCGACCGGGCTGCGCAAGAGCGTGTGGGACGAGTTCGCGGAGAGCGGCACGGGGGTGCTGCGCGTCACGCTGACCTCGCTGCGCAGGAAGCTCGGCGCGCCCGGCGTGATCACGAACGTTCCCGGCCAGGGGTATCGCCTGTGAAGCGGCTCGGGCTGCGCATGCGGCTCACCCTGATCTACGGCGGCCTGTTCTTCGTCGCCGGTTCGGCACTGTTGTGGATCACCTATCTGCTGACCGCCCGCTCGCTTGACGCGAAGTTCGTCAAGGTCATCGGCACCGGGCCGCCGCCGCCCCAGACCAATGCCCAGACCAAGGACGCCCTGTTCTTCCAGGCCCAGGTTCAGGCGCAGGCGGAGGTGGGACAGCGCGCGGACAAGGCGCTCAACGAGATCCTGCAGTGGTCGGTCAGCGCCATGGTGATGATCGGGCTGGCCGCGGTGGTCATCGGCTACCTGGTCGCCGACCGGGCGCTGAAGCCGCTGAACAGGGTGACCGAGACCGCGCAGCGCCTGTCCGAGAGCACGCTGCACGAGCGGATCGCGCTGGAGGGCCCGCAGGACGAGGTCAAGCGGCTGGCCGACACCTTCGACGCGATGCTCGGCCGACTGCACCGGGTCTTCGACGCGCAGCGCAGGTTCATCGCCAACGCCTCGCACGAGCTGCGCACCCCGCTGGCGATCAACCGGACGGTGCTGGAGGTGTCGCTGGAGGAGCCGGAAGCCTCTCCCGACCTGAAGGCGCTGGCCAGGGCGCTGCTCGGCACCAACGCGCGCTACGAGCGGCTGATCGAGGGCCTGCTGCTGCTCGCCCAGTCGGAGCAGGAGCTGACCACCCGCAAACCCGTCCAGCTGGAGCGGGTGGTACGCACCGCGCTGGAGCTCACGCCGGCCAAGCGGGGGGTGACGATCGTCGAGGACCTGCGGCCCGCCGTGGCCGAGGGCGATCCGCTGTTCCTGGAGCGCTGCGTGTTCAACCTGGTGGAGAACGCGATCAAGTACAACGTCCGCGGCGGGCAGGTGTGGATCACCCTGCGCGAGTCGTACGGCGGCGGCGGAACCGTCACCGTCGAGAACACCGGGCCGGTGGTCTCCCCGTTCGAGGTGGACGACCTGTTCGAGCCGTTCCGGCGCAACGGCGACCGGGTGCAGTCCGGGCGGGGCGCGGGCCTTGGCCTGTCGATCGTGCGGGCGATCACCGAGGCCCACGGCGGCACCGTGACCGCCAAGCCCCGCCCCGAGGGCGGGCTCTCGGTGACCCTGCGCCTGCCCGCCTGACCGTCAGGGCAGCAGGCCCGTGACCACCGTCGCGTGGAACTCCTCGGAGCGCAGCACCCGCGCCTTCAGCCCGCTGGCGGTGACCGCGTCGACGGCCTGGCCGGCCTGGCGTTCGCTGGTCTCGAACAGCAGCAGCCCGCCGGGGGCCAGCCAGCGCGGCGCGCCCTCGGTGACCCGCCGCAGCACGTCCAGGCCGTCGGGGCCGCCGTCCAGCGTGACCCGGGGCTCGTGGTCCCTGGCCTCGGTCGGCAGCAGGGCCAGGTCGGCGGTCGGGACGTAAGGGACGTTCGCCAGCAGGACGTCCACCCGGCCGCGCAGCCTCGGCGGCAGCGGGTCGAACAGATCGCCCAGGTACACGTTCTCACCCAGGTTGCGGCGCGCGCAGGCGACCGCCGCCGGGTCGACGTCGGCCGCGTGCAGTTCGCCGCCGGTCAGGACGGCCAGCGCGGCGCCCATGGCGCCGGAGCCGCAGCACAGGTCGAGGATCACTCCCGGGCCGGGGGCCAGCGCGGCGGCCCGCCGTACCAGGAACTCGGTACGGCGGCGCGGCACGAACACGCCGGGATCGATGCGGACGCGCAGACCGCAGAACTCCGCCCAGCCCACGACCTGCTCCAGGGGAAAGCCCTCGGCCCGCCTGGCCACCATGGCGGCCAGTTCGCCGGGGTCGGCGGCGGTGGAGAGGATGAGCTCCGCCTCGTCCTCGGCGAACACGCAGCCGGCGGCACGGAGCTTGGTGACGACTTCTTCGGGTGACACGGAAACGCCTCTCGGGGTTACCCGCGGGCGTCTCCGAACATCACTGGTGAGAACGCCCGCGTCTCGGTTGCGGAAATCGGTCTCACCTCCTCAAGTCGCTCACAGGATATAGGGGCGATACCGGCCGGTCACCGGCGGGCTCGGGGGCTCCAGCCGAGGTCGCGTTCCGCCGGTGTCCAGTCGAGGATCCGCCGCTCGTGGTCGCCGGTGATCGTGTACGCGGCGAAGGCGGGCCGCGGGCGGTCCAGGGCTGCCAGGAAGGCGGCGGCCACGTCGCTGCCCGCCGTCATCACCGGGGAGACGTCCGGCGCCAGCCACTCGTCGTCGCCCATTGGCCCGACCAGGCGCAACGCGGTCGCGGTCAGGCCGTGGGCGGTGACGGCGGCGGCGCACACCTGCTCGCCCAGGCGCTTGCTGAGGCCGTAGGCGTCGGTGTTGTCGGGCTCGGGGTCCGTGCTGTAGTCGCGGGACTGGTATCCGGCGAAGACGGACATGCTGCTGGCGTAGACGACGTGCCGGACGCCGGCCGCGGCGCAGGCCTCGATGGTGAGGTAGAGGCCGGTCACGCTGACGGTGAAGTGGGTACGCGCCCATTCGAGGCCGTCGCGCCAGCCCGTCTTCCTGCCCATGGCCAGGTAGAGCAGGGCGTCCTGGCCGTCGGCCGCCCGCTTCAGCGCGGCCGGGTCGGTGACGCTGCCTTCGACGAACTCCACGTATCCGACGGGCTCGGCGGGCGGGCGCAGGTCCAGGACGCGCACCGTGTGGCGGGCGGCCAGGGCGGGCAGCACCAGCGCGCCGACCGCCCCGGAGCCTCCGGCGACCAGGACGCGCATCATTCCTCCTCGGCGAAGGCGCGGGCGAACTCCAGCGCCCGGCCGTAGGCGGTGTCGACGATCTTGTGACCCATCTCGGGCGTGGCCAGCCTGGCGTCGCCCAGCGCGCCCGTGGCCGACAGGCGGTGGTAGGCGAGTGCGAGGTCCACCCTCGGCGCGGGCGGGGCGGCGTGCGGGAGGACGGGCAGCGGGTCGGCGGGCGGGCCGATCCGGTCGGCGCGTACGAGGTGCGGCGCGAGCACCATGGCCACGGAGGTCTCTCCTTCGCAGGCGTGGCCGTAGCGCTCGCTGCCCATGAGTTCGGCGATGACGTCGCCGGCCAGGCCCGCCCACATGACGTGGGCCATCGTCACCTGGTGGTCGCGGCGCAGGACGCGGGCGGCCAGCCGTACGGCGTCGACGTTGCCGCCGTGGCCGTTGACCACGAGGACCTTGCGCACACCCGCCTCGGCCAGCGACTCGGCCAGATCGCGCAGCAGGGCCAGCAACGTCTCTGGCCGCAACGTCATCGTGCCGGGGAAGCCCAGGTGGTGCTCCGACAGCCCATAGGGCACGCCAGGGCACAGCACCGCGTCGGGACCGAGGTCGGCGGCGAGCCTGCGGGCGAACGCGGCGGCGATGGCGAAGTCGGTCTCCAGCGTCAGGTGCCTGCCGTGCTGTTCGGTCGCCCCGATCGGCAGCAGCGCCAGCCTGGCCGTGCGCAGCGCCAGCGCGGCCTCCTCGGCGACCATGGCGGCCAGTTCGTTCATCGTGCTCCCCACTCGTGCAGCACCCGCGTCGCGGGCAGGATGTCGGCCGCGGAGCAGCCGGGCGGCCGTCCGAGGGTGATCGCGTCGAGGAAGTCGGCGTCCTGGCGGGCCAGGCCGTCGGCTTCCATCCGGTCGCCGCAGTCGAGCAGGACCGTGCCGTCGTGCTCGCGCAGCAGGCCGCCGGACAGGTGCAGGGTGCGGTCCTCCCCGATGACCGTCAGCTCGCGGGCGGGCAGCCGCGAGTGGTAGGACAGCGCGATCGTGGCCAGCGCGCCGCCCGGCGTTCGCAGGACCGCTCCGGCGTCCATGGGCGGGCCGCCCCGCCAGGGCTCGCCGCTGACCCCGTGCACCTCGGCCCGCCACGGCTCGCCGCGGGCCCCGTGCGCCTCGGCCCGCCAGGGCTCTTCGCCGGTGCCTCGCTCGTCGGCCCGCTGGGCGCCGAGCAGCCACAGCGCCGCGTCCACGGTGTGCGCGCCGTGGTGCCAGAGCACGTCGTCGGTCCAGTCGCGCGGCCGTCCGCCCATGCCGGTGTCGTCCTGGCGCAGCATCAGCGTGCGCGCCACCACGTGCGTGACGCTCAGCGCGCCCCGCTCGATCTCCTCCCGCACCCGCAGGTACGGCCGGCAGAAGCGCAGCGTGTGCGCCACCGCGACCAGCCTGCCGGTGGCGCGCGCCCGCTCGGCCACCGCCTCGGCGTCGGCCAGGGTCAGGGCCAGCGGGATCTCGCACAGCACGTGCAGGCCGGCGTCGAGCGCGGCCAGGGTCTGCGCGGCGTGGTGGGCGTGCGGGGTGGCGATGACGACCGCGTCGAGACCGGGATGGGCGTAGAGGTCGTGGGCGGTGCCGTACACCTGCTTGATCCCGAAGCGCGCGGCGAACGCGGCGGCCTGCCCGTGGTCGGGACCGGCGACGGCGGCCAGGTCGGCGCCGGCCGCGGCGAGCGCGGCGGCGTGCCGCTCCGCGATGGCGCCGGGACCGACGATGCCCAGGCGGGGCGTCATCCGCCCATGCCGAACAGCGCGGCCGAGGCGCCGCCGAGGATCCAGCGCTTGTCCTCGTCGGTGAGGTAGGGGCGCTCCAGCACGTGGTTGATCGCGGACTTGTAGTCGCCCGGCGCGGGGTCGGGCCGGTTCCAGTCGCCGCTCCAGGTGACGCGCCGGGCGCCGTAGGCGGCGACCGCCTCGCGCAGGAAGGGGTCGGCGTCGGGGTGCGGGTACGGCCGGCCGCTGTTGGCGTAGAAGCCCGCCCACATGGTGTGGACGAGCGGGCGTTCGGCCAGCGCCAGGAAGCTGCCGAAGTGGGCGGGGTCGGCGTCGGGGTAGGTGGTGAAGCCGAGGTGCTCCAGGCGTACGGTGAGGCCGGGCACCTCGTCGAGCAGCGTGGCGAAGGCCGGGTCCGCGATGTCGGCGAGCGGGCCGCGCACGCTGGCCACGAGCCCCGCGGCGGCGATGGCCCGCCACAGCGCGTACGGGTCGGGGCCGGGTGAACGGGTGGCCGCCCACAGCCGCACGCCCTTGACGTGGGGGGATGCGGCCAGGCGGGCGACGTGCCCGGGCGCGCCGTGCGTCTCGGTGTCGACCATGGCGACGACGGCGAACCTGCCGGGGTGGGCCTCGGCGCAGCGCAGCAGGTAGGAGTTGTCGGTGTTGCCGACGAACTGGACGAGGACGGCGGCGTCGACGTCGGCCATCTGCGGAAGGTAGGCCGATATTTCGGGGTACTTCCAGGTGCCGACGTGCACGTGCGAGTCGATGATCATTCGGCCGCCTTGATCAGCGCCTGGGTGCCCCGGTCGCCGCCGTGGACGGCTCTGACCCGCTCGGCCACCTCGATCACGTTGGCCAGCCCGGACAGTTCCAGCCCGCCCCCGGCCTCGCCGGCCAGCGTGAGGTCCTTGATGAAGTGGTCGAGCTTGAAGCCCGGCTCCAGGTCGCCCGCGCGCAGCTTGCCCCACAGGAAGTCCAGCAGAGGTGAGCCGGCCACGCCCGGCCGTACGGAGGCCAGGACCTTCTCGACGTCGAGCCCGCCGTGCCCGGCCAGCGCGTACGCCTCGCAGGCGGCCAGCGTCACCCCCGCCACCAGCGTCTGGTTGACCAGCTTGGCCAGTTGCCCGGTGCCCGGCCCGCCGTGGTGCACGACGGTGCCGGCGACGGCGGCGAGCACCGGCCCGACCCGCTTCAGGGCCGTGGCGTCACCGCCGACCATCACCGACAGGGTGCCCGCCTGGGCTCCGGCGGGGCCGCCGCTGACCGGCGCGTCCAGGACGGCGACGCCGCGCGCCGCGCCCCGCTCGGCCAGGTCCCGCGCCAGCGCCGGTGAGGAGGTGGAGCAGTCCACGGCGACCAGGTCCGCGCCCGCGTGGTCGAGGACCTCGCCGTAGACCCGCTCGACGTCGGCCGGGTAGGGCAGCATCGTGATCACCACCTCGCTGCCCGCCACGGCCGCGGCGACCGATTCGGCGACCTCGGCTCCCCTGGAGGCCAGGTCCGCTGCCCTGGCCGGTGTCCTGTTGAAGACCGTGACCCGATGGCCCGCCTCCAGCACCCTTCGTGCCATCGGCTCGCCCATCAGTCCGGTGCCTATCCATGCCACTCGCACGGCCCCGACTCTAAGCGGACATCGACCAGAAGAAAAGACCTAGGTCCTATTTCAACGGATGCCGGAATAGTGTGGCTCCAGGGTGATCTGCCCATCCTGGACCGCCATGAACGCCAGGCCGTCGTTGGCCCGCGGCGCGTACTGCCTGCTGTTGCACTCGAACGGCGGCCACGACCACGGCAGCGTCGCGGCCAGCCGGGCCGAGTGCGCGAGGGCCAGGTCCACGGCGGTGAGGTCCTGGATCATCACGGCCAGGCCGTGCTCCCTCGCGTAGGCCCAGCTGCGCAGGGCGAGGCTCTGGCCCTTGGCGGCCTTGACGACCACGCCGCTCCAGCCGCCCTCCGCGAGCCGGTCGAGGTCGGCGACGCCGGCCAGCGACTCGTCGGCCAGAACGGGGACGCGGCGGGCCAGTTCCCGCATGCCGTCAGGGTCGGGGGGCGCGTCCCTCGGTACGGGCTGTTCCAGGTAGGCCACGTCGGCCAGGACCCCGGACGGCAGGGCGTCCAGCATCGCGGCGGCGCCGGCGGCGCTCCGGCAGCCCTCGTTCGGGTCCACGGAGACGCTTCCGCCGCCGCCGAGCAGGGCGTGGATCGCGGTGATCCGGGCGGCGTCGGCCCGCGGGTCCTGGCCGGCGACCTTGACCTTGACGTGCCGGATGCCGTCGCGTTCGAGCCAGGCGCCTACCTCGTCGAGCGAGTCGCCGACGCCCACCACATGCTGGACCGGCAGGCGGGTCCTGGGCTCGCCGAGCCCCTCCTTCAGCAGGGCCGACAGGCGGGTGTCGGCCAGCGCCTCCGGGTACAGCCCGGCCACCGGGCGGCCCGCCGCGCGGGCCCAGCCGTCGTGCACCGCGTTGTCCACGGCACCGAGCACCAGCGACGCCGCCAGCCTCGGCACCCCGCGCGGCCCGGACAGGCGCGTCTCCAGCTCGGCGCAGATCTCCAGCGGGTCGCCCGACGCGGACCCGGCGTCCGCGCACAGGCCGGTGACCATGTCGCGCAACGTCTGGTCGCGCGCGTGCCAGCTCAGCGGCGAACGCGGCCAGGCCCACGGGACCGACAGCACGCTCGCGCCACTCCCCTCGGCCGACCGCCCGTCCGCGGTCTCCACCTCGGCCGTCACCACCGCGAGCGTGAACCGGTCGACCGTGGCGCCGGCCAGCCTGAGCGGGTGGTCGAGGATCACCTCCCTGAAGTCGGCACCGGCCTGTCTGATGCGCACATCCGTCATCTGCCGTTCTCCAAACTTAGGACCTAGGATCTAGCTATGAGCATTCGTGTCCTGCCGTACGACGGCCCGCCGCACCCGCGCCGCCGGCTCGACCTGCTGCACCCACCGGCCGCGCACGCACCCTACGCGCTGTGCTTCGTGCACGGCGGCGGCTGGCGCGCGGGCGAGGCCGCCCAGTGGCACAGGCAGATGCGGCGGGCCGGGGCGCGCGGCGTCATCAGCGCCTCGCTCGGTTACCGGGTGGGCGAGCGGCTGCCCGCGCTGCTCGACGACGTCGCCGACGGGTACCAGCGCCTCCTGACCCATCTGGACGAGCGCGGGCTCGGCGAGCTGCCGGTGTTCCTGGTCGGCAGCTCGGCCGGCGCCCACCTGGCCACGCTGCTGTCGCTGTCGCCCAACGGCCTGGAGCCCGCCGGGTGCGTCAGCGTCAACGGGCCGGGCGCGAGCCTGCGGCCCTGGCCGGGGATGGACCCCGAGATCCGCGCGGCCGTCGAGCATCTCGCCGGCGGCGACTACGCCGCCGCCTCACCCGCGCACCACGCCGACCCGGCGACCGCGCCGCCCATGCTGTTCATCGTCGTCGGCAAGGAGCGCTTCTTCCCGCACGAGCACGTGCGCGAACTGGCGGCGACGCTCCCCGGCGCGCGCGTGGTGCTGCTGCCGGGCGCCGAGCACGGCTTCTTCTACGAGCCGGGCAGCAAGGACAGCGCGCGGGCGCAGGCCGAGATCGACGTGTTCATCGCGGAGGTACTGCGCGGGTGAGCGTCTCCAGCAGCCGGACCGGCGCCAGCAGGGCCTCCTCGTCCAAGGGCGGCTTTCCGCTCTCCACCATCTCGGCGAACCGCCGCAGCGCGGGCAGCGTGTAGTCCTTGCCCAGCGAGGGCTGCTCGGCGAGGACCCCGCGGGTGCCCGTCACCTGGATCGCGAAGGGGACCGCGCCGTCGGCGTCGCGCTCGACCAGGTTGAGCACCGCGTGAGCGGCGCCCGCCCGCGCCACGGCCAGCACCCCGCCGGGCAGCACCGAGATCCGCGGCTCGCCCTCGGGCGGGGGCAGCAGGTGCAGGGCCATCTCCACGACGTGCACACCGTAGAAGGCCACTCCGCCGTACGGGCTCTCGCGCTGCACGGGGCCGGTGGCGACCACGGAGCGGATCGGCCCGAGCGCCTCCAGCCGATCACGCATCGCCTCCACCGCCCAGCGCAGCGCACTGGAGGAGGTCACCGGTACGCCGCCCGTCCTGGCCGCGGCCAGGATCGCCTCCGCGTCGGCCGAGGATCCGGCCAGGGGCTTGTCCACGAAGACCGGCACACCCGCCTTGAGCAGGGGTTCGGCGTGAGGCCTGTGCAGGTCGCCATCCCTGTCCATGACGATGGCCGCGTCGATCCGGCCGATCAGGTCCTCGGGCCGGTCCACGCCGAACTCGACGCCGCCCTGGCCGGAGAGCTGGGCGGTGCGCTCCGCCGTACCTCCGCAAAGAGCCACGATGCGGACGTCGCCGAGGGCGCGCTCGGTGTTGAGGTGGCGGATGGCGTGGTCGGCGTGGGTGTTGTCGAGCCCGATCAGTCCGAGCCTCATGGGGCACTCCTTCTCTCGTTATACCGGCATATTGACCTATTTCCCGGAAGACATCTAGAGTCCTAGGTCATAAGTTACGACGTGGAGGTGGTCCGTGCGGTTCGGGATCGTCGGGAGCGGAGTCATCGGCGGCTTGCACGCCAGGCTCATCGCGGACATGGCAGGAACGGCGGAGCTCGTCGCCGTCGCCGACAACGACCTGGCGCGGGCGAGGGAGCTCGCCGGAAAGCACGGCTGCGCGGCGCTCGGCTCGACGCAGGAGCTCTACGCCCGCGACGACGTGGACGCCGTGGTGATCTGCCTGCCCAGCGGCCTGCACGCGGACGTGGCGGTGCCCGCGCTGAAGGCGGGCAAGCACGTGGTGGTCGAGAAGCCGATCGACATCTCGCTGGCCGCGGCCGACCGGATCATCGCGGCCGAGCGCGAGAGCGGCAAGAGCGTGACCGTGATCAGCCAGCGCCGCTTCGAGCCGTCCTTCCGCGCGGTGAAGGCGGCCGTCGACCGCGGCGAACTGGGCCGGTTGACCTCCGGGACGGCCGAGGTCACGCTGTGGCGTCCCCAGTCGTACTACGACTCGGGCGGCTGGCGCGGCACCTGGGCGATGGACGGCGGCGGCGCGCTCATGAACCAGGGCGTGCACGTCGTGGACCTGCTGCTGGCCCTGCTCGGGCCGGTGGAGTCGGTCAGCGCCTACTCGGGGCTGCTCGCGCACGAGAACATCGAGGTCGAGGACACGGTCGTGGCCGCCGTCCGGTTCGCGAACGGCGCGCTCGGCCGCGTCTTCGCCAGCACCGCCGCGTACGGCGGGGCCAGCGTGCGCGTCTCCGTCCACGGCGACGCCGGGCACGCGATCGTGGACAACGAGGTGCCGACCAGCTTCCGCGTGGGCGAGGAGGACCGGGCTCAGAACGCCCCGGCCCGCCTGGGTCCGGAGTCGCACCGCGCCCAGCTCACCGACTTCATCGCCGCGGCCGCCGAGGGGCGCGCCCCCGAGGTCACCTCGGCCGACGGACGGGCCGCGCTCGCGCTGGTCCTGGCCGTGTACGAGTCCGCCCGCAACGGCGGCGCCCCCACCAGGCCCGCCTGAACCTCAGGCCCCGCCTGAGGTTCCTCCGATTTCCCTGCCTTCCGAGGCCGCTAAAGGCAGGGGAAACCGGGGCGGGAGGGAGAAAATACCGCATCCCCCTCCCGCCCCGGTCACCTACTCACCGGCCGTTCAGCCGGAACGGTCGTTCCGGCTGAACGGCCATTCGGGTAGCGGTCATTCCGGGTAGCGGATGCGGTAGACCGCGTCCAGCCGCCAGATGTCCCCGGGCGCCACCTGCTCGCTGCCCGGCTTGCTGACCCTGGTCGGGTAGACCTTGTTGTACTTGTCGCCGTCGTAGACCCAGACCCCGCGCCCGTCCGACTGCGCGTAGCCGTTGAAGAAGCCGGGCTCGACCTCGACCGACATCGTCGCCCCGTTGACGGTGTTGTACAGCTCCGCGCCGTAGCTGTCGGCCGGCGGCACCCGATGCCCCGGTGTGCCGATCTTGTGCTCGATCGCCTGGTCGAGGTAGCGGAACCGGGTGGTGACCCCGTCGGCCCTGACCGCCGGGAGCATGGCCCCATAGGCGTACTCGATGGCACGCGCGGCCCGCCAGCGCAGCACCCACCGGATCCGCAGCCCGGCGGCGGTGAAGATGTGGCGCACGTTCATGTCGCCGAGGACCGTCGGCGCCTCGACGGCCGGATCGAGGACCTGAGTGTCCTGGGCCAGCTCGAACTCCCCCATCTGGAGGATGCCGGACGGTACGGCGGCGCGGCCGTCCACGAGGAAGAGCAGGCTCCGCAGGAGCTCGTCGCCGTGGAGGCCGCCGAAGTGGTCGGGCGCACCGGCCGGCTTGATGGCGTACGGGTAGGCGGCGGCCGTGGCCAGCTGGATGCCCTCGGCCGTGGCCGGAGGCGGGCCCGCCTGCCGTACGGCGGTGATCTCCTGGATGCGCCAGGCGTCCATGCGCTTGGCGGTGTCGGTGAAGTGGCGCAGGTCGTAGCGGATCCACAGGTGGCCGGGCTCGCGGGTCCAGACCATGAGCTGCCGGGGGCCGAGCCGTTCCACGTAGAGGCCGGATGTGTCGCCGGGGGCGGCGAGCACGAGCCCGCTCGCGGCCAGCGCGGCTGTGCCGCCGAACAGGGCGCGGCGCTCCATCAGGCCGGTCCCGGCAGCGGCAGCCAGGTGCCGGGCTTGCCGGAGACGGTGCACACCCAGCCGAACGGCTGGCCGGCGGCGGGGTTGCGGTTCTGCACGACCATGCCCTTCTCCCACCAGCCCTCGGTGGGCGCGGCGGTGCGCGTCACGGTGAAGGAGTAGCTGATGTCCTCCTGCGTGCCGGTGCGGAACATGCCCTCCTTGTTGCCGGTGAGCGTGTTGGCGCCGATGTCCACGCCGCGGGTCCTGGCGTGGATGAAGATGCCGTAGTCCTGGGTCTTGACCTCCTGGTCGTCGAAGCTGCGGTTGCCGCTGATGACCACGTTCTCGGCCTTGAAGCCGGTGCGGGCGTAGGTCCTGATGCCGCCGCGCGGCTCGTTGCTGAGTCCGCCGCCGTAGTTCTGGTGGTTGTTGTAGACGACGTTGCCGGTGACGGTGACGTCGTTGGACTGCCAGACGTTGATGCCGACGGTGTTGCAGTGGCCGACGATGTTGTCGGAGATGACCAGCTTCCTGCAGCGGTCGGTGGACAGGCCGGCGTCGCCGCCGTAGAAGAGCGTGTTGCGCTCGAAGATGCCGTCGAAGATGTCGTAGACGGCGAGCAGGTCGGCGTTGCCGCCCTGGCCGTAGGCGAGCTTGTTGCCGATGACCAGGTTGTCCATCGCGCGCACGAAGCGGTGCTTGTGCGCGGCCGGGTTGTTGCCGCCGCAGGTGATGTAGACCGGGTAACCGACCTGGCCGGGCTTGCCGCCGATGCGTTCGAGGCGGTTGCGGCTGACCGTGAGGTACTCGGTGTGCGACTCGGTGTTGCCGAGCACGTGCAGGCCGAACTGGGTGACGTCCTGGAAGTCGCAGTCGTCGACCGTGATGTTGGTTCCGTTGCCGTTGACGTTGATCCCGACGTAGGCCTTGCTGATCCGGCAGCCGCCGACGTGGACGCGGTGGCAGTCGGTCAGGCGCAGCAGCGCGGTGGAGGCGGTGCCGGGCAGGGGTTCGTACGCGCCGGCCTTGAGTCCTTCCAGGTGCACGTTCTCGATCAGCACGTCCTTGCAGCCCGTCAGGTGTACGGCCCGCGTCAGGGAGGCCCGGTCGTCGCAGAGGATCGCCAGGTTCCGCAGGCCCACGACGGACAGCCCGCTCCCGTCGATCACGTGGCTCTGGCTGTATCCCGCCGAGAGCACGAGCGTGGCCCTGGTCCGCTCCGACCGCAGGCTCACCCCGTTCTTGAGGCGCAGAGGGGCGCCGAGCAGGTAGCGCCTGCCCGCGCCGAGGTGCACCGACCCGCCGCCGGCGGCGGAGGCGGCGTCGATCGCGCGCTGTAACGCCGCGGAGTCGTCGGTGGTGCCGTTGCCCACCGCGCCGAACGCGGAGGCGGGGTAGACGTTGAGCTCGTTCTCCTTGAACCGGGTCTGGGCCTGAGCAGGGCTCGCGGCCAGCGGAACCACCGCCGCAGCCGACACTCCCAGCAACCCCAGCACACGCCGTCGATCCGTTGAAGTCACGATAAGTCCTTTCAAGTAGGACCTAGGACGGAAGATTGAGCGGAATGTATGCCTCGGCGACATGTCCGTCAAGTGGGCTATTGACCCACCAGCATTGCGCTGTACCGTGAGCACACACGATGGTCTGTCCTATGTCTTACTTGGCGAGAGGCAAGAAACATGAGGTTAAGAATCGCTGCGAGCCTGCTCGCCCTCCCCCTGGCCGCCACCGCCTGCGGCTCCGGAGGAAGCGGCGAGAAGGCGGCGGAACTGCGCGTCTGGAGCATGTGGTCCGAAGGCGAGCCCAACCAGAAGGTGCTGGCCGAGGCGTTCAAGGACTTCGAGAAGGCCACCGGCGTCAAGGTCAGGGTGCAGTGGAAGGGCCGCACCGCGATGAAGTCGTTCCTGCCCAGCCTGAACACCGCCAACGTGCCCGCCGACCTGATCGAGGGCAACAACAGGGAGCTGACCCGCCAGTTCGCCGCCGCCAAGGGCGCGCTCGACCTGTCCGACGTGTACGCGGCCACGGTCCAGGGCGAACAGGCCACGGTCGGGCAGATCGTCGGAGACGCCTACAAGCGCATGGCCACCTCGTCGCAGGGCGTGCTGGCCCAGCTCCCGTACCAGGTGTCCACCTACGGGTGGTTCTACAACGGCAAGGACTTCCCCACCACGCCCAAGACGTGGGAGGAGTTCGTGAAGGTCCTCGACGAGCGCAAGGCCCAGGGCCGTAAGCCGCTCGGCCAGGACGGCAGCATCCCCAACTACAACATGCGCTACCTGGAGCACTTCGCCCGCGCGATCATGGGCGACGAGGGCTGGCACGCGCTGGCCCCGGACAAGAGCGGCCAGGGCTGGCTCAAGCCCGAGGTGCTCAAGGCGGCCCAGATGGTGGAGTCGCTGGCCAGGGGCGGCTATTTCCCCGACGGCTTCAACGCCGCCAAGTTCCCCGCCATGCAGCAGAAGTGGGCCAACGGCGAGTCCGACTTCCTCTACCAGGGCACCTACCTGCCCAAGGAGGTCGCGCCGTACGCCAAGCCCGGCCTGGAGTTCCGCGCGTTCCGCTTCCCGGCGGTCGAGGGCAAGGCGCCCACGATGAACGTCACCACCACCGGCTTCGGCATCCCGGTCAAGGCGGCCAACCCTGACGCGGCCAAGAAGTTCCTGGCCTTCTTCCTGCAGAAGAAGTACCAGGACAAGGTGGCCGGGGTGGCGCTGGAGATGTCGGTGCGCAAGGACGTGCCCGCCGCGCCGCAGGTGGCCGACCTGAAGACCGCCCTCGACAGCGGCGAGATCAACAAGGCCGACGTCCTGGACATGGGTGACTTCAACACCAAGGTCCTGCTGCCACTCAGCGACCAGCTCCTGTTCGGCAAGATCGGCGCCGCCGACTTCACCAAGCAGATGGCCGAGCAGTCGGCCGCCTACTGGAAGTCCAAAGGATGACCGCGGTCCTGGAGCGGCCTCCGGTCAAGGCCGCTCCCCGGTCACGGCGGGGCGGCAGCCCGTTCGAGGCCGCGCGTCGCCGGATGATCGGCCCGTTCCTGCTGCCCGCTTTGCTGGTCTACGCGCTGGTGATGATCGTACCGAGCGTGATCACGGTCTGGATCAGCTTCAACGAGTGGGCCGGGGTCGGCGCCATGGAGTGGGCGGGGCTGGCCAACTACCGTGAGATGGTCGCCGACCCCGTCTTCGGCACCTCCTTCGCCAACACCATGAAGATCCTGGTGCTGGTGGGCGCGGCCGTCTTTGTCATCGCGTTCACCCTGACCATGCTGCTGCAGGACATGGTCGGCAGGAAATTCGTGCGGGCGGTGATCTTCTTTCCGAGCCTGGTGCCCGGACTGGTGATCGCGATCCTGTGGGGCTTCCTGCTGGACCCCGACGGGCTGGCCAACTCGGTGCTGAAGTCGCTCGGGGTGGCGGAGCCGCCGCTGTGGCTGGCGCCGGAGAACATGTTCACCACGGTCATGGCCGGGATGACCTGGCTGGCCGCGGGCACGTACACGGTCATCTTCATGGCCGCGGCCGACCGCATCCCCCGCTACTTCTACGAGGCCGCCGAGCTCGACGGCGCCGGTCCGCTCACGCGCTTCTGGCACATCACGCTGCCGCTGATGTGGGACGTCATCGGCGTCTGCGCGGTGCTGTGGGCGATCGGCGCGCTGAAGACGTTCGAGTTCGTGCTGGTCTTCGCCGGCGCGACCGGCAGCCTGCCGCCGACCGGCCTGTGGACGTTCTCCGTCTACGCCTACGCCGGCGCCTTCCCCTCCGACGGCGTCCCCAGGTACGGCATCGCCTCGGCTGCCGCCGTCCTGACCATGCTGCTCACGGTCGTGCTCACCGTCCTGGTCCGGCGGGTCATGGCCCGCCGCGAGCAGGCCACCTACTGACGCAAGGAGGTCACATGAGACTCCTCGCCATGCCGCTGGCCTGGTCGCTGGCGTTGTTCGACCTGTTCGTCGTGGCCTGGATGGCCCTGTCGTCGCTGAAGACCACGCGGGAGGTGGTCCACGATCCCTGGGGTCTGCCCGCCTCCCCGCAGTGGGGCAACTACGGCGAGGCCTGGACCTCGGCCGCCTTCGGCGACGGCGTCGTCAACTCGCTGCTGCTGGTGATCGGCAGCGGGCTCGGCACGATCGTGCTGGCCGCGCCCGCCGCGTACGTGCTCGCCCGCTTCAGCTGGCGGCTGTCCGGCCCGGTCACCATCTTCTTCGCGCTGGGTCTCGGCATCCCCGCCCCGGCCATCATGATCCCGATCTACCTGGGCCTCGACCGGGTCGGGCTGATCGACTCGCTCGGCGGCCTGCTGATCGTCTACATCGCCACCAACCTGCCGTTCGCCGTCTTCTTCCTGACCGCCTTCTTCTCCTCGCTCCCCCGCGAACTGGAGGAGGCCGCCGCACTCGACGGCTCCGGCCCGTACCGCACCTACTGGCGGATCATGCTGCCGCTGACCAGGTCGGGACTGCTGGCGCTGTTCATCCTGCAGGCCATCGGCGACTGGGGCGAGACGTTCTTCGCCCTGTCGTTCCTGCAGGAGAAGAAGACGATCTCGCTGACGTTGCTGAACTTCATCCAGACCATGCAGTACACCGGCGCCCGCTGGTCGGTGCTGTTCGCCGGGATCTGCATCGTCGTCATCCCCCTTCTGCTGCTCTACCTGTGGATGAGCAGCCGCCTGATCGAGGGCATCGCCGCCGGATACGGGAAGTGACCATGAAACGCCGCCAGTTGTTCGGCCTCGCCGGGGCCGTCGCCGCCACCCCGTGGATCCGCCCCAAGGCGGGCCTGCCGATCGTGCGTTCCGGCAGGGCGATGGCCGCGGTCATCGCCCCGCCGGACGCGGAGGAGGCCGCCGCCGAGCTGGTCGCCTACGTCGAGCGCGCCACCGGCGTGCGCCTGCCCAGGACCGCGGCGCCCGGCCTGACGCCCGTCCACGTGGGCTCGCCCGGCCCCGACCCCGCCGTGCCCGGCCTGCTGGCCAAGCTGGACAGGGACGGCTTCCTGATCCGGCCCTACCAGGGCAGCCTCACCGTGGTCGGGCCGAGCCCGACCGGCACCGCCAACGGCGTGCGCGAGTTCCTGGAGCGCTACGCCGGGGTGCGCTGGCTGATGCCGGGCCCCGACGGCGACGACGTTCCGGCCCTGTCCGCCCTGGAGGTGCCCGCGGTCGCGCTCTGCCAGCAGCCCGCCTTCGCCATGCGTTCCTTCAGCCCGCTGCGTGACACCCGCTACCCGCTCCAGCAGCTGTGGGCCCGCCGCAACCGCATGCAGGGCACCACCACCGAGCCCATCGCCTTCCACCACAACCTGCACGCGCTCTTCCCCGTCGAGCGCTACGGCGTGTCGAACCCCGAGTTCTACCCGGGCGGCAAACCCCCGGCGCCCGGCAAGCTGACCGGCTGGCAGCCCGCCTTCACCGTGCCCGGCACGATAGACGCCGCCGTCACCGGAATCCTGGAGTACTTCACCGCCAACCCCGGGGCGAGCTCGTACTCGCTCGGGGTCAACGACGGGGAGGGCTTCGCCGAGGCCGATCCGGTGCCCGCCTACTACGCCTGGGTGAACGAGGTCGTACGCCGGGTTCTGCTGGAGCGTCCCGGCAAGCGGTTCGGGCTGCTGGCCTACCGCAAGCTGGAGACGCCGCCGTCGTTCAAGCTGCACCGGCAGGTGGTGCCCTTCCTCACGCAGGACCGCTACGCCTGGACCGACCCGGCCGTGGAGTCGGCCGCGCACACGCTGACCGATCGGTGGCTGGCGGTCAGCTCGCAGCTCGGGTTCTACGACTACCTGTACGGCGCGCCGTACCTGCTGCCGAGGATGTTCACCCGCCGCTACGCCAAGACCATGCGCTACGCGAAGGCACGCGGCATCGTCGCCCATTACGCCGAGCTCTACCCGAACTGGGGCGAGGGCCCCAAGCCGTGGGTGAGCGCCAAGCTGCAGTGGAACGCCGACGCCGACCCGGTGGCGCTCCAGCGGGAGTGGTGCGAGCGCGCGGTCGGCAAGGCGTCCGCCGGGGATCTGCTGGCCTATTTCGATTTATGGGAGAAGTTCTGGGCCGAGCGGGTGCCCGGTTCGGCGTGGTTCCTGCCGAACGCCACCTACCAGACCTTCAACCTGCCGCACTACCTTGAGCTGGTCCAGGACGGCGACATGACGCGCAGCCGTACCCTGCTCGACTCGGTGGTGGCGCGGGCGGCCACGGCGCCGCAGCGGGCCAGGGCGACGGTGCTGCGGCGCGCGTACGAGTTCTACGAGGCCTCGGCGCTCAGCTACCCGCGCGCGGTCACCCCGCCCGCGACGCAGGAGGCCGCGCTCGCGATGCTCCAGAGCGGCGCGGACGCGCATCAGCGGCGTCTGGACCAGGCGGCGCGGCGGCTGGCGCTGATCAAGGAGTTCGCCACCGATCCGGTGCTGGTGCTGCAGATGAACCCCGCCTCCCACGCCAACCTGGTCTGGACGGGCTGGAACGCCGGCGAGTACTGGAGCGTCGTGGCCTACATCCGCGCCCACGAGCCCACCGGCGGCCCGGTCACCGACCTGGCCAGGAGCCTGTCGGCGGCGAACCCGTACGCCGCGCTCGTGCTGCGCGGCCTGCCCGCGCCCAACCTCGTCGTCAACCCGGACCTCACCTCCGGCCTGCCCCCGTGGACGCTGCTGCCGCGCTCCAACGGCACCAGGGCCGTCGCCCGCCCGACGGACCAGGCCGTGCTGCGGGTGAGCGGCAAGGGCTGGGGCGGGCCGTGCCAGAAGATCGCCGTCACGCCCGGCCTGGCCAGGCTCACCGCCTCCTACCGGGCCCCGGCGGGCACCGCGGCGTCGGTGCAGCTCGCGCTCGACCTGTGCGACGCCGCGGGCACCCCCATCCCGAGCAGCTCCGTGCGCTCCCCCGTGATCAGCCTGCGCGCCAACGACACCTGGACCCCGCTGCGGCTCGACTGCGAGATCCCCGACAAGGCGCGCAACATCGCCGTCGGCATGGTCGAGCTCATCTTCCTGGTGGACAGCGCCGCCGAGGTCACGGTGGACTTCGACGACATCTCCCTGCTCAACATCGCCAAGGAGGCTCCGTGAGCCTGCGCGTCACCGCCGTCGAGCGCGTCACCCTGCGGGTGCCGTTCAGGGAGCGCTCGCGGCCGTGGAACGAGATCCTCGTCTCCGAGTTCGCCGTCGTGGAGGTCGTGCGGGTCCGCACGAACTCCCCCGGCCTCATCGGGTACGGCGAGAGCCTGCCCCACTACACCTGGGCCAGGACCACCGACGCCTCCGTGGCCCGGGTCCTCGACCGCCACCCCGCCGAGCTGATGGGCGACGACTCGCTGGGCGCCGGTCTCCAGATGGCCCTCTACGACGTGGCGGGCAAGGCCCTGGGCGTCCCGGTGTACCAGCTGCTCGGCCAGCCGATGGTCCGCCAGTGGTGCCCGCTGGCCTGGTGGAGCACCAAGATGCCCGCCCGGGTGCTGGCGGAGGAGGCCAAGGACGCGCTGGCCGAGGGCTACCTGGCGCACAAGCTCAAGGCCAGGCCGTGGTTCGACGTCCATGAGCAGGTGGCCGCCATCTCCGCCGTCACGCCCGCCACCTACGTCCTCGACCTCGACTGGAACGGCATGCTGCGCACGCCGGGCGAGGCGGTCGAGGTACTGCGCGAGCTCGACCGCAGCCCGCGCGTCGGGGTCTACGAGTCGCCGGTGCTCCAGTCGGACGTGGCCGGGCAGAAGGCGCTGCGCGCCCGCGTCGACCGGCCGCTGGCCGAGCACTACAACAAGGCCCTGTTCCCGATCTGGATGCGCGAGGACGCCATCGACGGCTTCGTCTCGTGCAACGCGGGCGTGGCCGGGACGATCGCGCAGGGCCTGCAGGCGGCGGCGTTCAACAAGGACCTGTTCCTGCAGATCGTCGGGCCAGGACTGACCACGGCGTGGACGCTGCACCTGGGCGCCGTGCTCACCCACGCCCGCTGGCCGGCGGTGACCTGCCTCAACGTCTACGCCGACGACCTGATCACCACGCCCGTCGAGATCAGGGGCGGCTACGCGAGGGTGCCCGAGTCGCCGGGGCTGGGCGTGGAGTTCGACGAGGAGGCGCTGGAGCGCTGGCGGGTGCCGGACGGGTTCACCCCGTCGCCGTCGCGCAAGCTGCTCGGCTTCCACCTCGGCGACGGCAGGGTGCGCCGCTACGCCGGGATCAAGCAGCTGTTCGAGGAGTGCAGGTACGTGGGCAACCTGCCGGTGCAGCCGCGCGGGGCCGATCTGGAGGTCTGGGAGGACGACGGCACGGCCGAGTTCGACCGTCGCTACCGGGAGGCGGAGGGGGCGCCGGTCTGGGAGTGACCTGCTGTGGGGGCCACGGCCCGTGGCCCCCACAGCAGGTCACGGCCTCCGGCAGGTCACGGCCTGCTCCAGGCCGTCGCCTACTCCAGGTCGTCGCCGCGGAAGGTGCGCTGCACGCGCTCCAGGTGGGCGCGCATCTGCTGCTCGGCCAGCGCCGCGTCGCGGGTGCCGAGGCCGAGCAGCAAGGCCTTGTGCTCGGCGTCGCTCTCGGCGTGCGTCTCGCCGAGGAACTCCGTCAGCTCCTTGCCCTTCTCGCGCTCGTTGGCCAGCACGTCGGACAGGGCCTCCAGCACCGCGGTGAAGAAGCGGTTGCGGGCGGCCTTGACGATGCCGAGGTGGAAGGCGAGGTCGAGCTCCACGCGCCGCTGCAGGTCGTCGCCGACCGCGTCGGCCTCCTCCAGCAGGGCGCGCAGGCCCTCCAGCTCGCGGTCGGTGATCCTGGCGGCGGCCAGCCCCGCGGCCTTGGTCTCCAGGGCCAGGCGCATCTCGACCAGCTCGTCTATGGCCGACCCGTCGGCCTCCATGGCCAGGCGGAAGTAGCTGTGGACGGCGACCGGGCGCAGCTCGCTGACCACGGCGCGCTTGCCCTGCCGGGTGCGGATGACGCCCTGCTGGCTGAGTGAGCGGAAGGCGTCGCGGACCACGCGCTGGCTCACGCCGTACTCCTCGGCCAGCCTGGCCTCCGACGGGAGCTCGTCGCCCTCCTTGAGACCCTGCTTCCTGATGTAGTCCGTGATCAGGGCGGCGACTCGGGTGCCCAGCAGCGCGCGCCCGCGCGGCAATGCCTCGGTGTCCACGTCTCGCCTCCACTCATGTCCTATGTTCCACGTCATCGTAGACCATCGGCCCAATTTTGGCCGCAAAACTTGAGACTCTTGACTTAGGTCCTTTCTATTCGGACGATGAGGACATCATCGGGAGAAGGAGTCTTAAGTGATAGGAGTCATCGAATGCGCGTGACCGCCGTCCGGCAGTGGATCGCCGAGTTCGGGTACTACAACGCGATCTACGTCAGGATCGAGACGGACGAAGGCGTGGAGGGAGTGGCCGAGGTCGCGATGCGCCGCCGGACCAAGACCGTCTCCGCGATCGTCGAGGAACTCGGCGAGTACCTCGTCGGCAAGGACCCCACCCGCATCGAGCAGCACTTCGAGCGCATGTACCGCGACTCCTTCCTCGGCGGGACGCTGCTGACGATCGGGATCTCCGCCATCGACGTGGCGCTGTGGGACCTCAACGCCAGGGCGCTCGGGGTGCCCGTGCACCGGTTACTGGGCGGGAAGTTCCGCGACTCCGTCCCCGTCTACACGCACGCCAGGGCGACCGAGACGCCCGAGCAGTTCGCCGACGAGATCGCCGACCGGCTGGCCATGGGGTTCACCGCGATCAAGACCACGCTGCCCGGCTTCTACACGAAGGTCTCCAGCGTCCACCACGAGACGCCGGCCGCCATCCCCGCCCGGCAGACCGAGACCGAGCTGCTGCCCAACTGGTTCTGGCCGCTGCTGGCCGAGTACTTCGAGGCGGCGCGGGAGGTCGCCGGGCCCGACGTGCACCTGATGCTCGACTGCCACGGGCGGCTCAACGTGGCCAACTCGATCCGGTTGTGCGAGGTGCTGGAGCCGTACCGGCTGGCGTTCGTGGAGGAGCCGGTGCCGCCGGAGCGGCCGGAGTGGCTGGCCGAGGTGACGCGCCGGTCCACGACGCCGATCGCCGCCGGGGAGCGCTGGGCCGGGCCGTACGCGGCGGCGCCGTTTCTTGAGCGGCGCGCGCTGTCGGTGGCGCAGCCGGACGTGATCTTCTGCGGCGGCATCACCGCGGCCAAGCGCATCGCGACGCTGGCCGAGGCGAACGCGGTCTCGATCGCCTTCCACAACCCCTTCGGACCCCTGGCCAGCGCGGCGACCTGGCAGCTCGGCGCCACGCTGCCCAACCTGCTCATCTCCGAGTCGATGCTCACGCCGGAGCAGATGGTGTTCTGGGAGCGCTACACCGAGGACCCGCCCCAGGTGCGCAACGGCGAGTGGGTGGTCTCCGACGCGCCCGGCCTCGGGCCCAAGCTGCGCATCGAGGAGATCGTCAAGCACCCCTTCCGTCCCGAGTACGACGCCGGCGGCACCCGGTGAACGGCGTCTACCCGGCCGCGCTGACCATGTTCGACCGGTTCGGGCGCCTCGACCTGGACGCCACCGCCGACCATCTGGACTGGCTGGTCGGCGAGGGCGCGCACGGGCTCGTCGTCGGCGGCACCAGCGGCGAGTTCGTGGCGCTGTCCGGCGAGGAGCGCAGGGCGCTGCTGGAGGCGGCCGTGGCGACGGTCGCCGGCCGGGTTCCCGTGCTGGCGGGGACCGGCGCGTACACCACCGCGGAGACCGTCGCGCTCACCGCCCACGCCGAGGCGGCGGGCGCCGCCGCGGCGCTGGTCGTGCTCCCCTACTTCCAGCGGCCCTCGCGCGAGGAGGTGCTGGGCCACTACCGCGCGGTGGCGGCGGCGAGCGGGCTGCCGATCTGGGTCTACAACATCCCGGCCAACGCCGCCGTCCCCGCGCTGGACGTCCCCGACCTGACGGCGCTGCACGCCGACGGGGTCATCCACGGGGTGAAGAGCACGCTGCCCACCGTGCACCAGCTGAGCGAGCTGTCGGCGCTGCCCGGCTTCCACGCCTTCTACGGCGGGTTCACCTCGCCGCTGGAGGCCCTGGCCGGTGGTGCGCACGGGTGGATCAGCGGGCTGCTCAACATCGTCCCCGCCGCCGCCGTGAGCGTGTGGGACGCCGTGCGCGCCGCCGATCTGTCCCTGGCACGCTCCCGGTGGGCGGAGCTGCTGCCGCTGCGCCGCATGCTCTTCCAGCCGCCGGTACGCGGGGTGGGCGACCTGGCGCTCTACCGGGGCGTCCTGCGGATCAGGGGCAGAACGGCCGGATACTGCCGCGCCCCGCTGCGCGACCTCGGCGCCGAGGAACTGCGGGTGCTGGAGAAGGCCGTCTCCGGCTGAGGCGGTCAGTGCCCCTTTTCCGCGCGCCGGACCAGGGCGGCGATCCGCGCGGCCAGGTCGGGCCACAACTGCCTCGGGAAGTTGTGGCCCATGCCCTCGACCACCACGAGCTCGGCCCCCGGCACGGCCGCCGCCGTGGCCTTCCCGCCGCTGACGTCGAACATCACGTCGTCGGCGCCGTGGATCACCAGCGTGGGCGCCACGACCTCCCGCAGCCTGTCGGTACGGTCCCCCGAGGCGATCACCGCCACAGCCTGACGCGCCATCCCGGCCGGATCCCAGCCCCGGTCGTAGACCCGCTCGGCCCGCTCCCGCGCCCCGGCCAGGTCGGGCTCGAACCCCGGCGACCCGAGCACGCTCATCGCCCTGACGGCCTGGTCGGCGTACTCCTCCCGGTTGGCAGGCGGCGCGCCGCCGCCCATCGCGCGCAGCGCCTCGGCGTTCGAGCGTCCCACGGAGGGGTCGCCGGTCGTGGACATCATGGAGGTCAGCGACCGGACCCTGCCGGGGTGCTCGATCGCCATCGTCTGCGCGATCATCCCGCCCATCGAGGCGCCGGCGACGTGGGCGCTGCCCAGCCCGAGCGCGTCCAGCAGGCCGGCGCAGTCGGCGGCCAGGTCGGACAGCGTGTAGGCGACCGCGGACAGGTCTCCGGCCATGGCCGCGGCCACATCGGGAACGGGCGCGTCGCGCAGGTGTGTCGAGTGCCCGCTGTCCCGGCCGTCGAACAGAATCACGTACAGGCCGCGGGCGACCAGTTCGGCGACGAGACCGCTCGGCCAGGACACCAGCTGGCCGCCGATGCCCATGATCATCAGCAGGGGCGGGTCGTCGGGGTCGCCGTGGCGCTCGTAGGCCACCTCAAGGCCCGCGGGCCCCACGTTCAGCGCCTTTTCCTCAGCCATCGGCTTCCCTTCAGAATGACCCGGGGAAAAGCTAGCAGCATTCCGCCTGGAGTTTTCGGCTTCGGAAAGGGCGTTACTTCTCGAAATCGAGGACCACTTTGATGTCGTCGCCGGGCTCGAAGGCCTCGTGCGCGCGCTCCAGCGGGATCCGGCGGGTGATCAGCCGTTTCAGCCAGTCGTGGTCGGCTTCGGCGAGCGCCGTGGCGGCCTGCTCGTAATGGTGGCGATTGGCGTTGACCGACCCGAAGATCAGGTCGTTCTCCAGCACGATATTGCGGTTGAGCGTACCGGCGTCGACCCGCAGCGGCCGGCCGGTCGGCGTGACTCCGGTGAGGCAGACGATGCCCGCCGGGCCGTTGGTCGTCATCACGCCGACGGCCACCTCGGAGACGCCGGTCGCCTCGACGACGATGTCCGGGGCGATCCGCTCGGCCACCTCGATCACGTCGCCGGTGTGGTACGTGCCGCCGAGGTCGCGGACCAGCTCCGGCTTGAGCCCGTCGGTGACCCGGTCGAACACGTGCACCTCCAGGTCGCGCCGCCGGCCGAACAGCGCCGCCAGCAGCCCGATCGGGCCGGCGCCGGTGACCAGGACGGTACGCGGGCCGTACCAGGCGCGTGTGCCGATGCGCTCGATCTGGTCCCACACCTTGGCCAGTACGGTGGCCGGCTCCATGAGCACGCCGACCTCCTCCAGGGACGGGGCCAGCTTGACGGCGTAGTCGATCTCGACGGTCCACAGCTCTGAGCCGAAGCCGTCGATCTCCTTGATGCCGCGCTCGGTGTAGCGGCCGTTGCGGCACATGTCGAACTCGCCGTGCGCGCAGGCGCCGCACGGCTCCGGGTCGGGGCGGCGGACGATGCCGACCACCAGGTCGCCCGCCAGGAAGCCGCTGCGCTCCGGCGCCTGGCGGACCCGGCCCAGGCTCTCGTGGCCGAGGATCAGCCGGTCGCGGCCGGGCGGGGCCCAGCCGTACTCGCCGTCCGCGATCTCGCGGTCGGTGCCGCAGACGCCGAGCGCGATGGCCTCGACCAGCAGATCGTTCGCGCCGGGGACCGGGTCGGGCACGTCCTCGACGCGCAGGGAGCCGGTGGCGTCGGGGGCGATGGTGAGTGCACGCATGAGCCTGTCCTTGTCCGTTCGCGGGGTTCGACCCGATATCTGCCCGCCATCTGCCCTTTGTGCGGTCAAGGACGCCAAGACTTGGCACAGGCCTGGGCCGGGACCTGCCGTACGATGCGGAGCTATGCCGAAGGTGGTCGATCACGACGCGCGCCGCGAGGAGCTGATCGCGGCGACCTGGCGGACCATCCGCAGGCTCGGGCTGGCCGGCACGACGACGCGGGAGATCGCCAAGGAGGCCGGGTACGCGCACGGGCTGCTCGCCTACTACTTCCCCGACAAGGACGCCATCCTCGAGGCCGCGCTTGAGCGCGCGTACGCGGTGGCCCGCGAGCGGCTCGGCGCGCGCATGGCCGGGCGCTCCGGCCGCGACGCGGTGCGCGAGGTGCTGCTGGCGGCGCTGCCGATCGGCGCGGCGAGCGTGGAGACGCAGGTGCTGGTCCTGTCGTGGGGCTCGATGGTGACCTCGCCCGCGCTTCGGGAGCGGCGCTTCGCCAGCTTCCGCGAGTGGCGCGACACGGTACGCCTGCTGGTGCGCATCGCGATCGCGGTGGGCGAGATGAGCGGGGAGCAGGAGCCGGAGGAGATCGCCGACGCCCTGGTGGCGGTGGTGGACGGGCTGACGCTGCACGGGGTCATGAACCCCGGGGAGTACCCGCCCCACCGGCTGATCGCCACGCTCGACAACGTGCTCGACCGCTACAGCTAGCCGGCTTCTATGGTGCCGAGTCGCTCAGGGCGCAGAGGATTCGCGGCGCCACCTGCTTGATCAGCACCAGCTTGTCCAGGCCGGGATGGGCGTTCACGCCGAAGGTCACGGTCGCGCCGCCGTCGTCCAGCGCGGCGGCCAGCGTGCGGTAGCCGGGGAAGCTGCCGCCGTGGCCGTACCAGGTGCGCTCGCGCGCGCAGCCCTGAGCGGCGCCGAGGGTGTCGGCGAACAGGCCGAGGCCCGCCCGCGCGCCCGGCCACATGCGGGCCGGGTCGGCGGGGACCAGCGTCTTCATCCGCGCCAGCTGGGCGGCGGGGACGACCCGGCCGGCGAGCAGTTCGCGGTAGAAGCGGTTCAGGTCGGGGGCGGTCGAGATGAGCGCGCCGGCGGCGTGGGCGGTGGTGGGGGTCCAGCGGGTGACGTCGTGCCACGTGCCGTCGTCGTTGAGGTAGCCCTTGGCGTGCGGGCCGCGGATGGTGGTGCGGGTTCCGGGCCAGTAGGTGTCGCGCAGCTTCAGCGGCCTGATGATCCGGTCGGTGACGAGGTCGCCGAACGGCCGGCCGGTGACCTTCTCGGCGATCTGGGCGGCGATGACGTAGCCCGTGGAGGAGTAGGCCCAGCCTGGCGGGCGGGGCAGCTTGAGTCCGGCGGCGACCAGTTCGGCCGGGGTGAGCTTGGTGAAACGCTGCTCCTCGGTGAGCCGCTCGGCGAAGTCGCCGAGCCTGGCCTCGTGGGACAGCAACTGGCGTACGGTCACGCCGGGCGGCGGCTCGGGCAGATAGCGCGAGAGCGGGGCGTCCAGGTCGACGCTGCCCTCTGCGGCCAGTTGCAGGACCACGGCGGCGGTGAACGTCTTGGTGACGCTGCCGACCCGGAAGCGGTCGCCGGGCCGCATCGGGCGGGCGCGCTCGCGGTCGGCGAGACCGGCGGCCAGGTTCCAGGTGCCGCATCGGGTGCCGGAGACGGTCGCGGCCAGGCCGGGGATCTTCGTCTCGCGGACGACCCGGTCCAGGGTCGCCCGGACGTCGGCGCGTACGTCCGCGCAGGCGGCGGGCGGGACCGCCGCCGCCCCGGCCGCCGGGGCGGCCGTCCCGGCGGCCGGGGCGGTGGTCAGGGTCGCGGCCAGGGCGATGGGGAGGAGGGCGAGGGTAGGCATGCCGTCGATCCTCACGGCCGGGGCGCCGCCGCACGATCGGCCGTCCGGCCATGGTGAGCCCTTCGGGGAGCGGGGGCCGTCTCCTCCTTCAGAAGGGGCCGCGCCGGGGTGACGTACGACCGTGGAAGGATTGAGGTCGTGAGCGCGGAGGGGAAGCGGCAGGCGAAAGGCACGGGCGGCGCGGCTCCCAAGCGGGGGTCCAAGGCCACGCAGAGCCGGGCGGCGACCGAGGCGGCGCTGATGGCGGCGGCGCTGCGGCTGCTGGAGCGTGACGGGGTGCTGGCCGGTCTCAGCCTTCAGGCGGTCGCCGACGAGGCCGGGGTCAACCGCGGCCTGATCCACCACTACTTCGGCAGCCGCCAGGCGTTGCTGCGCGCGGCGCTGGAGGCCAGGAAGAACGCCGGGGAAGTGCCGTTCGAGCAGGTACGCGAGGACGCCCCGGCCGACAAGGAGGCGTGGTCGTTCGAGGCGCATGCCCGGGATTCGAGCTATGCCCGGGTGGTGGCGCTGCTGGCGCTGGACGGGGACGAGGAGTTCGCGCCCATGCCGTACGTGGAGAGCCGCCTGGCCGATCTGCGCCGCGAGAGCGACGAGGGCCGGCTGCCCCAGGACGTGGATCTGGCCGCGATCTTGGTCATGTGGGACAGCTTTTTCTACGGATATTTCGTCATGCGTACGGCTCTCGCCCGGCAGCTCGGCGTGACCCCCGAGCAGCTCGATCAGCGTGTCGTCGGCACCTACAACCGTCTGACCGGCCGCGACAACGGTTAGCGTTTCGCTAAGTAAGGGATTGACCGGCGGTCTCGCCATGTGTTCCGATTTAGCGAAACGCTAATATCTGGAGGACGGATGAGGACGACCCTCGCTTTGCTCACCGCCGCCCTGACCCTCAGCGCCGCCGCCCCACCGGCCGCCGCGAGCCCACCGGTGAACGCGCAGGTCCAGGCCCAGGGACGGGTGGACGTGCGCACCGACAAGGGCAAGGTCAGGGGTGTCACCGACGGCCGGGTCAACCGGTTCCTGGGCGTGCCCTACGCCGCCCCGCCGGTGGGGGCGCTGCGCTGGGCGTCGCCGCGGCCGGCCGTACCGTGGAAGGGGGTGCGGGACGCGGCGGCGTCGGCGCGCAGATGCCCGCAGTCCCCGCAGATGGGCGGGGGCGACAGCGGCGTGGAGGACTGCCTCTACCTTGAGGTGACCGCCCCGGCGAAGCCCGGCAAGCGGCCCGTGGTGGTGTGGTTCCACGGTGGCGTGGGGATGTCGGGCGCGGCCTCGGAGTACAACGCGAACAGGCTGGTCGCGGGCGGTGACGTCGTGGTCGTGTCGGCCGCCTTCCGCATCGGGATCCTGGGCGGGCTGCAGCATCCCGCGCTGGACGCCGCCTCCGCCGCCGGCGACTCGGGCTTCTGGGGCACCGAGGACCGGATCGCGGCGCTGCGCTGGGTGAAGGCGAACATCGCCGCGTTCGGCGGCGACCCGGGCAACGTCACGATCGGCGGGCAGTCGGCCGGGTCGACCGCGGTGTGCGGGCTGCTGGCCGCTCCCCCGGCGGCCGGGCTGTTCCACCGGGCGATCCTGCAGAGCGGGCCGTGCAAGCTGCGGTGGGCGAAGAACTCCCTGTTCGAGGGCACTCCGGCCAACGACGGGCGGCCGCGCACCCACAAGGAGACGCTGCCCGGCAACCTGGCCACCGCGGCCAAACTGGGCTGCGCCGACCGGGCGGGCGCGGCGGCGTGCCTGCGCGGGCTGAGCGTGGAGAAGATCCTCCAGGTGCAGGCCGGCGACTTCGAGGCCGGCGGCGGATCAGGCTCCGCGTTCCTGCCGAAGGGCGACGTGTTCGGCGACGGGCGGTTCAACCGGGTGCCGGTCCTCATCGGGGCCACCAAGGACGAGAGCCGCCTGTTCATGGTGTGGCGCTTCGACGGCGCGGACCCGTCGAAACCGCTCACGGCCGCCGAGTACCCGGTGAAGGTGCGCGAGAGCTTCGGCGCCGACGCCCCGAAGGTCCTGCGCCGCTACCCGCTGTCCGGCGGGGTACGGCCGGCCGAGGCACTCGGATCGGCGTACACCGACCACGGCTGGTTCTGCTCGACCGTGACCACGGCGCGGGCCATGGCCGGGAAGGTCCCGGTGCACGCCTTCGAGTTCGCCCAGCCGGTCGGCGACTATCCCGGGCTCACCTTCCGGCCAGGCGCCTGGCACGGGGCGGAGCTGCAGTATTTGTTCGACATGCCGGGCGCCAAGCCGATCTCGGCCCCGGCGCAGAAGCGGCTGGCCGCCCAGATGATCGGCTACTGGTCGAACTTCGCCAGGACCGGTGACCCCAACGGGCGCGGCCTGCCGTACTGGCCGAGGTCGAAGGCGCGTGGCGGGACGGCGATGTCGATCAGCGTGGACGATCCGGGCCCGCGGGATGTCGGCAAGAGCCACAACTGCGGCTTCTGGGACCGGCTCGCCCGGTGACGTCAGACGCCGGCCCGGGCGAGGATCGACTCCACGACCCGGGTCTTGGCGTCGGCGTAGTTCTGGACGTACTTCCAGGTGCGCCCGGCGAGGTCGCGTTTGGTGTCCGCGTACAGGTCGCGGTCCTCGTCGTGCGTACGCAGCCAGTCGCGAAAGCCCAGCATGCGGCGCACCTCCAGGCAGCCCTCCGGCAGCACGTGCAGGTTGACCGGCATCTCGCCGCCGGTCAGCTTGAGCACGCGGTGCTCGTACCACTCCGGCTCGCGGATCGTCAGGACGTAGCCGAGCGACTCCAGCGCCGGGACGTACGCGGCCTCGCCGGCCGGGTCCTCGACGATCAGGAGCATGTCGAGGATCGGCTTGGCCGGCAGACCGGGCACCGACGTGGACCCGACGTGCTCCAGCCTGACCTCGCCGAGGGCGGCCAGGATGTCATCGGCCAGGCGTTCGAAGCGGACCGGCCAGGCCGGGTCGTAGCCGGCCAGGTGGATGTGATCATTGTGGACGGGCGGGGTCGTGACGTGGGCTCTGGCGATCTCTTCGTCGGACATGTTCACGCATGACATCCTGCCCGTTCCCGGAGGAACCGGCGTAAAGCGTTGTGCAAGCGGCCCCCGCTAGCTTGCCGATCGTGCACCCTCTCCCCCACATGGCCGCCGTGGCCAGGACCGGGCTGATCACCGGCCTGATCTCCACCGTTCCCGCCGTCGCCCTGCTGGTCGTCGCGCTGACCGCCGATCCGCGCAGCGGCATCGGGTACTTCTACTTCCTGGCGCCCATGATCACGCCGTTCGCGTTTCTGGTCGGCCTGGTGATGCTCGCCGCCCGCGGCGGCGCGCGCCAGGCCGGCGGCGCCGTGGCGGGCAGCGTGCTGATCGTGCTGGTGGCCTACGCCGTCACGGCGCTGATGACCGACGAGCCACGGACGATGCTCACCTTCTTCGTGCTGCCCCTGGGCGCCGCCGCCCTCTTCCCGCTCGCGTTCGTGACGGGTGTGTGGCTGGTCAGGGCGCCACGAGGCGGATGATCTCGCGGGGCCGTACCTCGCGCTCGTCGTAGGCGAGATCCACGTCGGCCGCCTGGACCGCGGCGAGCGAGGCGGTGAACGCCGCCTCCGACTCCCACTCCACGATGGACACCACCGCGTCGCCGGCCAGCCAGCACGTGGCCGACAGGCAGCCGGGCGCGCGCCGGAACTCCGCCGCCACCGCCTGGACGCGGGCGACGAACTCCTCCCGGTGCTCGGCGCTCGGGTAGTGGTGTCCGATCATGCCGACCTTCATGAGGATCTCCTTCGACTCGGGTCTTCGGGTGTTCGCCAGCCCCGGCCGATCTTCCTGACCAGGGCGGGATCCACGATCAGGTGCCTGAACGGCCTGATCGCGAGCATGTAGGCCCGGCCGAACAACCCGTTCGGCTTCACCAGGACGGCCATCTGGCCGCGGTGGCCGCCACGGCCGTCCGGGACCCAGGCGATGTGCATCACCGTGTGCACGGTCCTGTTCGCCATCTCCGACGCCCACTCGGTGTCGGTCTGGAAGACCGAGGTGAACGGCACCGCGCGCAGGTCGGGACCGCGCCTGGCGAGCAGGTGCTCCGGCAGCCGTCCGCGCAGGGATCGCACGCGCGAGCCGATCCCGGCGGCGCGGCGGTCCCAGCCGAGCAGCGCGCCGATCTTCCAGCGGAGGGCGAAGAGCGCGCCCGTGAGACCGGAGAAGCCGCCAGGGCGCGTGGACATCTGGCGCACGAGCACGTCCAGGTCGCCGGGGCCGCCGGGGGTCGGCAGCGCCCAGACGTCCTCGACCCGGAAATCGGGCGCCACCTCGTGGATGTGCCAGGCGTGCTTCGTGTGCTCGGTGTCCGGGATTCTCATGCGCGCGCCCATTCGGCCATCAGCGCGAACAGCGCGATGCGGTCGAGCACCGGCTGCTCGGGGTCGAGCTCGCGGTAGCGCTGGTAGACGTTGACCACGACCCGCTCGGCGTCCAGCCAGGCGGCGTACTCGCCCAGGTCGATGCCGAAGGCGGCCTCGCGCACGTCCAGGCCCTTGGCGTGGGCGGCGTCGGCGTGCGCGACGACGTGGCCCAGGTAGTCGCGGACGGCGCGGATCCCGGCGGCGTCGGTCACCGGCCCGTGGCCCGGCACCACGGTGGGCGCATCGAGGGCGAGCATCGTGTCGCAGGCGGCGACCCAGTTGGCGATCGGGCCGCCCCACACGATCGGCGTGCACCCGACGAACAGCAGGTCGCCCGCGAACAGCACCCCGGCGTCCGGCACGTGCACGACCGTGTCGGCCCCGGTGTGCGCGGGGCCGAGGTCGAGCAGGCGCACCTCGCGTCCGCCCACGTCGAGGGTGAGCCGCCGCTCGTAGGTCTGGTCGGGGCCGCGCAGCCTGATCCCGCCGAAGTCGAACGCGCCGAACCTTTCACGCAGGTACGGCGTGAGCACCGGCCCGAGATCCATGATCTGGAGCGCCGCGGTCATCTCCGGGGCCATCTCGGTACGCATCTCGTGGGCGGTGCCCTCCGCGGCGATGACGCGGACCGAGCCGGGCAGCAGCTGGCCGCCGTGGGTGTGGTCGCCGTTGGCGTGGGTGAGCACGTGGTGGGTCAGCGGGTGGCGGTCGGTGACCTGCCGCAGGCCGTCCAGCATCTCGGCGGTGTGCCGCAGGTCGTAGAGCGTGTCGACGAGCAATGACGCGCCGTCGCCGGCGACCAGTCCGGCGTTGCTCATGCCGAAGCCGCCGTCCGGCAGCAGCCACGCCCACACCCCGTCGCCGACCTGGTGCGGCCCCTTCGTGTACGGCACCTTCGTGCTCGGCGCGCGGTTGGCCCGCGGCCTGGGCGGACCGGCGGCGGGATCGGGTCTGGCGGGCAGCGGATGCGGGGCCGTACCGGCGCGGACGGTCTGGCGGATCTCGCCGAGCCCCTCGGCGCGCAGCGTCACCACATCGCCGTCCTTGAGCCAGCCGCGGAAGGCGGCGAGGTCGGCGAAGCTGAGGTGCTCGATCAGGCAGCAGCCGGGAACGGTGCCGGAGCCGAAGACGTCGCCCGGCCGGAGCTCGACGCCGCGCGAGGCGTAGGCGACGACCTCGCCGAACGTCCAGTCCATGGCGTCGGTACGGCCCGCCCCCACCAGCTCCCCGTTGACCTCGGCCCGCACCTCGAGCGCCGGCCGCCCGCCGGGGCCGAAGGGCAGCTCGTCGGGCGTGACCAGCCAGGGCCCGAGCGTGGTGGCGCCGTCCTTGCCCTTGGCCTGCCCGATCTTGAGCTGGCCTTCGAGTGCCTGCAGGTCACGGGCGCTCCAGTCGCAGAACAGCGTGTAGCCGGCGATGTGCTCCACGGCCTGCTCGGGCGTCAGGTCGCGCCCCGGCACGCCGATCACCGCGCCGATCTCCAGCTCGAAGTCGAACCAGGCGCTGCCCGGCGAGACGCTCACCTCGTCGCGGGGCCCGATGACGGTGGCCGGGTTGGCGAAGTAGAAGGCGGGGATCTGGTACCAGGTCGGCTCCAGGGTCCCGGTGCCGCCCATGGCTCTGAGGCAGCCGCGCATGTGGTCGAGGAAGCACAGGCAGTCGCGGATGGACGGCGGTCTGGGGATGGGCGCCTTCAGCGTGAGCTCGGCGAGCGGGGTGACCTGGGCGGGCTCGGCGAGTGCCCGCTCGCCCGCCTGCCGCAGCGACGGGCCGAGCAGGTCGATCAGGCCCGTGCCGGCGGGCAGGGCGTGGACCTGGTCGCCGTTGACGACGCCGACCCGGTCGCCCTCGGCCGACGCGTAGGTGACGAAGCGCAAAATGACCTCCTGTGTTGGCCAGCATAGAGTATGATTGCTAGCATAGAAGGAGGCACGGTGACAACACGTCGAGAGCAGACCAGCCAGGAGAGCCGCGAGCTGATCCTGGCGGCGGCGGCCGAGCTGTTCGCGGAGAAGGGCTACCGGCAGACCACGTTCGCCGACGTGGGCGAGCGCTCCGGGATCAGCAGGGGGTCGATCCCCTGGCACTTCGGCAGCAAGGAGGGGCTGCTGCTGGCCGTTCTCGAACGCTCGCTGGAGGAGCTGCGCGCCGGGCTCGGCGAACCCCCCGAGCGAGTGGAGACGGCGCTCGACCTGCTGGCGGAGGGCGCGGGGGCGCTGTTCGCGCTGCCCACGGGCAGGCTCTTCGTCAACCTGCTGGTGGAGGCGCTGGAGCCGGGCTCACCGATCCAGGGGCGCTACGTCGAGATGCACGAGGCGCTGCGCGCGCACGGCCGGCGGGTGCTGGATCGGTTGCCGCTGCCGGCCGGACTGTCGGCCGAGGGGCTGTCGATCCTGCTCGTCGGGGCCGTCATCGGCGTGCACCAGCAATGGCTGCTGGCCCCCGATCGCGTCGACTACCCGGAGGCGCTGGCCGCGCTGCGTGCGCTGATGGCGAGAGCGGTGCTTCCGGGCCCGGCACAGGAGTGATGCGGGTGATGCCACCCCTCGGCGCAAGGGTGATGCCACCCCGGCGCGGGGGTGAAGGCGCCCGTGCCGCGCCGGGGTGGAGCGGGGTGGCGGCCGGTCGGGCGGGCCGGCCGGCCGCCGGGGTGCGTCAGGGCACCCAGTGGTTGTGCGTGGCCGTGATCATGACCTGGAGCTGGATGCTCGCCGCGAAGTAGCTGCTGCTGTCGATCGGCGTGGCCAGCATCTTGTTCCAGAGCGCGTCCAGCCAGGCCTGGCTGCCGGAGTCGGTCATCGCCGCCACCGCGAACGGGGCGAAGAACGAGGCGTCGCTGCCGGAGGAGATCTGCGTGCCGTTGAGCTTGTAGCCCATGGCGATCTTGCCGGGGTCGCCGCCGGTCTTGGACTTGACCCAGGTGTTCAGTTTGCGGGCGGCCGTGAGCGACTTGGCGTCGCCACTGGTCACCGCGTCGGCGCCGATCCGCCAGGGCACGCGGCAGGAGTTCCACCAGTACTGGCCGTCGTTCGCGTGCTCCAGCACCTTTCCGGGCGCCGGGCGCGGCGAGGTGTTGGTGTCGACCACGAAGTCGGGCAGCAGGCCGGTGTTCGGGGCGTAGGTGGACTGCAGGGAGGCGATCACGTTCTGGTGCGCGTTGCGCACGGTGTCCCAGGTGGAGTCGCCGGTGGCCTTCTTGAAGGCGCGGAAGTGGTCGGCCATCCAGTCCGAGGCGCGCGAGACGTAGTAGCGATGGTCGCTCGGCGTGCTCCAGTCGCCCAGCTTGAGCAGGTTCGTGGAGGGGTTGAGCTCATCCTTCTTGATCGCGTTGATGTGCCGCACGGCGAGGTTCTTGTAGTTGTAGGTGCCGTTGCTGCCCCACTGCCGGTCGGCCAGGAGCAGGCCGTAGGCCACGTCCATGTCGCCGTCGGTGGCGCCGTCGCTGCCGTTGACGCTCTGGCAGGCCTCGTTCTGCTCGGCGGCCAGCAGGTCGGGGTTGATCACCGACGGGTGGTCGATCATCCACTTGGTCAGGCCGTCGAAGATCTTCTTGGCGTCCGGGTCGGCTCCGGCCATGGTCGCCGCGATCACCATGCCGTAGCCCTGGGCCTCGGCCACGTACGGGTGGTCGGCGTCCGGGGAGTAGACCTGGTACCAGCCGTTGCCGCAGTTCTGCCGGAGGAAGGCGGTCTTCCACCGCTTGTAGTAGTCGATCACCTTCTGGTCGAGCGTCGCCTGGGCGCCGGAGGGCTTCAGCATGCCGGAGGCGTAGGGGAAGGCGTGGCTGCCGAACGGTACGGCGGGGCCGCCGCCGCCCGCCTGGGTGGTGGCGGTGACGGGGCCGCTCGCGGGCGAGACGTTGCCCGCGGCGTCACGGGCCTTGACCGTGTAGGTGTAGCTCGTGCTCGCGGTCAGGCCGGTGTCGGTGAACGTGGTGCCGGTGGCGGTGTCGACCAGGGTGGCGCCCCGGTAGACCTCGTAGCCGGTGACGCCGACGTTGTCGGTGGCGGCGTTCCAGGCCAGGGAGACGCTGGTGGAGGTGGTGGCGGTGGAGCGCAGGCCGCCGGGGGTGCTCGGCGGCGTGGTGTCGCCGCCGGAGGAGAACGAGCCGTAGGTCTCGAACTCCCAGAGCGAGTAGCCGTAGGTGGTGCCGCGGGCAGTGCCGTACATGCGGATATAGCGCCCGCTGCCCGACAGGCCCGTCAGGTCGTCGGTGGCGCCGTTGCCGGTGGTGGTGGAGTAGATGTCGGTCCAGGTCGAGCCGTTGGGCGAGGTCTGGATTTTGTACGACTTGCCGTAGGCGGCTTCCCAGCTCAGCTTGACGCGGGAGATGGTCGCCGTGGCGCCGAGGTCGATGGTGACCGATTCGGGGTCGTGGCCCTCGGCGCTGGCCCAGCGGGTGCTCGTGCTGCCGTCCACCGCCTTGGCCGCCTCGAAACCGGCGCCTTCGATGGACGAGGCGGTCGCGGGCCTGTCGCGGGAGATCAGGGTGTCGGCCGCCGAACTGGCGGCGGCGGGATGGGCGGCGAGGGCTGCGACCATGGCCGCGGCGGCGGCCATGGCTCTGACAACGTGGGGCATCAGCGGGGTCCTTGGGGGGTGAGGTTCGGACGACGCCTTAGTTAGGAATGTTTCCTAACTTGTAGGGACAGTAAAGAACCTTCGCCCGCTTGGCAAGAGCCCCCTCGCGCGATCAGCAGGGATAGAGGCCGCGCCCCTGCCGGTGGGAGGCGTTTCCGTACAGGAGATTCTTCCGCTCGTTGGCCTTGATCGTGTAGGGGCCGGGGTCCGGCCAGTTGGGGACGTCCACACAGACCTTCTTCGCGTATCCGCACTCGTTGACGACCTTCACGTACCGGAAGAAGTTGGCGGAGCCGCCGCTGTACCACCCCTCGTGCTGGACGTTGCACGCCGACGCCGCCGCCGAGACGTCAGCCTGCGCCGGTGCCGCGATCGACAGGGAAACCAGCGCCGCGGCGCCGAGGAGAACCTTCTTGAGCATGACTGACTTTCCTTTCTGGGAGTTACGCGGCGAAACGTTAGGGACGCGGGATTCGCGGGAGATATGAGCGCCTCATATCGAGCTCATAGCGGCGGCGTGCAGGCTCTAGCCAGCCGATCACCGCCGAGGGGGACACCAATGATCGAGTGGGAGCATCTCGCGCTCTTCTGCCAGTCGGACCCCGACTTCTTCGCCCGCCCCGACCGGATCGCCGACACCGCGGAGCGGCTCGCCCACCGCGAGCCGCCGGAGAACTGGGAACGCACCGAGAAGGACCTCTGGGTACGGCTGCGCCCCTCCTATCGCCCGCTCAAGCGGACCGGCTGGAAGATCCACGTCGCGGTGACGCCCGGCGACGCCGACCACGCCTGCGCGATCGTCTGGGACTACTGCGTCGAGCGCGACATCCCGTTCAAGTTCCTGCGCAGCCGCCGCGCCGTCCAGCTGCTGAACGGCAAGTACGCCGACCGCTCGGCCAGCGGCAAGACCATCACCATCTACCCGGCCGACGACGAGGAACTGGCCGAGGCGCTGGAAACGCTCGGCCGCCTGCTCAAGGGCATCACCGGCCCGTACGTCCTCAGCGACCTCCGGATCGGCGAGGGCCCGCTGTTCGTACGCTACGGCGCCTTCACCAAGCTCACCTGCGTCGGCGAGGACGGCGAACCGGTGTCCGGCAGGCTCGACCCGGACGGCCGGATCGTCCCCGACGTACGCGAGGCCCGGTTCGTCCTGCCCGAGCGGGTCAAGGTGCCCGAGGTCCTGACCCCGCACCTGGAGGCCCGCCACGGCGGGAGCGCCGACTTCCCCTTCGCCGTCGAGAGCGTCATGCACTACTCCAACGCCGGCGGCGTCTACCTCGCCACCCGGAAGGGGACGGACGAGCGCGTGGTCCTGGTGGAAGCCAGGCCGCACGCCGGTCTCGACCGCAACGGCCGCGACGCGGTCGCCCGCCTCCAGGTCCAGCGCGACATCCTGCGGCGGCTGGACGGCCTGCCCTGCGTGCCCCGCCTGCTCGGCCACCACCTCGCCTGGGAGCACCACTTCCTGGTCGAGGAGCACGTCGAAGGCCTGAGCCTGTTCGATGAGATGGTCCGACGCTACCCGTACGCCCACAACACCTACGGCCCGCCGGAGCCCGAGGTCAGGGCGTACACCGAATGGGCCGCCGAGATCGTCGGCAAGATCGGGCACGCGCTGGAGCGGATCCACGAGCGCGGCGTGCGCTACGGCGACCTGCACCCCGGCAACGTCATCGTCCGCCCCGACGGCGAGATCGTGCTGGTCGACTACGAGTACGCCCGCGACCTCGACGACACCACGATCCTGGACGGCGGCGCGCCCGGCTTCCACGCGCCCGCCGGGGTGAGCGGCGCCGCCGCCGACCGTTACCAGCTGGAGTGCGTACGCGTCTGGCTCCACCTGCCGATGAACATGCGGCCGGAGCACACCCCCGCCCAGGTCCGCCGAGCGATCGGCACGGTGACCGATCTGTTTCCCGTGGACGAGACGTTCGCCGCGCAGACGGCCGCCGGGTTCGGGCTGACCGGGGACGGCCCCGCCCCCGACGTGGCCGACCGGCTGCTGGGCGACGGGGAGATCTCCTGGCCTGCCGTACGCGACTCGCTGGTGGCGGGGATCATGGAGAGCGCGGACTTCTCCCGCGACGGCGCGCTGTTCCCCGGCGGCCCGCAGCAGTTCGCCACCGGCGGCTTCACGCTGGCCTACGGGGCGGCCGGGGTGCTGCTCGCGCTGCACCGGGTGGGCGCCGAGGTGCCGGCGGCCTTCGCCGACTGGATGGCCGCCCAGGCCCTTCGCAGCCCGGACGCCAAACCCGGGCTGTACGACGGCCTCCACGGCGTCGCCTACGTCCTGGACGAACTCGGCTACACCGACGTCGCGCTGAAAGCGCTGGAACAGGCGCGGGCGGCCGAGGACCGGGTGGCGACCGCGGGGCTGCTCAGCGGCGGCGCGGGCCACGCGCTCAACCTCCTGCACTTCGCCCACCGGACCGGCGACGACACGCACCTGGCCGGCGCGCTCGCCATCGGCGAGCGGCTGGCCGGGCTCACCGACGACCGGAAACCCGCAGAAGGAGGACTGATCCGCGGCATGTCGGGGGTGGCGCTCTGTTTCCTGCGGCTGTTCGAGACGACGGGCGGAGACGTGTGGCTGGACCGCGCCCGCGCCGCCCTCCAGCAGGACCTCGACCGAGGCGAGGTCCTGGGCGGCGACACCTTCCACCTGGTCGACCACGGCACCCGGCGGCGCAACATCCTCTACGTCGAGGGCGGCAGCGCCGGGCTGGCGATCGTCGCCCACGAGTACCTGCGGCACCGGCAGGACGAGGCGCTGGCCACCGCCGTCACCGGGGTGCGGCGCGGGTGCCGGGCGCCGTTCACCCGGGGGCCCAGCCTGTTCCGCGGACGGGCCGGGTTCATCGCGACGCTCGCGCACCTCGGCCATCCGGGCGACCACGACGTGCTCATGGCACACGTGCCGAGGCTGGCGCTGCACGCGCAGCCGTACCGGGGGCACCTGGCCTTTCCGAGCACCAAGCTCCTGCGCCTGTCCATGGACGTGGCGTCGGGATCGGCGGGCATCCTGCTCGCCCTGAACTCAGCGTTCCGAGGGGGCAGGTCCTTTCTGCCCTTCCTCGGGACCGGAACCACAGAAGGGAGGTGACCACCATGGCCGAGATTCTCGCCCTGCAGTCCGAGGCCCCCAAGCGGGGGGACAGCCACTGCATCAGCATCACGACCGACTAGTTCGCGTCCGGCAGGCCGCCGTCGAAGACCGTTCGACGGCGGCCCGCCGCTGTCCAGGGAAGGAGCGCGATGAAGGAGCTGCTGCTCGACCGGACCTACCGCCGCCTCTGGCTCGGGCAGAGCGTCTCGCTGGCCGGCGACTACCTGTTCACCACCACGATGGCGCTGTGGATCGGCACCGTCCTGCTGCGCGACCAGCCGTACGCGCCGAGCGCGACCGCGGCGAGCCTGCTCATCGTGGCCGTGGTGACGGTGGCGGGCGCTCCGGTCGCCGGAGCGCTGGTCGACCGCTGGGACAAGGTACGCGTCGCCAGGACCGCCGACGCCGTCAGGACGCTGATCGGCGGCGGCTTCGCGATCCTGGCCTGGCTGTCGGGCTCCCTGCCCGTCGGGCTCACGCTGGCCCTGTGCGGGCTGGCCCTGGCCGGGCAGTCCGCGGCGACGCAGTTCTTCAACCCCGCGCGCATCGTCATCCTCAGCGACGTGGTCTCCGAGGGCCGGCGCGAGCAGGCGGCGAGCTTCGCGCAGGCGAGTTCCGCGATCGCGATGATCGCCGGTCCCGCGCTGGCCGGCGCCCTGTTCGCCGCCGCTGGCCCCGGCGTCTGCTTCGGCCTCAACGCGGCCACCTTCGCCTGCTCCTTCCTCGCCCTGCGCGGAACCCGCGTGCCCATGACCGAGACCCGCGAACGCCACCTGGGCCGGGAGATGCTCGCGCCTCTGGGCCTCATCGCCCGCGACCGCACGCTGCGGGCCGTCCTCGGCGCCGGCGTGATCGTCATGCTGGGCGCGAGCGCGTTCGGCTCGCTCAACGTCTTCTTCGTCAGGGAGAACCTGAGCGCCGACCCGGCCTGGTTCGGCGTGATCAGCTCGGCGCTGGGCGCGGGCATCCTCACCGGCGCGCTCGGCTCCGCCGCGCTCCACACGCGGCTGGGCAAGGAGCGGCTGTTCGCCGCCGGCCTGCTGCTGTGCGGTCTCACCTGCCTGCTCTACGCGCGCCTCGACAGCGCGCCCCTCGCCGCCCTGGTCATCTTCGGGTACGGCGTCGCCGGCGGCATCGTCGAGACCGTGATGTCGCCCATCCTGCTGGCCGCCACCGGCCGGGACCATCTCGCCCGGGTCCTGTCGGTCTTCACCTCGGCCCTGCGCCTGGCCTCGATCACCTCACTGGGCCTGGTGGGCTGGCTGGCCGGGGGGCGGGGCCGTATCGACCTCATCCTGCTCGGAGCGGCCGTGATGTTCCTGCTGGCCGGCGCGCACGCGGCCCTCTACCTGCGGCGGCCCGGCCCGAGGGCCGGGCCGGCGCCTAACACCACTCGTGGTCGCCCGGGCATTCGCCGGCGACGACGGTCTGGGCGGGGGGCGAGTGCGGCGGTTCGAGGTGAGCCGCCGCGGCAATGCCTCCGAGCACTACGGCGACGCTGAGCAAGAGTGCGGAAAGACGGCGCTTCATCGTCATGTCCTCCAGGACGGGTTAGGTGAGGTTGAGTGCCTTCTCCAGCCAGGGCTGGGCGCCCAGGCGTCGGAAGGCGGTGATGGCGAGGTCAAGGTGCTCGTTCGCGTCCTCGCCGCCCAGGCGGGCGAGGGCGAGGTGGGCACGTCCGGCGAGCAGGAGGTCCCCGAGCCGGTCGGCCCCCGCCACGGACGAGGCGAGCGTCTCCCTGCCGAGGGGCCCGTCCACGTCCGCCAGCGCCTCCCCCAGGCTCAGCAGCACCCAGGCCTCGCCGATCTGGTCGCGCTGCTCCCGGGTGAGCCGGAGGGCGAGCCTGCCCGCCTCGACGGCCTCGAGGTTCTTCCCCAGCTCGTGATAGGTGTCGGCCAGACGCTTGGTCAGCAGGGCCTTCGTGCGCCTGCCCAAGGGGTGGGCCAGCGCTCGCACCAGAGGCCCTTCGGCCTGGTCCGGGCGGCCCACGGTGGTGTGGTGGTAGGCGATGCTGCCGAGGGTCACCGCCTCCGCGGTGGTGTCGCCCACCCGCTCGAAGACGGCGACCGCCTTCCACAACTCGGCCACTGCGCCCTCGTGGTCGCCCCGGTAGCCGCGGGTGACGACGTCATAGCGGCGGGTGAGGGCCAGGCCGTACTCGTCGCCGACCTCCTCGAAGATCCGCGTGGCCGCCGCCAGCGTGGTCTCGGCCTCGGTGAACTGGCGGCGCTGGTTGTGGATCTCGCCGCGCGACAGCAGCATCGCGGCCTCGCCGCGCCGGTCCCCGGTCTCCCCGCACGCGGCCAGCGCCGCGTCCACGACCGTTCGCCAGTCGTCGAAGTAGCCGGACATCTCGTAGAGGTAGACCGGGGTGGCGGCCAGTTCCCAGGCCAGGCCGGCCCAGCCGAGACGGGCCGCCTGGGTGACGAAGGCGACCACGGTCGCGCGTTCCGCGTCGAGCCAGGCCATCGGGTCGGCGTCCAGCTGGGGCGGGGGTTCCAGGTGGTGGCGTGGCGCCGTACCCCGGAGGATCATGAGGTCGTGGCGGGGATACTCGTGCCCGCGCGCATGCTCGGCCAGGGCGAGCAGGCCGCCGATCGCGCGGGTGAGGGCCTCCGCGCGCTGTTCCCGGCTCTCCTCCGCCTCGGCCCGCTCGATCGCGAACAGGCGGACCAGGTCGTGCATCGTGTAGCGGCGCTGCCCGCTGGCGTCGCGCCGGGCGGGCTGGAGCATCTGGGCGTTGGCCAGTTCCTCGCACAGCTCCTCCGCGCCGCGCAACGACGTGTGAAGGAGCGCGGCCAGGGTCCAGGGGGCCAGGTCTCTGACGCCCTGGAGCAGGCCGATCCGCCGGAAGGCCAGCCGGGCGGTCTGCGGCAGGTCGAGGTAGCTCAGCTCGAAGGTGTTGCGCAACTGCTCCTCGTCCTGGCGCAGCTCGTTCAGGCGGTGGCGCTCGGCGCGCAGGCTGCCGGTCAGCTCGCCCAGGGACCACGCGCTGCCGACGGCCAGTTTCGCCGCCGCGATGCGCAGCGCGAGCGGGAGGCGGTCGCACAACTCGGCGAGCGTGGACAGCTCCTCGCCGTCGGCGTCGTCCTCGACCCGTCGCCGCCCGGCGATGCGGCGCAGCAGCAGCCGCGCGTCGGCGGGCGGCAGCACCTCCAGCGTGAGCGGCCGCGCGCCCTCCTGGACGACGAGTCCGCCGAGCCGCTTGCGGGAGGTGACGATGACGCGGCAGGTGCCGGAGCCGGGCAGGAGCGGGCGGACCTGGTCGGCGGAGTGCGCGTTGTCCAGCACGACCAGCAGCCGCCGGCCGACGAGCATGCTGCGGTAGAGGGCCGTGCGCTCGGCGAGGCTCTGCGGTATCCGGCGGCCCGGCACCCCGAGCGCCCGCAGGAAACCGTCCAGCACGCTCTCCGGCGCGGCCGGGCGGCTGCCGCGGGTGAATCCGCTCAGGTCCGCGAACAGCTGCCCGTCGGGGAAGCGCTCGGCCCGGCGGTGCGCCCAGGCCATGGCGAGGGCGGTCTTGCCGATGCCGCCCACCCCGCTCACCACACTGACGCGGACGGCGTCGTCACCGCTGTCCAGCAGACCGTCCATCTCTTCCAGCTCCGCCTGCCTGCCGGTGAACGCGAAGGCGGCGGGCGGAAGCTGCGAGGGCCGTACGTCGGCGACCTCGCGCTCCGGCTCACGGGTGACGGGATCCTCCAGGAGGATCATGTTGTGCACCTCGCGCAGGCGCGGGCCGGGCTCCAGGCCCAGCTCGTCGACCATGAGCCTGCGTCCCTCGTCGTAGACGGCCAGCGCGTCGGCCTGCCGTCCGGAGCGCGACAGGGAGAGCATGAGCTGGGCGCGGGCACGCTCCCGCAGCGGGTGCTCGCCGACGAAGCTCCTGAGCTCGCCGGTCAGCTCCCGGTGGTGGCCCAGGTCCAGCTCCAGCTCGACGCACTCCTCCAGCGCGGCCAGGCGCAGTTCCTCCCACCTGCCGGCCGCGTTGAGGAGCGCGGAGCTGGTGATCCCGCCGAGCACGGGGCCGCGCCACAGCTTGAGCATCGCGCGGAACATGGCCGCGGCCTGGCCCGGCCTGCCGCCCGCCGCCTCCCGGCGGGCCGCGGCGAGCCCTTGCTCGACCGTCAGCGCGTCCAGGGCCAGCGTCCGGGGAACCCGGTAGCCGCCCGCGACGGTCTCGATCAGCGCCGGGTCTCCACCGGCCTTGCGCAGCGCGCCGCGCAGGGCCGAGATCGCCGCGGCCACCTGCCCGCGTACGGAGGAGGGCGGCGCGTCCTCCCACACCAGATCGACCAGGCGGCCGGTGCTCACCGTCTGCCCGTTGTGCAGCAGGAGGGTCGCCAGGACCGCCTGCGGCCGCGGACCTCCCACGTGGACGGACCGGTCGCCGACCGCGACCTCCAGCGGCCCGAGAATCCCGAATCTCGTGCCCGGCTCTCCGCTCAGCGCCACCGGCGCCTGCCGATCCGGCTCGCCGCGGAGGTCAACCCGGGGAAGGTCATCACGCGGCCACTCCTGATCATGGTCTCTCCACTGCCGAGGGGACCGTAACCATGACCGCTTTCGATCGGTTATCGGTGGGCGAAAGCGCCCGCCGTTCCCTATGATCAAGCTCTCTGGGACGTGCACGTTCGCTGACATGCGAAGGAGACCGTCGATGGTCGCACGCTGGACCGGATTACCCCTGCTCGCGGCGGTGATGGCGTTGGCAGCGGGCTGCGTCAACCCCGACACCGGGGGCGCCCCGACGGCGCAGCCGAGTCCCCAGGGCCAGAGCCGCGTCGCGTTCTTCGGCTTCGCGAAGGCGAACTCGTTCACCGCCGCCACGTTCGCCGGCGTCGAGGAGCACGCGAAGTCCCGCAACGCCACGGCCGAGTTCTTCGACCCCAACTTCGACGCGCAGACGCAGGTCCGCCAGATCCAGGACGCGGTCACCTCCAAGCGCTTCGACGTGTTCGTCATCCAGGCCAACGACGGGGCCGCCGTGGTCCCCGCGGTCCGCACCGCCGTACAGGCGGGGATCGCGGTCGTCGTGCAGTTCACCCCGCTCGGCACCCGCTACGACACCGCCGTGCCGCAGGTCGAGGGTACGATCACGCTGATCGACGTGCCCACGGTGAACGGCGCGGCCCTGGCGGAACTGGCCGTGCGCGCCTGCGTGAGCAAGAAGCTGAACCCGTGCGAGATCGCCTACCTGGAGGGCCTGAAGGCGCTCCCGCTCGACAACGCGCGCACCGGCGCGGCCGTCGGGGCGCTGAAGAAGGCGGGCATGAAGATCGTCGCCCAGGTCGAGGGCGGATACACCCAGGACAGCGGGCGCAAGGCCATGCAGGACGTCCTCCAGCGCGCTCCCGGCGTCGACGTCGTCGTCGGCTCCTCCCAGGCGATCGCCGGCGCCGAGGCGGTCGCGAAGGGCAAGCCCATCCTGTACGTCGCCAACGGCGGCTCCCGCCAGACGGTCACCGCGGTCCAGGAGGGGCGCTGGTTCGCCGCCTACTACCTGCCCGTCCGCACCCTCGGCGCCAGGGCCGCCGAGCTGGGCCTGGACAAGGCGCAGGGCAGGCAGGTGCAGGCGGGCAACCTGATGACCGACGTCACGCCGGGCAAGCACCTGGGCACCAAGGAGGTGCTGGCGGGCGTCACCGGCGAGTACGACGAATGACCGGCCCGCTCCTCCTGGAGGGCATCACCAAGAGCTACGCGGGCACGACCGTGCTGCACGGCGTCGACCTGCGCGTCGAGCCCGGACGGATACACGGCCTGGTCGGCGAGAACGGCGCCGGCAAGAGCACGCTGGTCAAGGTGATGTGCGGCGTCACCACGCCCGGCGCGGGGCGGATCGTCGCCGACGGCCGGGCGATGCGGCTGGACAGCCCCCGGGCCGCGCGGGCGCACGGGATCGCGCTGGTCACGCAGGAGGTGGCGCTGGTCCCCCGGCTCACGGTGCTGGAGAACGTCTTCCTCGGCCGCTGGGCCCACCGGGCGGGATGGTGGCGGCCCCGCGCGGACCGGCTCCTGCTCGACGGGCTGCTGGGCCGTACCGGATTCGCGCTCGACGCGGACCGGCCCGTGCGGGAGCTGCCCGTCGCCGACCAGCAGCGGGTGGAGATCCTGCGCGCGCTGGCGAGCGGCGCGTGGGTGCTGGCCCTGGACGAGCCGACGGCGCTGCTGCCGCGCACCGAGGCGGCGCGGCTGCTGGAACTGCTGGGCACGCTCGCGGCGGACGGGATGGCGATCATGCTGGTCTCCCACCGGCTGGAGGAGGTGCTGTCGGCCTGCGACGTGGTCACCGTGCTGCGCGACGGCCGGCACGTGCTCACGGCGCCGGCCGCCGGGCAGACCCCGCGCTCGCTGGTCCAGCACATGGTCGGGCGCCCGGTCGAGGTCCTCTACCCCGAGCCCGCCCCCGTCGCGGCGGACGCCCCCGTGGTGCTGTCGGCCACCGGGCTGCCCCAGGCGGAACGGCTGGAGGTCCGCGCGGGCGAGATCGTCGGGCTCGCCGGGCTGACCGGCAGCGGCAGGTCGGCGGTCCTGCGGCTGTTGTTCGGCGCCGACCGCCGCACGTCCGGCGACGTGGCCGTCGACGGCCATCCGGTACGGCCCGCCTCCCCCCGCCACGCGATGGCCCGGGGCATGGCCCTGGTCCCCGAGTCCCGCAAGGAACAGGGCCTGGTCCTGGTCCGCTCGCTGCGCGAGAACCTCGCCCTGGCCGGTCTGCCCGCCCGCCAGCGCGCCGGGTTCGTCCGGCGGGCCGCCGAGGCCCGCGAGGTCGGCCGGTGGCTCGACCGCCTCGATGTCAGGGCGGCCGACCCCAAGGGCAGGACCGCAGGCCTGTCGGGCGGCAACCAGCAGAAGGCCATGTTCGGCAAGTGGCTCATGCGCGAGCCCAAGGTGCTGCTGGTCGATGAGCCGACCAGGGGCGTCGACGTCGTGGTGAAGGTGGAGATCCACCGGCTGCTGGTCGAGCTCGCGGCGCGCGGCGTGGCCGTGCTCATGGTGTCCTCGGAGATCGAGGAGGTGCTCGGGCTCTCGCACCGCGTGCTGGTGATGCGCGGCGGCCGGGTGGCCGGCGAGTTCGCGCGCGGCGCCGCGGAGCGCGAGGACGTCATGGAACTCGCCTTCGCCGGGAGGCCGCGATGAGAGTACGCGACTCCGGGATCCTGCTGGCGCTGTTCGCGCTGGTGGTGGCGCTGTCGCTGGCCACGCAGACGTTCCTGACCCAGGGCAACCTGGTCAACCTGCTCGACCAGGCCGTCATCGTGGGGCTGCTGACCTGCGGGATCACCCTGTGCATGATCTGCGGCGTGTTCGACCTGTCGGCGAGCGCGGTGCTGGCGGTCAGCGCCGTCGTGGGTGTGCTGGTCGCGCGCGGCGGCGGGGTGGCGCTGGGGTTCGGCGCGGCGGTGCTCGCGGGTGCGCTGCTCGGGGCGGTCAACGGGGCCGCCGTCGTGCTGCTGCGCGTGCACTCGTTCATCGTGACGCTGGCGCTGAGCATCGTCTACCGAGGGCTTGCGCTGGTCATCACGGCCGGGGCGATCGTGTACCCGGATCCGGCGCGGCTGACGGAGTTTCAGTCGCTGAGCTGGCCCACGGCTCTGGGCGGGGTGACCGTACCGTCGTTGCTGCTGCTCGCCGTCTCGGCGGTGACCTCGCTCGTGCTGTGGCGGACCACGCTCGGGCGGCGCGTGTACGCCGTCGGCGGCAACCCGGAGGCGGCCAGGCTGTCCGGCATCCGGGTGGGGCCGGTGCGGATCGTCGTGTTCACGATCAGCGGGGTCTGCGCGGCGCTCGCGGGCCTGGTGCTGGCGGCCCGCGGCGGATCCGCGCAGGCGAGCATGGGCACGCTGCTGGAGCTCAGCGCGATCGCCGCCGCCGTGATCGGGGGCACCAGCATCCTGGGCGGCGAGGGCGCGATCTGGCGGGGCATGATCGGCGTGCTGATCCTGACGCTCATCGGCAACGGGTTCAACCTGCTCGGATGGGATACGACATACCGGCCGATCGTCGAGGGACTGCTCATTCTTGCCGCCGTCGGCACGGACTACGCGTTACGGCACCGCGAGGAGTAGCCGAAAGATCGCGAATAATGAGTGTTCATACCGTTAGCATCTGTTCATCGGATTGCGCTGATCAAAGGTGTGACGATGAGCAACCCCACGCGCGTGCCCTCCGGGATCAACCCGAACGTGCCCAACGCCGCGCGCATGTACGACTATTACCTCGGTGGCAAGGACAACTTCGCCGCCGACCGCGCGGCGGCCGAGAAGATCATGGCGCTGGGGCCCAGCCGCCAGATCTGCCTGGCCAACCGGTGGTTTCTGGGCAGGGCCGTACGCCATATCGCCAACCTTGGCATCCGCCAGTTCATCGATCTCGGCACCGGGCTGCCCAACCAGAACAACGTGCACGAGGTCGCCCGCCGGATCCACCCGAGCGCGCCCGTGGTCTACGTGGACCACGACCCGGTCGTCATCGTCCACGCGCGGGCGCTGCTGGCCGACGTCGACGGCAACACCGCCATCGCGCACGCCGACATCCGCGAGCCGGGAACGATCCTCGACCATCCCGACGTGAAGCGGCTCATCGACTTCAGCCAGCCGGTCGGGGTGGTGTTCCTCGGCGTGCTGCACTGCATCCCCGACGAGGACGATCCGTACCAGGTGGTGCGGGCCTTCTCCGAACGCATGGCGCCGGGCAGCTACCTGATCGTCTCCCACCTGACCGACGACGCCCATCCCGAGGTGGGGGTGGCCGCCAGGAAGGTGTACGACAAGGCGGACACGCCCCTGCTGCACCGGAGCTTCGCGCAGATCTCCCGCTTCTTCGACGGCTTCGAACTGGTCGAGCCCGGCGTGGTCCACGTGGCGGGCTGGCGGCCGGAGGAGCCGTGGGAGGAGGACCCCGAGGGCAGCGAGTGGTGGTACGTCGGGGTCGCCCGCAAGCCCGCCAATCCTCCCCGCACGCCCTGACCGCCCCTCCCCGCCCATCCTGACCGCCCGGCGCGAGCACCCGGCGCCCGCCGCGCGCCGGGGCCCGCGACGGTCCCGCGGCCTCGTCAGACGAGGCCGTCCGCGCGCATCTCCTTGAGCACGTCCCTGGCCGCGTCCAGGGTCAGGTCGATGTCGGCGTCGGTGTGCGCGCCGGAGACGTGGTTGCGCTTGAGCGCCATCGGCAGCATCAGGAAGCCCTTGCCGGTCATCCTGCGGTGGAAGGCCGCGTACGCCGCGTGGTCGTTGCGCATCAGGTCGCGGTAGCCGGAGACCGGGCCGGTGCCGAAGTAGAGCACGAACACGCCGCCGAAGCCGCTGACCGTCGCGTCCACGTCGAGTTCGGCGGCGATCTGGCCGAGCCCGTCGCGCAGGCGCTGCCCCAGCCGGTGCGTCCTGAGGTAGAAGTCCGGGTTGTCGCGCAGGTGGCGCATGGTGGCGACGGCCGCGTGGGCCGCGACCGGGTGGCCGTTGAAGGTCCCGGCCAGCAGGACGTCGGCGGCGAAGCGCTCCATCAGCTCGCGCGGTCCGGCCAGGCCCGCCGTCGGGAAGCCGTTGGCCATCGCCTTGCCGAAGGCGGTCAGGTCGGGCAGCACCCCGCAGACCTGCTGGTAGCCGCCGAGCGCGTGGCGGAATCCGGTGATCACCTCGTCGAAGACCAGCAGCGCGCCCTCCCGCCTGGTCAGCTCGCGCAGCCCCTCGACGAACTCCGCCGTCGGCACCAGCGCGCCGACGTTGTGGGGGATCGGCTCCAGGAAGACCGCGGCGATCTGCTCGGGATGGGCCTCGAACAGGGCGCGCACCGAGTCCAGGTCGTTGAACTCGGCGATGAGCGTGGCGTCCACGGCCGAGTCGAGCAGCCCGGCGGAGAGCGGGTCACGGCCGTAGGCGGACTCGGGCTTGGAGATCACGTTCCTGGCCAGGGCGTCGCCCCAGCCGTGATAGCAGCCCTGGAACTTGACCAGCAGCGACCGGCCGGTGACCGCGCGGGCCAGGCGGACCGCCTGGACGGTGGCTTCGGAGCCGCTCATCGTGGTGATCATCATCTCGGCCGAGGGGATGAGCTCACAGGCCAGCTCGGCCAGCTCGACCTCGATCGGCGTCACGCCCAGGCCCATCAGGTCGACGCCGTCGAGGGCGGTCAGGACGGCCTGCCGTACGGCCGGATGGTTGTGGCCGAGCAGAACGGCGCCGAAGGCGGCGTGGTAGTCCAGGTAGCGGTGGCCGTCGGCGTCACTCACGTAGGCGCCGTCGGCGGCGGTGAAGGCGTACGGCGCGCCCACCTGGCGGGTGGCGGAGTTGACGCCTCCCGGCAGAACCCGGCGCGCGGCCCGGTCGATCGCGTGTCCCAGCGGACGGTGTAATTCCACAACTGCTCCTTACGTGAAAAGACGTTCCATGTCGCGGAAGTTACGTGGAAGGAGATTCCACGTCAACCCTTGACATCCGCACGGGCACGCACGAAGGATGCACGCATGGAAAGAGGTTCCACGTCGGTGGGCGTGCTCGTGATCGGTGCGGGCGCCATCGCCGACCAGCACGTCGCCGCGTTATCCAGCGATCCACGAGGGCGGCTGGCCGGCTTCGTCGACACCAGCGCCGCACGGGCCGAACAGGCCGCGCGGGCCCAGGGCGGCGTCCCCTGGACCACCGATCTGGCCGAGGCGCTCGCCTGGCCCGGCGTCGACGCCTGCGTCCTGTGCACCCCCAACGACACCCACGACGAACTCGCCGCCCGCGTCGCCGCGGCCGGCAAGCACCTGCTGGTGGAGAAGCCGCTGGCGACCACCGTTCCGGCGGCCCGCAAGACCGTCGAGGCCTTCGCCGCCGCCGGCCGCACCCTTTCCGTCGCGCACTCGCACCGCTTCTACGACTACGCCCGCACCGTCCGCGGGGAGATCGCCTCCGGTGCGCTCGGCCGCCCCCTCCTGGTACGGCTGGCGCTGCTCGGCGGCTGGATCTGGCCCGACTGGCGTACCTGGGTGATCGACCGCGAACGCTCCGGCGGCCACGCCCTGCACAACGGCGTCCACCTGCTCGACCTGGTGACCTGGTGGATCGGCGACGAGCCGGTCAGCGTGTACGCCAGAGGCCAGCGCAGGACCGCCGCGGAACTGGACGTCCACGACCACCTGGAGATGGTCGTCACCTACGCCGGCGGCGCCACCGCGATCTGCGAGATGAGCCGCGCCCACCGCCCCGCGAGCCTGAGCGCCCGCGACGTCGTCGTCCAGGGCAGCGAGGGCCTGCTGACGATGGAGTGGGACGGCGAGGGCGTGCTGCTCGCCGACGAGCGCGGCACCCACCTGACCGCAGAGGGCCCGGCCACGGGCTTCGCCGCCCAGCTCTCCGCCTGGCTCGACGCCGTCACCGGCGCCGCGAGCACCGGAGTCGCCGGCGACGAGGCCCTGCTGGCGGTGGCGATGGGCGTCGCCGCGGAACGCTCGATGGAGCTCGGCCGCCCGGTGACACTGGAGGAGGTCCGATGAGGGTTCTCGACGTCCTGCTGGTCGGCGAGTACGGCCTCGGCCACCAGAACCACCAGCGCGACATGTACGCCCCCGCGTTCGAGGCGCACCCGGGCTTCCGCGTCACCGGCCGGACCGAGGCGGACGACCCGCTCGACCGGCCGGACGCCGACGTCGTCAGCGTCTGCGTGCCCTACGAGCGGCGCGTCGAGGTGGTCACCCGCGCCCTGCGGGCGGGCAAGCACGTGCTGGTCGACAAGCCGATGGCGCTGACCGCCGCCGAGTGCGCGCGGATCGCCGAGGCGGCCGCGGGCACCGGCCTGGTCTGCCTGCCCGCCCACCACCAGCGTTTCCAGCCCGCGGTCCGGGTGGCGCGGGAGGCGATCGCCGCGGGCAAGGTCGGACTGCCGTGGAACGTGCAAGCCGACTTCCTCGTCGCGGGCGGCGGATCGGTCTGGCCGCTCGGCGAACTGCTCAACTTCGCCCCCTACGCCACCGACGCCATTCACGCGATGACCGCACTGCCGGTCACCGCCGTGTACGCCACCGGCGGCCCCCGCTTCCAGAACGCCCCCGCCCAGGACGGCCGCTTCCAGGACGGCCCATCCCAGGACGGCCCCGAGGACCTGGTCACGCTCTGCCTCACGCACGAGCGCGGTATGACCAGCACCGTCGTGGCGGGCCGTACACCGGCGATGCCCGGAGCGAGCGGCCTGTCGCTGCACCGCTACCGCGTGGCGGGCTCGCACGGCACGCTGCTGGCCGACGCGAACCGCCCGGCCGCGCGCGTGCTGACCACCACCGGGACGCCGCGTGGCACGTGGGCGGGGCCGTCCACCGTCGATCGCATGCTCACCGAACTGCACACCGCCGTCGTCACCGGCCGGCCCGCCGAACTCGGCCCCGCCGACGCCGTGGCCGCGCTGCGCGTCGTCGAGGCCGCCCGCCGTTCCATGGCGTCCGGCCAGGTCGAGGAGGTCCTGCCGTGAAGCTGCTCACCTACCGCCGCGACGGCGTCGTACGGCACGGCCGTCTCCTGGACGGCGACGTGATCGAGGAGTGGGGCGAAGGCGACCTGACGAAATGGCTGGCCGGATCCCCGGAAGGGGCCCTGGCGACCGTGCCGCTGGCGGCCGTCGAGGTGCTCACCCCGCTGCTGAACCCCGGCAAGCTGCTCGGCGTCGCCGCCAACTACCAGGACCACGTGGCGGAGGCCGGCGCCGAACCGCTGGACAGGTCCCGGCTGGCGCCCCGGCTGTTCCTCATGCCGCCGACCGCGCTGCTGGCCCACGGACGCCCGATCCCGCTGCCCTCGGTCAGCGAGCAGGTCGACTGGGAGGCCGAACTGGCCGTCGTGATCGGCCGCACCGCCAAGGACCTGGACGTGGAGACGGCCCTGGACGCGGTCGCCGGGTACTGCGTGGCCAACGACGTCTCGGCCCGATCGGTCGGCTACGGCTACCCGCGTGACCTGGACGACCCGGCCGTGCGCTTCTTCGACTGGCTGGCCGGCAAGTGGCTGGACGGCTTCGCGCCGCTGGGGCCGTACCTGGTCACGGCGGACGAGGTCGGCGACCCGCAGGCGCTCGACGTCGAGCTGCGCGTCAACGGCCGCGTCAGACAGCGCGGCTCGACCAAGGACATGATCTTCACGGTGGCGGAGCTGGTGGCCTTCGCCTCCCGTCTGATGACGCTGAGCCCGGGGGACGTGCTGATGACCGGCACCCCGGCCGGCGTCGGCGCCACCACGGGGGAGTTTCTCGCCGCGGGCGACGAGGTCTCGGTCTCGATCTCCGGCCTCGGCACGCTGGTCAATCCCGTCTCGCCCATGGAGCCCTCATGATCCGTCCGCTCGGCGTGCTGGCCGCCGCCGTCCTCGTGCTCGCCACCGGCTGCTCCGACCCCACCAACTCCGGCTCCAAGACCGCGCAGGGCGGCGCGCTCAGCGTGTACCTGTACCAGAAGCCCAAGCGCTTCAGCCCGCTGGACCCGCTCACCGGCCCCGATCAGCAGGTCATGCAGCTCGTCTACGACAATCTGCTGACCGTCAACGACCGCTACGAGTACGAGCCCCGCCTGGCCGAGCGCTGGGACGTCACGCCCCGCAAGGTCGTCTTCCACCTGCGCAAGGGCCTGAAGTGGAGCGACGGCACCGCGTTCTCCAGCAAGGACGTGCTGTTCACCTACAAGCTGCTGGCCGACGCCAAGCTCGGCAGCGCCATGGCCGGCAAGCTCGCCGGAGCCGCCTTCGAGGCCCCCGACGCGGACACGTTCGTCATCAACCTGGCCAAACCGAACGTGGGCTTCCTCAGCCTGCTGGCCGGGCCGTTCGGGTTCGTGCTGCCCGAGCACGTGCTCGGTTCCGTGCCCGCCGCCCAGCTCACCGGGCACGCGTTCTTCAACAAGCCCACGGCCGGCATGGGCCCGTACACGTTCGTGCAGTACAAGACCGACCAGTACGTGGAGCTGGCCGCCAACCCGAACTACCGCAAGCCGGTGTCCATCCCCAAGATCTTCCTCAAGCCGGTCAGCTCCGACGTGGCGACCGCGCAGCTGGGCACCGGCGAGATGGACCTGGTCCAGATCTCCCCCACCGACCTGCGGGCAGTAGGCGCGCTCAAGGGCGTGACGGTGGCGGGCCGGCCCAGCCCCGGCTTCCTCAGGATGGCGGTCGACCAGACCGACCGGCGCTTCGCCGACCCCCGGGTACGGCAGGCCATGCTCCACGCCATCGACAGGAAGGCACTGGTCGACAAGCTGCTCGCAGGCAAGGGCCGGGTGCAGAACTCCTCCTTCGTCGCCGCCTGGGCCCTGCCCGAGACGCTCGCCGGCTACGCCTACGACCCGGCCAAGGCCAAGACGCTGCTGGCCGAGGCGGGCTGGGACGCGTCCAAGCCGGTGACGTTGTCGTGGATCCCCGGCCAGCGCGACCGCGACGCCGCGGCGACCGTGGTGCAGAGCTCGCTGGCAGCGGCAGGGGTGAAGGTCGAGCTCAAGCAGGTGCAGGCGGCCCAGCTCCTGCAGTCGTACGAGGATCACAGCTTCGACCTGGCGTTGTTCGGCGGCGGCACCTACGCCGTCGACCCCTCCAGCAGCGTGCCCATCCTCGGCTGCGGCGCCTTCTACCCGACCGGCGGCAACATCAGCTCCTTCTGCGACAAGTCGCTCGACAAGCTGACCGCCGAGGCCGACGGGGTCTCCGACCAGGACCAACGCGCTGGGCTGTACCGCGAGGCGGCCGAGAAGGACAACGCGCAGGTGCCGTACCTGTGGCTGTACAACCCGGACACCCTCTGGGCGAGCAGCGCGCGGCTGCGGGGCTTCAAGCCGAGCGGCGACTTCGTCTCCGGCTTCTGGAACGCCGACGAGTGGACCCTGGCCGGCTGATGCTCGCCTTCCTCGTGCGCCGGCTCCTGGTCAACGCCGCCGTCTTCCTGCTCATCAGCGTGGGGGTGTTCGTCCTGGTCCAGTCGGTCCCCGGCGACCCCGTCCTGATGATGGTCAACCCCGAGCAGCTGCAGTCGGGCGGGCCGGAGTTCCTCGCCGCCAAGCGCGCCGAGCTGGGGCTGGACGCCCCGGCGTTCGTCCGGTACCTGATCTGGCTGCGCGACGCGCTGGGCGGCGACCTCGGCTACTCCTTCGTCAGCCGCCGGCCCGTGGCCGACGTCCTGCTGGAGCGGGTGGGCCCCACGGTGCTGCTCATGTCCACGGCCCTGGTCATCGGGCTGCTGCTGGCGGTGGCCGTCGGCACCCTGGCCGCCGTGCGGCGCAACACCGCGGTGGACTACGCCGCCACCGCGGCGAGCCTGGGCACCATCTCGGTGCCCAGCTTCTTCCTCGGCATCGCGGCGATCTACGTCTTCGCGCTCAAACTCGGCTGGGTGCCCTCCTCGGGCATGTCCACGCCGGGCGACGGCGGCGGCGCCGACGTCCTGGCCCACCTGGTGCTGCCCGCCGTGATACTCGGACTGTCGATCGCGGGGCCGTTCACCCGGTACGTGCGCGCCGGACTCCTGGCCGAGCTGGGCGCCGACTACGTGCGCACGGCCGAGGCGAAGGGCGCCGGCCCCGGCCGGGTGCTTCTGCGTCACGCGCTGCGCAACGCGCTCATCCCGCTCATCACCGTCGTCATGATCTACGTCCCCCAGTTGCTGGCCGGAGCCGTGGCCCTGGAGCAGGTCTTCGCCTGGCCCGGCATGGGCCAGCTCGCGGTCAGCTCCATCGGCCAGCTCGACCACCCGGTGGTGATCGGGTTCGCGATGTTCATCGCGGTGCTCGTGCTGATCTGCAACCTCGCCGCCGACCTGCTCTACGCGGTGGCCGACCCGAGGATCAGCCTGTCATGACCACGCAGATCATCCCCCGCTCCCCCGCCCGGCTGGCGGCCAGGCGCTTCCGCCGCAACCGGATGGCGCCGGCCGGCGCCGTCTTCCTCACCGTGATCGTGCTCATGGCGCTGGCCGCGCCGCTGGTCAGCGGGCACGACCCGAACGCCGTGGACCTGTCCGCCTTCCGCGAGCCGCCCTCGGCCGCGCACCTGCTCGGCACCGACTCCTCGGGACGCGACGTCTTCGCCAGGCTCGTCCACGCCGGGCGGGTCTCGCTGCTGGTCGGCCTGATGTCGGCGCTGGCGGCGGTCGTCCTCGGCGCACTGCTGGGAGCGCTGGCCGGCATGTTCGGCGGCCTGCTCGACGCGGCCGTCATGCGGGTGGCCGACGTGGTGCTGTCCTTCCCCTCGCTGGTCGTGGTCGTCGTGCTGGCCGGCGTCCTCGGCCCCAGCACCGCGATGCTGGTGGTGGTCTTCGCCGCCTGCAACTGGCCCACCGCCTGCCGCGTGGTGCGCGGGCTCACGCTCGCGCTGCGCGAGCAGGAGTACGTGCAGGCCGCGCGGGCCTTCGGCGCCGGGCGACTGACCATCGTCTTCCGCCACGTGCTGCCCGCCGTGCTCTCGCAGGTGGCGGTGGTCGGCACGCTGCTGGTGGCGCAGATGATCCTGCTGGAGGCGGTGCTGTCCTTCCTCGGGCTCGGCGTCCAGCCGCCCCAGGCGAGCTGGGGCAACATGCTGAACGACGCCCAGAGCCTCACGCTCATCCAGACCATGCCGTGGCTGTGGCTGCCGCCCGGCCTGGCGATCGCGCTCACCGTGCTGGCGGTCAACTTCGTCGGCGACGGCCTGCGCGACGCCGTCGACCCGAAGGGAGCCCGCGCATGAGCCCGCTGCTGCAGGTGGACGACCTGGCCGTGGAGTTCCCCACGGAGGACGGCGTGGTACGCGCCGTGGACGGCGTCAGCCTCGACGTACGGCCCGGCGAGATCCTGGGCGTCGTCGGCGAGTCCGGCTCGGGCAAGAGCGTCACCGCCATGTCGGCGCTCGGCCTGATCAGGCCGCCGGGCCGGATCGTCCGCGGCTCGGTGACCTTCGACGGCGAGGACCTGCTGGCGCTCCCGGCCCGCAGGCTGCGCCGGATCCGCGGCCGCCGCATCGCCATGATCTTCCAGGACCCGATGACCGCGCTCAACCCGGTGGTGCCGGTCGGCGCGCAGATCGCCGAGGCGATCAGGCTGCACCAGCCGCGCCTGTCACGCGCCGCCGTCCGGGCAAGAGTCCTGGAGCTGCTGACCGCCGTCGGCATCGCCAACCCCGCCGACCGGTACGGCAGGCATCCCCACGAGTACTCCGGCGGCATGCGCCAGCGCGCGATGATCGCGATGGCCATTGCCAACGAACCGGACCTGCTCATCGCCGACGAGCCCACGACCGCGCTCGACGTGACCATCCAGGCGCAGGTGCTCGGCCTGCTGGACACCGCCAGGCGCGAGGCGGGAGCGGCGGCCATCCTCATCACCCACGACCTCGGCGTGATCGCCGAGCTGGCCGACCGGGTGGCCGTCATGTACGCCGGCCGCGTCGTCGAGCACGGCGACGTGCACCAGATCTTCGCCGCGCCCCGGCACCCGTACACGGCGGGGCTGCTGGCCAGCCGGCCGCGGCTGGAGTCGACCGGCGAGCTGACGGCCATCCCGGGCAGCCCGCCGAACCTGCTGGCGCCGCCGCCCGGCTGCGCGTTCCAGCCGCGGTGCGGGCTGAGCGAGGAGCGGGAGGCCTGCCGTACGGACCGGCCGGAGGCCGCGGAAGTCGAACCGGGCCACCACTCGGCCTGCCACTACCACGAGGAGCTGGCGTGAACGAGCCCTTGCTCTCCGTCGAGGGCCTGGTGAAGCACTTCCCGATCCGGTCGGGCGTGCTGCGCAGGCAGACCGGTGCGGTACGCGCCGTGGACGGGGTCGATCTGGCGCTGCACGCCGGCCGTACCCTGGGGCTGGTCGGCGAGTCCGGCTGCGGCAAGACCACCACGGGCCGGCTCGTCGTACGGCTGGCCGAGCCCACCGCGGGCCGGATCGTGTACGACGGCCGGGACCTGGCCACGCTCTCACCCGCCGAGCTGCGCCCGCTGCGCGGCGAGATCCAGATCGTCTTCCAGGACCCGTACGCGTCGCTGTCGCCCCGGCTGACCGTGCACGAGATCGTCGCCGAGCCGCTGCGCTCCCAGGGCCGCTACCGCGACGGCGGCCGGGAGCGTGTGGCCGAACTGCTGGAGATGGTCGGCCTGCTGCCCGAGCAGGCCAACCGCTACCCCCACGAGTTCTCCGGCGGCCAGCGCCAGCGCATCGGCATCGCCAGGGCGCTGGCGCTGGGCCCGCGCGTCCTGGTGCTGGACGAGCCGGTCTCGGCGCTGGACGTCTCCATCCAGGCGCAGGTGGTCAACAAGCTGGCGGAACTGCAGCGGGAGCTCGGGCTGGCCTACCTGTTCATCTCGCACGATCTTTCCGTGGTGCGGCACGTGTGCGACCGGGTTGCGATCATGTATCTCGGCCGTGTCGTGGAGGAAGGCGAGCGCGAGGAGGTCTTCCAGCGGCCGGCTCACCCCTACACCAGGGCGCTGATCTCCGCGGTGCCCATCTCGGACCCGTCCGCGCGCGGCGACCGGGAGCGGATCGTGCTCACCGGAGACGTGCCCAGCCCGGCGGATCCGCCGTCGGGCTGCCACTTCCGTACCCGCTGCTGGAAGGCCCAGGAGCGGTGCGCGGCCGAGGCGCCCGTGCTGACGGGGGCCGACCACCGCGTCGCCTGCCACTTCCCCGAGGAGAACCCCGATGCTCGACTCCCTGCCCGACACACCGCCGGCTCCCGCTGAGCCGGTGACCATCGAACTGGTCCGCCGCGACGGCGACACGCTGTTCGCCTCCGGCCAGGTCGCCATGGCGGGAGACACGCTGGTCGCCACCGGGCCCGTCACCGACCTGGACACCGCCCGGCACTGCGCCTGGCAGTGCGCCCGCAACCTGATGGCCGCGGTCCGGGAGCACACCGGCTCGCTGGAGAACGTCCACGCGGTGAAGCTGACCGTCTACGTGGCGAGCACTTCCGGCTTCACCGAGCAGCACCTGGTCGCGCACGCCGCCTCGCAGCTGGTCCTGGAGGTGCTGGGCCCCGAGCGGGGCCGGCACGCGCGGGCCGCGATCGGTGTGGCCGCCCTGCCGCTCGGCAGCCAGGTCGAGGTCGAAGGCGTCTTCCGTGTCGGCTGACCGTGGACTCACCGACGCTCCGCCAACCGGAAAGCGCGCAGACGCGCCGCCGACCGGAAGGCGGGCCGACATGGTGCTGACCGGTGGCTTGCTGGTCGACGGCACCGGCGCGCCCGCACGCCCGGCCGACGTCGAGGTGACGGGCGCGCGGATCAGCGCCGTCCGCCCGCCCGGCACCGGCCGCGCCGCCCGCGTGCTGGATGTCGCGGGCCGCGTGGTCTGTCCCGGCTTCGTCGACGTCCACAGCCACTCCGACCTGGCCCTGCTGGCCAACCCCCAAGCCCACAGCAAGGTACGGCAGGGCGTCACCACCGAGATCGTCGGCAACTGCGGCCTCGGCGTGACCCCGGCGGCCGACGAGGCGGCGCTCAGGGCCGCCGTCGCCTTCATCGACCTCGACCCGGCGCTGCCCTGGCCGCGGGGCGGCACCACCGGCCACCTTCGCGCCCTGGAGGCCGCCGCCCCGTCCCTGAACGTCGCCACGCTCACCGGCCACCTCCCGCTGCGCGCGAGCGCCGTGGGCTTCGCCGACCGCCCCGCCGCCCCCGCCGAGTTGGGCGCGATGCGCGAGGAGCTGGCCCGCTCGCTGGAAGAGGGCGCGCTGGGCCTGAGCACCGGCCTTATCTACGCCCCCGCCAGCTACGCCACCGAGGCAGAGCTGACCGCGCTCGCCGAGGTGGTCGCGGAAGCGGGCGGCGTCTTCGCCTGGCACCTGCGCGACTACACCGACACGCTGACGGAGTCGGTGTCCCAGGCGGTACGCGTGGCCGAAGCCACCGGGTGCCTCACCCAGATCTCCCACCTGGCCGCCGTCGGCCGCCGCAACTGGGGCGCCGTCGCGAGGGCGCTCGACCTCATCGGCGACGCCCCGGTCCACGTGGACGTCTACCCGTACCTGGCCGGCAGCGCGAACCTGTCGCAGCTCCTGCCCGGCTGGGCCCACGAGGGCGGCCGGGCGCGGGAACGGCTGGCCGAGCCGGGAGCCCACGACCGCGTACTCGCCGAATGGGAGGGGCGCTGGTGGGACTGGCCGGACATCCTCGTCGACGGCCACCCGCTGGAGTCCGGCGAACAGGCGCTCGACCTGATCGCCGAGCACGGCAACGCCGTCACGATGGTCGCCTTCGGACGTTGCGAGGAGGACCTGCTGACCGTCCTGCGCCACCCCGCGACCATGATCGGCTCGGACGGCTTCGCGCTCGACCCCGGCGGCCTCACCGGCGGCGCCACGCCGCACCCGCGCTCCTACGGCTGCTACCCCCGGCTGCTGGCCCGCTACGTCCACGAGGGCGCGCTCACGCTGGAGGAAGCCGTGCGCAAGAGCACCGGGCTGCCCGCCGCGGTCTTCGGCCTCGACGGCCGCGGCCTGATCGAGGAGGGCGCGGCGGCCGACGTGCTTGTCCTCGACCCCGGCACGCTCAATGATCTGAGCACGTTCGACCGACCACACCAGTTCCCGTCAGGGGTGGAGCTCGTCCTGGTGAACGGCGTCGCCGTCGTGGAGAGCACAGGCCACACGGGCGCCGGACCGGGCCAGGTGCTACGCGCCCGCGGCCAGATCGGAGTCAGCGCATGAGGAGAGGCACCGAGAAGCGGAGCATCGACGAGGACAAGCCCGCGGCGGCCAACTACCACGCGCACGCACTCGCGCGCGGCCTGGCCCTGCTGGAACGGCTGGCCACCAGCCGCCACCCGGTGACCCTGTCGGAGCTGTACGAGGAGACGGGACTGCCCAAGAGCACGCTCGTCCGGCTGCTGTCCGTGCTGGCCGAGACCGAGTACGTCGTGCGCGTGGACGAGCGGCCGTCGTTCCGGCTCGGCCACAAGGTGCTGGACCTGTCCACCGCCTACGTCTCCACGCTCGACGCGGGCGCCTCGGCCCGCGGGCACCTGGCCGAGCTGGCCAAGCGGACCGGGCAGACGGCCAACCTCGGCGTCCTGGACGGCACGCAGGTGCTTCATCTGTGCGTCGAGGAGCCGGACCGGCCCATCCGGTACATGGCGATGAGCGGCTCGCGCGACGACACGCACGCCACCGGGCTCGGCAAGCTGCTGTTGTCGCGGCTGGGGGAGGGTGAGCTGCCGGGGTTCCTGCCGGCGGAGCCGTACCGGAGGAGGACGGAGCACACGCGCACCACCTTCGCCGAGCTGCTCGCGGACCTGCGCGTCACCCGTGAGCGCGGCTACGCCTTCGACGACAACGAGAACAGCATCGGGCTGCGCTGCCTGGCCATTCCGCTGGAGGCGGGCGGTGAGGTCCTGGCGTCGCTGAGCGTCTCGGGACCGGCCGGGGAGCTGGAACCGGCCCGCCACGAGGCGCTGCTCGCCGAACTGCGCGCCACCGCCGGGGCCATGCTCGCCGACCACGAGCTGGTGACGGCGCTGCACGTGGTGACCCGCTCCCTGCTGCCCGCCGCGGAAGGACGAAGCCGATGACCGACGTGCGGAAAGGACGCGCCCGATGATCGATGTGCACACCCATTGCATGCTCGCCGAGGACTGGGGGTGCGAGTGGGACGACCACTGGCGGCCGGTGTACGGCGGGCCCTGGCAGGACGTGACCCCCGAGGACTACGACCGGGCGATGACCGGCGTGCGCGCGGCGTTCGTGTTCGGCATCCGGGCCACCTCGGCGGGCGTGGCCACCTCCAACGAGCACGTGGCCCGCTTCTGCGCCGACACCCGTACCGAGACGGTCGGCTTCATGGCGCTCGACCCCACCGACCCCGACGTGCTCGAGCAGCTCGCCGACGGGGTGGCGCGCGGGCTGCGCGGCATCAAGCTCTACCCGGTGCTGGCCCACTTCGATCCGCGCGACCCCGCCCACGACCCGTTCTACGCGGCCGCCGCGGCGGCGGGTCTGGTGGTGCTGTGGCACATGGGCGCCACCCCGAGCCCCGCCGGCGACCTGGACGTCACCAACCCGCTCACCGTGGACGCCGTCGCCCGCCGCCACCCGGAGCTGACGCAGATCATCGCGCACATGGGCCATCCCTGGCAGCGCGAGACCATGATCGTGTTGCGTAAGAACCGGCGCGTGTTCTCCGACGTGTCGGCCAGCTGGGCCAGGCCGCTGGACGGTTACCTGTCGCTGGTGCGCGCTCAGGAGTGGGGCGTGGCGGACAAGCTGCTGTTCGGGTCCGACTTCCCGCTGTGGACGCCGGACGAGGCGGTCAAGGGCCTGCGTTCCCTCACCGGGATCCGCGTGCCCGGTCTGGAAGGCGTGCGGCAGGAGACCCTGGACACGCTGCTCGACGCCGACCCGCGCCCGCTGCTGGGGCTCTCGTGAGAATCCCGCTCGACGAGCTGCCCACGCCCGCGCTGCTGATCGACCTGGCCAGGCTGGAGCGCAACCTCGCGGACATGGCCGGGCTGGCCGCCTCCGCCGGGGTGGCGCTGCGCCCGCACTTCAAGGCGTCAAAATGCGTCGAGGTGGCGCGGCGGCAGCTCGGCCACGGCGCCGCCGGGTTCACCTGCGCCACGATGGGCGAGGTCGAGGCCCTGCTGGAGGCGGGGATCGACGACCTGGTCTGGGCGCACCAGCCGGTCGGGCCCGCCAAGGTGCGCTTCGCCGTGCGTACCGGGGTGACGGTGGCGCTCGACTCGGTGGCCGCCGCCGAGCCGCTGGCCGCCGCCGCCCGTGCGGCGGGGGTGCGGCAGCCGTACCTGCTGGAGGTGGACACCGGGATGGGGCGGGCGGGCGTCGCGCCCGCAGCGGCCGTTCGGACGGCCGCCCAGCTGGAACGGCTGGGCGGGCTGAGCCTGCGCGGCGTGCTCACGCACGAAGGCCATCTGATGACCTATCTGGGCGACCCCGGCGGGCGGGAGAAAGCCGGGCGGCGGGTCGGCGAGACGATGGCGGGTGTGGCCGCTGACCTGCGCGCGGCGGGGCACGACTGCGCGATCGTCTCGGTGGGTTCGACGCCGGGGGCGGCCAGCGCGCCGTTCGTGCCCGGGGTGACGGAGGCGCGGCCCGGCACCTACGTGTTCTACGACGGCAACCAGGTGGCGCTCGGCACCGCCGAGGAGTCCCGGTGCGCGCTGACCGTGCTGACCCGGGTGGTGAGCGTGCCACGGGGCGAGGACCTGGCTATCGTCGACGCGGGGCTGAAGGCCATGAGCTCCGACGCCTCGGTCGGGGGCGGCGGGTTCGGCACCGTGCTGGGGCTCTCGGGCGTCGCCTTCGGCAAGGCCAACGAGGAGCACGGCTATCTCACCGGCGTGGGCGGCCTCCGGGTCGGGTCCCTGGTGTCGGTGCTGCCCAACCACGGCTGCGGGGTGGTGAACATGTGGAGCGGCGCCTACGTCGTCGACGGCGGCTTCGCGGTGGACCGCTGGCCCATCAGCGGCCGCCACTGAAACGCCAGGACGGCGCCGCCGAGCACCAGCAGCCCGGTCCCGGTGCCGACGACCGTGCCCGAATGCGCGATCCAGCGCTCGCCGCCGGGCAGGCGCGTGGCGGTGACCCGCGGCGGATCGGTCCGTCCGTCGTGGTCGACGAACGTCAGAGCCGTGCGCCGTCTCGGCTCGCCCGGAGGGCCGCCCTCGCGGTGGGCGCGTAACGCCGCGAGTTCGGCCCGGCGGACGGCCGCGTCGTTGGCGCGCAGTTGCTCCGGGCTCTCGCCGTCGCAGTGCCAGACCGTGCCGCCCTTGACCATGACCGAGCGGCACTCGATCCGGGTGAACACGTGGGTCTCCAGCCCGAACGCGCCGGTCCCGACGGCGATCACGCCGACCCCCAGCGCCACCGCGACCGCTCCGGCCGCCACCATCGCTCGCATGACGCCTCCACCCTACGGCGCGAAAGTCGTTGGCGGCGGGCCGCGGGGACTGGGCATGATGACGGGATGATCGACACCGGACTGCGTGGACGCGTGGCGCTCGTGACAGGCGCCAACCAGGGGATCGGGGCCGCCGCCGCGGTCGCGCTGGCGGGGCAGGGGGTCGCGGTCTTCCTGACGTACAAGCGGCTGGAGCCGGTGGACCACCCGGCCTTCCCCGCCCAGTACGACGTGCTGCGCGCCGCGGGCGCCGACGAGGTGGTCGAGCGGATCCGGCGGGCGGGCGGGGTGGCCGAGTCGGCGGAGGCCGACCTGTCCGACCCGGAGGCGCCCCGCGCGCTCTTCGAGCGGGCCGAGGAGACGCTGGGGCCGGTGGAGATCCTGGTCAACAACGCCACCGGCTGGATCGGGAACACCTTCGAGCCGCGCGCCGCCGACGACCTGGGCCGCCCGTTGCTCCTGGTGGACGCGGCCGGTCACGACCGGCAGTTCGCCGTGGACGCGCGGGCGGTGGCCCTGCTGATCGCCGAGTTCGCCACCCGCCACATCGCCCGGAAGGCGAACTGGGGGCGGATCATCGGCCTCACCTCGGGCGGCCCCGGCGGCTTCCCCACCGAGGTCTCGTACGGCGCGGCGAAGGCGGCCCAGGAGAACTACACGATGTCGGCCGCCCACGAACTGGGCAAGTACGGCATCACCGCCAACATGGTCTACCCGCCGGTCACCGACACCGGGTGGATCAAGAAGGAGGACGAGGAGACGCTGCGCGCGCTCAGCCCTCTGGGGCACATCGGGCAGCCGGAGGACGTGGCGGACGTGATCACGTTCCTCGCTTCCGAGCAGGCGCGGTGCGTCACCGGTCAGCTCGTCAGGCTGTACTGAACGGCCTGCCCAGGGCGGGCAGCACGAGCCGGTCGACGATCGCGGCCAGCTCCTCGCCGGTGGGCGTCGCACCGTTGATCAGGTGCCGCCAGGACCTGATCGGTCATCCGGAACCCCACCTCGGCCAGCTCCGCCGACACGGCCGCGTAGATCGCGTCCAGCAGAGCCCGCCCGCGCCGCCGCGCCTTCTTCACCTGCTCGGACACGCGGGCTCTCCTCTCGGGCGGCGGCCGGCCGCACTCGGGCATTGTCCCGCATCCTCGCTCGTCTCCCGTGTATGACCGGCCGCCCCTCTCCCGAGCACCCTGGCCGCTCTGGAAGCTCATGCCGCCGCCCACGATCAGGACGGGTACTGCGTGTCGTGCCGCCATGTCGCTCATTAGGTACACGGATGCCTCCAATGAAGAGACATAACGTGGAACAACCTTTCACGTTGACATGGAACGAGATTTCGCGTTCGATCGCGGCAACCCCCCAGGAGGTCGAATGTTCCTCAAGGCGTTAGCCGTCGCCACCCTGCTCCTGACCAGCACGCCGGACGTGCAGATCATCAGCCCCGACAACAGCACCTGCCGCCCGTGGGACCCCGCCCTGACCCGGGAGCAGAACGAGACCGTCGAGTGCCCCTGGTTCCCGTCCATCGCCACGCTCGCCAACGGCGACCTCTACCTCGCGTACAGCTGGAGCGTCTCCCACTCGCACTCGGGCGCGATCGCCGCCCGGCGCAGCACCGACGGCGGCCAGACCTGGTCCGCCCAGCAGATCATCGCGAGCGACCCGGACCCGCTGACGGTCGACGTGAAGGAGCCCAGCCTCACCGTCCTGCGCGACGGCACCCTGCTGATGGCCTACTACGACTACCGGCCTTCACGCGGCAACCGCCGCCAGGTCTACGTCAAGCGCTCCACCGACAACGGCGTCACCTGGTCGGCGCCGATCCTGCCGCCCAGCCTCATGTACGACAGCGGCAAGGCCAGCGTCGCCGTCAACGGCGAGATGGTCGAGCTCGACAACGGCGACATCCTCCTCCCCGTGTACGGCTACCGCCACTACTCCGGCTCCCTGGGCGGCTCGGGCGCCCACGTCCTGCGCAGCCGGGACGGCGGCCTGACCTGGGCCAAGAGCGACGAACGCGTCGCCATGTGGGAGGGCCCCGTCTACGTCGCCGGCACCACCATCGGATACGCCGAGCCCGCCCTGGCCAACCTCGGCGGCGGCCACGTGATGATGGTGGCCAGGACCTCCAACAACGGCGACGTGATGCGCGTCAGCCACTCCTACGACGGCGGCGACACCTGGAGCGCCCCGGTCAACGAGCCCACGCTCAAGGGCCACGCGCCGCACCTGCTCAAGCTGCGCGGCGGCAGCCACCTGCTGACGTACGGCGACCAGTCGGCGACCTGGGTCGGCGGCCGCCCCGTGGCCGGGCGCATGTACATCGACTCGCGCGGCTGGTCCGCCACCCAGAGCCAGCTCATCTACCGCAACCCCGGCATCTTCTCCGACATGAGCTACCCGGGCAGCGTCCAGCTCGCCGACGGCCGCGTCCTCACCGTCTACTACGACCGGGGCCAGGGCATCCTCGGCGGCAACCACATCACGCCGGCCCCGGACCGGCTCGACCTGGCCGCGCTGCACCAGGCGGGGACGCTGACCGTGTCCACCGACCTCACCCACACCGCGCCGAGCCGTCCGTCGATGGGGCCGCTGGGGCCGATCGACGGTGACCTCACCTACTGGCACGCCGCCGGCGCCGGGACGACCGCGCCGCCCGCCCGTTACTGGCAGGCCGATCTCGGCGGGCCGTACCCGATCACCGGGGTGGGGGTCGTGCTCAAGCCCGGCTACCACGAGTCGGCCAAGGTCGAGGTGTCGGCGACCGGGTCCGGCGACTGGCAGGAGGTGCGCGCGTACACGATGGCCCGCACCGACACGCTCGACTGGACCACGCTGGCGGCGCCGCGCGAGGCCAGGTACGTGCGCGTGACCATCACCGACACGACCGGCAACGGCCACGCGATGCTCACCGAGGTGGCGGTCCGTGTCGCCCCGACGGGCTTCACCGGCTAGAAGGAAGTGGAGGGCGCGTGATCCGGTCAGGATCACGCGCCCTTTTCTGTGTCCAGACCTTGACGAACAACATATACACGTCTAAAACAATGTGAAACCACATTGAAACGGCGGTGAACCAACAGCATGTACGCCGAGGAGCGCCAGCAGGAGATCCTGCGCAGGGCGCGCGAGGCCGGTCGCGTGGACGTCGTGGCGCTGGCCGAGAGCTTCGACGTCACGACGGAGACCGTTCGCCGCGACCTCACCGTGCTGGAGCGGGCCGGCGTGCTGCGCCGCGTGCACGGCGGGGCGATCCCGGTCGAACGGCTCGGCTTCGAGCCCGCGCTGGCCGCCCGCGACGAGGTGATGACCGCCGAGAAGGAACGCATCGCCAAGGCCGCCCTCGCCGAACTGCCCGACGACGGATCCGTGATCATCGACGCGGGCACCACGACCGGCCGCCTGGCCCAGGTGCTGCCGGCCGACCGGGAGCTGACCGTGGTCGTGAACTCCCCGCCGCTGGCCACGGTCCTGGCCACCCGGGCCAACCTGACCGTGATCATGCTGGGTGGCCGGGTCCGCGGGCGCACGCTGGCCACGGTCGACGACTGGGCGCTGCGTCCGCTGGCCGACCTGCACGTGGACGTGGCGTTCATGGCCACCAACGGCTGCTCGGTCGCCAAGGGCCTCACCACGCCCGACCCGGCCGAGGCGGCGATCAAGCGGGCGATGATCGCGGCCGCCGAGCGGAGCGTGCTGCTCGCCGACCACACCAAGTTCACCAACACCTACTTCTCCCGCTTCGCCACGCTGAACGAGATCGACGTGGTGATCACCGACACCGGCCTCGACCCGGCCACCGCCGCGGATCTGGCCGAGGCGGGGCTCGAGGTGGTCCGCGCATGATCCTCACCCTGACGCTCAACCCGAGCCTCGACCGCACCATCGAGGTCGGCGAGCTGACCCGCGGCGCGGTGATCAGGGCGGGAGCGGCCAGGCTCGACCCCGGCGGCAAGGGCGTGAACGTCTCCCGAGCCCTCCTCGCCAACGGCGTCGTCTCGTGCGCGGTGGTGCCGTTCGGCGGCGACGAGGGCAGGCGGCTGGTCCACCTCCTGGCCGACGAGGGCCTGGAGATGGTGATGGTCCCGGTCAGGGGCGCCACCCGCTCGAACGTGGCCCTGGCCGAGCCCGACGGCACCGTCACCAAGATCAATGAGCCCGGCACCGCGCTGTCGGCCGACGAACTCGACACCGTCGCCGAGGCCGTCCTGTCCGCCGCGCACTCGGCCGACTGGGTGGTCGCCTCCGGCAGCCTGCCGCCGTCGGTCCCCCAGGACGTCTACGCCGTGCTCTGCCGCCGCTTCACCGGCGCCGGCATCCACATGGCCGTCGACACCAGCGGCCCCGCCCTCATGGCCGCGGTCGCCGCCGGTCCCGCGCTGGTCAAGCCCAACCGCGACGAGCTCGCCGACGTGACCGGCCGCCCGATCACCAGCCTGGGCGACGCCGTGGAGGCCGCGGAGAAGCTGCGCGCCGCCGGCGCGCGCTCGGTGCTGGCCAGCCTCGGCGCGGCCGGCGCCGTCCTGGTCGCGGAACACGGTGTCTGGTACGGCGACTGCCGCGTCGAAGAACCCCGCAGCACGGTAGGCGCCGGCGACGCCATGCTGGCCGGCTTCCTGGCCCACCTGTCCCGCTCAGCTCTCCGGGACGGCCCAGCCCGCAGGGACGGCTCCCCGGGGGACGCGCTCCTGGCCGATCCGCTCGCCTGCGAACGCGCGCTACGCGAGGCCCTGGCCTGGGCCGCCGCCGCCGTCGAACTGCCGGGGAGCCGCATGCCCCACCCCTCCGACATCCGCCGCGACCGTGTCCGGCTGCTTCCCGCAGATCCGTCCACCCCCCTGGGAGAGTAACCATGGCCGACACCTACACCCCTCCGGTCACCGGGACCGGCGTCAAGGCCACCATCCAGCGCATCGGAGGCTACTTAGCGGGCATGATCATGCCGAACATCGGCGCGTTCATCGCCTTCGGCCTCATCACGGCCCTGTTCATCCCGACCGGCTGGCTGCCGAACGAGGACTTCGCCAAGCTCGTCACCCCGATCATCAGCACCCTGCTTCCGATCCTCATCGGCTACACCGGCGGCCGGATGGTCCACGGCCAGCGTGGCGCGGTGGTCGGCGCGGTCGCGACCGTCGGGCTGATCGTCGGCGCGACCATCCCCATGTTCCTGGGTGCGATGATCATCGGCCCGCTGGCCGCGTACGTGCTCAAGCTGGTGGACGGGTTCACCGAGGACCGCACCAAGGCCGGCTTCGAGATGCTGGTCGACAACTTCACCGCCGGCATCGTGGGCGGCGCGATGGCGCTGCTGGGCGCCTGGGGCATCGGCCCGATCGTCAAGGTCGTCACCGACGCCGCGGGCGGGGCGGTCGGGTGGCTGATCGGCAACAGCCTCCTGCCCGCCGCCTCACTGCTCATCGAGCCGGCCAAGGTGCTGTTCCTCAACAACGCGATCAACCACGGCGTGCTCGGCCCGCTCGGCGTCGCCGAGGCGGCCAGGTCCGGGCAGTCCATCCTGTTCATGCTGGAGTCGAACCCGGGCCCGGGGCTCGGCCTGCTGCTGGCCTTCATGTTCTTCGGCCCCAGGGTCATGCGGCCCACCACCCCGGCGGCGATCATCATCCACTTCTTCGGCGGGATCCACGAGATCTACTTCCCGTACGTGCTGATGAAGCCCCGCCTGATCCTCGCGGTCATCGCGGGCGGCGCGGTCGGCATCTTCACCTTCATGATCACCGGCTCCGGCCTGGTGGCGCCACCCTCGCCGGGCAGCATCTTCGCCTACCTCACGGTGACGCCCAGGGGCGGCTGGCTCGGGGTGGGGGCCGGCATCCTGCTGTCGACCGCGGCCAGCTTCGTCGTCGCCGCCCTCCTGCTCGGCTTCGGCCGGGGCGAGAAGAAGGAAGAGAAGGAAGAGGTCGCAACAGCATGAGCAGCATCGACAGCAAGGACATCCGCAAGATCGTGATCGCCTGCGACGCCGGCATGGGCAGCAGCGTCATGCTCGCCACCACCGTCCGCAAGCAGCTGAAGGGCACCGGCGTCCTGGTGGAGCACACTCCGGTCAACTCCATCCCCGACGACGCCGACGTGGTGCTCACCCACGCGGGGCTCGCCGCCCGCGCCCAGGCCGGGGCGCCGGGGAAGGTCATCATCCCCTTCCAGATCTTCCTCGGCGATCCGGCCGTCACCCGGCTCGTCGAGACCATCAAGAAGGGCGGGACCGTCGGTGCGTGAGGTGCTGGAGGCGCGAGCCGTACTCCTGCGCGAGAAGGCGGCGACCCGCGAGGAGGCCGTCGCCCGGTGCGGTGAGGTGCTGGTGGAGGCCGGCGCGGTGGCGCGGCCGTACGTGGAGGCCATGCTGGAACGCGAGCGCTCCATCTCCACCTACGTCGGCGAAGGCGTGGCGATCCCGCACGGCATGTCCAAGGAGCACGTGCTGCGTGACGCGATCTGCGTGCTCCGCTTCCCCGCCGGGATCGACTGGGACGGCGAGCGGGTCACGCTCTGCGTCGGCATCGCCGCCAAGGGCGACGGCCACGTGGCGCTGCTGGCCGAACTCGCCGAGATCCTGCTCGATCCCGACCGGGCCCGCAGGCTGCGCGAGGCCCCCGACGTCGAGACCGTCATGAAGGAGCTCACGTGAAGGTCGCCCGATTCCACGCCCCAGGCGACATCAGGATCGAGGAAGCCCCGCGCCCCGAGGGCGGCCTGGTGATCCGCGTGCGCAACTGCTCGACCTGCGGCACCGACGCGAAGATCTACAAACACGGCCACCACCACATCGCGCCGCCGAGGGTGATGGGCCACGAGATCGCCGGGGAGGTCGTGGGCACGGGCGAACGCGTGCAGGTGATCGCGGCCGTCCCCTGCGGCACGTGCGCGGAGTGCCGGCGCGGCCGGATGACGGTCTGCCCGAACCAGGAGTCGATGGGCTACCACTACGACGGCGGTTTCGCCGAGTACATGGCGATCCCCGACAAGGTCGTCGCCGTCGGTGGCGTCAACCCCGTCCCCGACGGGGTGTCCTTCGCCGAGGCCTCGGTGGCCGAGCCGCTCGCCTGCGTGCTCAACGGCCAGGAGCTGGCGCGGGTGTCCGATGGGGACGACGTCGTGGTGATGGGCGCGGGTCCGATCGGCTGCCTCCACGTACGGCTGGCGCGCGCCCGCGGCGCGGCCAGGGTCTTCCTGGCCGACGTGAACGCCGACCGCCTGGCCAAGGCCGCCGCCCTGGTCGAACCCGACGCGGTGATCGACGACGACGCCGTCGACCGGGTGCTCAAGCTGACCGGCGGGCGCGGCGCCGACGTGGTGATCACCGCGGCCGCCTCGGGGGCCGCCCAGGAGCAGGCGCTGGCGATGGCGGCCAGGCAGGGCCGGATCAGCTTCTTCGGCGGCCTGCCCAAGGACGACCCGATCATCCGGTGTGACTCCAACCTCGTGCACTACCGGGAGCTGACGATCGTCGGGGCGAACGGGTCGAGTCCCGCCCACAACGCCCGCGCGCTGGAGCTGATCGCCTCAGGACAGGTTCCGGTCGCCGACCTCATCACCCACAGGCTGGGCCTGGATGACGTGCTGGAGGCGATCGCCCTGGTCAGCAGGGGCGAGGCGATCAAGGTAACGATCGAGCCGTGAAGGAGCAGTGAGATGGCAGAGCGTACGGTGGCCGTGGCCGCGCGGGCGGGCCTGCACGCGCGACCGGCCAAGCTGTTCGTCCAGGCGGCGATGAAGCTGGGCGTGCCCGTCAGGATCCGTGTCGGGTCCGGCAAGGAGGTCCCGGCCAACAGCATGCTGGGCGTGCTGTCACTGGGCGCGGTCCAGGGCACCGAGGTGACGCTGTCGGCCGCCGACGGCCCCGAGGGCGAGTCCGCCCTGGACGCGCTGGCCGCCATGCTGGCTCGCGACCTGGACGCCGCAGATGCCTGACCTGCGGGGACTGGGCGTCAGCCCGGGGCGTACGGCGGGCCCCGTCCTTCTCATGGCCGCCGCGCCCGCGCTCCCGCCCCCAGGCCCGCCCCTGTCCACCGAGGCCGGGACCGCCGCCGTGGCGGCCGCCCTGTCCGCCGTCGCGGCGGAGCTCGACCGGCGGGCAGGGCGGGCCGGTGGCGAGGCCCGCGACATCCTGGAGTCGCAGGCCATGATGGCCGCCGACCCCACGCTGCTGGAGGCGGCCGAGGAGCACGTCATCGGCGGCATGGACGCCGCCCACGCCCTCGACGCGGCGTTCACCGGCCATCGCGCGGCTCTGGTGGCCGCGGGCGGGTACTTCGCCGAGCGCGCCGCCGACCTCGACGACCTGCGCAACCGGGCCGTGGCCGCGGTGCTGGGCCTGCCGATGCCCGGCGTGCCCGACCCCGGCCACCCGTTCGTCCTGGTCGCCGAGGACCTCTCCCCCGCCGACACCGCTGGGCTGAGCGAGGACGTGCTGGCGCTGGTCACCGAGAAGGGCGGGCCGACCAGTCACACCGCGATCCTGGCCCGCGGCAGGGGACTGCCCGCCATCGTCGCCTGCGCGGGCGCCCTCACGCTGGAGGAGGGCACGCTGGTGAGCGTCGACGGCGCCACCGGCGAGATCCGCACCGGCCTCGACGGCCCGGCCGCCGAGGAGGTCAGACACCGGGCGGAGGCCGAGCGCGCCAAGCTCGCCCACAGCCGCGGACCCGGCCGGACCGCCGACGGGCATCCGGTCAAGCTGCTGCTCAACATCGGCTCGGCCGGTGACCTGGTGCCGGAGGCGGAGGGGGTGGGGTTGTTCCGTACCGAGCTGCTGTTCCTGGACCGCAGGACAGCCCCGGGCTTCGAGGAGCAGGTGGCCGCGTACGCGGCGGTGTTCAAGTCCGTCCCCGACGCGATCGTCAGGACGCTGGACGCCGGGACCGACAAGCCGCTGCCGTTCCTGGAGCTGCCCGTCGAGCCGAACCCGGCGCTCGGCATCCGCGGCCTGCGCGTGGACCGGCTGCGGCCGGACGTCCTGGACACCCAGCTCGCCGCCGTCACCGAGGCGGCCCGCGCCACCGGCGCCGAACCCGCGGTGATGGCGCCCATGGTCAGCACCCCGAGGGAGGCCGCGCGCTTCGCCGGGCGGGCGCGCGCGGCCGGGGTGCGCCGCGTGGGCGTGATGATCGAGGTGCCCGCCGCCGCGCTGCTGGCCGAGGCGATCCTGGCCGAGGTCGACTTCCTCAGCATCGGCACCAACGACCTGGGCCAGTACGCCTTCGCCGCCGACCGGCAGCATCCCGCCCTGGCCGACCTGCTCGACCCCTGGCAGCCCGCGTTGCTCAGGCTGGTGGAGATGTGCGCGGCGGCCGGCCGTGGCGCGGGCAAGCCCGTCGGGGTGTGCGGCGAGGCCGCCGGTGACCCGCGCCTGGCGCCGGTCCTGGTCGGGCTGGGCGTGACGAGCCTGTCCATGTCCGCCGTCTGCGTCCCCGCCGTACGCGAGGCGCTGGCCGGGCACACCCTGGAGGAGTGCCGGGCCGGCGCCGAAGCCGCACTACAGCGGGATCACGCCGACGGCGTCGTGTGATCGAAGGCGATCAGCACCCCGCCCTACAGCGGATGCTCGACCACCTCCGCCCGCACCCCGAACACCTCGGCGAGCAGCCCGCCAGGTGAGCCAGGGCGGCGAGCACCAGGCACGCCACGGCGAAGATCACCGAGCGCGCCACCCGCAAGACCCACATCCCGGCCATGACAGCGGAATGCTCTCACCCGCCTCCCGCGGTCAACAGCACGGGTGCGAGGGCTCAAGAGATCGCAAAGCGGTCCGGCGCGGGATCCGCCGTGCTCTACCGTTTTCCGCGTGGCCCCCACCGCCACTCTGGATGGTTCCCCGTCCGCAGAAGGTAAATGGGGGAGCCCGGCGTCGCGCCGGGCTCCCTGTTTCACAGCAGCGCTTCCACGTCCGTCCACAGATATGTGACGTTGACCCAGTCATTCGTGGTCATGCCGAGGTCCTGCCAGAAAAGCTCGTCCGCCAGATCTATGCCCGCCGGATTACGCACCTTTCTCGACCTGTCGTCGCGGCCCCCGTTGTATCCGTCGAGATATGCCGCCTGCGCCTGAGGCTTTCCCTGCGGCAGATCCGGCCACATATCGCGGGTGGCCGCGGCGTTCCAATAATCGTCGCGGATATTCCACGGGCCCACGTCCCAGATCGGCGCGACGACGCAGCGCGTGGCGTAGCAGATCTTGACCTCGTAGGCGCGTTCCGTGGTGTTGGCGTTCAGGGCCCGCCTGGAAGGCAGGGCGACGAAGCGGTCCGTGGTGCCGATCGTGTGACCGTTGGCGGTCTTGTCGCCGATCTGGCCGATACGGGTGGCGAAGACGCGGCTGGTCAGCGGCTTGGGGGCGGGTTCGGTCCCGGCCTGCGGCTGGCCGCGGGCGGGGTCGACGACCAGCAGGCGCAGGCCGTACACCTCCGGGCCCTGGCCGGTGCCGCGCTGCGTCAGCGTGATCCTGGCCTGGAGCTGGGTGGACGAGGCGGGCAGGACGACCTCGTCGGAGCCCTGTCTGGCCTCCCGCCACTCCGTCCAGCGGGCGGAGCGGGTCTGGCCGCGCAGCTCCAGCATGACGCCCGCGCCCGGCGGCGTCTCGGCCATCATGATCGGCCGGATGCGGTTGGCCAGGGAACGTGTGCCGATCGCGGTGGTGACGTAGAAGCCCTGGCGCTCTTCGCCCTCGGTGGCCGTGGCCGCGAGCTGGGGGCCGAGCCGCAGGCCACGTGCGGTGTGGGCGACGTTGAACTGGCTCACGCCGTCCATGGTGAGGTCGACGGCGAAACTCTGGCTGGCCGTGGCCACGCCGGGTGGTAGGAGCCAAAAGGCGGCGATTCCCGCCGCCGCAACGGTTTTACCGATCCTGCTGAGCACTTTCCGCATTCCCGCCCGCTCCTCGCTTGCCGTACGCGATGCATCTTCGGGGCGCTTATTGACTTAGTCCGACATCTCCGTCTCTGGCGCCCCGACGGGTCATACCCTCGGGCAATGGCGCCATGGGAAAAGCACGGTATGGACGCTGCCATGAAAGAGGATTTGCGCGGGAGAAAGAAGCTATATCGGGCATTCTGCTAATTTTCCCTGGAAAACGCGACGGCCGACGGCCGTGCTCGGGCACGGCCGTCGGCGGTTGTCCACGTGAGCCATACCACCGAGTTCGGGTGAAGCGGGCACTATCACCTCGCTCGGCGGGCTGCGCTGTCAGGAACGCAGCTGTCACGCCACACAGCAGTTCGTGGCGCCGATGTTCCCGTTCCCCTCCAATGGCGAGGGCATCGACGTCACCAGGTCAGAGCCCACCGCGTACAGCGACGCGGGCAGGTCGTGACCGCAGCCGATCTGTTCACGCCCGGCGAAAGGCACCATGACGCCGGACGGGTGCGGAAGACGGTCGGGGGGCTGCTTGCTCTGTGCGGCGAAGGGCCTGTGGTTCCTTCAGCGCACGAGGGAGTGACTCTAGTGAGCCGCTGCCATGTCGCCGACGGCGCCGGTCGTCGGGACCGAGGAGCCCAGCGCCTCTCCCACAGCCGCGGGAGCGCCCTTCGTCTGCGCCAGCGGCGACGCGGCGAGCGGGCCTTCGACGAGCGGGGCGATCTCGTCGAGCGGGACGTCGGTCCGCGGGCCGGCGACGCGCTGCGCCATCGGCTGCCTGACCTCGGGGCTGCCCAGGACGGGCGCCAGCTCGGTGGACACCGCCGCGGGCATCGCGGACTTGACCGCCGCGTTCGGGCCGCTGAGCAGATCGTGCGCGGAGACGGAGCCGACCTGGTGGGCGGCGGTCTTCGCCATGAACGCCGCGTGGTCGGTCTGACCGGCCAGGCGCTCGGTGATCTGCGGCATCGCCGCCTCGGCGGCGGGCTCGAGCGCGGGGGCGTGCAGGATCTCGTCGGCGCGCCCGGTCAGGGAGCTGACGACACCCGGCACCGGCTCGTCCTGGTGCTCAAGGCCGACGACCTCACGCCCGTCCAGCAGCGCGAAGTCCAGCGGCGAGCTCGCCGCGCCGGTGAGGGCCGGCTCGAGCGGGTTGCGGTGCTCCACGCCGGCGGCGTTGGAGGCCTCGTTCAGCGGAAGGCCGTTGCGGAAGGTCCCCTGCGGGAGAAGGCGAGCCGCGCCCTCCACCGAACGGGCCGTGCCGTCAGCGGAACGGGTGATCCCGTCCACCGGGTTCTCGCTCTGCGTGATCCCCGCGAGCGGGCTCGTGAGGGACATCAGCGGGTTCTGTCCGTTCCCGCCGAGCAGGCTGCTGCCGCCGCCTCCGCCGAGGAGGCCGCCGAGCGGGTCCCCGTCACTCCTGGCCGCGGCCAGGGCGGGTCCGGCCAGCGCCGCTGCCATTCCCAGGCAGGCCACAGCTATGGCCGTGCTTTTGACTATGCGATTCATGATTGCCTTTCCGGGCTGTGATCGGACGTGTTCGCGATTACGCATGACCTACGAACCGATTACTCCGAATGCCGCGACGTGCGCCCTGTGGACACCGCACAAAGCGCTATCGCGACCGAGCTACCGGGAAAGTTCTATCACCGCGTCTCGGCCCCATCCGACGACGTTGAACTATGTGGGCACAGGCTTTGCCTTAATCAGCCGCCGATTACCACAGTTAATTCGCCGGCGACTTCTTCATTGACCAGCGCCGCGGCTGACGGCATGTCCGTCTTCACGGGACAAGGCCTGCTCTGGCCGTATTGCCGAGAACAAAGAAGTTGTCCGTTTGCTCCGCGCGGGCATGGAATAACTCGCGCAGCCGCGGGCCACAATTCCAGCGCTACTGGCAGTGGCGAAATATTTGCCCACCCATGAACCCCGCGCGAGCCTTCTATCGGCCAGTTCCAACGCTTGCGCCGATACCATCTCAACGATCTTGGGGCGCGAATGAACGCCATTCTTGTGTCCTCGCACAAGCGCCTGCAGAGAAACAGCCACGACTGCCAGCCCCTGCCACTACCCCTCATCCCGCAGCACTGGCGTGTGACCGCGACCTTGGAGGCAACAGATGACCGTAGCTGTTGGCACCAGCGAACCGACTGAGGACTTCCTGGATTCCGGGCCCGCGATGGCACCCGAGGCGCCCGCCTCACCTCGACCTGACATCCCCCTGCGCCACCTCACCCGGCGAGCCGCCCATCTCGGCCTGCCGACCGCCTGCCTGCTGGCCGCGACGACCATCACCGGCTGGCGGCCGACCAACCTGGCGGCAGCGGTCGCGATCGCGGTCGCCCTGCACGTCATCCTGCCCAGAGCCCGGTTCACGGGCTGGGCGATGGCCGCTCTGTGCACGCTGAGCCTGGAGGCGTGGCTGTGCTCGCCCGTCCCCGCGCCGCCGTCCGCGGCCTGGCTGCTGGCGGGCCTCTGCCACGCCGCGCTCATGGCCCTGGCCCACGGGGCCGTACGCGCCTGGCGGCACGTCGCGGCCCGGCGCCGCGCTCCCCGCAAGGCCGTGATCCTTTCCACCGGCGAGCACGGCGTACGGCTGGCCAGGACACTCCTGCAGCACCCCGAGCACGGCATCGAGCCCATCGGCCTGGTCGGCGCCAGCGCGTCGGCCCACGGCCCGGCCGACGACCTGCCGGTGCTGGCCACCTACTCCACCTGCGCCCAGATGCTGCGGCGCTCGGCCGTCAGCGTCGTCATCCTGGCCGGGCAGCCGCCGATCTCGCGGGCCGTGCTGCAGGAGATCGGGGCCACCGGGTGCCAGATCATGCTCGCCCCCGGACCGGACGACCTCGTCCAGGACTTCGTGGCGCCGGGCCGGCAGCTTCAGAGCTTCCCGCTGGTGGACATGCGGCCGCCCGCGCAGCGCCGGCCGTACTGGATCGCCAAGCGCGTCTGTGACGTCACGCTGGCGCTGCTCGCGCTGCTCGCGCTCGCGCCCGTGCTGGGGCTGTGCCTGCTGGGCGTCCGGCTGGAAGGCGGGCCGGGCGTGCTGTTCCGCCAGCGGCGGGTCGGCATGGGCGGGCGCTGCTTCGACATGCTGAAGATCCGTACGCTCAAGCCGGCCAGCGCGCGGGACTCGGCCACCCAGTGGACCGTGAGCCAGAGCCGCCTCAGCGGCCCGTTCGGCGGCTTCCTGCGCAAGACGTCGCTGGATGAGCTGCCGCAGCTGTGGAACGTGGTCACCGGGGACATGAGCATCGTGGGCCCGCGGCCGGAGCGGCCGTACTTCGTGCAGCAGTTCTCGAAGACGGTCGAGCGCTACGACCGCCGCCACCGGGTTCCCGTGGGGATCACCGGCTGGGCCCAGGTGCACGGCCTGCGCGGCGACACCTCCATCGAGGAGCGCGCGCGCCTGGACAACCACTACATCGACACCTGGTCGTTCGGCCTGGATGTCAAGATCGCGCTCAAGACGATCGGCTGCGTGCTGCGCCTGGGCGGCGCGTAGTGGCGCTCGCCCTGCGTCCGCGCCTCTCCCCGCACGCGCTGAACTGGCAGCGGCCCAGCATCCTGGCGGTGCTGACGGTGGCGCTGGTGTGCGTGCCGCAGCAACGGGCCCAGCTCGACTCGTCCTTCAACGTGACCGCGGCCGACGTGGCGGCCGGCTGCCTGGTGGTGGCCGCGCTCGTCCACGCGCTCAGGGGGCGGCTCCGGCTGCCCAGGCGGGCGTACCTGCTGGCTCCGCCCGCCGTCGCGGTGACGGCGGCGACGCTCGCCAGCGTGGACGTCGTCGCGGCGCTGCCGGGGTTCGTGCGTTACCTCGAGATCTTCGTGATCGTGCCGCTGGCCATGGCGATCGTCGTCCGCGACGAGGTGGACCGGCGGCTGGTGGCGGCGGCGGTGCTCGGCGTGGCCCTGGTCCAGGCGCTGCTCGGGTGCTGGCAGGCGTACTCGGGCAGCGGCGCCTCCTACGGCGGGCAGAGCATCAGGGCGATCGGCACGTTCGGCGCCGTCGACATCATGGGCATGGCCACCGTCGTCAGCTACGGCGCGATCGTGGCGCTGGCCCTGGTGCTGACCACGCGGGGACGGCCACGGGTCGCCGCGACGCTGGTCCTGCTCGTCCTGCTGGCGGCACTGGTCCTGTCGCTCAGCCGGGGCGCGTGGCTGGCGTGGCTGATGGCCGGCGTCGTCATGATCCTGCTGTCGGGCAGCAGGAAGGCCGTCGGCGGCGCTCTCGCCGGGGCGCTCGTGCTGGGCCTCGTGGTACTCGGCGGCTGGGGGTCCGGAACCGTCACCCAGCGGCTGGCCTCCATGACCTCCGTCGCCTCCCAGCCGGACCAGTCGGTCAACGACAGGTACGGCCTGTGGGAGACGGCCGCCGGCATGTGGCACGACCATCCGCTCCTCGGCGTGGGCCCGCGCGGCTTCGCGGCCTGGCGCGACAACTACGCGCCCCTGCACGTCTCGGCCAGCAGCGACACCGCCGACCCCGTGAACGGATTCCAGCGGCAGGAGCTGCGCTCCCCGCACAACATGTACCTGCTGGTGCTGAGCGAGCAGGGTCTTCTCGGGCTCTCTGCCTTCGCACTGCTGTGGGCCGGGCTGGCCGTGCTGGCGGCCAAGCGGGCGCGGCGCGGCGGCACCTCCGCCCAAAGGGCGGCGGGGCTGTGCGCGGCGGGCTTCCTGACCTGGCAGCTCGTCGACTTCGTCTACGCCGACGTGGGCGGATCCCCCACCGTCGTCATGTCGATCATGATCGGCCTGCTGTTGTCCTGGGTGGTCGCGGCGGACGCGGCATGAGCGCCACCACCGAGGAGACCCGCGGCCCGCTGGCCAGGGCCACCACGGTCACCATGCTGCTGGTCATCGCCGGCTCGGCGTCCGGGTTCGCCCGCGACCTCCTGGTGGCGGGCGTCTTCGGCGCCAGCGCGGGCACCGACGCCTTCATGATCGCCTGGACCATTCCGGAGACGGCCGCGCCCCTGCTCATAGAAGGCGCGCTGTCGTTCCTGCTCATCCCCTACTTCAGCCGCTCCGTGGAGGAGGGCCGGTCATTGCGCGAGGTCGTCTGGGCCGCGCTGCCCAAGGCCGTCCTCGCGTTCGTGCTGCTGAGCGCCGCCACGGCCGCCGCCGCGCCACTCATCGCGCGCGGCCTGGCGCCGGGCATCCAGGAGCACGACCTGGCCACCCGGTGCACGCAGATCACCTCGCTGACCGTGCTGGGCTTCGGGCTGGCCGGGTTCTGCAGCGCCGCGCTGCGTACGCGGCGGATCTTCGGCCCGCCCGCCGCCATCTACCTGGCCTACAACGCCGCCATCGTCGGCGCCATCGCCATCGGCCACGACGGCTGGGGGATCACCGCGGTGGCGTGCGGCGTGGCGGCCGGCGGCCTGCTCATGGCGCTCATCCAGGCCCCGTCCTTCATCCGGCACATCGGAACCCCGGTCAGGACCGGCGTCGCGACGTCGATCTCCTGGACGATCTTCGCGCCCATCGCCGCCTTCACCCTGCTGCGCCAGGCGCAGGTGTTCGTCGAACGGTTCGTCGCCTCCTCGCTGCCGCCCGGCTCGATCTCCTACCTGAACTACGCGCAGAAGATCGCCCAGGTGCCCATGGTGGCCTCGCTCATCCTCGCCACCGTCTCCTTCCCGGTCCTGGCCCGCTGCGTCGCCGCCGGCGACGGCGCGGGCGCCGGCCGGCGGGTGCTGGCGGACACGTGGGTGGCCGCCGCGATCGTGCTGCCCGCCACGGCGTTCCTGGTCGCGCACGCGCCCGGCGTGGTGGGCCTGCTGCTGGAGCACGGCGCCTTCACCCCGGACGACACCGCCGCGACGGCGTGGAGCATGCGCCTGTACTGCCTGGGACTGCTGGGCCAGGCCGTGGTCGGCGTGCTGTGCCGGGTCTACTTCTGCGCCTCCCGGCCCTCCTGGTACCCGGCCGCCGCCATGGCCGCCGGGCTGGCGCTCACCGCGGTCGCCGCGCCGTTCCTGGCGATCCCGCTCGGTGTGGGCGGGGTCGCGCTGGCCAACGCGGCGGGCATCAGCCTGACGGCCGCGCTCCTGCTGGGCGGGCTCGGCGCGCCGCTCCTGGTGCTGCCCAGACGCGCGCTGCTCGGGTCCGTCGGCCGCCTGTCCGCGGCGGCCGCCGTCGCGGCGGGCGTCTCCTTCCTGGTCCGCCCGGTCACCGCGGACCTCTCGTTGATCGTCGCCGTGCCGTGCCAGGCCGCCGTCACCACGGCGGTCTTCGTCACCGCGGCACTACTCACCGGTTCCAGGCGGGACCTCGGCGACGCGCTGAGGCCCTGCGAAGGGGGAGTGCGATTGTGAGCCCAACCAGGCAGCAGGTCCTGATGTACCACTCGGTCGACGACTTCGACGAGGATCCGTACCTCATCACCGTCAGACCCGCCCGCTTCGCCGCGCAGATGGCGTGGCTGCGCGGGCGGGGGCTGCGCGGCGTGTCCATGCGCGAACTCCTGCGCGCCCAGCGCGAGGGTACGGCCCGGCGTCTCGTCGGCCTCACCTTCGACGACGGGTACGCCGACTTCGCCGCCCACGCCCTGCCGGTGCTCCTGCGCCAAGGCTTCACCGCCACGGTCTTCGCCGTCACCGGCCGCCTGGGCGGCGACAACGCCTGGGACCCGCTCGGCCCGCGCAAACCGCTCATGACCGCGGAACAGCTCAGGCAGGTCGCCGACGAGGGCATGGAGGTCGCCTCCCACACCCAGACGCACCTGTCGCTGGCCGGCGCCCCGACCGGGGACCTCTACCACGAGGTCAAGACGAGCCGCACGGACCTGGAGGCGATACTCGGCCACGAGGTCCTCGGCCTGGCCTACCCCTACGGCCACGCCGACCGCGAGGCCGTCGAGGCGGTACGCGCCGCCGGCTACACCTACGCCTGTGGCATCAAGCCCGGCGAGGCTGACCAGCTCTGCCTGCCCAGAACCCACGTGAGCGACGACGACCGGCGGCTCCGGCTGACCGTCAAGCGGGGCCTGCACTACTGGAAGTGGGGCCGGCGATGAAGGTGCTGCACGTCATCACCGGGCTGGAGGCCGGCGGGGCCGAGCGGCAGCTGCGTGACCTGGTGGCCAACCATCACGTGACCGCCGAGGTCGCCGCGCTCACGAAACCGGGCCTGATCAGCCAGGCCATCCAGGCCGAAGGGGTGACCGTCCACCATCTCGGCATGACCGGCAACCGGGACCTGCGCGTACTGGGCCCGCTGTGGCGGCTGGTCCGGCGCGGCGGCTACGACGTGGTGCACACGCACCTGTTCCGCGCCGGGTTGTACGGACGGCTGGTCGCCCGGCTGGCCGGCGTGGCCGCGATCGTGGCCAGCGAGCACTCCATCGGCGAACGGCACCTGGAGGGCCGGCCCATCACCGCGCCGGTGCGCGTCATGGCCCGCGCCGGTGAGCGGCTCGGGCACGTGACGGTCGCGGTGTCGTCGGCGGCGGCCCAGCGGCTGGTCCGGTGGGGCGTGCCGGAGCAGCGGATCGAGGTGATCGCCAACGGCATCGACCCGCGGGCGTTCCGCTTCGACCCGGCCGTGCGGGAGACGACCCGCAGCCGGCTGACGATCCCGCCGCACATCACGGTGGTGGGCGGGGTGGGCAGGCTGGAGCCCGGCAAGCGGTTCGACGTGCTGATCGAGGCCGTGGCCGGGTTGCCGGACACCGTACTGCTGCTGGTGGGGGACGGGCCCGAGCGGGCGAACCTCGTCGCGCACGCGCGCAGGCTGGGGATCGCGAACCGCATGGTGCTGGCCGGGCAGTCCAGCCAGGTTCCGGCACTGCTGTCGGCCATGGACGTCTTCGCGGCGCCGTCGCAGGAGGAGACGTTCGGTCTCGCCATCGTCGAAGCGCTGGCGTGCGGGCTGCCCGTCCTCTACAGCGCGTGCCCGGCGCTGGACGAACTGCCCGCGAGCGCCTCGCCGAACGCGCGGCGGCTGCCCTCGGCGGCGGAGCCGTTCCGTCAGGCCGTGGAGGAGCTCATCGCGGCCGGCGCGCCACGGCAGCTCCCGCCGCAGGCCGTGGACCACTACGGCATCGGCCATCACGTCAACCGCATCGAAGCGCTGTACCTGCGCGTGCACGAGCAAAGATCCCGATCGAAGACCATCGCGCCAGCCTGGGGAGAGCAACCATGAGCGTGACCCGCCGTGTATCCGCCGCTGCCCGGCGGTGGTGGCCGCAAGGCTGCGCCGTCGTCCTGGGCCTGTGCGCGGGACTTCTGTACACCGCGCTGACCGACCGCGTGTACACCGCCCAGGCGTACGTCGTCGTGGTGGCCGACGCCCCGTCGAGCATCGAGCAGACGACGAAGTTCGCCCAGGCCTTCACCAAGATCGCCACGCAGCCCGCCGTCGTCGGCGCCGCGCTGCGTCCCGGCCTCGCCGCCCGCACGGTCGGCGAGCTGCAGCGCACGGTACGCGTCTCCGGCTCCCCCGACGCCCCGATGATCAGCCTGGCCGCCTCCGCGCCCGACGCCGCGCAGGCAGCGGGTCAGGCCAACGCGCTGGCCCAGGCGCTCATCACCTACGCCGGCACCCGCGCCCCCGACACCGGCGTCCGCATCGCCAACCTGTCCCAGGCGCTGGCGCCGGAAGAACCGTCAGGCCCCGACGCGCTCATCAACCTCACCGTGGGCGGCGCCGCGGGACTCCTGCTCGGCGGCTTGTTCTACCTCGTCGCCCCGCCCGCCAGACAGAGCCGTGACAAGGGCGCATCCCGCGACGAGCCCGCCGCCCGCTCCCGCGAGCGCTCACGCAAGCGGCCGGTCGGCGCATGACGCCCGGCCTCCTGGCCGGCGGCCAGAACAGCGTCGTGACCGACCCGGGCGCCTTCGCGGCCATGAAGCCGGAATGGGACGCCCTGTACGAGCGCTGCGCCACCTCCACCCCCTTCCAGTCGCACGCTTGGCTCACCTCCTGGTGGCAGTGGTACGGCGGGCGGTCCCGCCTGAACGTCCTGCTGCTGCGCCACCAGGACCGGCTGGTGGCCGCGCTGCCGCTGATGCGCACGCGGCGCTGGGGCTGCCGGGTCCTGAGCCCGCTGGGCGTCGGCCTGTCCGACTACACCGACGTACTCCTCGACGAGGCGCATCGCGACGGCCTCGCCCGTACCGCGGGCGAGGCGCTGCTCGGCCTGCCCGGCTGGGACGTCATGGATTTCCCCGAGGCCCAGCCGGGCGCCGCCCTGGAGACGTTGCACGCGTGCTGGCCGGGCCGCCGCTGGCTCATGGAGGGCTCCTCCTGCCTGTACATGCCCGCCCTTCCGCTGGAGGACCAGCTGGCCGCGCTCGGCACGCGTACGGCCGGAAAACTCCGCCGCGGCCTCTACAAGATCGACAAGCTGGACCTTCAGGTGCACGCGGTGACCCCGGAACAGGTGCCCGCGGCCATGGAGGACCTCCTGCGCCTGCACGCCCTGCAATGGGCGGGCCGGCCGATCAACAAGGAACACCTCAGCTCCCGCTTCCAGGCCCACCTCACCAGGTCCGCCACCGAGCTCATCGCCACCGGACGGGCCGCGCTGACGGAGTTCCGGGTCGGCGAGCGCCTCGTTGCCGCCGACTTCTGCCTCATCGGCGCCGACTTCGCCGGTGGCTACCTGTACGGGGCCGACCCCTGGCTGCGTACCCGCGTCGACACCTTCGCCATGGTCCTGCGGCACGGGCTGCGCCAGGCGCACGCGCGCAGGCTGGAGAAGCTGAGCCTGCTGCGCGGAGCCGAGCCGCACAAGGCCAAGTGGGGCGCAAAGGCCATCGGCAACCGCCGCATGATCTTCGGCAGGACGCACCGGGCCGGCCTCTACGCGGCGCTGGTGCGCGCCCGCATCCGCGCGGCCCGCACGCTCAAGGAACGCCTCCCAGTGAAGGCCGGCTCATGACCATCTCAGTCCTGCACGTCAGCCAGCCCGTCGAGGCGGGCGTGGCCGCCTACGTCAGCGCCGCCGCCGCCGACCAGGTACGGCGCGGCTGGCGGGTCACGGTGGCGGCGCCGTCGCGCGGCACGCTCCCCGACCGGCTCGCCGAGCAGAAGATCCCGCACGCGGCCTGGGAGTCGGCCCGCTCCCCCGTGCGCTCGTGCAAGGACGAGACCGTCGCGCTGCGCCGGATCGTCGACGAGCTCGAACCCGACATCATCCACCTGCACTCGGCCAAGGCGGGCCTGGTGGGACGCCTGGCCGTACGGGGCCGGCGGCCCACGCTCTTCCAGCCGCACGGCTGGTCGTGGCTGGCCTGCCGGGGCGCGACGGCCAGGACCGCGATCGCGTGGGAGCGCACCGCCGCGCGCTGGGCGGCCGCGATCGTGTGCGTCGGCGAAGGCGAGGCCGAGGCCGGGGCGGCGCGGGGGGTGGCGGCCCGGCTCGTCGTCGTGCGCAACGGCGTCGACCTCGACCACTTCACCCCCGCCGGCATCGAGGCGCAACTACGGGCCCGCGCCGAACTCGGCGTCCCCGAGAACGCCCGGCTCGCCGTCTGCGTCGGCAGGCTCACCCGGCAGAAGGGCCAGGACCTGCTGCTGCGTGCCTGGCCCCGGGTGCTGCGCTCGTGCCCGGACGCGCGACTGACGCTGGTCGGAGACGGCGAGCTCAAGGCCCAGCTGGAGGCCGACGCGCCCCCCGGAGTGCACTTCGCCGGCCCCAGCGCCGACGTGCGGCCCTGGTACGCGGCCTGCGACCTGGTCGTCATGCCGTCCCGCTGGGAGGGGCTGCCGCTGACCGCGCTGGAGGCGATGGCCAGCGCGCGTCCCGTCGTCGGCTTCGACATCCCCGGGCTGCGCGAGGTGATCGGCGAGGAGACCGGCGCGCTGGTGACGGCCGGCGACCTCAGGGGGCTGGCCTACGCGCTGTCCTCCCGCCTGTCCTCCCACGACGGTACGGCGTGGCGCGAGGGACAGGTCGCCGCTCTGCTCAGCAAGGAGTTCGACGCCCGGGTGACCATGGAGGTGCTGGCCGGGGTGACCGCCAGGGTGCTCGGGCGGGGCTGACCCCGGGTTCGCCGCCCGAGCGTCCGCGTTCAGGTCGGCAGCTCGTCCCCGGGTACGGCCGGCGGCATCACCGTGGGACTGGGCAGGTTGCCCGGCACCTCCAGCTGTACCGGCGGCGGCACGACGACCATCGTCAGCAGGCTCCGCCACAGGCCGACCAGCCAGGTGAGCATCGGCTCCCTGGTGACCTGCGGGGGCAGGGTGATGGCCGGGAGGGTGGGCGGCATGGGGTTCTGGATCGACGGCGGCACGGGGTTGGACGTCACGCCCAGAGGCGGGATCGCCCCGGTCGGCACACTGGTCGGCGCACCCGGCGCACCCGGCGCACCGGGGTCACCGGCGCCGAGCGGGATCGCGGGTGCGCTTGGAAGCGCGGACGTGCCGGGCAGGGCGGGCGCCGACGGCAGCGCCTCCGTGCTGGGCAGCGCGGGCGCGGACGGTAGCGCCGACGTGCTCGGCAGCGCGGGCGCGCTTGGAAGGGCCGACGTGGACGGGAGCGCGGGCTTCGACGGCAGCGCCTCGCTGCTGGGCAGCGCGGGCGCCGACGGCAGCGCGGAGGTGCTGGGCAGCGCGGGCTTCACCGGCAACGCCGACGCGCTCGGCAACGTGGAGGCGCTCGGCAACGCCGGTGCGCTCGGCAACGCCGACGTGCTTGGCAGCGCCGGCTTCGACGGCAGCCCCGGCGCGCTGGGCAGCGCGGGCTTGGGCGGCAGCGCGGGCGCGCTTGGAAGCGCCGACGTGGACGGGAGCGCGGGCTTCGACGGCAGCGCCTCGCTGCTGGGCAGCGCGGGCGCCGACGGCAGCGCGGAGGTGCTGGGCAGAGCGGGAGCTGAAGGGAGGGCGGACGTGCTGGGCAGCGCGGGCGCCGACGGAAGGGCCGACGTGCTCGGGAGCGGAGGGGTGGTCGGTGTGGGCGCCGCCGGGGTCGGCAGCATCTGCTGCAGCAAAGTCCGGAACCCCGCGGCCGACCGCGGGTTGGACGAGCACTGCCACACCCCGTGCGGGCAGTAGTCCGACAGCGAGTGGTAGGCGACGTTGTGCCGCCCGATCCAGTCGAGCATCTGCCGGACGTAGGTGGGCCGGTCGCCGTACCGGAACAGGCCCCACTCGGGGAACGACATGGGCTTGCCGTGGGCGGCGGCGAACTCGGCGTGGTGGCGCAGGCCGTACGGCTGGGAGACGTAGGACTGGAAGCCGTTAGAGGGCGGCTGATCGTAGTTGTCCATGCCGATGATGTCCACGACGTCGTCGCCGGGGTAGCACTCGGTCCACGGAATCGCGTCGCGCCCGCGGTTGGCGGTGAAGTCGAAGCGGAAGCGCTGCCCGGTCACGGACCGCATGCTGGTCACGATCCGCCGCCAGTACGCCTTCCACGCGGTCGGGTCGGGCGCGCAACGGCTGGAGTACGTCGTGCCGTTCATCTCCCAGCCCAGGACGATGATCGAGTCCTCGGCCCCCTCGTCGACCAGCCGGTCGGCCAGCTTCTTGAAGGTGAGGTCGAAGGCGCCGCTGGCTCCGGCGTTCAGCAGCACGGAGACCGCGGCGTCGGACAGCTTGCCCTCGTTGGGCGCCACCATGGGCACGTTGATCGCGAGGATCCTGCCCGGCTGGGCCGCGCGCCACTGGGTCCAGGGCTTCAGGATGAAGTCGGGGCCGTGGAAGGCCGCCCAGGTCTCGCCGGGGATGTAGGTCCTGCCGACGGTCACCTCGCGGCCGAGCCAGCGCTCGAAGCCGGGCAGGCGGGCGGCGCCGTTGGCGTCGGAGCCCATGAAGACGCCGAGCGCCGCCCGCTGCTTGGTCACCGCGAGCAGCTTGGGCTCGGGCTCGGCGACCGCGTCGGGCTGTACGGCGACGGCGGCCACGAGCAACACGGCGGCTCCAAGCGCGCCCCTGTGCCTAAGTCCGGGGAACATGTGCCTTCTCATCCGGCTAACTCACCATTCCTGCCCGTCAAAGCATTACTGCGTGGTTCCATTCCCCTTCCTGCTTGATGAGAACATCAAATCTCCTCCGGAATTTCGCAAGCAATGCACAGGATGACCGTTTCGTCACATAAGAGCTTTTCGCACCAGCTCGTCCCTGACATTGGAGAAACAATAACGCCCTCATGAAAAACAATTCACCGTGTCCATGATAGGAAAGACCGGTGAACGACGCTCCCCAACAGAAGCGGAATAACGATATCCGCAACTGCCTGCCCGTCGCCCCGAGGGCCCCGGCACTGGTCGTCAGGATGGATCGCAACCCATTCCATCACGGCACCCTCGCCGCCATTCGGTCGCTGGGTCGCATGGGCGTCGAGGTGCACGCCGTTCTCGAAGGCCCGCACGGTCCTGCGGCCCAGTCGAAATACCTCTCCAGCTGCGGCCACTGGGACACGGCGCCCACCGCGCCCGAGAGCTTTCTCCGCACAATGCTTTCCGCCGCCGACCGCATCGGCGGAAATCCGGTCCTGCTGCCAATGGACGACATCACCGCCATCTATACGGCGCAGCACGCACAGGACCTGTCCCCCAGATTCCGGATATCGAATCCGGCCGGCGAGCTCCCCGCCCAGCTCGCCGACAAGCACGCGCTCGCCACCATCTGCGCCCATCTCGGCGTCGCCCACCCGGACACCCACGTGGCCGAGACCCAGGACGACCTGCGCTTCGCCGAGCGCGCCTACGGCTTCCCGATGATGGCCAAGTGGGCCAGGCCCTGGCTGGCCGCCGGCGCCCGCGGCCTGCGCAGCACCACGCTCCTCCAGTCGCACGACCAGCTCCGCGCCCTGGCCGCACGGGCCCCGGAGCAGGACAGCGAACTGCTGCTGCAGCGCTACATCCCGCCGACCCGCGACGCCGACTGGTTCTTCCACGGCTATTTCCGCGAGGACTCCACCTGCGACTTCGCCGGCTCGGGCAGGAAGGAGCGCGCCTATCCCCCGGCGGCCGGGATCACCACGCTCGGCCGATGGCTGCCCAACCCCGAGATCGACCACACCGCCAGGACCCTCGCCAAATCCCTGCGCTACGCCGGAATCCTCGACATGGACTTCCGCTTCGACGTCAGGGACGGCAAGTACTACCTGCTCGACTTCAATCCCCGCGTCGGCGCGCAGTTCCGCCTCTTCGGCGACTCCAACCGCATCGACGTCATCAGGGCCGCCTATCTGGACCTGACCGGGCAGGACTCAAACTTCGGTTCTCCCCAATACGGCAGGACGTATCTGGTGGAGAATTACGACCTCTTGCGGAAGCTGGCCAGAAAGCCCGGAGGAAACGGCCGCCGCCGCCCGGGATGGCTGTCGTCCCTGCGCCGGGCCGACGAGCTGGCCTGGTACGCGAGGGATGATGTCAAGCCCTTCACCGGAATGGTGAAACAAACGTTTCTACGCGCCATGAGGGCATGCACACCAACGATCGAAAGAATGCCATGAACACCGAAACCGTCGACGTCGCGGTCATCGGAGCCGGGCCCTACGGCCTTTCCGTCGCCGCATACGCCATCAGCGCCGGCCTTGAGGCCCAGGTCTTCGGCCAGCCGATGAACGCCTGGGACAAGCACATGCCCACCGGCATGCTGCTGAAGTCCGAGCCATTCGCCTCGCACCTCGCCGACCCCGCGGGGGATTTCACGCTCGCGGCATACTGCCGTGCGCACGGATTCCCCTATGCCTATGCCCGGCCCACTCCCGTGGAACGTTTCGTCGACTACGGGAGATGGTTCTGCGAGCAGGCCGTCCAGGACCGTGTCACGCCGGTCAACGTGGTGGACGTCGCCAAGCAGGACGAGTTGTTCACCGTCACGCTGGAGACGGGCCGGCAGGTCCAGGCGCGGGCCGTGGTGCTGGCCGTGGGCTTCCTGCCGTTCGCCCGCATTCCGGCGGCGCTGGCGTCGCTGCCGTCGTCGGTGCTGGCCCACAGCTGCCAGCTCAACGATCTCAGCTGCTACGCCGGCGAGAAGGTGGCGGTGATCGGCGCCGGGCAGTCGGCCATCGAGACCGCGTGCCTGCTGCAGGAGGCCGGCGCGTACCCCCATCTGATCGCGCGCACGGCGGCGCTGAAGTGGAACGAGACGCCCGTCGAGGAGCGCACGATGCTGGCGCGCTGCCTCGCCCCGCGCTCGGGGCTGGGGACCGGCTGGCGGTCCTGGATGTGGTCGGAGAAGCCCGCGCTGGTGCGCCATCTGCCCGGACGCGTGCGGCGGCGCATCGTGCGCACCACGCTCGGCCCGGCCGGCTCCTGGTGGCTGAAGGACCGCTTCACCAGCGTCCCGACCAGCCTCGGCGCACGGCTGCGGCGGGCCGTCCCCGGCGAAGGCGTCGACCTGCGCCTGCAGGACGCGGCGGGTGGCCTCTTCCACCTGCACGCCGACCGCGTCATCGCCGCGACGGGGTACGTCGTCGACGTGCGCCGCTTCAGCGTCCTGGAACCGGGGCTGCGTGACTCCGTCGCGCACGTGGGCCACGCGCCCGTGCTGAGCAGCACGTTCGAGTCCTCCGTGCCCGGCCTGTTCGTCGTGGGGCTCGCGGCCGCGCCCACGTTCGGGCCCGTCATGCGCTTCGTGCACGGCTCCCGTTTCGCCGCGTCCACGGTCGCCCCCGCGCTGGTCGCGCGGGTGTCCGGCCGCCGTTCTTCCTCCTCCGTCACTGTGGAGCCGTCATGCCGATGACCAACCGCCGCGCGGCGTTCGCGATCGCCGCGGGTCTGTGCGCGCTCGCCTGGCTGGGTTCTCCCGGTACGGCCGCCGCCACCGCCACCCCGACCATCGTCGTCACCTCGCCCGCGGACACCCCGATCCGGGCGCGCACCCTCGGCACCCCGGTGACGGTCGAGCCGAGGAGCCCCGGTCAGTATTCGATGTCCGTGGTCAGGGCGAGCGACTTCTCCGTCACGGCTCCGGCCGCGCGTACGGGACCCGGCAGCGCGATGCTGCACGGCGACCCCTACGTCGCGGTCCTGGGCCCGGCCCGCTAGTACGGGTAGTTTTGCCGTAAATGATCAGCCTTTGAGGCTGATCGACCGCGCCCGCGGGCACCCTTCCCGTCAACTACTTCGACGGGGACAGGTGCCATGAAGCTCGAGTTCATCATCGGCGGAGCTCTGTTCGTGGGCGCGGTCCCCCCGTTTCCGCTCGACCCCGTTCCCGAGCTCTTCCAGTGGTGCGCCTCTTGGTACACCTCGGCCTGCGAGCGGTCGGCGGGAGTCGCCCGCGGCCGGCTGGCGGCGAACACCGCGCTCGGCACGCTCGGCACACCCTATTCATGGGGCGGCGGCGGGCCCTCAGGAGCCACTTACGGAACCGGCAGGGGAAAGCGCGTCAAAGGCTTCGACTGCGCAGGACTGACCGAGTACGCGTGGTCTCAGGCCGGTGTGGGAATCGGTTCGAGCACCTATGAACAGTGGCGCTCGGGAACCCGGATTCCCAGGACCCGAATTCAGGTCGGCGACCTGGCCTTCTTCGAGACCGATTCCAAGCGCCCTGGTCCTGACCACGTCGGCGTCGCCATCAAAGCGAACCAGATGGTGGTCGCGCCATTCACCGGCGCCGTCGTGCGCATAGAGGCGATCGACCGGCGCAATTTCGTGGGGCTGGTCAGGCCCGCGCGGCAGAAGCCCGGATGATCTTCACGGGCAAAAAGAAATGCCCCTGATCCGGCTCCTCGGGAGTTGGGAGCCGCATCAGGGGCATTGTCGACTGTCGGTGAGGGAGAGTGCCCGTCTACCGCTCACCAGCCGGTTCGCGTGCGGCCTCCTGACCTGCCGTCACCCGAGGTCCGCGCGAATGCCGGCGCGCTGTCATCTCTGCCAGCGCGCCGGCACTTCACACGGACTTTCTAGCGTCCTGCTCAGCCGTCCCGACCCTCGATGTCGGTCAGGCTGGTGTTGTTGGTCAGGAGCTGCAGGTTGATGCGCTCCAGGTGCGCGATCGTGAGGACGTCAATCTCGTTGTTGTTGAGTGCGTGGTTGAGCACCGGAACGACGATCGACGCCGGGCTGTGGGCGTTGCCGACGTTGTCGTCGTTGCCCTTCTCCCACGTGGCCGCAGAAGCTGCGGTGGACGAGGCAGCCAGGAAAGCGCCTGCGGCGAGCGCACCGATGACAATGCGACGAAGCATGTTTACTTCCTCCAGTGTGCGAATGGAATTGGTGGCGCCGCCTGTTGAGTTGGCAGCTGCGCCATGCATGACTACCTTGCCGCGCCACGCATACTAATTCCACCGATCCTTGCCGTATTAAAGTCAAAGACCGCCATGGATTCCTTGGCACAGCAGAGCGAATACAATCAGCCATTCGGCCTTTTCTCAGAGTGCCAAGAAAGGCTGTTGTCCGCCGCCCGATATATGTCCAAATCGGGCCATATCACACCCCAGAGTCAGAGCTTGGGTTCGGTATCCCCAACGTAAAGCAGCCTGTTGGGGGTATCACGCCGGAGTCCCGATACGACGTTTCTCGTCGACGTCTCCATGAGCACCGACGCGATGTCGGCAGGAGTGGCGCGCGGGCTTGTGGCCAGCAACAACGCCACCGCTCCCGAGACGTGCGGCGTGGCCATCGAGGTGCCGCTCGCCGACCGCGCCGAGGTGTCGTCGGTGAACCACGCCGAGTCGACGGCGACCCCTGGAGCGAAGAGGTCCACGCACCGGCCGCCGTTGGAGAACGGGGCCCGCTCGTCCGCGCGCGTGGTGGCCCCGACCGTGATGGCCTCCCTGGCGCCCGAGGGTGAGGCCTCGCAGGCGTCGGCGTTCTGGTTGCCCGCCGACACCACGTACGGGATGCCGGTCGCGATCGAGCTCCGCACGGCGCGGTCGATGGCCGAGCTCCTGCCGCTCTGCAGGCTGATGTTCACCACGGCGGGACGCCGGGCGTTGGCGGTCACCCAGTCGATCCCGGCCACGATCTCGGCGGTGGTGCCGTAGCCGGCGCAGTCGAGCACGCGTACACCGACCAGCTGGACGTCTTTGGCCACGCCGTAGGTGGCGCCGCCGAGGATGCCCGCCACGTGTGTGCCGTGGCCGTAGCAGTCCTGGGCGACGAGGTCGGAGTCCACGGCGTCGTAGCCGTAGCGGGCCCTGCCGCCGAACTCCGTGTGCGAGAGCCGCAGGCCGCTGTCGATGACGTACGCGGTGACCCCGGCGGCGCTGCCGCCGCGCACGCCGATCCCGTCCAGGGGCAGGCGGCGCTGGTTGACCCGGTCGAGGCCCCAGGGGCTCGCCTGGGAGGTGAACACCTGGTTGTGCTCGATCGTGGCCACCCGCCGGTCGGCGGCCAGTCTCGCCGCCTGCTCCGCGCTCATGGACGCGGAGAACCCCCGCAGTGCGGAGGCGTAGATGTGGTGAACCTCGCCGCCGTACTGCTTCGCCAGGGCGGCGGCCTGGGTCTCGACGCCCGCCTCGTCGCCGTCCGGCGGGAGCCGTAGCGCCACGACGAACACGTCGCGGTCGACGGCGCCGCGCACGGGCGGCGCGGCGAGCAGCCCCAGGCACAGGGCGAGGAATGCTGCGGAGAATCTGGCCCAGATCACATGCGTCTCATTTCTACGATCGGCAGGCGCGGCGCCTGCCCTGAGGGCCGGCACCGCGCCTGCGTTTCACGTGATGGTCTGGGGGTTTTTCGGGGAGTTCGTCAGTCGCGCACGGCCACCGAGGCGCCGCACCTCTCCCCCCCGCACGTGCCCGGCCAGCGCGTGGCCACCTTGCCATTGCCGAGGTCGCCGCGCTTGACCTGGACGCGCACGCGGATCTCGCGGGTGGCTCCGGGTTCGAGCGTGCCCTGCCACGTGAGGGCGGAGCGCGTACGGGAGGCGGGACGAGGGTTGATCGCCCGCACCTTCGCGTCGTCGAGCACGTCGTCCAGGCGCATCGACAGGTGGTAGGGAAGGGCCGTCTGGCCGCTGTTGCGGACGCGCGTGGTGAACGTCAGGCGCTCTCCCTTGCCGATGCGGTTGGGGGCCGTGTGCGAGAGGCGTACCTGTCCGGGGATCAGAAGGTTGACGCGGTGGTCCTCCACCTCGCCGGTGGCCGCCCAGCCGGTGGGCACGCTCACCTCGGCGGCCGCCTCGGCCAGGCGCAGGCGCAGCCACGACGGGCCCGGCTTGGCGTCCTGCGGCGGCGCCCAGGTCAGGACCGCTCGCGCGGAGTTGGCCGGCAGCACGGCCGAGGCGCGCTCGGACGGCTGGAAGCGGCCGTCGCGGTCGAAGTCCACCCATCCGGCCAGCACGCCCGATGACGTGGTCCGCACGGGCACCGTGAGCTGGAGGCGGCCGTCCTGCCCGGCCTCCAGACGTCCCGCCGAGGCGTCGTCCTGGTCGTCGTCGCGCCGGCGCGGGGTGAAGCTCACCATGCCCGGCCGGTCGGACGTGGCCGAGGCGCCGATCGACTGGTCGGAGATGGAGTGGGAGGCGGCGCCGTACGAGGCCGGGGCGTCGGAGTCGTCCTGCTCGAAGGTGACGCGGAAGACGCCCCACATGAACGGGTCGCCGGCGGGCAGCGTCCGGCGGACGTTGCGCGCGCGCACGTCGACGGTGAACGACGAGACCATGCCGTTGACCTGCGCGGTGCCACACATGTAGACGACGCCGCAGGTGGTCTCGCGCTGGCGGCCGCCGGCGTTCGGAACGATGGCCTGCCGGTCGACGTCGAAGCCGGGGAATCCCGCGATCTTGCTGAACGTCGGCCGGGACGGGGTGCCGCCCAACAGGCGCAGCCCGGTCCAGTACTCCTCCCGGTTGCCCGCCGAATCCACCGTCGCGCCGCCGGTGCCCGCGACGTGCAGGCGCGGGTTGCGCACCGGGCTGGAGAACCTGAACGTCAGGGTGGCGACGTCACTCCAGCCGTTCGGCTGGACCGCGAACCCCTCGTAGAGGTCGCTGATTCCGGCGGCGGCCTTGGCGTTGACCGGGTCCAGGTACTCGTCGGCCGGGGCGCCAGGGTCGGCGCGCAGGGTCTCGGCCTTGGCCACCCGCGTGCCGGACGCCATCTTCTTCTCGACCGTCATGATGATGCCCGACGGCGCGACGCCGCGGGCGTTCTCGACCGTGTTCGCCATCGTCCAGGTGTTGCGCTTGCCCTTCGACGCCATCGCGCCGGCAACCCCTGTCCCGTGGCTCGTCGAGGGTCTTTCCTGATCTACGGCAAGTGCCCCCGGGGAGCCCAGCGTGCTGATTAGCATCGCGGCCATGACGTTGACCACCGCGACACGCCGCAATCCACCCCATACGGAAACCACACTTATTACCCTTCCGTCCTCGACGCAGGTTCTCTACTTTCGCGCGCTCTTGCGGAGGCAGACCAAGGAGGCACTACTGCGGATCAGCAGGGAAAGTGAGCTCCGATATCAGCTGGCCTCGCTGAGGCGCGATCAGCGCCGCCAGTACGGCGGATCGCCCTGACGAATCCTGCCAGCGCGGAACACGTGGAGAACCGGCCGAAAGCATATCCAGATCAAAAACATCTTCAGTTCCCGGCGATGCGCCACACATATCCAGAAATGCCCACATATCGACGGCAGCGGGTGACGGCGGTGCTCTGCCCCCGTACATGAGCCTTTACACCGGGCTCGGGAGGGCACCGCGGGCCGCTTTGCAGACCGGCCAAGCTATCGATCCGGTCGCGCCCATTCCACAACGCGTGGTTGCCGTGTCGGGGCATTACCCGCCCTTGACGCGAAGAATCGCCCCACCCCAGCACGCCCCGCCATACGGGCTTCCACCACGCGGCACAACCCAGGCGGACAGACAGCTCGTGCGGCCGCCAGACCCCCGGCTCCGCCTCCCGGCGTGACCCCTGCCGGGTACCCCGCCGCGTGTGGGTGCCCCGCTGTGTGCGGATGGCCAGGCCGTGCGGGGTGGAACGGTGCGGGTGGGCCGAGCGGTGCGGGTGACCGAGCGGTGCGGGCAGCCAGGTGGGACGGTGCAGGTGGGCGGGCCGTGCGCGCGGCCGTGCGGGTGGGCGGTGTGGGTGGGTGGGCGGTGGGGGTGATTCGGCGGGTCTCTCGCGGGTGGTTCAGGGGGCCGGGGGTTGTCTGGTGGCGTAGTCGTGGCGCCACTGCTCGGCGGCTTCGATCATGGCCTGGCCCACGTGGCCGAAGAACTGGCCGATGTCCTGGAGGCGGGTGCCGGCCGGGGTGGTGTCGCCCAGGACCTGGGCTCCGTCTCGGGCGAAGTCGGCCAGCAGGATGTTCTGGCGGGCGCTGGCCGTCCAGCCGCGGAACCAGGCGTCGGCGTCGATGATGTAGCGGTCGCGCCGCCGGCGGGGGTCGCGTTCGCGGCGGATGAGCTCCTGCTGCTCCAGCTCGCCGACGGCCTTGGAGATGGACGCGGGGCTCACCTGGAGGCGCTGGACCAGCTCCGCGGCGGTCAGGCTGCCGCTGTCGGTTACGTACAGGCAGGTCAGGACCCTGGCGGTCATCCGGGGCAGGCCCGTGGCGACCATGATGCCGGTGAACCGCTCCTCCAGGTCGTGGACGGCCCGCGGGTCTCGGCCGGAGGCGAGCCGGTCCTCCACGCGCGCGGGAGGAGGCGTGGCGGGCTTGCCGCGGCGGGCCCGGCCCTGGGTGGCCCGCTGGGCCTGGGCCGCCCGGTAGCCGGACGGGCCGCCGTTGCGGGCCACCTCCCTGGTGACGGTGGAGATGGGGCGGTCCAGCTGGCCCGCGATCTCCGTGTACGTGAACCCCTTCGCCAAGCCGTCGGCGATCGTCTGCCGGTCCTCCTGGGTCAGCCTGCCTCCGGGCATCGGGTCCCGCCTTTCGTGTCGTGTCCGCCTGCCGTCCCCCATTCTTGCGTTCGACTTCACTCCATTGCAAACCATCGGCGTCCGCTCTTGCGTTTAACTTCATCATCATTGCAAAACTTTATGGCTTTGAACTGCATAATCGCAGGCTCTAGCAGTTTCTGCGTTGACGAAATCTTAAACGCAAGATAGCTTTCAGTTGTTCGCGAAACAGTGAACGACAGTGAACGGAGCCCCTCATGACTTCCTTCCTCGCCCCCGTGCGCACCTGGCACCGTCCGTTGATGGTGTGCGCGGCGCTCATGCTGGGCCTGATGCCGGTCGCCGGCGTCGGGCTCGTGGTGGACGACCGGACCCTGCTGAACGAGTCGGTGTGGATCAAGCCGCTCAAGTTCGGCTTCGCCTTCGCCCTGTACGCCCTCACGCTGGCCTGGCTGTCGACCAAGCTGACCCGGGGCAGGCGGCTCGGCCGGTGGGTGGGCAACGTGTTCGCGGTGACCGCGGTCGTGGAGGTCGGCGCCATCACGGTCCAGGCGGCACGCGGCACCTTCAGCCACTTCAACGCCGACCTGGCCGATCCGGTCACCGCGGCGCTGGTGCCGATCCTCACCTACGGCGTCATGATCATTCTGATCGCCCAGCTGGTCCTCGGGGTGGTCGTGCTGATCCAGCGCACCGGCGGCGCGGCGCTGAACCGGGCCATCCGCACCGGGCTGGCGCTGGCCACGTTCGGCATGGTCCTGCCCGTCTACTGGCTGGTCGCCCAGGTCACCCCGCGTACGGTCACCGACGCCAACGGCCGGCAGGTGCCCATGTACCAGGGCCACGGCATCGGCGACCCCGACGGCAACGGCATGTTCCTCACCGGCTGGAGCGTGACCGGCGGCGACTTCCGTGCGCCCCACTTCTTCGCCCTGCACGGCATCCAGGTGCTCCTCCTGCTCGCCGCGGCGCTGGCCGCGCTGGCCGCCGAGCGTGCCTGGCTGCGTCCCGAGAAGGTCCGCGCCCGGCTCGTCGGCAGCGCCGCCCTCGGCTACACGGGGCTGGTCGCGGTGGTGACCTGGCAGGCGGTACGCGGCCAGTCCCTGATCCACCCGGACGCCGCCACCCTCCTCGCCCTGTCCGCGGTGCTGCTGATCGCCGCGCTGGCCGCGGCCGGGTCGGTCGTCGCCGCCAAGCGCGCGGCGGCCGTACCGCTCCGCGTCGCCCGCTGAAACAGACCATCTGAGAAACGCTCGAAAGGACACCGACATGACGATCTTCAAGGCCGGACTGCTTCTCTCCGCCGTGGTGATGACCGCTACCGCGCTCGCATCCCCGGCTGAGGCCGCCCACGACCGCGCCGACGTGCGGCGCTCGCTTGAGCGGGCCGTCGAGGGCGGGGCGCCCGGCATGGTCGCCGAGATCCGCGACCACCGCGGACGCTGGTTCGGCTCGGCGGGCGTGGCCGACCTCAAGACCGGTGAGGAGCGCCGCTCCGGCGAGCGGTTCCGGATCGGGAGCACGACCAAGACGTTCACCGCGCTGCTGGTCCTGCAACTGGCCGCCGAGGGCAGCCTGAGCCTCGACGACAGCGTGGACACGTGGCTGCCCGGCCTGGTGCGGGGCAACGGCTACGACGGGCGCGAGATCACCATCCGGCAGCTGCTCAACCACACCAGCGGCATCTTCAACTACGGCAACGACGCGGAGCTGATGAAGACGGCCGTGGGCGCCGCCTGGTACGAGCACCGCTTCGACGCCTACACGCCCGCGGAGCTGGTGAAGATCGGCCTGTCCAACCCGCCCTACTTCGCCCCCGGCGCCGGGTTCGGCTACTCCAACACCAACTACTACCTGGCCGCCATGATCATCGAGAGGATCACCGGCCGGAGCTACGGCGACGAGCTTGAGCGCCGCGTCCTGCGCCCGCTGGGACTGTCCCGCACCTACCTGCCCGGCCGCGACACGAAGATCCGCGGCGAGCACCCCGTCCACCACTCCACGCTGTTCTCCATGGACGCCGATCCCGAGATCCACGACGCCACCGAGATGAACCAGTCCTTCGCCTGGGCCGCGGGTGGCATCGTCTCCACCACCGGCGACCTGCAGCGCTTCTTCGGCGCGCTGCTGGCGGGCAAGCTGCTGCCCGCCGCGCAGCAGCGCGAGATGTTCACCACCGTGGCCACCCAGGGCGGCCCGCCGTGGATCCCCCACACCCGCTACGGGCTGGGCGTCTTCTCCCAGGAACTGCCGGGTGGCGTCACGCTCTGGGGGAACGGCGGCGCCACCTACGGCTCCTGGACCTTCGCCATGGGCACCCGCGACGGCGGCCGCCTGCTCACCACTCAGATCAACGGCGACTGGAGCGGCCTGGCCCCCTTCGACGACCTGTTCACCGCCGCGTTCAGCTGACCCGCCCCCCGAGGAGACCCGCCGAGCCGTCGGCGGGTCTCTTCTCTTTGGGCACGGCGAACGCCCCCACCAGAGCGAGTACCGCCGCACCCGCCCCGAGCACGAAGGCCAGGCCGAAGCCCGCCTCGGCGGGTACGCCGGTCGCGGGGTCGAGGCGGGCGGCCAGGATCGACAGCCCGGCCTGACTGCCCAGCGTCTCCCCGAGGGTCCTCGCCAGGGTACTGATGCCCGTGGACACCCCGGTCTCACCTGGGGCGACCGCCCGGACGATCAGGCTGGTCATGGCGGTGAACGCGAGGCCGTACCCGACTCCCATGACGGCGCCGGCGGCCATGAGCTGCCACGGCTCGCGGTGCCACAGGGCCAGAGCGGCGACGGACAGGGCCATGAGGAGAGCGCCCCCGATGATCACGGCCCTGGGTGGCAGGACCCGCTCCAGCGCCCCGGCGGCCGGGCCGGCGACGAGGAAGGCCAGCGCGGTGGGCAGCAGGTACAGGCCGGCCTGGGCGGTGGTGCCGCCGAAGCCGTACCCCGTCTCGACGGGGAGCGTCACCAGCTGGGGAACCACGACGAAGACCACCACACTGGAGAAGCCGACCGCCAGGGCGATCAGCGACGGCGCCAGCACCACCCGGCGGCGCAGCAGCGCCATGTCGACGAACGGCCGCGGGTGGCGGGACTCGTACCGGATCCATCCGGCGGCGCCGGCGACGGCGAAGGCGAGCAGCGGCGTGACGCGCCAGGACAGCCAGCCGTCGTCGGCGGCGTAGGTGACCGACAGCAGCAGGGCCACGACCGAGGCGGCGAACAGCAGGACCCCGCCGACGTCGAGCGCGCCGCCGAGGCGGAGGTCGGAGCCGGGGATGACCAGCCGCGCGGCCACGGTCGCGGCGAGCATCGCCGCCCCGGCGCCGAGCAGCCAGCGGTGCGAGAAGGCGTCGGCCAGGCCGCCGCCGACCAGGTAGCCGATGAGCCCGCCCGCGGTGGCCACGCCGCCGATCGTGCCGATGGCGACGCCGACGGAGCGCGCCGGCAGAACCTCGCGGGCCAGCCCGTACGCCAGCGGGTAGATCCCGGCTCCCACACCGAGCAGGAGCTGACCGGCGATCATCACCGGCAGGCCCGGGGCCAGGCCCGACACCAGGGCGCCGGCGGCCATGATGGCGAAGGTCCAGGTGACCACGCGCCGCTTGCCGTACATGTCGCCCAGGCGCCCGGCGACCGGGGTCGCGATCGAGGCGGCGAGGAGGAAGCCGGTGAACAGCCACGCGGCGGCGGACGGCGAGGCGCCGAGATCGGCCTGGAAGCGTACGAGGCCGGGCACGATGGCCGAGCCGAGCGTCGTGTAGATCAACACCCCGGCCAGCAGAACGAGTAGCGTCGGCATACGAAGGCCTCCTGTATGAACGTTTATGCACTACGATGAAGAGGTCACCCAGAAACCTGAGGAGAGTCCGTGCCGCCTCGCTCGCGCGCCACCGTCGCGACGCCCGTCAAGAAGCCGCCGGCGGAGCGCATCCTGGCCGCCGCGGAGGAGCTGTTCTTCACCCAGGGCTTCAAGGGCACGAGCGTCAGGGACATCACGGCGGCCAGCGGCCTGACGCCCGCCGCGCTCTACAACCACTTCCCCTCCAAGGAAGAGGTCCTGTTCACGCTGGTCAGCAGGGCGACGGACGAGGGTGAGCGCATGCTCAACGACGCGGTCGCCGACGCGGCGGCCGACCCGGAGAGCCAGCTGAGGGCGCTGGCGTACGCCTCGGCCCTCTTCCATGCCCGCCACCGCGCCTCGGCCATGATCGCCACGTTCGAGTACGTCCATCTGCCCGAGGCCCAGCGGGCGGTCATCGTCGAGCGCCGCCGCGGCCTGCGGACCCGGCTGGAGCGCACGCTGGAGCACGGCGTGCGTTCGGGGGTCTTCGAGCTGCCCGCCATGCGCGGTGACGCGACGAAGCTCACCGCCACGGCGATCGTCAACCTGGTTCTGCGGGCGACCGAGTTCTTCGGCCCGTTCCCGGCGGTCAAGGACGAGGAGCTGGCCGGGCTCCACGCCGACCTGGCCTGCCGGATGGTGCTGGCGCGCTAGGCGCGTACCCAGCCGCCGTCGACGAAGAGGGCCTGGCCCGTCACGTAACGGGCCTCTTCCGACGCCAGCCAGCAGACCGCGTTCGCGATCTCCTCCGGCCTGCCCATCCTGGCGATCGGCTGGGTGGCCGTCTGTTTGGCGGCGATCTCCCGCAGGTTGCCGTGGTCGGCCATCTCGGTGTCGACGAAGCCGGGGCAGACGGCGTTCGCGCGGATGCCGCTGCGGCCGAGCTCGACGGCGAGCGCCCTGGTCAGCGAGAGCAGGCCGCCCTTGGAGGCGTCGTAGGCGATCTGCCCGAAGAAGCCGATCACGGCCACGGAGCAGATGTTGACGATCGCGCCCGCGCCCGAGCGCGCGAGGTGGTCGAGCGCCGCCTGGCTGAGGACGAACGGGGCGCGCAGGTTGACCGCGAGCACCCGGTCCCAGTCCTCCAGCGTGTAGTCGCGGATCTTGGCGCGGGCGCCGGTGGCGGCGTTGTTGACCAGGATGTCGAGTCCGCCGAGCCGGTCGGCCGCCTGCGCGACGACGGCCTTGGCCGCGCCGGCGTCGGAGACGTCGGCCTCCTGGACGATCCCCTTCCCGCCGTCGCGCTCGATCCGCGCGAGCGTCGCCCGCGCGCCCTCGGCGTCGAGGTCGCACAGGGCGACCCGCGCGCCTTCCGCCGCCATCCGGGTGGCGATGGCGGCGCCGATGCCGCGGGCCGCTCCCGTGATCAATGCGGTACGGCCGGCCAGAGTCATGCCCCGCCTCCTTCCGTGATCGGTGTCTCCAGGTGGCGCAGCCGCCATTCGGTCCGCCCGCGGCGCCGGTAGTCGGTGGTGAACCAGCGCGGCACGTTGTGGGTGGCGCCGCCGTCCACGAGGTGCGCGGCCCCGGTGACGTAGGAGCTGTCGTCCCCGGCGAGGAACGCGACGGCGGCGGCCACGTCCTCGGGGCGCCCGACGCGGCCGAGCGGCGTCTGCGACTCGATGAGCCGGTCCATGCCCTGCTCCAGCAGGTTCTTGGTCATCGCGGTGTCCGTGACCCCCGGCATGACCGCGTTGACCCGCACGCCGTGGGCGCCGAGTTCGCCGGCCATGACCTGGACCAGCATGTTGAGCGCGGCCTTGGTGGCGCAGTAGGCGGAGAACAGGGCAGCGGGGGCGACCGCGCCGTTGGAGGAGTTGACGATGATCGATCCGCCGCGGCCGCCGTCGGCCATGTGCCTGGCGGCGGTCTGGCACACCAGGAAGGTGCCGGTCAGGTTGACGGCGACGTGCCGGTTCCAGGTGTCAAGCGGCAGGTCGATGAAGGCGTCGACGCGGCCCCAGCCGGCGTTGGCGAAGCAGATGTCGAGTCCGCCGTGCGCTTCCACCGTCTCGGCGAAGACCCGCTCGACCTGCTCGGGGTCGGTCTGGTCCATCGTGGCCGCCCGTACGGCGAGGCCTTCGCCGCGCAGGCCGGTGGCCACGCGTTCGGCGGCCGCGCCGTCCCGGTCGGCCACGACGACCGCGGCGCCTTGCCCGGCGAGCTTGCGCGCGGTGGCGGCGCCGATCCCGCCCGCGCCGCCGGTGATCAGCGCGACCCGGTCGCGCAGTGGGGTGTGCATAAGCGTCTCCATGAATAATCGTTCATACTTGCTTGAGGCGGGTGCGGCGGACTTTGAGCCCGGCGGCCTCGCGGTCCCAGGTGTCGGGCGTGACGCCCTCGCGGCGCAGGCGCCGCTTCTCGATCTTGCTGGTGGGGGTCTTGGGCAGCTCGCCCAGCACGCGCACGTACCGGGGCACCATGAAGTGCGGGAGCCGTTCCACGAGAAACTCCAGGAGGTCGCGCGGGTCGAGACGCGCGCCGTCGACGGGCGCCACGGCCGCGAGCACGTCGTCCTCCCCGTCCCCGCTCGGCACCGCGACGGCCGCGGCCTCCCGGACCGCCGGATGGCGCAGGATCTCCGCCTCGACCTCGCTGGAGGAGATGTTCTCCCCGCGCCGCCTGATCGCGTCCTTGATCCGGTCGACGAAGAAGTGGTCGCCGTGCTCGTCCCTGCGGAAGGCGTCGCCGGTGTGGAACCAGCCGTTGCGCCAGGCCGCCGCCGTCGCCTCGGGGGCGCCGAGGTAGCCGCTGGTCATCGCCCAGGGCAGGTCGGTGCGGATGACGAGCTCGCCGATCTCCCCCTGCGGGACCTCCTGGTCGTGGGCGTCGACCACGCGCACCTGGACGCCAGGCCGCGGGCGGCCGCAGCTGCCCGGTGTGGCCGGGTTGAGCTCGGAGACGAGCGGCACGCTCACCTCGGTCATGTTGAACACCGTGAGGATGTCGCAGCCGAAGCGGCGGGCGAACTCCCCCGCGTTGTCCGTGAGCGGGACCAGGTAGACCAGCCGGAGCGTGGTGTCGCGCTCGCCCGGCCGGGGCGGCTGCTTGAGCAGGAACGTCGCCATGACGCCGAGGAGCGTGCAGCAGGTCGCGCCGGTGCGCTCGATGACGTCCCAGAACGAGCTCGTGTCGAAGGACTCGACCAGCACCACGGACGCGCCGACGATCAGCGCGCCCGCGATGTCCTGCAGCCCGCCGCCGTGGAAGATCGGCAGGCTGGTGAGGCAGCGGTCGTCTGCCGACAGGTGCTCCTCGACGGCGGTGACGGTGGCCCACAGGTGTACGTAGGAGGAGATCACGCCCTTGGAGGGGCCGGTGGTGCCCGAGGTGAAGATCACCGCGTACGGATCCCAGGGCTGGGCCGGGCACTCCTCGGGCTCCTCAAGCTCCGCGGGATGCAGAACGGCGACGCCGTGCGCGGCGACCCCCGGCAGAGGCGCGCACGGGCCGCCGGCCACGACGACGTGCTCCACCCCGGCCAGGTCGAGCCCGGCCAGCCGGTCGGCCAGGTCCGCGTGCACGACGACGACCTTCGGCCGGACGAGCGTGAGCACGTGCGCCAGGATGTCGCCGCGGTAGGCGGTGTTGACCGGGACGAACACGGCGCCGAGCTGGTTGGCGCCGAACCACGCGCGCAGGATCTCCGGGCCGTTGGGCAGCCACACGAGCACGTGGTCGCCCGGCTCCACCCCTAGGGAGCGCAGGCCGCTCGCGGCGGAGAGCGTCTCGTCCCAGGCGTCGCCGTACGTCCACGCCGTCCCGTCGGCGAAGGCGACGAAGGGCCGGTCGGGCTCCTGGCGTGCCCGATCCCGCAGAAGCAGCGGAAGCACGCACTGTTCGCGGGGTGGGAGCTTCGCTGTCATCGCTCTCCCTGAACGGTGGCAAATGTATGAACGTTTGTATAGCATGCTGCCATTCACACAGACAATACCTGGCCAAATAACCATCAGCTAGGCATGTACGATCGTTCATATTGAGGAGTCGCGGATGATCGAGAAGACCGCTGACGCCGTCGTGGTCGGCGGCGGCCTGTCCGGCCTCACCGCCGCCTACCGGCTGGCCTCCGGCGGCGTGGACACGGTCGTCCTCGAAGCGGGCGAACGCGTCGGCGGCCGCGTGTGGAACATCCCCCTCACCGGCGGCAAGGCCACCGAGGCCGGCGCCATGTACGTGTGCGCGAGCCAGCGGGAGATCCTCACCCTCGCGGCCGAACTGGGCGTCGAGCTCTTCCCCTCTTACAAGGACGGCCTCGGCGTCGCCCACCTGGGCGGCCGCCGCTTCGAGTACGCGGACGGCCTGCCCGGCCTGCCCCGTGACGCGGTCCGCGAGTACGCCGGAGCGCTCAAGGCCATGGAGCGCACCGACCACGACGACCCGCGCCACGACACCCTCGACCTCGCCGCCTGGCGGGACGAGCAGATCCACGACCCGCTGGCCAGGCAGTTGTTCGACAGCTCGGTCTCCGCGTGGTTCGCCGCGCCGCCGGACGAGATCTCCTTCGCCTACGCGCTGCACGCCACCGCGACCTGCGGCGGGATCCGGCCGATGCTGCGCGACCAGGACTCCGTGCTGAGGTTCGCCGCCGGGTCGCAGGCGCTGCCCGACGCGCTGGCGGCGTACCTGGGCGAGCGGGTGTGCCTCGGCGAGCCGGTCCGCGAGGTCGAGCGGGACGGGAGCGGCATCGTGGTCGGCACGCCCGGCCTGCGCGTGCGGGCCCGCCGGGTGATCATGGCGATCGGGCCGGCCGCGACCGGGCCCGTCTCCTTCCGTCCCGGGCTGCCGCGCGCGCGGGCGGCGCTGGCCCGCGGCTGGGTGCGGGGGCCGCTCATCAAGACCAACGTGGTCTACGACGAGCCCTTCTGGCGGAACCACGGGCTCTCGGGCTCCGGCTTCACCGATCTGGGCGCGGTGCCCGGCTTCCTGGACGCCTCGCCGCCGGACGGCTCGCCCGGTGTGCTCGCGCTCACCGCCTTCACCTTTTCCGAGCGGCATTTCCGCGGCAACCCGCCGGCCTTCTCCACCGACCATCAGGTACGGCGCGCCGCCACCCTGGAAGCCCTGGCCGCCTGCCTGGGTCCCGAGGCGGCCAGCCCGGTGGCGTACCTGGAGACCGACTGGCGGCGGCAGCCGTACATCTTCGGCTGTCAGGGCGGGCTGCGGCCCGGCGCGCTCACCGCGGCGGGACCCGCGCCGCACGCGCCCGCGGACGGCCTGCACTGGGCAGGGACGGAGAGCGCCGACCGGTGGACGGGCTGGATGAACGGCGCGGTCCGGGCGGGCGAGCGCTGCGCCCGCGAGGTCCTCGACCGGCTCTGAGGAGAGATCATGACCGAGGTCCTGCCGTTCGGCGACGACCCGTCGGGCTACCACGCGGTGCCCTTCGCCAGGAACCTCGCGGTGTCCTTCCCCATGGACACCGCGGGCTTCCTGCGCTTTTCCGGGGACGGGCACCTGCGCGAGTGGACGCTCACCTACGACGAGACGCTGTACGTCATCGAGGGCGAGCTGACCGTGACCGAGGGCGGGCGGGACGTGCGGGTCGCCGCCGGTTCCGCCTGCTTCATCGGCGCGGGCGCGACGGTCGACTATCGTGCGACCGCCGGCACCCGCGCCTTCTTCGTCATCCGTCCACGAGTCATCCGTCCATGAGCCATCCGTCCATGAGTCATCCGTCCGCGGCCGGGAGGCGCTCCCGCCTGACCCGGATGCCGGCCGCCTCGCGATCCCACGTGTCGGCGGTGACCCCGGCGGCGCGCAACAGGTGCTTGCGCACCTTGTTCGTCGGCGTCTTGGGCAGCTCGGCCACGACGCGGACGTAGCGCGGCACCATGTAGTGCGGCATGTGCTCCACGCAGAAGGCCAGGAACCCGGCGGGATCGATCGTCCGGCCTGGGACCGGTGCCACGACCACGAGCACCTCGTCCTCGCCGTGCTCGCTCGGCACCGCGACGGCGGCCACCTCCCTGACCCCGGTGTACGCGGCGGCGCCGGTCTCCAGCTCGAAGGAGGAGATGTTCTCGCCCCGGCGGCGGATGGCGTCCTTGACCCGGTCGACGAAGAAGTACTCGCCGCCCGGCTCACGGCGGAAGGCGTCGCCGGTGTGGAACCAGCCGTTGCGCCAGGCCGCAGCGCTCGCCTCCGGCATCGCGTGGTAGCCGTGGTTCATGGCCCAGGGCGCGGCCGTTCTGACGATCATCTCGCCGGTCTCGCCGTCGGGCACCTCCCGGTCGTGGGCGTCCACCAGCCGCACCTCGACGCCGGCGCGCACCCGGCCACAGGCCCCCGCCCTGTCCGGGTTGCGCTCCGACAGCAGCGGCGTGCTGACCTCGGTCATGTTGAACAGCGTGTAGACGTCGACGCCGAAGCGCCGGGCGAAGTCCTGGGCGTTCTCCCCGAGCGGCACCATGCAGACGGTGCGCAGCGGGTGGTCCCGGTCGTCCGGTCCCGGCTCGCGTGCGGCCAGGAACGAGGTCATGGCGCCCAGCAACGTGCAGGCGGTGGTGCCGGTACGGCGGACCAGTTCCCAGAACGAGCGGGTGTCGAAGCCGTCCACCACCGCCACCGAGGCGCCGGCGTACAGGGCCAGGGCGACGCCGATCGTGCCGCCGCCGTGGAAGAGCGGCAGCTGCACCAGGTAACGGTCCCCCGCGCCGATGACGCCGGCCGATGCGGCCACCGCCGTCGTCCACAGGTGCGCGTACGAGCACAGCACGCCCTTGCTCGCCCCGGTCGTGCCGGAGGTGTAGAGCACGCCGTAGGTGTCCCAGGGTCGCGGCGTGTGCGTCGAGACCCGGCGCGGCGCGGCCGGGAGGTCACCGACCGGCACCGTGTCGAGGCCGGTGACCTCCGGCGCGGTGCGGCCGGGGACCAGCACGGTACGCAGCGCCGCCGTCTCCACCGAGGCCAGCCTGGGCGCCAGAGCGGGATGGACGACCGCGAGCCGGGCGCCGGAGTTGGCCAGCACGTGCTCCAGGAACCTGCCGCGCAGGGCGGTGTTGACCGGCACGTAGACGGCACCGAGCTCGTTGAGCCCGAACCAGGTGCGCAGGGCGTCCGGTCCGTTGGGCAGCCAGGAGACGACGAGGTCGCCGGGCCGTACGCCGTGCTCGTGCAGGATCTCGGCCATGGCCAGGGTCTCGTGGAGCACCCGCGCGCCCGTCCACTCCTCGCCGTCCTGGAAGACGGCGAAGACCTCGCCGGGACGCTCCTCGGCGCGGCGGCGCAGCACCAGGGGCACCACGCACTCCGCGGCCTCGGGGGTCGCGGTGAAGGCGGTGCTCATGCCGCCGTGCCCAGGACGCGGGTGGCGTTGGTGTACAGCCAGCGGCGCACGGTGCCCTCGTCGAGCGGCAGCGCGCGTACCTCGTCGGCCAGTTCGCCCGCGGACATCTCGTGCACCCAGCCGACGCTGCCGAACAGGACCTTGTTCCTGATCGTGGCCCGGCCGTGGGCCAGCAGCGGCTCCCAGCCGGAGCCCGCGGCCGCCATGTGCAGCGGCCGGTGGGTGGAGAACTCCAGGTAGACGTTGGGATGGCGCTGGCAGAGCGCGACCATCTCCATCATCCAGGGCCAGCCGCCGTGACCGGCGACGATCACCAGGTCCGGGTGGGCCCGCGCGATCGCGTCCAGTTGCCGCCACGCGCAGTGGTCCACGGGCACCCGGGGCGAGAGGTTGTGCCCGGCGTGGATCCAGACCGGCACGCCCAGGCGCTCGGCCTCGGCGTAGACCGCCCGGCTGGCGGCCGAGAGCGGGTCGGCGACGTCGGTGAAGTGCGTCACCGACACCCCGCCCATGCCGAGGTCGCCCACGCACCGGCGCATCTCCTTCAGCGCCGCCTGCTCGTCGCGCAGGCTCAGCCCCGCCCAGGCGCGCAGCCGGTCCGGGTGGCGGCGGGCGAAGGCGGCCGCCCGGTCGTTGAGCAGCCCGCCCGAGCGCAGCGGCGTCATGCCGCCGTGGATCACCTGCAGCGCCACCCCACCGGCGGCCAGTTCCTCCACATACCCGTCGATGTCCACGTCCAGCCGGCCGGTGGACAGCAGCAGCCGCACCACCTCGTCCGGTCCGCGCTCCAGCGCCTTCTGGTACGCCGCGTGCCCGACCCCCGCCAGGCCGCAGAACCGCCGCCCGAACAGCCGCAGGTAGTTCGGGCAGTCGGCGGCGAACCAGCTCAGGTACGACTCCCACGACTCGGCGTCGAGCACGACCCCTGCCATGTCGATGACCGCGTTGTCACTCACCGGGAAGGCCCCTCGAGGATGGTGATGAGGCAGACGCATTCGCCGGGATCGCCGCCGATGTTCTGGGTGAGCGCGAGCCTGCGCCCGTTGTCGATCTGCCGCTCCCCGGCCTCGCCGCGCAGCTGCAGCCAGCTCTCGAAGATCATCCTGATGCCGGAGGCGCCGAGCGGGTGACCGAACGCCTTCAGCCCGCCGTCCGGGTTGACCGGCAGCGCGCCGTCGCGGTCGAAGACCCCGCCCACCATGTCCTTCCAGGCGGTGCCGCGGGCGGAGAAACCCAGGTCCTCCATCAGGACGATCTCGGTGATGGTGAAGCAGTCGTGCACCTCGGCGAAGGACAGCTCCGCCCGCGGGTCGCCGATGCCCGCCTGCGCGTACGCGCTGCGCGCCGCGGCCACCGCCTCGGGGAAGGAGGAGAAGTCGTGGCCGGGGTCCATCGCGCCGGTACCCGGGCCGGCCGCCAGGGCCAGCGCCTTCACCAGGACGGGCTTGCCGGTGTAGCGGCGCGCGTCCTCGGTTCTGGTGATCACGACGGCGGCGGCGCCGTCGGCCAGCCCGCCGCAGTCGAGCAGGCTCAGTTTCCCGGCCAGCAGCGGCTGCCGGTCGATCACCTCCTTGGGGATCTCCCGCTGGAAGTAGGCGCGGGGGTTGAGCGCGCCGTTGCGGTGGTTCTTCCACGCGACGTGGGTCATGGCCGCGCGCAGGTCGGCGTCGGCCACGCCGTGGCGCTGGGCGTAGCCGGTGGCCAGGTAGCCGAAGGTGCCGGGGGGCGTGTGCGGCACCGCCGTACCGTCGTCGAAGAACTCGAAGAACGGGATGCCGGCCTGTCCCGAGTCCATGACCTTCTCCACGCCGATCGCCATGACCACGTCGTACGCGCCGGCGGCCACGGCGTAGCAGGCGTTGCGGAAGGCGTCGGAGCCGGTGGCGCAGAAGTTCTCGACCCGGGTGACGGGCTTGTTGTCCAGCTTGAGCGGCTTGGACAGCGCGGTGCCCGCGTGCCCGGAGCCGAACGTGCCCAGCCAGAACGCGTCCACGTCGGCCAGGTCGATGCCCGCCGACGCGGCGGCCTCGTTGGCGGCGGCGATGAGCAGGTCGTCGGCCCCGGCGTCGCGGCGCTCGCCGAAACGTGTGCATCCGGCGCCCACCACGGCCACTCTGCCGGTGATTCCCCTGTCGGCCATCAGTACTGCTCCCCTCGCTCCGGGCGGGCTTTCCAGTAGTAGTTGTGCACGCCGTCGCGGCTGTGTGTCCTGCGTACGGCCATGCGCACCCGCAGCCCGGTCCGCGCGCCGTCCGGCAGGGTGTCGGTGAACTCGCACTGCAGCCGGCCGCCGCCGTCGAAGTCGACGGTTCCGTAGATCAGCGGCGGGTTCGGCGACCAGGCCAGCCGGTCCACGGTGGCGATCGAGACGGTGGCGGGCATGCCGGCCACCGGGTCGGGCCGCATCTGGTCGAGCGCGCGGCAGGCGCCGCACACACGCTGGGGCGGCAGGTGGCGGGTGTCGCAGGCGAGGCAGCGCGAGCCGACGAGGCCGAGCTTCCACGCGCCGATCCGCCGGGCGGCGGGGGCGGCGAGCTGCGGCGGCAGCGGGCGGCGCATGGGCTCGCGCGGCAGGAATCCGCGCCAGGTGGCGTAGGCGGCGTAGCTCAGGTCGTCGCTGGAGTGCTCGATCTGGGCGGCGGTCGGCCAGGCGCTGCGCCGTCGGGCGAGCAGGTCGGTGGTGCGGAACAGGAGCGCGTCGGCGCCTTCGGTCAGGGCCACGAGCGCGATCACCTCCCCCGGTCCCGCCCGGTCCAGGATCGCGGCCAGCCGCAGCGCCGGGTGGGCGGTGCCGGTCTCGCCGACCGAGTCGAGCAGGTCGTCGGCCGCCGCGTGTTCCTCGACGCCGGCCGCGGCGCGGACCGCGGCGGCGATCCGCCTGCTCGCGCCGGTGACGACGAGGTGGTCGACGTCGGCCGCGGTCAGTCCGGCGGACTTCAGCGCCTCCTCCAGCACCTGCCGCCCGGCGGGCACGTGGACCTCTTCGACGAAGCGGTCCTCCCAGTGGCGGGAGTGCCGCTCGCCCGGCTCGCGCCACCGGCTCAGGAACTCCTCGGTTCTGGCCGCGTCGCCGATCCATTCCGCCACGACCTCTCCGTCGGCGCCCACGACGAGCGCCGCGGCGCCGTCGCCGCCGTCGCGCTCGTCGGCGCCGCCGGGCAGGCCGGCGCGGATGTCGGACAGGACGACGAGTGTGGGCGGGCCCGCGTGCAGTCCGGCCCGCAGGGCGCCGACGCCTGAGCGCACCGCGCCGCCCATGTCGACGGCGGGCACGGACGGGTCGAGCGACAGCACCGCGTGGATGGCGGCGGCGTTGGACCTGTCCAGGTAGACCGGGTCCGCGGTGGCGAAGTAGAGACTCCGCACCTCCTCCGGTCCCGGCAGGCCGTGCAACGCCACCCTGGCCGCCTCCGCGCCCATGGTGGTGGTGTCCTCGTCGTAGGAGGCGACCGTCCTGGAGCCGGTCGCCGGCCTGGTGCCGAGCGCCTCCCCGATGCGCGAGCGGCGGATCCGGTGCGCAGGGAGGTAGCCCCCGTACGCCATGATTCCAGCCAAGATTGAACTCCTTGCTCTATGAACGTTCATTCATATTAAGCATCCGGAGCCGGGATGGCCAGGGGCAGGCCGAGAAGAGCCGCCGCGTTGTCGTGCAGCCAGGCCCGCTCGTGCCGTTCCTCCAGGCCCAGCCCGCGCACGGCGGCGATCGAGCGCTCTTGCGTAGAGGCGTGGGTCCAGGCCGCGCTGCCGAACACCACCCGGTGGCGCAGCGCCCCCCGCAGATGGAACAGCAGCGGCTCCCACCCGGAGCCGGGTACCGCCATCGCCCGCGGGTCGTGCCCCGAGGTGTCGAGATAGACGTTGGGCTGGCGCATCATCACCGCCACCAGCTCTCCCACGTACGGCCAGCCGCCGTGCCCGGCCACGACCGGCATCCCCGGATAGCGCCCGGCGACCAGGTCAAGCTCGGCCGGGGTGGTCATCGGGCTGGTGCGCGACAGGTTCAGCCCGCAGTGCAGCCACAGCGGCAGCCCCAGGCCGGCGACGTGCCGGTAGACCAGGTGGCTCGCGGGGTCGTCGGCGGGCACGCCGGCGGCGAAGGGCAGCATGACCACCCCGCGCATGCCGAGCGCCACACAGCGGTCGATCTCGGCGACCGCCGCCGCCGGGTCGCGCGCGTCGACGCCGCACCAGCCGCTCAGCAGGTCCGGATGCCGGGCGGCGCGCGCGGCCACCCGGTCGTTCACGCTCTCGCCGCCGGGCAGGCGGTAGGGGGAGCCGTGCAGCACCTGGTGGCGGACGCCGGCGGCGCGCAGCCGTTCCACGTGGGCGCCGGGGTCGACGGCCAGCCCGCCGGCCAGCGCGGCGAGGGCCCGCGCGGGATCGCGGGCGAGCTGGTCGCGTACGCCCGCCGGGTCCAGGCCCGCCACCACGCTCATGGCGCCCGCCAGGAACTCCAGGAAGTGCGGCGCGTCCGCCGACAGCCCGCGCAGCAGCGCCAGCCATGAACCGGAGTCGTGGACGCCGTCACAGATGTCAATGACGGGATTCTCTGTATGAACACTCATTTATATGATGGTGGCAGAAAGGGGCCGACATGGACAGACGGATCTCGGGACGGCTCGTACACGCCTGCCTCGCCGGCGCCCGGCGCCGCGGCCTCGACGTCGGCCGGGCGCTCGCCCGCGCGGACATCGAGCCGGAGGCCCGCACGGTCACCACGCGGCAGTACGCCCGCCTGGTCCGGCACCTCTGGACCGCCCTCGACGACGAGTTGCTCGGGTTCGGCCCTGCCCCGAGCCGGCTCGGCACCTTCGCGACCATGGCGGCGCTCGCCGTGCACGGCCACGACCTGCGCACCGCGCTGCTGCGCGGGGCCGCCTTCTACGACCTGTTCGCCATCGGGGTGACGATCAGGCTGGTGGAGAGCGGGCGGGAGGCGCGGCTGGAGTTCACGCTGACCGGGTTCCCACAGCCTGCCGATCACCTGGTCGAGCTTGTGCTGGGGGCGTGGCATCGGTTCGCCGGCTGGCTGGTCGGGGGCGGGCTGGAGCTGCGGCGGGCGGAGTTTCCGCATGGGCGGCCGCCGTACGTGCTGGAGTACGACGCGTTCTACGGGTGCGGGTGCCTGTTCGGGCGGGCGCGGCCCGCGATCGGGTTCGACCGGGCGGCGCTCGACCGGCCGGTGCTGCGCGACGAGGCGGCGCTGACGCCTTTCCTGCGGCGCTACCCGGCCGAGCTGGTCGAGCGCGGAGACTACTCGGGCGACGTCGCCGGGCAGGTCAGGAAAGTGCTCGCCGAAGGCCGTCCCGACCTGGCCTCGACCGCCGCCCGGCTGGCCGTCAGCCCCGCCGGCCTACGGCACCGCCTGCGCGCCGAGGGCACCTCCTACCAGCGCGTACGCGACCGGTTCAGGCGGGACGCCGCGGTGTCCGCGCTGGCCCGCGGCGACCTGTCCATCGAGGAGCTGAGCAGGCGGCTCGGGTTCTCGGAGCCGAGCGCGTTCCACCGCGCGTTCAAACGCTGGACCGGCACCACCCCGCGCGCCTACCGGCCATAGGGAGAGCCCGCTGGGGGACGCCAGGGTCAGGCATCACGGACGGCAGGGTCATTGGCCGGTTGGGCCGCCGTTCCTACCGTCGGGACCGTGGAAGCCCTCATCTTCGACGCCGTGCGCACGCCGCGCGGCCTCAGCAAACGCGGCGCGCTGCGCGGCATCCGCCCCGTCGACCTCGCCGCGCAGGTCCTGCGCGCCCTGGCCGGCCGCAACCGCCTGGACGGCCCGGAGGTCGACGACGTCGTCCTCGGCTGTGTCAGCCCCGTCGGCGAGCAGGGCAGCGACATCGCCCGCATCGCCGCCCTCGTGGCCGGGCTCGACCTCGACACCCCCGGCGTGCAGATCGACCGGTTCTGCGGATCGGGCCTGGAGGCGGTGAACCTGGCGGCCATGAAGATCCGGTCAGGGTTCGAGGACCTGGTGATGGCGGGCGGCGTGGAGTCGATGTCCCGCGTGCCCATGGGCTCGACCGGCGGCGCCTGGATGGACGATCCGGAGACGGCGCTGCGTACCGGGTACGTGCCGCAGGGCGTGGCCATCGACCTGCTGGCGACCCTGGAGGGCTACACCCGCGAGGAGGTGGACGCCTACGCGCTGTCGTCGCAGCGCCGTGCCACGCGGGCCAGGGACAAGGGGTACTTCGACCGCTCGCTCGTCGCGGTGACCGGGCCTGACGGCCTCGCCGTACTGGATCATGACGATGCGATCAGGCCCCGGACCACGATGGAGGGGCTGGCCGGGCTGTCGCCGAGCTTCGCCCTGGCCGGCGAGACGTTCGACGCGGTCGCCGTCGGCCGCTACCCCCAGGTCGAGCGGGTCGAGCACATCCACACCGCGGGAAACTCCTCCCAGATCGTGGACGGCGCCGCCGCCATGCTGATCGGCGGCGCGGCGGCGGGCGAACGGCTGGGCCTCACGCCACGCGCCAGGATCGTCGCGACAGCCGTGGTCGGCACCGAGCCGACGCTGATGTTCACCGGCCCGGTGCCCGCCACCCGCAAGGCGCTGGCCAGGGCCGGCCTCACGCTCGACGACATCGACCTCTTCGAGGTCAACGAGGCGTTCGCGGCCGTGGTGCTCAAGTACGCCCGCGACCTCGGCCTCTCCCCCGACCGGATCAACGTCAACGGCGGCGCGATCGCGCTCGGGCACCCGCTCGGCGCCACCGGCTGCATCATCCTCGGCACCCTGCTGGACGAGCTGGAGCGCCGGAACCTGCGGCGCGGCCTGGCCACCCTGTGCGTGGGCGCCGGCATGGGCATCGCCACGATCATCGAGAGGGACGTGTGATGGCGATCGGCTACCACCGCGACGACGACGGCATCGTCACGCTTACGCTCGACCGGCACGACCGCCCGGTCAACACGCTCGACGCCGCCTTCGGCACCGCCCTGGCGTCGGCGCTCGACCGCCTGGACTCAGAGCGCGAGCACGTCACCGGCGTGATCGTCGCCTCGGCGAAGCCCACCTTCGCCGTCGGCGCCGACCTCGACCAGGTCTACGCCCTCACCCCCGCCGACGCGGCCGGGTTCGCCGGGCAGCTCGACCGCACCAAGGCCGCCTTCCGCAGGCTGGAACGTCTCGGCCGGCCCGTGGTGGCCGTGATCGGCGGCACCGCGCTCGGCGGCGGGCTGGAACTGGCCCTCGCCTGCCACCACCGCCTCTGCGCCGACGACCCGGCCATCCGCCTCGGCCTGCCTGAGGTCACGTTCGGGCTGCTGCCCGGCGGTGGCGGGGTGGTGCGGACCGTCCGCCTGCTGGGCCCCGCCGCCGCCCTGCCCCTGCTCATGGAGGGAGAACGGCTGCCGCCCCGTCGTGCGCTCGACGCCGGGCTCGTGGACCGGCTCGTCCCGGCCCGCGAACTGATCGGGGAGGCCCGCGCGTGGATCGCCGCCCACCCCGAGGCCGCGCAACCATGGGACACCCCCGCCCCATCCGAGGCCACGCAGCCGTGGGGCACCCCCGCGCACCAGGCCCCCGCCGCTCCCCCGCGCTTCTTCGAGACCGCCACCGCCCGCCTGTACGCCAGGACCCACGGCACGCTGCCCGCCCAGGAGCGGATCCTGGCCTGCGTGGCGGAGGCCGTCCGGGTGGACGTCGACACCGCCCTGCGTACCGAGACCCGGCACCTGGTCGCGCTCGCCACCGGCCAGGTGGCCAAGAACATGATCGGCTGCCATTGGCACGATCGCAACGAGGTCACCCGGCGGGCCCGGTCCACCGGCGGAGTACGGCGGCTCGGCGTGATCGGCGCCGGGATGATGGGCGCCGGGATCGCCGCGGTCGCCGCCGCGGCGGGCATCGAGGTGGTGCTCACCGACGTGAGCGCGGAGGCGACCGAGCGCGGGCACGACGAGGTCGTCCGCCGGCTGAGGCGGCAGGTCGCCCAGGGCAGGATGAGCGCCGCCGCCTGCGGCGCGGCCATCGACCACCTCGCCGGTCCTGGCACCGCGATCGCCGGGTGCGACCTCGTGGTCGAGGCCGTCTTCGAGGACCGCGCGCTCAAGCGCCGTGTGCTGGCCGGCGCCGAGGACGGCACCGCCGTGCTCGCCTCCAACACCTCCACGCTGCCGATCACCGGGCTGGCCGAGGGGCTGCGGGCCCCCGGTGACCTCGTGGGTCTGCACTTCATCTCGCCCGTGGAGCGCGTACCCCTGCTGGAGGTCGTGCGCGGCGAGCGGACCGGGGACGCCGCGCTCGCGCTGGCCTTCGCCTTCGCCCGGCAGATCGGCAAGACGCCGATCCTCGTCAACGACGGCCCCGGCTTCTACACCTCGCGGGTGTTCGTCTCCTACACCGCCGAGGGCGCGGCCATGCTCGCGGAGGGCGTGCCGGCGGCGCTCGTGGAGAACGCCGCCCGCGGGGCCGGCATGGCCGTGGGCCCGCTGGCCGTCAGCGACGAGGTCGCCCTGGCCACCATGCTCAGGGTGCGCCGCCAGAACGAGGCGGACGCGGCGGCCGACGGCCGCGAGCTGGGCCACGCCACCGCCTACGGCGTCTTCACCTGGATGGTCGAGCAGATGAACCGGCCTGGGCGGGCCGGGGGCGGCGGCTTCTACGACTACCCCGATCGGGCGCGCAAGCGCCTGTGGCCGGGGCTGGCCGAGCGCTTCGGCGGCGACCGGCCCATTCCCGAGCGGGACGTGCGCGAGCGGCTGCTGTTCGCCCAGGCGCTGGAGAGCGTGCGCGCCCTGGAGGACGGGATCCTGACCTCCACCGCCGACGCGAACGTCGGCAGCGTGCTCGGCCTCGCCTTCGCGCCGTGGTCGGGCGGCACACTCCAGTTCGTCAACCAGTACGGCCCGCGCGCCTTCACCGAACGCGCCGACCGGCTGGCCGACGCCTATGGCGAGCACCTGCGCCCGCCGTCCCTGCTACGGGGTCGGACCGAGCCCTTCTGACAGGACCGGCAGCTCCAGCCGCGACGGATACAGCACGCTGTGGTGCACGGTCTGGTGGGCGACCACCCCTGCGGTGTCGGAGCCGACCGGCTCGCCGGTGTTCATGTTGCGGTCGTAGGCGGGGAAGTCGCTGCTGGTGATCTCCAGGCGGACGCGGTGCCCGGCCGGGAAGCGCCACGCGGTGTGGCCGAGGCCGATGGTGTACTCCTCGACCGTTCCCGGCTCCAGGAGTTGCTCGATGTCCGGTCCGTGCCGGTGGCGGGCGCGCTGCACGCCACCGGCCGCGGCCAGCGCGCGGCCGTCGGGGAAGACGTCGACGAGCTTGGCGGCGAAGTCGGTGTCGCGGGCCGACGACGCCGCGAACAGCCGTACCGCCACCTGGCCCACCACGTCGAGCGGCTCGTCCAGGACGGGCGAGGTGTAACACAGGACGTCGGGGCGCTCCTGCAGCCGGGAACGGTCGAGCGGGCCCGGCACCAGCCGGCCCAGGTTGACCACCCGGCCGCCGCGGGTGGGCACGGGGTCGTCCGGGTCGTAGGCGTAGTGGTCGGGATGCTCGTCCGCGGGCGGCTGTGTGCCCAGACGGCCGTCGTCCTCCAGGTACAGCGTCCTGAGCTCGCCCGGCGGCGGCCACCGGTCCGCGTCGCGCCACTCGTCGGCGCCCATGAGGAAGTACCGCACGGCGGGCGCCGCGGACGGAGTGCCCCGCACGTGTTCGTCGAAGAAGGCCAGGTGCTGGGCGGACAGGCCGAGCACCGTGGCGTCGCCGCGGGCGGAGAAGCTGACCTCGCCCTGGCAGTAGCCGAGCCGGCCGTCGTGCGACCAGGGGCCCACGATGAGCCGGTGCCGGTCGCCGTGGATCGCGCGCAGGCGCAGGAAGCCCTCGATGGTGGAGTCGCAGTGGTTGTCGAACCAGCCGGTGACGCTCAGGGCGGGCACCTCGACGGCCTCGTAGGCGAACGACTCGGCGATGCCAGGCGTGCCGTACGCCAGCATCTTCCCCACGTCGAGCGGGAAGCCCGGAACCGCGGCGAACTGCGGCAGGTCCTTCAGCGGCAACGTGCGCAGGGCGGCGGCCGGGTCGGTGGCGAGCTCCCACAGCTCGTAGGCGGCGCCGGGGTCGGCCGGACGCCCGGCGGCCCGCTCGCGCTCCAGCCAGTCCATGGCCATGAACGCCAGCCACGCCATGACCTCGTTGATGCGCATGACGCCGCCGGCGGCGCGGTCGAGTTCGGCGCTGCTGGTCATTCCGGGCGCGATCGCGCGCAGGTGCGGCGGGCGTTCCGCGGCGCCGAGCAGCTGCACGATCCCGAGGTAGGAGGCCCCGGCCATGACGACGTTGCCATCGCACCACGGCTGCGCGGCGGCCCATTCCACCGTGTCATGGGTGTCGCGGGCCTCCTGCTCGGCCATGAAGATCGTCCACTCGCCGTCGGAGCCCGCGCGGCCGCGCGTGTCCTGCACGACGCAGGCGTAGTCGCCCTGCACGCACTCCAGCGGGCGCAGGAAGTCGTTGTTGGTCCCCGTCCGTCCGTACGGCGTGCGGATCAGCACGGCGGGGCGGCGCCGTCCGTCGTCCGGCGTCCAGACGTCGCCGCGCAGCACGACGCCATCCCGCATGGGCATCTCCGCGTCGCGCACGATGGTGATCGGGGCCTTCACAGCACGGCCTTGTAGACGGCCTCGACCAGCGACTTGACCCGGAAGTCGCCGCCTTCCAGCAGCTCGGAGCCGCGGTTGGGCACGTAGCCGAACCCCATCCCGCGCTCGGGGTCGGCGAAGGCGAACGAGCCGGTGGCGCCGCTGCCGCCGAACAGGCCCTTGAGGTGCTCGGGCGCGGCCCAGAAGGGCCCTCCGGGAACGAGGAAGCCGAGTCCCCAGGCGGTGCGGACCTTGAGGAGCTCGTCGATGCCGTCCGACTCGGGGGTACGGATCTTGTCGACCAGCCAGGGCGAGAAGAGCCGGATGCCGTCGACCTCGCCGATCATGGCGGCGAAGTAGCGGGCCAGGGAGTGGGCGGAGGCGACGCCGTCCATGGAGGGGCTCTCCACCTGGTAGGTGCGGGGGTTGTTGGAGTCGTCCCACTCCTGGGTGACGCTGCCGTAGAAGGCGCGGAAGCTCAGGGTGTCCGGGTCCCCCAGCGCCTGGACGAAATCCGCCATCTCCGGCACCTGCATGCCGAGCTGGACGGACCGCTCGTCCGGCAGGACCATCTTGGCCAGCCGGGGCAGCGCGGCGTCGGGCACGCGGACGTAGCAGTCGAGGCCGAGCGGGCCGGTGATCTCCGCTTCGAGGAACGCGCTCAGCGTCATCCCGGACACGCGGCGGACGATCTCCCCGGCGAGGTGGCCGATGGTGACGCCGTGGTAGCCGTGCCGGGTGCCGGGCGGCCATTCCGGGGCGGCCGCGGCGAGGGTGTCGGTGATCGGGGTCCAGTCGCGCAGGTCCTCCCAGGTGACCGGGCGTGTGTGCATGCTGGGCAGTCCGGCGCGGTGGGCGAGCAGGGTGCGGACGGTGATGCCGCCCTTGCCGTTCTGGACGAACTCGGGCCAGTAGCGGGCGACCGGCGCCTCCAGGTCCACCTCCCCGCGCTCGACCAGCCGCAGAAGCGCGCCCGACGCGAACGTCTTGCAGGTGGAGGCGATGGCGGCCAGCGTGTCCCGGTTCCAGGGGCGATGGGTGTCCGGGTCGGCCTCGCCGCCCCACAGGTCGACGACGGGGCGGCCGTACCGGTAGACGGCGAGACCGGCGCCGACCTCGCCGCTGTCGGTGAAGTTGCGCTCGAACGCCTCGCGGACGGCCTCGAAACCGGGGGCGACGGTGCCTTGGACATGGGTCATGGCGGATTCCCTCCACAGCTCTACCGACCGGTCGGTCGATACCATAACGATATCGACCGACCGGTCGGTCGGCAACTTTCGGAGCCCGGGATCTGCCTACCGCGCGCGTTCGAGCAGGGCCCGCACCTCGTCCGCCTCGGGCACGCCGAGCTCGCCGTACAGGTCAAGGGCCAGCCGCCCGTGCTCGCGGGCCTGGTCGGAGTGTCCCAGCGTGAGATGGGCGCGGGCCAGGCCGTCGTGCGCGCGGGCCTGCTCAGGCCGGTTGCGGGAGGCGTCGGCCAGCGCGAGCGCCGCCTCGTGCTCCTCGACCGCCCGTGCGGGATCGCCTGCCGCCTCGGCCAGCCCGTTGAGCGCGACCGCCTCGTCCGTGATGTTGCCGAGCTTGCGGTAGAGCGCGGCGGCCTCCTGGTGCCGGGTGCGCGCCTGGTCGAGCAGGCCCTGGTGGCGCGCGACGACGCCGAGGTGGTTGAGCACCAGCGCCTCGCCGCCCGGGTTGCCGATCTTGCGGTGGAGCGCCAGCGCCACGTCGAGGTGCCTGCGGGCCTCCTCCGGGCGTTCGGCACGGTCGAGGACGAGGGCGAGGTAGCCGAGGACATGGGCCTCGCCCCACGTGTCGGCCCCGATGCGGGTCAGGTCCAGCGCCCGCTTGAGGTACTGCTCCGCCTGCTCGTCCTGGCGCCTGCGCTGAGCGACGTTGCCCAGGGTCAGCAGGGCCCGCGCCTCCTCATGCGGCTCCTCGCACGCCTCCAGCGCCTGGTTCGCGTGCTCCTCCGCCTGCTCGTACCGGCCGAGGCGCCAGTACGTCCAGGACAGGTCGGTCAGCGCCTGCGCCTCGAAGCCGTGGCTGCCGAGCGTGCGGCTGCGCCGCAGGACCAGGTTGTGCAGGGTCAGGGCGTCGTCGTGGTGCGCCTGCCGGTCGAGGTACGGGCGCAGCGCCAGGCCCATGAAACCGAGGCAGACCTCCGGTCCGTGCAACGCGGTCACGATGATGTTGGAGCGCTCGGCGTCGAGCCAGGTGAGGGCCTCGTCGGCGTCGCGGATGGGCGGGATCGGGGACTGCGGCTGCGGGATGCCCTCGCGCTGCACGATGCTGTCGGGGAAGAGCCGGTCCATCGCCGCACGCGAGCGGTGCAGGTAGTAGACGAGCAGCTGCAGGATCGCGCCGTCGTCGGCGCCGAGTGAGCGGGCGTGCTCGCGGAGCAGGTCGTGGAAGGTGTACCTGCCGGGTTCGAGCTGCAGGAGCATGTGGGCGTCCAGCAGGCTTTCGAGCAGATCCTCCGCCTCGTCCTCCGAGATCCCGGCCAGGGCGGCGGCGCCGTTCGGGTCGATGTCGCGGCCGGGGACCAGCCCGAGCAGGCGGAACAACCGCTGCTCGTCCTCGTGGAGCTGCTCGTAGGAGATGCTGAACGCGGCCGACACCCCGTCCAGCAGCCGTCGCTGGTCGCGCAGTTTGCCGGCGAGGTAGGCGACCGTCCAGCGCTGGCGGTGCTGCAGGCGGGCGGCCGAGATCCGGATGGCGAGCGGCAGATAGCCGCACAGCTCCAGCACCTCGCGGACCGCGTCGGGTTCGTCCCGCGCGCGGTCGCCGACGATCCGGCCGAACAGCTCCACGGCGTCCTGCTCATCCAGAACCTCGACGGACAGGGCGCGGGCGCCGTCCAGGCCGACCAGCCGCCGCCTGCTGGTGACCAGGACGAGGGTGTCGGAGCCGCCGGGCAGCAGGGGGCGTACCTGGTCGGCGTCGAGGGCGTTGTCCAGGACGACGAGCACCCGGCGGCCGGCCAGCTCGGCCCGCCACAGGGCGCTGCGCTCGGCCGGGGTCGCCGGGATCTGGTCCACGGGCACGCCCAGCTGGCGCAGCAGGGCCTCCAGCGCGGCTGCGGAGTCGACCGGCGTACTGCCCGCGGTGTGGGCCTGCAGATCGAGGAAGAGCCGGCCGTCCGGGTAACGGCCGGTCAGCTGGTGCGCCACGTGCACGGCGAGCGCGGTCTTGCCGATCCCGGCCATGCCGTCGATCGTGACGAGCGCCGCCTCCTGCTCGTCGGCGAGCCGTTCCAGCTCAGCGGTACGTCCGGAGAAATCCGGAATGTCGTAAGGCAGGAAGGTCCGCCGCGGCGGCGCGGCCGGTGCCGGCGGCTGGACGGGCCCGGCCGCCTCGGCCAGGCGCAGCGAAGGATCGTCGTTCAGCACCGCCCGCTCCAGTTCGGCGAACGCGTGCCCCGGGTCCAGCCCCTGCTCGTCGGCCAGCGCCGTACGGTAGGCGCGCGCCGCGGCCAGGGCGTCGGCCTGCCGGCCCGAGCGGTGCAGGGCCAGGACCAGGTGGCCGTTCAGCTTCTCCCTGATCGGGTTGGCGGCGACCTGGGCGGCCAGGTCGTCGAGCAGCTCCGCGTGGCGACCGGCGGCGAGCTCGGTCTCCGCCAGGCGTTCGCAGGCCGTCAGCCGCCGGTCGTTCCAGAGGTCGCGGACTCCGGCGACGTAGTGCGCGTGCACGTCTTCGAGGGCTTCGCCGTTCCACAGCTTCAGTGCCCCGCGCAGGTCGCCGAGCGTCACGAGCTCGGTGAACTCCTGGGCGTCCACCTGCCCCTGCGCCGGGTTCACGACGTAGCCGCCGGCCCGGGTCTCCAGCAGGTCGCCGTCGCCCGCGCCGCGCAGTGCCTTGCGGATCGCGGTGATCGAGGCGTGGACCTGCGAGCGGGCGGTGTCGGGCTGGTCATAGCCCCACATGGCCTCGATCAGCCGGTCGATGCTGATGACCCGTCCGGCGTTGAGCAGGAGATAGGCCAGCACCGCGCGATGCCGCGGGGCGATGCCCGCGAGAGGACCCCCGTCGACGATCACTTGGACCGGCCCGAGAAGCGTAAACCGCACCATTGTCACCCCATCGTCGACGCATAGCGAATGTATCAACTCGGGCGACCAATCTGTTCTCACAGCAACAACGACGAAAGAGGACAAAATGGAAGCCCGGATGAAGAACCCCGCGACGATCATCCCCGCCGCGATGAAGCCGATCATGGAGCTGATGAAGGCCGCGCAGTCGCAGGGCCTGCCCCAGGAACTGCTGGAGATGATCCACCTGCGCGTCAGCCAGGTCAACGGCTGCAGCTTCTGCGTCGACGCCGGCCTCAAGAACCTGCGCAAGCTCGGCGAGAGCGACGAGCGCGTCGGCCTGGTCGCCGCCTGGCGCGAGGCCCCGTACTACACCGACTCCGAGCGCGCCGCCCTGGCGCTGGCCGAGGCCGCCACCCGGCTGGCCGACCGCCCCGACTCCGTCTCCGACGAGATCTGGAACGACGCCGCCGACCACTTCGACGAGCAGCAGCTCGCCGCGATCCTGCTCATGATCGCCACGACGAACCTCTTCAACCGCCTCAACGCCCCGATCCGCCAGGTCGCCGGCACTTGGTAGAACCGGCCCTTCCCACCCTGTCAGGAGCTCACCATGAAGGTCCTCTGACTCACGCCATGGCCGAGAGGTACCCGCTCGACTTGCGGATCCACCAGGAGTACAGGACGCTCATCGGCCCGCCGGGCATTTTCCTGCCCGGCCGGTTGGCGATCTCGTCACCGGCCAGCCTGGCGGGCAGGCGCAGTTGCCTGGACCGGGTCCGCTCGTAGCCCCGCAGGTCGCCCAGTGAGCGGGTCAGCAGCCAGGCGTCTTCGATCGCCTGGTTGGTGCCCTGGGCGAGGCTGGGGGGCATCGTGTGGGCCGAGTCGCCCAGGAGCGTGGTGGCCCCGCGCCCCCAGACCTCCGGCACCTTGTGCCGCCAGTGCGGGAACGCCTGCATCTCGGTCACCGACGACAGCACCTCGGGGACCAGGCCCTTCCACCCGCCGAAGACCTCCTTGAGCCGGCCGATCGGGTCGACCTCGTCCAGCCAGAGCGGACGGCCCGGCGCCGTGCGCAGCTCGAACCAGTTCAGCACCCTGCCGGGGCCCGCCGGGGTCAGGCCCATCATCCCCTCCTTGCCGGTGATGACCAGGGAGCGCCCGGTGCCGACCAGCTCCAGGGGCACGTCGGCGAAGGTCTGCCAGGTGACCCATTCGGTACGCCGGGCCGGATCCTCCTTTCCCAGCGCGTGCCGTACCGCGGAGTTGCGGCCGTCGGCGCCGATCAGGACGTCGCCGCGGACCGTGCTCCCGTCGGCCAGCGTGACCTCGGCCCGGTCGGGGTCGACGCCCACGACCTCGCTTCCGTAGCGGACGGGCACCCCTTCGACCAGACGTTCGACCAGGTCCCGGCGGGCGATGTGCACGCTGGGAGCGCCGTACTTACGTTCGAGACGCAACAGGTCGATGTTCATCAGCGATACGCCCTCCGGCGACCACCCCTCCAGCACCGTCAGCCGGCTGCCCAGGTCGGTCGGGTCCGCCCCGAGCTCGCGCAGGATACGGATCGAACCCGGCCACAACGTGACGGAGCCGCCCGCCGTCCGCAACTCCGGCGCCCGCTCAAGGATCTCCACGTCGTGTCCGGCCGCCGCGAGCGAGCGCGCCGCGACCAATCCGCCCGGTCCCGCGCCTATGATGATGATTCTGATACGCATAGTATCTGATACTAGGAGTCTCACTTATGGCGCGCAAGCCCGATCCGGAGGTCGATGTCCGCATCAAGCGGGCGGCGACCACCCTGATCTTCACGAAGGGCCTGGACTTCACCATGGACGAGGTGGCCCAGGCCGCCTCCGTGGGCAGGGCGAGCGTGTTCCGCCGCTACGCCACTAAACGGGACCTTCTGCTCGACGCGCTCGGCTCGGCCATGGACGCCAAGGTGGCGATGCCCGACACCGGGTCGTTCGCCGGCGACCTGCGCGTGGTCGTCACCGAGACGATGGAGGCCTGGAAGGCCATGGGCCCCATCGCCAGGCAGATGTACGGCGAGGCCGGCCGCGACCCCGCCGTGGCCGAGATCCTGCGCGAGGCGATGCGGTCGAGAATGGCCCGCGCATGGGAGATCTACGACAACGCGCTCGCCCGCGGCGAGGTACGCGAGGACGCCGACCTGTGGCTGCTGAGTGACATGTTCGTCGGCGTGGTCGTCTACCGGGGCATGCTGGAGAAGGAGTTGCCCACCGTGGAGGCCGTCGTCGAGGCCCTGCTGCACGGCTTCGCTCCCCGCTGAGCCGTTCAGCAGACTCCGGGAAGGGAGCAGACCTTGGCGGCCATCTTCCTGGTGGTCTTGGTCAGCCCGCCCGGGTTGTAGTCGCCGGCGGAGGTGGTGTAGATCATCAGGGCGCTGCCCCTGCGCGCGACGACGCCGGTGACCGTCTCGTTCACGTAGCCGTCCTGCCAGGTCCGGTAGCCCATGCCGATCGACTCGTCGCCCGCCTTGACCTTGCTCGTCCGCCACCGGATCTTGAGAGCGGGAGAGGCCGGATCCCCCTTGCGCGCGCACCGCTTGACCTCGGCGCGCAGCTTGGCGAACGCGGCGTGGGCGGCACGCGGGCTCTTGTACAGGACGAGTTGTTCCGACTCGCCGCTCGGGGCGCTGGTCCAGAGCGTGATCGTGCGGGCCGCCAGGCGGCCGCGGTCGATGGCGCGCCGGTGTACGCACGGGTTCAGCTCCAGCGGCCTGGTGAGCTTGTCGCTGATCTTGTAGCCCATTTCGGCCGCGTCGTCCGGAGAAAGGACCTTGCGTGCGGCGGGCTCGCTGAACAGGAAGTTCTTCGGGATCTCGGTCGCGGTCGCCGGCGAGAGGGCCAGCACCATGGAGAGCGTCACGGTGATCATGCAACTTTGGACTCCGCCGTGGACCCCTTGGTTCGCCTCACCCCCTTGGGTACAGCGCACCCTTGATGAGCACGTTGTACCCACATGTTCTTGGTGTTAACAAGCCCATTCCCATCCCATACCGTGGGAGGAATGCACGGAAAGATCGAAGCAGCACTGGAAAAGACGTACGGCACGGCCCAGCCGTGGGGAGAACTGGCCGGAGGCGCCATCCGCGCGTACGCGGTCGACCTCCCGCGCCCCCACTGGCACCTGATCACCATCGGGACGGGCCGGCACGGCTACGAGCTCAGCCTCCGCGTGGCCCGCGGCCCCGCGGACGCCGCCCCGCCCGACTGGTGCATCGGCATCCTGCTCGACCTGCGCGAACGGCCCCTGGCCCCCGGCCAGCTCACCCGCATGAACCCGCGAGGATCACTGACGGCGCTGGCCCTGACCGTGGACCCCGAGTTCGACGTCCTGGACACGCTCACGTTCTTGCAGGTCGCCGCGCTCACCGAGGCCGAGTACGAGCGGGCGCGGGCAGGTCACGTCATCCCCACCCTGTGGCAGATCGGCCAGGACGTGCCCCTGCACATCATCGATGACTCAGCACGTTGATCACCCGGCCGTTGGGGTCACGGACGAAGAACCGTCGCACCCCCCAATCCTCATCGCGCAGGTCGTGCACGATCTCGGCGCCACTCGCACGCACGGCCGCGTACGCCGCGTCGACGTCATCCACCTCGACGCTCACGTCCGGCGTGACCGGGGCGGTCTTGTCACCGGTCATGAAGCTGATCTGCGCCGCCGGCGTGGACGGCGAGGCGAGCGTCACGATCCACCCGTGGTCCATGACCTCCTCGAACCCCAGCAGCCCGTAGAACTCCCGGCTCTCCTGCAGGGCCTTCGACCGGATGACGGGCATGACGCGGCTGACGGACATCGAAAACTCCAGATCTGTATGGAAACTCTTCCCCGAAGGGCGGTCCCCCGGCCAAAGCACCCCCAACCGCCCTCGGCACCGCCACAATCCTAAGCGCCACCGCCGGACAGGAACCGGCCCTCGCGGGCGTCGAGAGGTTCGCCCTTCTCGGCGATCAGGACACCACGCAGATACGTCCGCACCACCAGGCCGGTGACGGCACGGCCGTGGTACGGGGTCCAGCCCGCCTTGGACAGCATGTTCTCGTTGGCCAGCGTGCGCCGGCCGCCGGGATCGACCAGGACCAGATCGGCGTCGGCCCCCACACCGATCCGGCCCTTGCGCGGGTACAGGCCGTACGTGCGGGCCGGCGTCTCTGCGTACACGCGGGCGACGTCCTCGTGGCTCAGGTGGCCACGGGCGGCGGCGTCCAGCAGGACCGGCAGGGTGGTGTCGAGTCCGGGCAGGCCGAAGTGAACGTTCCAGATGTCGCCGGCGGCCTTCTGCTCCAGGGTGGACGGGGCGTGGTCGCTCGACATGTGCGTCAGCGTGCCGGAGCGCAGCAGCCGCCACATCAACGCCTCGTCGGAGTCGGTGCGCGCCCTGGCCGGCGGCGTGAACTTGCGCAGCGCCCCGTGCTCGTGCACCTCGTCCTCCCGCAGCAGGAAGTACTGCGGGCAGCCCTCGGCGCCCAGCCGGGCGCCGCCGGCCCGCTCGCGCGCGAGGTAGTCGGCGACCTCGGGGTGGCTGACGTGCGCGACGACGGCCCGCGCTCCGACGCGCCTGACGAGCAGCGCGGTGACAGCCGCTGCGACGACTTCGGCGTCACGGTCGCGCCAGTCGGGGAGCAGGCCGGGGTCCGTGCGCCCGGATCCGCGCAGCAGACGCTCGGCGTCCGCGGTCAGCGACTCGTCCTCGCAGTGCACCAGGCTGACGGCGTCCGCCAGTGCGGTGGCGTTGAGGTGGGCGCGCAGCGCGGCGGCGTCGTGGCCGGGGATGCCGTGCGTGGTGCAGGTGAACACCTTGAAGAAGGCGACGCCCGCCCGCCACAACCCGGCGACGTCGCCGGCGGCGCCGGGCCAGGCGTGCGCGGCCAGCCCGAAGTCGACGTTGGAGCGGCCGGTGAGGTACGACTGCTTGCCGCGCAGATCCGCCACCGTGCGCACGGGCGCGCCGTGGCTGTGCTCCACGATGGTGGTGACGCCGGCCACCGCCGCTGCCGCCGTACCGGTCGGGAAGTCCTCGCGCTCGATGCTGCCTGGGTCCATGAGATGGACGTGGGTGTCCACCCCGCCGGGCAGAACCAGCAGGCCCGACGCGTCGACCTCCCGGCGGGCCGCGGGCCGGTCGGTGCCGATGACCGCGATCCGGCCGTCGGCGACGCCGATGTTCTGCCGCCGGCGGCCGCCCGGGGTGACGACCATGCCACCGGCGATCAGCAGGTCCAGCGTCATCGGTGAGTTCCCTTCTCCGTTTTCACCAGCAGGAGCGTGGCCAGGGCCACGATAGGCAGAATCCCCAGCACGCCCACCGCCGCGCCGCCCCAGCCGAAGTGTCCCTTGAGGGCCGTGAACAGGTATCCGGCGAAGGCCGACGGAATGTAGAAGCAGGCCACGAACAGGCCGGAGACCCGCCCGGCCAGCTCCGGGCGGACGGAGCGCTGAATGGCCGAGTAGAGGTTCACGAACAGCACACCGCTGGCCAGCGCGCCCTCGGCGAACGAGAGGGTGTACTGCATGCCGTGCCCGCCGGGTACGTGGAACATGACCAGGCCGACGACGCTGAGCCCCACCAGGCAGACCAGCATCAAGCGGCGCTGGTCGAGGCGGTCACCGAGGTATCCGCCGACGATGCTCAGCATGGCGCCGCACCCGAACATGGCGGCGGCGAAGCCCGCCTCGGTCCTGGTGAAGCCGAGCTCCTCCTGGAGATAGGTGGGGTAGATCCCGAGGTAGCTGTAGAGCATGACGCCGACCACGCCGGCGCTGACCGCGAGCAGCACGGTGTTGCGGTTGAGCAGGAACGCCGGCAGATGGGCACCGCCGGCGGCGGCCGCGGTCCCGGCCGGCTCCGCCCGCTCGGAGAAGACCTTGGGGACCCCGAACCACAGAACCACGATCATCACCAGGCCCAGGAGCCCATAGGTGATGAACGGCGTCGTCCAGTGACCGGAGGCGGTGGCGAGCATGGCGCCCAGATAGGGGCCGAGTACGCTGCCCAGCCCGAACACCGTGTTCAGGTAGCCCAGGGCCAGGGCGCGTGAGGCGTGGAAGTAGGCCCCGACGGCGGCGAACAGTGCGGTGATCTGCATGGCCTCGCCGACGCCCGACAGGGCCCGGTAGGCGAACATGTCGAGGAATCCGACCGCGAACGCGGTGAGCAAGGTGAATCCCGAGTAGATCAGGATGCCGATCGCCATGACCGCCTTGCGGGACAGGCGGTCGAGCAGGATGCCGGTCGGGACGCCGGCCAGGCCGATGCCGAGGGTGAAGACGGTCGCGAGCAGCCCGCCCTGGGACAGGGCCAGGCCGAGATCGGCGCGGATGTCGGGCAACAGGACCGGGAAGAGCTGCCGGTCCATCGCGTTCAGAATGTAGGACACGCCGAGCATGGCCATCGTGGTCAAGGCCACCGTCCGGGTCAGCCGGGCGGGTGTCGCCTTGGTCTTCTCTGTTGTCATCACTCCTCCATCGCCTCGCTGTTCCCCGAGGTATGTGGATGTTATAAAATGCACCCCATAACCTGTCAATGGAGGATGTGCCCATGACCGACCCCCTGGTCCGCGTCCTGTCCCTGGGCGGCACGATCACGATGACCCCGACCGAGAGCGGCGCGGTCGCACCCACGCTCGGCGGTGACGCGCTACTGGGCGCGGTCGCACCGGCGTTGCGGAGCATCCGGGTCACCGCCCAGACCCTCGGCCGCACCCCGGGCGCCGCGCTCACCCCCCACCTCGTCCTCGACGCCGTCCGCGCCGCGGCCGCGGCGATCCGCGACGGCGCGCACGGAGTGGTCGTGGTCCAGGGAACCGACACCATGGAGGAGTCCGCCTATCTGGCCGACCTCGTCTGGCGTGCGCACGAGCCCGTCGTGTTCACCGGGGCGATGCGGCCCGCGGGCGCGCTCGGCGCGGACGGCCCGGCCAACCTCGCCGCCGCCATCAGGACCGCGGCCGATCCCGAGGCGCGCGACCGCGGCGTGCTCGTGGTCATGAACGACGAGATCCACGCCGCCCACCGGGTCCGCAAGGTTCATGCCGGGGCGTTGCAGGCGTTCGAGTCGGGAGAGTTCGGGCTGCTCGGGCGCGTGGTCGAGGGTCTGCCGTGGTTCGCGGGGGCGCCGGTGGGGAGCGGGGCGCCGCCGTGGTTCGCGGGGGCGCCGGTGGGGAGCGGGGCGCCGCCGTGGTTCGCGGGGGCGCCGGTGGGGAGCGGGGCGCTGCCGTACCCGTCGGGACCGGCCTTTGTCCCTCTGCTTGAGACGCACCTCGGCGACGACGGCGGCGCGCTGCGGGCCCTGCTCGACACCGGGCTCGACGGCGCGGTGATCGCGGCGTACGGCGTCGGCCACGTCTCACCCGCCCTGGCCGACACCATCGAGAAGGCGGCGGCCAAGATCCCGGTCGTGCTCGCCACCAGGACCGGCGCCGGGAGCACCCTGCGCGCCGCCTACGATTTCCCCGGCTCCGAAGCCGACCTGATCGGCCGGGGCGTCATCACCGCGGGACGGCTCAACCCGCGCCAGGCCCGGCTGCTGCTGTGGCTGCTGCTGGCCTCGGGCACCCCTCCGGCCGAGATACCGTCGGCGATCGTCGCACGCGGTGGCGGCTATGCTGAACGGGCGCTGTCGTGGCCGCGTCCAGCCGGATCGGAGGCGAAAAGTGTTGCCCAACAAGCAGCCGAACCGATCAAGGACGGCGCACGAGTACGCCAGGGAGAGGATCCGCACGGCCATCCTCTCGGGTGAGCTCGCGGCCGGCACCCGGCTGCTGCAGCGGGAGATCGCCGCCGACCTCGACGTCAGCACCACCCCGGTCAGGGAGGCGCTGCGCGACCTGGCCACCGAAGGGCTCATCTACCTCGACGCGCACCGGGGCGCCGTGGTGCGCAGCCTCGATCTGGACGAGGTCCGCGAGATCTACGAGATGCGCATGGCGCTCGAACCGCTCATGATCAAGCGGGTGCTCGCCGCCGTCACCGACGAACGGCTGGCCGCGGCGGCTGACCTGTGCGAGCGGATGGCCGTCGAGCCGGATCTGTCCGTCTGGGTCGACCTCAACCGGCGCTTTCACGGCCTGCTCTCCGACGAGGGCGACGACGGCAAGCTGGCCCAGACGCTACGCAGCCTGCGCGCCAGCGCCTCGGCCTACGTCAGCCTGTCCCTGGACGCGCGTCCCGAGCAGGTCGGCGAGGCCAACGCCGAGCACCGCCGCCTGGTCGAGCTCTACCGTGCCCGTGACCTCGACGGGATCATCGCCGTCACCCTCCAGCACCTGCGCAACACGCTGGCCGCCATCGAGGCCGTCCACCAGGAGTTCTGAGTCAGCCGATGCGCGGCCCCAGGTGGACGCCGCCGCTGGCGTCCACCACCTGCCCGGTCACCCATCGGGCCGCGTCGGAGGCGAGGAATCCCACCACGTCGGCCACGTCCTCGGCCCTGCCCACCCGGTCCAGCGCCGTATGGGCGGCGAAGAAGGCCGATGCCTCAGGGGTGAAGAGGGAGGCGTTGGCGCTGGTCCGAGTGGCGCCAGGGGCGACGACGTTCACCGTGATGCCGCGGCTGCCGAGCGCCTGGGCCAGGGAGAGGCTCATGGTCTCCAGCGCGCCCTTGGTCATGGCGAAGGAGGTCTGCGTGGGATAGGCCATGCGGGTGGCGACGGTGGAGATGCTGATGATCCGCCCGCCGTTCCGCATGAGGGGCAGGAGCCGCTGGATGAGGAAGTACGGGGCTTTGACGTTGACCGCGAACAACCGGTCGAACTGCTCAGGGGTGTCCGTCTCGATCGGCCCGGCGGGCGGGGCGGCCGCGTTGTTGACCAGGATGTCCAGTTCGCGCTCCGCCAGCGCGTCGGCCAGTTCGCCCACGCCGGCCATGGTGGCGAGGTCGGCCCGCACCGGGAAGGCGCGCTCGCCGATCCGGTCGACCGTCTCGGCCACCTCGGCCTCACTGGTGCTGTAGTGCACGGCGACGCGGGCGCCATCGGCGGCGAGCCGTTCGGCGATGGAACGGCCGATGCCGCGCGAGGCTCCGGTCACCAGCGCGGTCTTGCCGATCAGTCGTGTCATCGGACCCTCCAGAAATGTTAGTTACTACCACTTTGGTACTGTCTACCACATGACGAGCCTGCGTGACCGGCGCCGTATCGAGACAAGACAGGCGATCCAGGCGCACGCCATCCGCCTCTTCCTCGACCAGGGCTACGACGCGACGACCGTGACCGGCGTGGCCGAGGCGGCGGGCGTCTCCGCGATGACCGTGTACCGGCACTTCGCCACCAAAGAGGACCTGGTGCTGTACGACGACTACGACCAGGTGACCGCCGCCACCGTCACCGCCCGGCCCGAGACCGAGTCGCTCCACGAGCGCATCGGCCTGGCCCTCGTCGAGATGGCCGCCACGGCGATCGCCGCCGAGAAGGCCATGCTCCTGGCCCGGCTGAGCCTGATGATCTCCGTCCCGGCACTGCGCGCCCACCACCTGGACAGCCAGTACGCCACCCAGTCCGCGATCGTCACCGCGCTCTGCGGCCCGTCGCCGGACCCCGCCGAGGAGTTCCGCGTACGCGCCACGGCCGGAGCCTGCCTGGGCGCCACCCACGTGGCGCTGGTGCGCTGGGCCGAGAGCGACGGCCACGCCGACCTGCCCGGACTGATGCGCCAGGCCCTGGGCTTCGCTTTCGAAAGGTGAGGTAAGGTGCAGTTACCGAGGACATCTCGAGCGTTGGCACTCAGGTCGGCGTCGCCCCCGGCGATTCACCACCGGCCCGTTTGCGCGGGCCCGGACAGGTCAGGCGACGAACATGACGCCGACACTTCTACCGCTCCACCCCGTCCCGCGGCTCAGCCTTGACCCTACGCCCAGCCGAAGAGCCGTCGTGAACGGTGCCTGGTGGCCTCGCTCCCGCGACGCCGCCGCCGAGTTGCCCGGCCTCGTCGCCGCCGGCGACCAGCGGCTGGGGCGCACGACGTTGCTGGTCGGCCTGCACCCGGACGCGTGGCGACACATACCGGACCGGATCCCGGCACGCGGGCGACTCGTCCGCGTCGGCCGCTTCCGCGGCGCGGACCCGCACGTGGTCGTGCTGTTCTTCGCCGCCGTCGAGCCGGTGGCCCTGCTGCTCATCCCGCCGGACACCGCCGCCGGACCCGCCCAGAACGCCCTGACGCGCGCCGCCCGGCACACCGCCGACCTGACGGCCGACGACCTCCTCGCCCTCACGCGCCTGCCGACCGCGGTGTGATCCCGCATCGGTTTCTCCGAAAGGAGACCTTTCATGGCCGTCATGTCTGGCATCGCCGAACCGTCGACGCCGACCGTCATTCGCCTGACCGGTGAGATCGACATCTTCACCAGCGCGGCGCTTCGCCGCCGGTTGCTGGGCGCGCTGGACTCCAGCACGAACCTGCTCGTCCTCGACCTGTCCCAGGTGTCGTTCTGCGACGCCTCCGGCCTGGCCGTCCTGGTCGGGATCCAGCACCGCGCCAGGCCGCTGGGCATCACGGTGGTGCTGACCGCACCCCGTCCGTTCATGTCCCGGCTCCTGCGCATCACCGGCCTGGACCGCGGCCTGCCGGTGATGAACTGAATCGGGTACGGCTCAGCAGGGCGTGAAGAAGACCCGCAGCGTGCCGTTCAGGGTTCCCCACTGACCCGCGGGCTGGTTGCAGCCGAACCAGCGCTGCCCGATGACCTGTTCCCCGCTGTAGTAGGTGAAGACGATGAGGTTGTCGCCCCCCGGCGGAGGAGGAGGAATGGCGTGAGCCGGGGTCGAGCCGAGAGCGAGCACGCCGGCGGCCAGCACCGCCGCTAAAACCCCTCGCCTGATCTTCATGACGTTCCTCCCGGGCTTTCCCTGTGGATGATCCGCCATCAAGGTAACCCGGCCGGTGGCGTTTTTCAGCGGGTCCATTCGGTGCGGAATTCGGTTTCCGGCGGAGGCGGGCTCGTCCGGATGTGCTTCATTCCGGTTCCATGAGCGGGAAGTTCGACCGCCAGATGGACGACGGTGCCCTCCTCGCCGGTGGTGATGTCGACGCTGCTGACCAGATGATGGATCAGCCACAGTCCGCGCCCGCCCAGTGCGTCGGGGCTGATCCGGGAGACATTCAGCCCGTCGAGGGGAATGCCGGGGCCGCGGTCGGAAATCGTGCAGTGCACGTGACCGTCGCTGCGCCACAACTGGATCTCGCCGTGATTGCCGGCGTGCTTCACCACGTTGGCGACGCTCTCGTGAACGGCCAGCACGAACTCCAGCAACCGAACCCCGTTGAGGCCGAGGGATTCGGCGTGCTCGGCCGTCGCGTGCCGGATCATGTGCAAGGAGGAGCCGGTAAAACGATCGGCCATCAGGAATGGCGTGCCATGCTCGGGGAGCGGCGATTTCCCTGCGGTCATCACAGACCCTCACCGTTTCACCAAGTGATGAGACAGCTCGCCCGCCGGGGTCTGGGGCGGTACATATTTTCTCCGCCATGGCGGCGGCCCAACATTCAGTCGCAGGCGAATTATCCGGCCTGACTGACCGACGGTCAAGGTCACGATTACCGGACGGGTCCGCGCGCCTCCAGGAGGTGTAATCTACTTAAGCACTCTTTTGTCGATCTTCCGTGTCGTCGGACCTTGCGCCACCTCGGCGACCCGGCTCCGCGCTGCCGCCTGGGATTGTGGAAGATCATCCATGGACGCATTGACGCTCTCGACCCGGGAGCGGGACGGCACGGCCACGGTCAGCGTGGCAGGAGAAATAGACATCGCCACCATCGGGCAGTTGCGCCGGTATGTGCTGGAGATCGTGGGCCGGGGCGTGCGCCGGGTGGTGCTGGACATGACGAAGGTGTCGTTCATCGACGCGGCCGGGCTGGGCGCGATGGTGGGGCTGGCGACCTTGGCCGCGCAGGGAGGGGTCTCGCTGGTGCTGGGCGAGGTCTCCACGGCGGTGACGCGACTCGTGGAGCTGACCGGCCTTGGCGACCGCTTCGCCGTACGGGCTGGGTGAGATGCCCCTCGGGCATCGGAGGCGCCCATAACGGGCAGGGGTGAGACGCCCCGCGCGGCCATGCCCGCACCGCCGGCACCGGCATGGCGGCCGTCGCCGCCGGAGTCATCGGCGACGGCCTCCTCTCCTCAGCCCTTCACTCGCTGACGACGTCCACGACCCAGGTGACGCCGAACCGGTCCTTCAGCATTCCGTAGAGGGGCGCCCACTGCGCGGGGCCCAGCGGCTGCTGGACGGTCGCGCCGTCGGAGAGCTTCTCCCAGTACGCGGCGACCTCCTCGGCCGTGTCACCGCGGAGCGAGACGAAGAACGCGTTCTCCCCCTGGTTCCAGGGCAGGCGCGACGGGACGTCGTAGGCCATGACGCGAAAGCCGCTGTCGGCGGCCACCTGGCCCCACATCACCTGCTCGGCCTCGGTGGGGTTCTGGACGTTTCCCGCGTCCTTGTACGTCACCGCCACCATCTGGCCGCCGAAGACGGACTGGTAGAAGGTGAGCGCGGCCTGGGCGTCGCCGCGGAAGTTCAGGTGGGTCACAGAGTTGACGGACATGATCGGCTCCTTGCTCGTCGGTTCCTCGGTGACCACCCTCGCAAGGGAAGCGGCCAGGGTGTGGCCGCTTCTCAGACGGATTCTCAGACGGATTCTTCGTGGAGAAGACCTGCGGGGTGACACCCTCGGACCGACCCGAGGTGACGCTCTCAGGGCGAGCTGGAGATGGGGGCGCCGGGGGGCGGGGCGGCGGGGTGCAATTCCGGTTGTCTTTACTTGTCAATACTGGGTGGAGCCAGAAACGGGCGCGAAGAAAGGCCGTAACGGATTACGGGCACGCCGCCCTGGGTGGGAAATGGCTGTTCAGCGGGTTTTGGATGCTTTTGGACCGATACAGCATCTGTCGTCGATGAATTTCCAAGTATTTCCGCACATATTGACGCCCTTTTAGATCTCACGTCAGATGCAGGAAGCTCCGTCTTCCTCCCTTCCTGATTGATCACCGCGGAGCGACGCCAGAGATCTCTGGGGAGATCTCGCACACCCCCCGGCGGCCGACGTACCCCCAGCCGCGGCCGCTCACCCAGAAGGAGCACCGCGTGAAACGCAAACTCGCGTTAGCGCTCGTCGCGAGCACCACCAGCCTGCTCGTGGCGATGTCGGCCTCGATCGCCTCGGGCCAGACCGCCCTGGCGGCAGAGACCGCCGCACCTCCGGACCCGGCCACCGCGGCCGTCCAGGCGGCCGACCGCCTGGTGGAGTCCGAGCCCGGCGCTCTGCGCGTCTCACCCAAGGACGCCTTCGTCCGCCAGGGCGTGACCGCCGGTCAGAACGGACTCAACTACGTCTCCTACGCCCGTACCCACGCCGGCCTGCCGGTGCGCGGCGGCGACTTCGTCGTCGTGACCGACTCCGCGGGCGGCGTGCTGAGCACGTCCATCGCGCAGACCCAGGCGCTGGAGGTCGCCACCAAGCCGGCCATCGGCGCCGACCGGGCGGCCGACGTCGCGCGCGCCCTGGTTCCCGAGGTCGCCTCGGTCTCCGCGCCGCAGCTCAGCGTCTTCGCCGAGGGTGCGGGGCGCCTGGCGTACGAGGTGCGGGTCGACGGCACCGACAAGGGACGCGAGACGAAGCTGCACGTGTTCGTCGACGCGATGAACGGCCAGGTCATCGAGAAGTCCGACCTGGTCATGGACGGCACCGGCAACAGCTACTACAACGGCAACCCGGTCACCATCGGCACCTCCGGCTCGGGCTCCAGCTTCTCGATGACGGACCCGGTCCGTACGGGAATCCGGTGCGGCGGCCAGGACGGCGCGGCGTACACCGGGACCGACGACAACTGGGGCAACGGCTCCGGCACGAACCTGGAGACCGCCTGCGTGGACACGCTGTTCGCGGCGGGCAAGGAATGGGACATGCTCAGCCAGTGGCTGGGCCGTAACGGCATCAACGGCACCGGCGGCGGCTTCCCCGCACGAGTCGGCCTCAACGCCGTCAACGCCTACTGGAACGGCAGCTACACGAACTTCGGCCGCTCCCAGGACAACCAGCGCCAGGTCACCCCGATGGACGTCGTCGCGCACGAGTACGGCCACGCCATCTTCCAGACCACCCCCGGCGGCTCGACCGGCAGCAACGAGAAGGGCGGCCTCAACGAGTCGACCGGCGACATCTTCGGCGCGCTGACCGAGTGGTTCGCCAACGAGCCGGCCAACCTCGACCCGCCCGACTACAGCGTGGGCGAAGAGGTCAACCTGGTGGGCAGCGGCCCGATCCGCTACATGCACCAGCCGTCGCTGATCTCCGGCAACCCCAACTGCTTCTCCGCCTCGGTCCCGAACATGGAGGTCCACGCGGCCGCCGGCGTCCAGAACCACTGGTTCTACCTGCTGGCCGAGGGCACCAACCCGACCAACGGCCAGCCGCAGAGCCCGACCTGCAACTCCACCACCCTGACCGGGCTGGGCCCGCGCAAGGCCGGCCAGATCTTCATGGCCACGCTGCTGCGCAAGACCGCGACGTGGACCCACTCGCTGGCCCGCAAGGCCTCGCTGGAGGCCGCGATCCAGTCGTTCCCCGGCTCCTGCGCCGAGTTCGACGCCACCAAGGCCGCGTGGCTGGCCGTGAGCGTGCCGGCCGCGGCCGGTGAGCCGGCCACCTGCCAGGGCGGCGGCCCCGGCTTCTCGATGGAGCTGAACCCGACGTCGGCCACCGTACAGCCTGGTCAGACGACGACCTCGACCGTGAGCACGGCGACCACCACGCCGCCCGCGCAGACGGTCACCTTCTCGGCCACCGGCCTGCCCGCGGGCGTGAGCGCGACGTTCAACCCGCCGAGCGTGACGTCGGGCGCGTCCTCGACGATGACGATCAACGTGCCGGCGGGCACACCGAGCGCCACCTACAACGTCATCGTCACCGGTGACGGCACCTCGATGGACCGCACCGCCCCGTTCACCCTCAACGTGGGCACGATCAGCAACGTGGTCTTCAACGACACGTTCGAGACCTCGCTGGGCTGGACCACGAACGCCTCGGGCACCGACACCGCCACGTCCGGCGCCTGGGAGCGGGGTGACCCGGCGGCCACGAGCTCCGGCATCGGCCTGCAGCTCGGCACCACCGTCAGCGGCGTCAACGACCTGGTGACCGGCCGCCTGGCCGGCAGCGGGGCGGGCACGCACGACGTCGACGGCGGGGCCACGAGCATCCGCTCGCCGGAGATCGCGCTGCCGTCCGGGACGCTCACGCTGACGTTGTCGTGGTATCTGGCGCATCTCAGCAACGCGAGCAGCGCCGACTACTTCCGCGTCCGCGTCGTGTCCGGCTCGACGAACACCGTCGTGCTGCAGCAGCTCGGCTCGGCCGCCAACCGGGCCGGCGCCTGGCAGCCCGCGACGATCAACCTGTCCTCCTTCGCGGGACAGACCGTCCGGCTGCTGGTCGAGACGGCCGACGCGGGTACGGCCAGCCTGATCGAGGCGGGCGTGGACGACGTGAAGATCACACGTTCCTGACCGCCATCTCCTGACGGTCCCGGCGCCCAGCGGGGCGCCGGGACCCCCGACCGGAAGGGACACCATGAGAAGGAGCATCGTGGCCGCCGCGATGGCGGCCGCCCTGGCCTGCACGATCACCACTCCGCCGGCGTCCGCGGCGGCGGCGATCTACACGTGCGCCAGCGGCAACCGCTTCCTGCTGTCCGACATGCTGGGATATTTCATCATCGCCAGCGGGTGCACCGGTCCGGCCGGCCCCGGCGGCGGCACGGTCTCGATCCCCTCCGGCACCTACCACTGCATCACGGTGAACTTCAACGCCACCATCAACCTCCTCAACGGGCAGCGCTGCTGAGCCCGCGCGAAGCGCGCATCCGGCGGTGACCAGGCGCGATCACCGCTCAGAGCTCGAAAGCGAATCCAAAGCCACCCTCTGTAGCCTCTGACGCCCAAGATCACGCTGAAGAGGGAAAACCATGCTCAAGAAGCTCACCGCCACAGCCGCCCTGGTCCTGGGCATCGTCGCGGTTCCCGCGGCCGCGCACGCCGACCCCGCCCCGATCACCAAGTGCTACAGCGGCCAGATGACGGGCAGCTCCGGCGACGGCGGCTTCGCCAGGTGCAACGCGGGCTACGGCTGGGTCCGCGTCCGGATCGAGTGCTGGAACGACTACAGCAAGAAGGCCGTGTACTACGGCTCGTGGGTGGGCCGCAACCAGGAGTCCTACGCCTGGTGCAACAGCCGCTACCCCAACCTGGGGAAGATCGGCCACGAGAAGAGGAACCTCTAGCCCGGTGCGGGAAGGGCCGTGGCGATGAAGTCGAGGACGCGCCTGAGCCCGTCCCGGAACTGGTCGTCACGGCTCAGGTGCGGGTGACGCGCCTCCATCACGATCTTGGTGAAGATCGGGTACTCCCCGCTCTTCACCAGCCCCTCGATGTACGGGTAGTTCCGCGTCATCCACTCCGACTCGCTGAGCCCGCTGCGGCGGACCTCCCTGGCCGAGCTGATCTCCTCCCGGACGACGCCCTCGATGTAGCTGTTCAGCATGGCCATGAGGCCGAGGTTCTCGTCGATGGAGACGAAGGGGTCGAGCACTCCCATCATCCGTTCGATCAGGAGCAACTGGTTGGGGCCGAAGCTGGGAAGTGACCGCTGAACGGCGCCGATCCAGGGGTGCCTCAGCCACATGGCCCGCAGCCCGTCGGCGTAGCGGGTCAGGTCGGCCCGCCAGTCTCCTGAGGGCATGCCCGTGACGTCGATCTCGCCCTGCATCCGGTCGGCCATGAGCTCGACCAGGTTGTCGCGGCTCGGAACGTACCGGTAGAGAGACATCGCGCCGGCGCCGATCTCGGCGGCGATCCGCCGCATGGTGGCGGCCTCCAGCCCCTCGGTGTCGGCGATCCGGATCGCCGCATCGGTGATCTGCGCGCGGCTGTAACCCGGCTTCGGCCCGCGGGCCGGGCGCTCGGGCAGCATCCAGATGTTCACGTACTCGGCGTCGGTCACCGCTCCACCCTTCCCTACTTGCGTACATGGTACCCAGTAATTTACGCTGGCCGCGATAATCGCGTACAACGTACCCAGTGGAGAGGTCATGGCTGATCCGATCGTGCTCGCCGAAGGACTGCGCAAGTCCTTCGGCGACACCCATGCGCTGCGAGGGCTGGACCTGAGCGTCCCGAAAGGAACGGTCTGCGGCGTGCTCGGCCCCAACGGCGCCGGGAAGACAACCGCGGTGCGCATTCTGGCGACCCTGTCCGATCCCGACGCCGGGCACGCCCGCATCGCCGGATACGACGTCGTGCGCGAGGCCGACAAGGTGCGCGCCAAGATCGGGCTCGCGGGCCAGTACGCCGCCGTGGACGAGAAGCTCACCGGCCGCGGCAACCTGCGCATGTTCGGCCGTCTCTCCCACCTGTCCCGGGCCGGGGCGCGCCGGCGAGCCGACGAGCTGCTCGACCGCTTCGGCCTGATGGACGCCGCCGATCGGCAGGTCAGCGGCTACTCCGGCGGCATGCGCCGCCGCCTCGACCTGATCACCAGCCTCATTCTGCGCCCCGAGGTGCTCTTCCTGGACGAGCCCACCACCGGCCTGGACCCGCGCAACCGCGGCGAGATCTGGGACAGCATCCGCGAACTCGTGGCGGACGGCACGACCGTGCTGCTCACCACCCAGTACCTGGACGAGGCCGACCAGCTCGCCGACGACATCGCCGTCGTCGACCACGGAAAGGTGATCGCCACCGGCACGCCCGACGAGCTGAAGGCCACGATCGGCGACCGCCTCGACGTCACCCTCGAAGACCCCGCCGCGACGCCCGCGGCGGCGACCGTCCTGAACACCCTCGCCGGCAGCGAGCCCACCGCGACCGACGGCCGGCTCACCGTCGCCCTGCCCCCCACCGGCCTCCGCCTCGCCGACATCGTGCGCGGGCTCGACCACGCCGGAGTCGCCGCCGCCGACGTGAGCCTGCGCCGTCCCACCCTCGACGAGGTGTTCCTGCGCCTCACCGACCGCAAGGAGCCCGTCCGATGACCGCTCTCACCTCGTCCCTGGGCCGCCTGCGCTGGACGCTCACCGACGGGCTGACCCTGGTCGGCCGCGAGCTGGGACGGCTGCGCAACAATCCCGGCGAACTCGTCGTGGCGCTGATCTTCCCGGCCGTCATGGTGGTGCTGTTCGGGTACGTCTTCGGCAGCGCGATCCAGGTGCCGAACGGCGGCGACTACCGCGAATACCTCATGCCCGGCCTGTTCGCGATGGTGACCTTCTCCGCGGTGATGGGGGTCATGACGCGCATGGCCGGCGACGCCTCCCGCGGCGTGATGGACCGCTTCCGCTCCATGCCGATGGCGCGCCTGGCGGTGCCGTTCGGGCAGACCGGCGCCGACCTGCTGATCGGTCTGCTGATGCTGGCCATCATGGTGGGCGCGGGCCTGCTGGTGGGCTGGCAGCCGCACAACGGCCTCATCCCCACGGCCCAGGCGTTCCTGCTGATGATCGTGCTGCGGTACGCGCTGAGCTGGGCAGGCGTCTACGTGGGCCTGGCGGTGAAGAACGAGCAGGTCGCCGACGCGATGGTGCCGCTGTTCCTGCCGTTCACGATGCTGTCCAACGCGTTCGTCCCGACCGGCGGCATGCCGGGCTGGCTGCGCTTCCTGGCCGACTGGAACCCGGTCAGCGCGCTCACCGCCGCCTCCAGGCACCTGTTCGGCAATCCGGGCGCCCCGTCCGGGGACGTGGCCTGGCCACTGGCGCATCCGGTGGCCACCGTCCTGCTCTGGTCGGCGGCGCTGCTGGTGGTGTTCGTCCCGCTGTCGCTGCGCGCGTACTCACGCCGGGGGCGGTGACGCGTGGTGATCAAAGAACGTGTGATGGTCGAAGAAGCGGACCGCGATACGGCGGTGCGCCGCGTGCAGGAGGCGTACGCCCAAGGACACCTCACCCACCAGGAGATGAACGAACGCCTGCACCAGGCGCTCACCGCCGCAACCCCCGGCCAGCTCGCCGCCGCGCTCCCGGACGGCGAGGAGCGGGCGGGCACGATCGCCGCCGTCAGCGGGCTCATCCTGCGGCGCGGCGCCTGGCGCGTGCCCAGGACGCTCAAGGTCGAGTCCGCGCTGGCGAAGGTGCGCCTGGACCTGTCGCGCGCGATCATCGACCATCCCGTGGTCGACATCGAGCTGCGGCTCGGCACCGGCGCGGCCCTGATCACGGTCCCCCGCGACGCGACCGTCGACCTCGACGGCCTGGCCGCCGGGTGGAAGGACCCGCGCTACAGGGCCGGGCGGCACGGCACGGCAGGACCGACGATCCGTATCTCGGGCGCCATGGGCCTCGGACGCCTGACGATCCGCCACGCCCGCCGCTGAACCCATCGGCCAAGGGTGCGAGCAGGTTCTTGGCCGATCGGACAAGGTTCGGCGCCATCTCTTCACGCACTGTTGAGCCCATGGACAATTCGTGGGGCTCGGTGCGCATCCACCGCGACCCGTACGGCACCCCGCTGCTCGACGCCACCAGCGAACCCGCCGCCTACTTCGGCCTCGGCTACGCCCAGGCGCAGGACGACCTGCCGGGTGTGCTGCGCCAATACCGGCTGGTCCGCGGCGAACTCGGTGAGCCGGAGCGCGACGCCAACCAGCGTCGCTGGCAGGTGCTCGAAGAGGCCAGGCGCGGGTTCGACAGCCTCCCGGCCGACCTGCGCGAGTGCTATGTGGCGTTCGTCGCCGGGATCGCGGCGTGGATGGACGAGCACCCGGCCGACGTGCCCGCGTGGGCGCCGCCGCTGGAGCCCGCGCTGCCGATCGGCGTCAACCGCACGGTGATGCTGTACTGGATCATCGTCGACGCCGTCACGGCGCTGCGCGCGGCGGGCCTCACCCCGGCGGCCCCGGCCTCCGAACTGGACCTCGCCCTGGTCCCGCCCGGCTCCAACGCCTGGGTGCTCAGGCCGTGGCGGACGGCGGCCGGGGAGACGATCCTGGTCAGCGACCCGCACCTGCCCTTCGGCGGCGCCTTCGAGATGTACGAGGCCGTCGTCAAGGGCGGCGACCTGCACTACACCGGGTTCGGCTTCCTGGGCGCGATGCTGCCGCCGCTCGCCCACAACGCCGACGTCGCCTGGGGCCTGACGACCGGCGGGCCGCGCGTGTCCGACGCCTACCGCATCGAGGTGGACGGCGACGTCTACCGCTACGACGGCGAGACCAGGAAGGTCCTGGAGTACGGGGGCCATCCCCACGTGCTGCACAACGGCGTGATCGCCCCGGTCGTGGCCAGGGACGACGCCGCCGTCTACGTGGTGTGCACGCCGTACATGGGACGGGCGGGACAGACGGAGCGGCAGTTCATGGCGATGCTGCGGTCCCGTGACACCGGCGAGCTGCGCGCGGCGCTCGACGCCTGCGACTTCCCGCCGCAGAACCTGCTGGCGGCCGGCTCCGCGGGCGACTGCTTCTACCTGCGCACCGGCCGGGTGCCCGTGCGCGGCTTCGAGGAGCGGGGCGTGCTGGACGGCAACACCTCGGCGACCGCCTGGCAGGGAGTCCGCCCGGCGGCCGAGCTGGTGCAGCTGGCCAACCCCGTGTCCGGATACCTCCAGAACTGCAATACCGCGCCCGACACGGTGGCGCCCGACCCGGCGCTGTCTCCCGAGCACTGGCACCGCGACGCCTTCAACGATGAGGCGGGCCGCGACACCAGCAGAGGCAGGCGCAGCGTCGAGCTGCTGAGCAGGGCCTACGCCACCGACGTCGAGGAGGTGACCGCGTGGGCGATGGAGGACCGCTGGATGGACACCCCGCTGTGGCAGGCCAAGCTCGCCGACGCCGCTGCGGCCGACCCCGCGCGCGTCGCCGGGTGGCCCGGCGGGCATCGCCTGCTGCTGCGCAGGCTGCTCGGCTTCGACGGGCACGCCGGTCCTGACTCGGTGGACGCGATGGTCTGGCTGGCCTGGCGTTCGGCGGGTGAGGATCCGCTCGACGCGCTGGAGAAGGTGGCGCCGGCCGTACCGGAGGAAGCGTATGGCGCGGCGCACGAGCTCGCGCCCGGGGTGCCCGGTCGCGGGGGCGCGCTGCTGGAGCTTGAGGTGCCGCTGCGCGCCACCTACTTCTCCGGCGGGCGGGCCTATGCGGGCGGTCCCTGCCTGCGGATCGTGGCTTTCGGCCCGTACGGCATGCGGTCGTGGAGCGTGTCGATGCCCGGCCAGGCCGAGCTGTACGGCCGCGGCGAGGTCAAGCCGATCGTGTTCGACCCCTCATGAGGCTCTATCCCGTCCTCGCCGTCGGCATGCTGGCGATCACCGACGCCTTCGTCAACCAGGCGCTCAGCGTGCTCGCGCCGGACATGACCAGCTCGCTCGGCGTCTCGGCGAGCGCGCTCGCCACGTTGATGGCGATCCAGCTGCTGGCCGTCGGAACCGCGCCGTTCCTGATGGCCGCGCTGGTCGGCGGCCGGCCGCGGCGCGCGGTGATCTCCATCGTCACCGGCTTCGTCTGGAGCCTGTCGACGATCGCGATGGCGTTCGCGAACAGCGTGTGGATGGTCGGCGTGCTGCTCGTGCTGAGCGGCCTGGCCAACGGCAGCCAGCTCGCGCTGCACTCGCCCCTCCTCGCCGACCTGTACGAACCCGCCGTCCGCGGCCGGGTGCTCGCCCTGTACGGCGCCGCCACCCCCGCCGGGGCGATCCTGAGCCCGCTCACCGTCTCGGCGCTGGCCGGATGGCTGGACCTGGACTGGCGGGCCGTGTTCGTGGTGCTCGGCGTGGTCTCGATGCTGGGCTGCCTGTTCGCGCTGCGGCTGCGCGATCCGGGCATCGGCCGGTTCGAGGCCCCGGCGGGCGGCGGCGGGCTGCTGCGGTCCAGGACGTTGCGGCGGGTCTTCGCGTGCTTCGTCGCGTTCGGCATGCTGCTGGTGCCCGCGGCGACGTTCCTGTCGATCCATCTCAAGGAACGCTGGGGGCTGGAGACCGAGGCGCGCGGGATCTTCACCGCGGTCTGCTCGGCCGCGACGATCGTGGTGCTGGTGACGCTCGGGCGGCGGCTCGACGGGATCTTCACGTCGGACCCGCGCCGGGTCCCCTACGTGATCGCCGTGCTCCTGGTCTGCTGCGGCTCGGCGTTCGCGCTGGGGGTCAGCGCGCCTAATGTGGTGTTGTGCCTGATCGCGTTCTTCGTCGGGCTGATGCTGACGCCGCTGATCCTGCCGATGATCACGCTGATCATGGTCTCGGTGACCGCGCCCGCGCAGCGCAGCTACACCGCCAGCTTCTTCGGCATCAGCCTCGCGGTGGGCGGGCTGGCCGGCGCCTGGCTGATCGGCTCCGGCGGCGCCCTCGGGATGGCGATTCCGGCGCTGGTGGCGGGCCTGATCATCGCCTCGGCCGCGCGCACGATCCAGCATGATCTTGTCCCGGTGAAGAAGGAGAATCTCAGTGTCTAGTGTCTTCGGCGACTCCAGGTACGCGACGCTGCCGGACGGGCGGCGGCTGCACCACGTGACCCAGGGCTCCGGCGGGCCGGTCGTGGTGCTCGAGTCCGGGCTCGGGGCGACCCGCACCGAGTGGGGGCTGGTGCTGCCCGCCCTGGCCAAGCACACGACGGTGGTGGCCTACGACCGGGCCGGGCTCGGGCGCAGCGACCGCGACCCGGCCCGGCGCGACCTGGAGCGCATGGTGGCCGACCTCGGGCACCTGCTGGATCACCTGGGGGCGGGGCCGTACATTCTGGCCGGTCACAGCCTGGGCGGGCCGATCATCCGCAGTTACGCGGCCGCGCACCCCGAGCGGGTGGCCGCGCTCGTGCTGATCGACCAGGCGGCCGAGGACCTGGACATCTACTACGCGCGGCGCACCAGGGCCGTCGCCCTCGCCCTGCAGTCGGTGCTGATCGTCCTGTCCCGGCTCGGCGTCAAGACCATCACCTCGGAGGTACGCCGAATCCTGCGCCTGTTCCCGCCGGACATGCGGGCCGAGGCGGTGGCCGAGATGACGCGTGCGTCGGAGCTGCGGGCCACCCGGGCGGAGTACGAGGCGCTCGCGGAGGGGCTCGCCCCCCTGCGCGACTCCACCCGCCCGCTCCCGCCGGTGCCCGTGACGGCCATCAGCGGCGCGCTGGCCCCGACCGCGATGGAGCGGCGCGTGCGGCCGGACCTGATCGCCAGCCATCGGCGGCTCGTCGCGGCCCTGCCGTACGGCAGGCATGTCGTGGCGGGGAAGTCCGGGCACATGGTCCCGCAGGACGAGCCCGAGCTGGTGATCGAGGAGATCGTCCGCCTTCTGCCGTGAGGTCAGGCGGCCGGGTCGATGGTGACCCGGAGGTGTTTCATCAACGGCTGGTCGCTTTGGGTGCTGTGGTCGGTGATGGAGCACAGGACGTTCATCTCGGGCATGTATCCGGCGCAGCAGCCTTTGGGCAGGTTGTGCTGGACGGCGAGGTAGCCGTGCAGGGAGCGGGTGGTGCCGTCCCTGGCGGTGCTGGTGACGTCGACGGGATCGAACTGGCCGATGCCGTGTTCGCGCATGTCGTCGGCGTTCATGAAGACGAGGGTGCGCAGGTTCTTGATGCCGCGGTAGCGGTCGTTGCCGGAGTAGATCGTGGTGTTCCACTGGTCGTGGGAGCGCATGGTGCCCAGGATCAGCGTGCCGGGCGCCGGGACGACGTCGGGCAGCCGGGCGGTGGAGAACTCCGCCTGGCCGGAGGGCGTGAGGAAGACCAGCTCGCGGGCGGGCTGCTTGATGCGGAAGCCCATGGGCAGGCGGACCCGGCGGTTGAAGTCCTCGAATCCGTCCAGGACCTGGGCCATGGTGTCGCGGATGCGGTCGTAGTCCTCGACGTACCAGTCCCAGGGGGTGTCGCTGTGCGGGAGGGCGGCGCGGGCCAGGCCCGCGATGATGGCCGGCTCCGACAGCAGGTGGTGTGAGGCGGGGCGCTTCATTCCGACCGACAGATGCACCATGCTCATCGAGTCCTCGACCGAGGTCTGCTGCACGCCGCCGCGCTGCACGTCCTTCTCGGTGCGGCCCAGGCACGGCAGGATGAGCGCCCGGCGGCCGTGGACGAGATGGCTGCGGTTCAGCTTGGTGCTCACGTGGACGGTCAGCTCGCACGAGCGCAGCCCGGCATGGGTGTAGGGGGTGTCGGGCGCGGCCATGGCGAAGTTGCCGCCCATGCCGACGAACACCTTCACCTCGCCCCGGTGCATCGCCTCGATGGTGGTCACCACGTCCAGGCCGTCGGCGCGCGGCGGGTCGATGCCGCACACCCGCGCCAGCCGGTCCAGGAACTCCTTGGGCGGCCGGTGGTCGATGCCGCACGTCCGGTTGCCCTGGACGTTGCTGTGCCCGCGCACCGGCGACGGCCCCGCGCCCTCCCGGCCCAGGTTGCCGCGGAGCAGGAGCACGTTGACGATCTCCCGGATGGTGTCGACGCCGTGCTCGTGCTGGGTGACGCCCAGGCACCAGCTGATGATGCTGCGGTCGGCGCCGCGATACACACGCGCGGCCCGCAGGATGTCGTCGCGGCCGAGACCGCTCTGCCGTTCGATCTCCTCCCACGGCGTGGCCGCGCACAGGGCCTTGTACTCCGCGAACCCGGTCGTGTGCCGGTCGACGAACTCCTGGTCCACGGCCCCGGGATCGCTCTCCGCCCGCTCCAGCGTCGCCTTGGCGATGCCGCGCATGAGCGCCATGTCGCCGCCGCTGCGTACCTGGAGGTTCAGGGTGCTGGTGCGGGTCGCGCGGAACAACGCCATCTGCGTGAACTCGTGCGGGATGATCGTCCGGGTGGCGCCCGCCTCGATCATCGGGTTGACGTGCACGATCTGGGCGCCGCGGCGGTAGGCCTCGGCGAGGCTGGTGAGCATCCTGGGGGCGTTGGAGGCCGCGTTGACCCCCATGACGAACAGCGCGTCCGCGCTGTCCCAGTCCTTGAGGTCGGCGGTGCCCTTGCCGGTGCCGAGCGAGGCGTGCAGGGCGCGGCCGCTGGCCTCGTGGCACATGTTGGAGCAGTCGGGCAGGTTGTTGGTGCCCAGTTCGCGGGCCATGAGCTGGTAGAGGAAGGTGGCCTCGTTGCCCAGCCGGCCCGAGGTGTAGTAAGCGGCCTGGTTCGGGTCGTCCAGTTCGCGGACCGTCCGGCCGAACAGCTCGAACGCCTCCTCCCAGCTGATGGGGACGTAACGGTCGGACGCGGCGTCGTAGGACATCGGCTCGGTCAGGCGGCCCTGGTCCTCCAGCGCGAAGTCGCTCCACCGCGACAGCTCGCTCACTGTGTGGGCGGCGAAGAACTCCCGGCCGACCCGCTTGCCGGTCATCTCCCACGTGACGTGCTTGATCCCGTTCTCGCAGATGTCCAGATGCAGGCCCTGGGTGTCCGGCCACGCGCACCCCGGGCAGTCGAAGCCGCCGTTCTCGTGGTTCATGCGCAGCACGGCGCGGGGGCCGTCGACGAGTTCGCGCTCGTGCACCACGAACTCGGTCACGGCCTTGGCCGCTCCCCAGCCGGCGGCCGGGTGGTGGTAGGGACGGGACTGCGGCGGCCCCTCTGGCACCGGTCCAACGCTGGGCTCTTCGCTCATTTCACCAGTTAAGCCCAGTGCCCGGTTGCTACCCGAAAGTCTGGTTAATTCCATACTTCGTGGATCGCGTTTCCATGGCAGGAGTTTGCCTTTCCAGGCCGCCGCGCACCTGGAGAAGCGCGGCATGTCCGCCGAGGCGGCGCGCGACCTGACACGACCACGAGTGCGGGAGTTCCTGGGCTAGGAGCTCGGGCGGGGAATGGGTGTGCAGGGCTTCACCGTGCTGCCCGCCTTGGCCAGCCAGGTGCCGAGCTGCCAGGGAGCGGGACCCCCGGGCGTCTCCGAGTACTCCAGCACGACCGTCTCACCTGGCCGGATGTGCTCGGGGGAGATCAGGAGCTCCCGTTGGGAGAGCACCCGGGTGGCCTGGAAGGAGCGCCACGTCCGCACCTCACCGGGCGTGGGCGTTCCCTCCGAGTCGTAGGCCGCGTCCACGCTGTCGAACCGGGGCGTCTCGGCGCACCACGTGTTCGTGGGCAGGAACGTCACGTCGGCCGTGACGCCGGCCGCGGCGAGGTCGGCCTCCAGCGCTCCGGGGTCGCGCAGTTCGTTGACGGCCACCGTGATCGTGCCGTCCGGGTTCGTGGTCACCGCGTAGGCAGGGGTGCCGGTCACCACGATCAGCGGGGTGGCCACGACCGCCGCCGCGGCCCCCGCCGCGACCAGCAGCCGGGGGGCGGTGAAGCGGCGTCTGGGGCGCATGCCGTTCAGCAGCCGCCGCCTGGCTCCGGCGAGATCCTCGTGGGTGCCGGGCTGGACGGTCGCCCACATGCTCTTGAGTTCGTTCATCGTCATTCTCCTTGTCCTGGCCGCAACGCTTGGCGGATCTGGGCTCGGGCCCGGTTGAGCCGGGAACCGACGGTGCCCAGCGGGATGGCGAGCGCGTCGGCGATCTCCTGGTAGCTCAGCTCGGCCCAGGCGACCAGCAGCAGCACGTCGCGATCGACCTGTTTGAGCTTCAGCAGCGCCCGCGCCAGCGGCAGGTTGACGGCCAGCGTGTTGACGCCGTCCTCGACCTGCGTGTTCGCGGTCTGCGCCGGGTGCACGCCGGTGCGGAGGTAGGCGCGGTAGAGGCTGGTCTCGGTACGCCGCCGCTTGCCGATCACATTGGAGGCGATGCCGTACAGCCAGGGGCGGGCGTCGGGGCGGCCCCGGTCATATGCGCCCCGACGCTGGAAGGCGGCCAGGAAGGTGTCGGCGACGACGTCCTCGGCCTCGGCGGGCCCCAGCCGCCTGGTCACATAGCGATGCAGTAACGGTGCATACCTATCGAAAAGGTCGGCGAAGACCTCCGGCTCGGTCAGCGATCTCTCGATGAGAGCCGCGTCATCCAAGGCCGCGTCATCGACGTTGACGTCTTCGCGGGCGAGTGTCATGCATGTCGGCCTTTCCTGGTGTGTACGGTCACCTGTACTTACCGCGCCAGGCCGAAAAGCTTCACCCCGCCGGCCGGACGGGATGCCGTCGAAGGTCCCGGCCGGCACCGGGGCGGGGATCGCGGGCAACGCCTGCGGCAGAAGAAGCACCCGCACAGGGTCACGAAGTGGCCCTAACGGCGACCCACCCCTCACTGGTTGTCCCCAAAAAGGAATGGCCCTTAAGGCTTTTGGGGCTTTTGATGCTTTAGGGCCGCACAGACGCGAGCAGATACGCTGGCCCGCAGGAGGGCGGTGTGATGTCACATCCCTGGCGGGGCTGGTGCTTGATCCGGCCCGGCCTTCTGCTTTTCGGCGGCACCGTCGGCAGGAACGACCTGCACGCGCACCACGCGGTCCAACTGATCGTGTCCGCGCAGCCGTTCACGATGGGCGACGCCCACGGTGGAGAGCTGACCACGCAGATCGCGATCGTCCCGCCCGACATCCGCCACGCGGTGCGCAAGGGGGCGCACGAGGCCCTGCTCGCGCTCCTGGATCCCCGCAGCTCGCCCGGCCGTTCCCTGCTGGCGCGCTTCGGGGCGGGATCCACGGCGTCGCACTGGGCGCCGGTTCTCCAGGATCCGCCGGTCCCGGCCGAGGGCATCCTGCCGCTCATGTTCGCCGCGCCGGCGGCCGGTCATGCTCGCTCGGCCGAGGCGGCGGCCGCGCTGCGGACGGTGGAGGGGTGGACCGGCCACAGCGCGGCCGCGGGCGCCCGCCTCCACCCCGCGGTGGAGGCGGCGATCGCGGTGATCCCCACGCTTCTGCGGCGCGGACCGGTACGGCTGCGCACGGTGGCGGACGCGGTCCACCTGTCGCCGAGCCGGCTGGCGCACCTGTTCGGCGCGCACGTGGGGATCCCGCTGCGGCCGTACGTGCGGTGGCTGCGCCTGCAACAGGCCATCGGCCTGGTGGCCAAGGGACAGACGTTGACGACGGCCGCGCACAGCGCCGGCTTCACCGACGGCCCGCACTTCACCCGGGTTTTCCGCGACACCTTCGGGACGACGCCCTCGGAGCTGGCCGCCGCGATCGACTGGCTGCCCTGAAGCCGGTGCCCTGAGCTGGTGAACGGTCCCCGCAGACGCTCACCAGCTCGCTAGCGCAGCTCGCGCTTGAGGATCTTGCCGGTGGCCGAGATCGGCAGGGTCTCGCGGAACTCGATGATCCGCGGGTACTTGTAGGCCGCCATGTTCTCCTTGGCCCAGCCGATGAGCTCGTCCCCGCTCGCCGTAGCGCCGGGCGCCAGGATGACGTACGCCTTGACCTCCTCGCCGTGCGAGTCGTGGGGCACGCCGACCACCGCCACCAGCGAGATCGCCGGGTGCGTCATCAGCACCTCCTCCACCTCGCGCGGGTAGACGTTGAAGCCGCCCCGGATGATCATGTCCTTGGTGCGGTCGATGATGGAGTAGTAGCCCTCCTCGTCGCGGGTGGCGATGTCGCCGGTGCGGAACCAGCCGTCCCGCATGACGTCCGCGGTCTCCTCGGGCCTGCCGTAGTAGCCCTTCATGATGTTGTGCCCGCGGACGGCGACCTCGCCGGGGCCTTCGCCCTCGATGGGGTTCCACTCGTCGTCCACCAGCCTCATCTCCACGCCCCAGATGGGGAAGCCGATGGTGCCGGGCTTGGTGGGCCGGCTGAGCTGGTTGAAGCTGGCCGCCGGGGAGGTCTCCGACAGGCCGTAGCCCTCCAGGATGGGGATGCCGAAGGTGGACTCGAAGTCCTTGAGCACCTCGATCGGCAGGGAGGCCGCCCCGGACACCGCCACCCTCAGCGTCTTGGGCACCTCGTCCCCGTCGCTGTGGATCTTCGAGAGCATCGCCCAGTACATGGTCGGCACCCCGGCGAACATGGTCACCTTCTCCCGGCACATGAGTTCCAGCGCCGCGCCGGGGTCGAAGCGCGGCAGCAGCACCAGGGTGCCGCGCCTGCGCAGGCAGACGTTCATGACCGAGACCTGGCCGAAGGAGTGGAAGAGGGGCAGCACCGCCAGCGAGACGTCGCCTTCGGGGTCGGCGGGGAACATCCCGTCGCTGACCATGGTGTTGATCAGCAGGTTGGCGTGGGTCAGCACGGCGCCCTTGGCCTGGCCGGTGGTGCCGGAGGTGTAGAGGATGGCCGCGGTGTCGCCGGGCTCGGTCTGGACCGTCTCGAACTCCGCGGACATGCCGCCCAGCGCCGCCCAGAACGACTCGCCGTGCTCCGACTCGGTGGCCAGCGGCGTCGTGGGCAGCACGATGAACTGCTCGCACCCGTCGGTGGCGTCGAAGGCCTCCCGCCCGCGCGCGCCCATGGGCAGCTCGGGCGTGCCGTCGAAGCAGAAGAGCGCCTTGGCGTCGCTGTCGGCCAGGTGGTAGGCGATCTCCCGCGGCTGCAGCAGCAGGTTGAGCGGCACCACGGTCGCCCCGGCCTTGAGGATGCCGAAGTAGACGAAGGGGAAGTAGGGCACGTTCGGGCAGAGCAGCGCGACCTTGTCACCCTTGCCGATCCCCCGAGCGACCAGGAGGTTGGCCACCTGGTTCGCGACAGAATCCACCATCGAGTACGGCAGGCGCAGGTCCCCGAAGACCAGGGCGGTGCGGTCCGGAACATGGCGGGCACTGTCTTCCAGAATGATCGACAGATTGAGCATCGCGACCCTTTCCTCGATGCCAAGACACGGAACTTCGTACGGTCCAGAATGCCGCGAGGGTGGGGGAAGCACTTGTACGAACGTGCCGTCCTGTGGGCCAGGCGCCATCCCGAGTGCCCGGGGATCGTCAACCTCGACGGGCCGCGGTCGGCGGAGAACGATCCCGGCAACTACCCGGGCATGGACCCCGTGGCGCGGGACGAGGCGCTGGCCCGGCTCAAGGCCGCGTTCGACGCGCAGGCCGCGAGCATGGGACGGCCGCTGCCGGTCGAACTCCTGCCCATGGTCCCCGCCCGCGCCCGCGTGGAACGCGACGGCGAGGTCTACGCCCGGCCCGGTGCCGATCTCCTCGAAGCGGTGCGGTACGCCCCGGAGTTCCGCGACACGATCCCGCCGCTGCGCGAGGTGACCTGCCCCGCCCTGGTCACCGAGTGGCTGCGGCCGTAGATCAGGTGGAGGAGCGGCCGCCCGCGGTGGTGCCGAGCACGAAGCCGACATGGAACGGGCGATGCCGGAAGCACACGGCTAGGCCGCCGCGGTGATCCCCCACGTGCCGGTGAACAGGTCGCCGGGCTGGAGGACGACGAGGTCCGTACGGCTGGCGAAGCCGTTCGGCGGGCAGGTCATCGGCTCGGCGCCGAGGCCCCTGCGGCGTTCAGGGCCGGGCACGGAGTCGGCGGTGTAGAGCTCCAGCCACGGGTGGGCGCGGTCCGTCCAGAGCGAGGTGGTGCGGGTGGTCCCGGTCAGGTGGACCCAGGCCCGGCCGTCGGCGTCCCGCTCCAGGTCGGTGAACGCGCGGTCGATCCGCAGGTCGCCGAGGGTACGCGGGGTGCGCAGGTCGAACGGGGTGCCGTCGACGGGCTCGGCCGGGCCACGCGGGATCATCATCGCGTCCACCGGCAGGTGCCTGCGGCCGGGCGCCTGGACGGCGCAGCCGTCGATGGGCTCCCCGACGGTCAGGTACGGGTGCGCGCCGTGGGCGTACGGCGCCGCCGTCTCCCCGTCGTTGAGCGCGGTGACCCGGATGGTCAGACCGGACCCGGCGTCGAGCGCGTACTCGGCCCGCAGCGCGAGCCGGAACGGGTAGCCGGGGCTGCCGAGCAGCCTGCACGTCAGCGCCACCGCCTCCGGCGTCTGGCTCTCCAGGTTCCAGGGCAGCCACCGGACCAGGCCGTGGATCGCGCAGTCGAAGCGGGGCTCGGAGATGTCGAGCTGGAGTTCGCGCCCCTCCCAGGAGTAGCGGCCGCGCTCGATCCGGTTGGGCCATGGGATCAGCAGCTGCCCGAAGGCGGCCGGGGCGACCTGCTGCGGGCCGTACGTCAGGACGAGGTCCTGCCCGTCCAGCCGCAGGACGCGGAGCCCGGCGCCGGACTCGGTCACCACGGCGGTGTAGCCGCCGGCCGACAGCGTGAACTGCCCGCCGCTCACAGCAGAGTGCATGTAGCCCTACCTACCCGCGCCACAAAACAGGAAATGTCCGCATTACTGCAAAGAAGATGCCCGGTTGCGGGGGTTACGCGAAGTTTCTCCTAAGCTTCCCAGGTGGCGAAACGGGCATGGATTCTGGTCATCGCGGCACTGGCGAGCTTCGCGAGCATCTACGTGGCGGCGGGCTCCTGGCTGGCCGTGGTGGTCTGCGTGGCGCAGCTGGCGTTCGTCCGGTGGCGGCACGGGTGGATCCTGGCCGTGGTCGTGCTGGGCTCGTACGCGGCGGTGCTGGGGTTCGGCACCTCGGTCGGCATCCTCGGCTTCGCCGGCGGCGCGCTGCTGCTGACCCGGCTGCGCCCGCTCGCCGTACTGGTCGTGGGCAGCGCGGCGGTGCTGGGCAACGCCGACGGGGCGATCAGCGCGATGCTGATCGCCCTGGTCGTCTACGGGCTCACGACGCTGATCGGGCAGGTCGAGGAGATCACCGCCACCCGGCTGGCGCTGGCGATGTCCGCGGCGGCCGAGGAACGGCTGCGCATCGCCGCCGAGCTGAACCAGGGCCTGGGCCGGGCGCTGGCGACGATCGCGGCCGGCGCCCGCGCGGGCGACCCGCAGGCCGAGACGGCCCGAGCCTCGCTGGCCGAGGCGCGGGCGGCGGCGGCCGGTTACCGGGCGATGTCCCTGGCGCCGGAGATCACCACGGCCAGGGCGATGCTGTCCTCGGCCGGGATCGCCGTGGAGGTACGCGTCGGCCACGAGGAGCCGCTGGGCCCGGCGGGCGCGCTGCTGGCGGCGGTGCTGCGCGAGGCCGTCACCGACGTACTGCGTCAGGCCACGGCGAGCCTCTGCGTGATCGAGACCGGCCGGGTCTTCCTGCGCGTGACCAGCGACGGCGCCCGCACCGCCGACGACGCGTTCCTGGACGACCTGCCCGCGCGCGTCGAGGAGGCGGGCGGCAGGCTGGTCACCCGGCTGACCGACGAGGGACGGCTGAGCGTGGAGGCGACCCTGCCCGACCTGGGCAGGCCGCGTGCCGACCACGACTCCTACCGGCTGTCGGTGGTGCTGGCCGCGGCCGTCCTGCTCGGTTTCGTGGTCAAGGGGCTGATGCAGACCCCCGCTCACCTGCTGGCCCCGGCCGCCGCGCTCCTGGCCGTGATCGTGGTGCTCCAGCTGACCTCGGTGAAGGGCCGCCACATGGGCCGGCTGGCGGCGCTGACCGCTCTGACCTATCTCCCGATGCCGTTGCTGGGCCGCAGCTGGCTGGGCGTCCTGGGATTCCTGGCCGGGCCGGTGCTGCTCTCGTTCTCCTGGCGGGTGGCGGTGCCGCTGGCCGGGCTCGTCGCGGCCAGCGCGGCGGTGGCGAGCCACCTGATGGGCCTGCCGGTCCCGGCGCTGGTCAACTACACGCTGAGCACGCTGGTGACCGCCATGGTCCTGTACGGCCTGATCAAGCTCGCCCAGATACTCAAGGAGTCACGCGACTCCCGCGACGCCCTGGCCCGCGCGGCCGTCGTCGAGGAGCGGCTGCGCGCCGCCCGCGACCTGCACGACCTGCTCGGCCACAGCCTGGCCGCCATCCTCATCAAGTGCGAGCTGGCCCGCCGCCTCGGCAACCCGGAAAGCGAGCTGCGCGACATCGCCGAGATGGCCGAGCGCGCCCAGGCCGACCTGCGCTCGGTCTCCGGCGACCACCGCGACCTGCTCCTGCCCGCCGAGGCCGACAACGTCCGCGCGGTGCTGACCGCCGCCGGAATCGAGGTCACCATCGAGCTGTCCCATCCGCCGCTGGCGGCCGCCGCCGAGACGGTGCTGAGCACCGTCCTCAGGGAGGCGGTCACGAACGTGCTCCGGCACAGCACCGCCCGCCACTGCACCGTCACCACCACCGCCGACGGCCACCGGGTACGGCTGCGCGTCCGCAACGACGGCGTCAAAGGCGGCCCGATCCGCAGGGGCTCGGCCGGGATCGGCAACCTCACCACCCGCCTGGCCGCCCTCGACGGCACGCTGTCCACCACGCGGGAGGACGGCTGGTTCACCCTGGAGGCGGCGCTGCCGTCAGATCCAGCCGGACTCGCTCGCGATGCGGACGGCGTCGGTGCGGTTACGGGCGTTGAGCTTGGCCACGATCGCCGTCAGGTAGTTGCGGACGGTGCCCGCGGTCAGGTGTAGCCGTTCCGCCACCTCGGTGGCCTCGGCCCCACCCGCGACCAGGCGCAGCACGTCGACCTCGCGCTGGGTGAGCGGGTTGTCGGCCAGGTCCCAGGCGGTCACGGCCAGCGAGGGGTCCAGGACCCGCCCGCCTCCCGCCACGGTGCGGATGGCGGCGGTCAGCTCCTCGGGAGGCGCCGTCTTCAGCAGGAACCCGTCGACCTGGGAGGCCAGGGCGCGGCGCAGGTGGCCGGGCTTGCCGTACCCGGTGAGCATGAGGGTGCGGCAGGCGGGGAGCTTGCCGCGGATCGTGGCGGCGGCGTCCAGGCCGTCGATGGTGCCGGGCATGTCGATGTCGAGCACGGCCACGTCGGGCCGGTGAACGAGCGCGGCGGCGACGGCGGCGTCCCCCGACTCGACCGCTTCGACGATCTCCAGGTCGGCCTCAAGCCCGAGCAACGCCACCAGGGCGCCCCTGATGACGTGCTGGTCCTCGGCCAGAAGTACGCGAATCACGGGGTCATGTCTACCAGTGTCCGCTTTATGACGAGGTCATGGTGACCCGGTGAGCACGTCTCTGTCCTGCGACAACGCCCGCCAGCAGGCTTGGACCCATGACGGACGTAGTGCGGTTGGACGCGGTGAGCAAGGTGTACGGAAAAGGGCAGAACGCGGTGGCGGCCCTGCGCGAGGTGTCGGCAGGCATCCCGCGTGGCAGCTTCACCGCGGTGATGGGCCCCTCGGGTTCCGGTAAGAGCACGTTCCTCCACTGCGCGGCGGGCCTGGACGTTCCGTCCTCGGGTTCGGTACGGCTCGGCGGCACGGAACTGGCCGGCATGAGCGAGACCGCCCTGACCGAGCTGCGCCGGGGCCGGGTGGGCTTCGTCTTCCAGGCGTTCAACCTGGTCTCCTCGCTGACCGTGCTGGAGAACATCACGTTGCCGCTGCGCCTGTCCGGTGAGAAGGCCGACGCCGCGTGGCTGGCCGAGATCGTGCGCCGGGTGGGGCTGGACGGGCGTACCGGTCACCTGCCGGCCCAGTTGTCCGGCGGCCAGCAGCAGCGGGTGGCCATCGCCCGCGCCCTGGTGGTGCGGCCCGAGGTGGTCTTCGGCGACGAGCCGACCGGCGCCCTGGACACGATGACCGCCCGCGACGTGCTGGTCCTGCTGCGCGAGGTGGTCTCGGCCCTGGGCCAGACCGTGGTGATGGTGACCCACGACCCGGTCGCCGCCTCCTACGCCGACACCGTCCTGTTCCTGGCCGACGGCCGGATCGCCGACTCGATGACCGCGCCCACCGCCGAGAAGGTGGCCGAGCGCATGACCAGGCTGGGAGCGTGGAAGCGATGATCTCGCTGGCATGGAAGACCCTCCGGCACCGCAAGGCCGGGTTCGCGGGCGCGTTCGTCGCCCTGTTCTGCGCCGCCGCGCTGGTGACGGCGTGCGGCATGCTGCTGGAGACGGGCCTGCGCGGCGCACTGGCTCCGGAACGGTACGCGGGGGCACCGGTCATCGTGGCCGGTGACCAGTTCGAACGCCGCGTCGTCGACAAGGGCGACGGCGAGTCCAAGGTCAAGGCCAAGGCGCTGTCGGAGCTGCGCTGGATCCCCGAGAGGCTGGCCGCCGACCTGGCCGCCGCGCCCGGCGTGGAGAAGGTCGTCACCGAGGTCACCTTCCCCGCCGGGGACGCGCTGGGCCATGGCTGGGAGTCGGCGGCACTCACGCCGTTCACGCTGAAGAGCGGCCGCGCGCCGGAGAAGGCGGGCGAGGTCGTCGTGGACGCGAGCTTCCGCGGCGAGAACTTCACCGCCGCGGGCAGGACCTACCGCGTCGTCGGCGTGACCCACCAGGCGCTGCCCAGCGGGCGCACCGTCTTCTTCAGCACCGCCGAGGCCCGCCGGCTGGCCGGGCGGCCCGGCCTGGTCAGCGCGATCGGCGTGTTCCCGCGGGTCCCGGTCACGGTCAAGGGCGCGCTCGCCTACACCGGCGACGAGCGCGGCGCGGTGGAGTTCCGCGACGGCGACAACGCCCGCATCAAGCTGATCAGCATGGGCGGCGCGATGGGCGGCACCTCGCTGCTGGTGGCGATCCTGGTCGTGGTCGGCACGTTCGCGCTCTCCATCCAGCAGCGCCAGCGCGAACTGGCCCTGCTGCGGGCCGTCGCGGCCACTCCCCGGCAGATCCGCCGGATGCTCGGCGGCGAGGCGCTCGCGGTCAGCGCCCTGGCCGGGGTGCTCGGGGCGGGGGCCGGGATCATGCTCGGGTTCTGGCTGCGCGGGCGGTTCGTGGCCCTGGGTGCCATGCCGGACAACCTGCACCTGGTCCTCAGCCCGTTCCCGATGGCGGCGGCCGTGCTCGCCACCGTCGCGGCGGCTTGGGCGGCGGCGCGCGTCTCGGCCCGCCGTACCTCCAAGATCCGACCGGTCGAGGCGCTCGGCGAGGCGGCGATGGAGAAGCCGGGACTGCCGGTCGGACGTCTGATCGCCGGGCCGGCCGTGCTGGCGGGCAGCGTCGTGCTGACGATCCTGCTGACCACCCTGGACACCGAGGCCGCGGCCGGCCCGGTCACCATGCTCACCGCGCTCGCCTGGACGCTGGCCGTCTCCCTGCTCGGCCCGCTCATCGCCCGCGCCGTCACCGCGCTGCCCCTGCGTGGTCCCGGCGCGGGCGGCTACCTGGCCGCGCGCAACCTGCGGGCCGGTACCCGGCGCATGTCCTCGGTGATCACACCGCTCAGCCTGATGATCGCCATGACCTGCACCATCCTGTTCGTGCAGACCACGCTGGGCGCCGCCGCCCAGGAACAGGCCGTCGCGGGGACCAAGGCCGAGACCGTGCTCGGCCCCGGCGCCTCCGCCACCGCCGCCCGCGAGGTGCCCGGCGTGCGCGCCGTCACCGAGGTGCTGCGCACCTCCGTCAGAGTCGACCTTGAGCGGTACGGCGCGCAGGCCGTCACCCCGCAGGGCCTGGACCAGACCATGGACCTCGGCGTGGTCGCCGGCTCGATGACCGGCTTCGGCGAGAGGTCGGTGGCGCTCAGCACCAAGGCGGCCGGCTGGTTCGGCGTCACGGTCGGCGACCGGCTCGCGCTCACGCTCGGCGACGGCACCCCGGCCGAGCTGACCGTCGCCGCCGTCTACACGCGCGGCATGGGCTTCGGCGAGCTGACACTGCCGCACGCGCTGGTCTCCAAGCACGTGGACGACCCGCGCGGCACCCTCCTGGTCGCGGGCGGCGACCGGGCAGCGCTGGCCGGGGCGGGCCCCCTCCTGTCCCCCGCCGGGAACTCCTCCTCCGGCGGCGCGGCCGTCAACTACGTGGCCATGGGCCTGATCATCGCCTTCTGCGCCATCGCGGTCGTGAACACGCTGGCCATGTCCACCTCGGCCCGCTCCCGCGAGATGGCGCTCCTGCGCCTGGTCGGGACCACGCGGCGGCAGGTGCTCGGCATGCTGCGCCAGGAGACGGCCGCAGCCGTGCTGGTCTCGGTGGTGCTGGGCACGCTGATCTCGGCGATCACGCTGGCCGCGACCGGCCTGGGCATGACCGGCTCGCCGGTGCCGTCGGTGCCGCCGCTGGGCTACCTGGGCGTGATCGCCGGGGTGGCGGCGCTGGCCCTGGCCGCCACCGCGATCCCGGCCCGGCTGGCGCTCAGGGAGCACCCGGCCGAGGCGATCGGCGGCCGCGAGTAGCGCCGGAGCCCCGGCCTCCGATGAGGCCGGGGCTGTTCACTCGGCGGGGGCCTGCGCGAGAGACAGGCTGTTGCCGTCGGGGTCGAGGACGTCCACGTGGCGGACTCCGTTGCCGTAGGTCTCCACGGGATCGTGCTCGATCCCGTGGGCGGCCAGCCGGGCCAGGATGTCGTCCAGGTCGGTCACGCCCAACGTGATCATGGTGCCTCCCACCCGCGCCGCCCGCACCTGCCGGTCGTCGAGCACGACCCAGGCGTTCTCACCGACCTGCCACAGGAGCTCCTCGCCGATGATCTCGTCCGCCGGCCGCCCGAAGAACACCTCGAACCACTTGCGCGAGGTTTCCAGGTCACGCACGCACACGACGCTGTACAGGTCCATCTGACCCGCTCCTTCCGATCGTCTCGACAGTGAGACCCCGCCCGCGGGCGAGACTCATCGCGCCGCGCCCGGCCCGGGGAGCAGGTCGACGTCGCCGGCGTGCATCGGCTCGCCGCAGTGGGCGCAGCGCAGGTCGGCCTGGCTGATCTCGCCGCAGGCGTGGTGCCGGTAGAGCACCGGCGGACCGGCCTCGCCCGCCAGCCACCGGTCCCCCCACCCGGCCATGACCATGAGCACGTCGACCAGCTCGGCCCCTTTGGCCGTCAGGTGGTACTCGTGGCGCGGCCGCTGATCGTAGGGGCGGCGTTCGAGGACGCCGTGGCCGACCAGGTGGTTGAGCCGTTCGGTCAGCACCTTGCGCGAGATGCCGAGATCAGCCTGGAGCTGCTCGAACCGGGTGAAGCCCGCCCACACGTCGCGCAGGATCAGCGGCGACCACGGCTCTCCGATCACGTCGAGGGTACGCGCGATGGAGCAGGCCATATCCCCGAACTTGGTGCGTTGCATGACATCAGTCTACCGATTGGAGTTCCCTAAAGGAACTTAGACTGTTAGAGTCTCCTCAAGGAACTCAAGAAGGAGTCGTCACGATGAGCGAGCTCGACCCCGGCGTCCGCCGAGCCTTCGACAGCACCTCCGTCGCCCACCTGGCCACCGTCCTGCCGGACGGCTCGCCCCACACCGTCCCGCTCTGGGTCGCCACCCACGGCGACCGGATCGTCTTCCTCACCGGCCCGCACTCGCGCAAGGCCCGCAACCTCCACCGCGACCCGCGGGTGGCACTGTCCATGGCGCCACTCGACAACCCGTTCGAGCCTGTCATCGTCCGCGGCCGGGTCGTCGAGTGGCTCGACGGCGACGTGGCCTGGGAGATCATCGACCGGATCTCGATGAAGTACCTCGGCCGGCCCTACCCCCGGGACGAGGAACGCGTCGTCGGCGTCATCGAGCCCGAGCGGCAGACCGTGGGCGTCGGCTGACACCTTGATCGCCTCGCGGCGGCTGGATAGGTTGGGGCGCTTTGACTGGTTCGCCCCCCAAGGATGGCCATGCGTCGCTACCGCTTCGGCAAGATCGCGGCCCTGATCGCGCTCGGCTATCTCACCGTGGTCGCGGTGCTCTGCGCCCTCACGCCGGCCACCCCGCGCAATGGTCTCCTGTGGAAAGTCGTCACCCGCGACATGTTCACCGAGAGTCTCTTCCGCTCCGGCATCCCGTGGGGACTGACCATCGCCCTGGTACTCATCGGGGCGCTCCAGGCGTGGGCCCTGTGGCAGGTGCTGCGTGGACGGGCGCGCGGCGAGCTGACGGACCGGGGCAGGAAGGTCGGCCTGCTGCGGCTGGCCCTCTACCTCAGCGTCGGCACCAGCCTGCTCGACCTCGCCAGCGTCCCGCTGATCATCACGCGGGAGATCTACTGGGTCTGGACGGTGACGGGGATCTTCTCCGGCCTCCTGCGCATAGCCGTCGCGTGGCTGTTCTTCCTGGTGCTCCGTGACACCGCCTCCCGCGGGCTGCGGCTGTTCTCGCTGGTCACCGGGGCCCTCGTCGGCGTGCTCGGCATCGGGCAGAACATCACGGAGGTCCTCGGCCTGGAGGTGGTGACGCAGTACCTCACCCTCGCCGGCATGTCCGGCTACATCTGGACGGCATGGGCGGTGTCGATCCTGATCGCCCAGCACAGGGACCCCCGCTGGAGCGCGGCGACCGTCCGGATCGGGATCGCCGCGCAGGTGGTGTCGGTTCTCCAGCCCACCGGGACCGTGTCCTTCGGTTACTTCGGATCCGAGTTCCCCTCCATCCTCCTGGTCTATTCGCTCCTGTCCGCCATCGGCGTCCTCGGGCTGGTGTGGGAGGCCAGGACCGCCCACGAACTGGCCGGCCCCCTGCCGCAGGCCGCTGTTCCCGCGCCGGAGCGGTCGGCGGCCCGGCGATGGCCGCTGCCCGCCGTGGCGGTCGTGCTTCCGCTGATCCCCGCCGCCGTCAACCTCGCGCAGGGCAGGTACCTCTGGATCGGCCCCAGAGGCGCGATCGAGCAGTTCGTCCGCGAGGAGAGCGGGCAGGCCCTGACCTGGCTCGGCCTCGACGTCTTCGTCGGTGCCGGCGGCCCCGCTCTGCTGATCCTGGTCGCGGTGCTGCGCCGGACCCGCCTTGCCGTACAGGTGGTGTCGGTGGCGCTGGCCGTCGCCGCGTTCGTGGGCCTGGTCAGCGCGCTCACCGCCGTGACGCCGGTGCCGGGGGAGTTCCGCTACGAAGGCGAGCAGATCTATCCGGAGGGGATGTTCTCCCCGGCACCGGACGGGGAGATCTTCTTCGGCATCTCACCGTTGTTCTACAGCGCCGCCCTGCTCGGGTCCGCGCTGCTCCTGCGGTTGCTGTATCCAGTCGCGCCCGCCCCGCGCGCACGCCACCACGTCCTGCTGGCCGGGCTCGCCGCGGTCGTCGCGCTCGGCTTCGTGCCCGCCGCCGACCAGGCGCGGGGCCCGGTCACCACGGCCGAGGACTGCCGGCCGTACCCGGGCGGGAGGCTGCCGGAAGCGCCGGAACTCACCCGCGACCAGCGAATCGTGTGCTCCCTCCGGCAGGGAAGCCTGATCAAGGTCGGCGCCACCGCGTCCGACGCCAGGGTCCTCGCGTACGCCCGCCGGTTGTGCGACATCTACACCCGCAACGATCCCGAGGAGGTCGCCCGGCTCAAGGCCGCGGACGGGCTGCAGCGCGACGACCTCGCCCACCCGCTCGCGGAGATCTGCCCCAGCGCGAACATCGTCGTCAAGGCGGCGGCCGCCGAGCAGGACCGGGAGTTCCAGGAATGGGAGGCCGCGGCGCAGCGCATGTGCGACGCCACCCCGCGCCATCGCCCGCTCATCGAACCGGCCCACGCGACCCGCATGAAGGAACCCCAGCTGACCGACTACGGGGTCGTCGAGACCTACGAGCCGACCGGGCCCGACCAGGACCCGGCCGAGGACGGCCTGCTGGAGAAGGCTCAGGACGACGGCCTGGTGGCCTCCCTCCCCGGCCGCCTGATGGTCCTGACCCACTCCGACTTCGACATCTGCGTGACCGTGGAGACCTACACCTGCCGCCCGCCGGTGGAGACCAAGGGCTGGGACCACGTGGCCGAGGTCGGCTACGAGAGCCCCACCGGCGACATCGTGCTCAGGGACGATCTGAGCGGCACCGAGTTCCCCGACCTGTCGCTCAACGGCCGCGCGGGCCACTACCGGATCCGCGTGCACTACGACTGGTTCAAGGGCAAGGACGGCCAGGAGGGCCAGAGGCTGCTGATCATGGCGTACCCGGGGAAGGGGAGTAAGCCGGTCACCTACCGCGAGCCGCCCAAGCGGTGACGTGCTCCATGGGGAACGCTTGCCTCGCGCACGGGTTCCGCAAAAGACCCATACGGGGAGGAGTCGATCGCAGAATTCGTCGGCAGAGGAGGGCTGATGGCCACGGTCATGAAGGCCGAGTCGGTGGGACCGGTGGATGTCGCCGTCATCACGTTCGGCGGGGAGCACTTCGACCCCGGCGTGGTGTCCGCGATCCGGGAGATCCAGGACAAGGGCACCGTCCGGGTCGTCGACCTCAGCTTCGTCCGCAAGGCGGCCGACGGAACCGTGTCGGCGGCCGAGGTCGCCGACACCGACGTCGCGGCCGAGTACGCGGGACTCGCCGACGAGGAGCTCGACCTCCTGAACGACGAGGACCTGCGCCTGCTGGGCGACGCCCTCGATCCCGGTACGGCCGCGCTGGTCGTCGTCTGGGAGAACACGTGGGCGGCCCAGCTCGGCGCCGCCCTCCGGGCCTCCAGCAGTCAGGTCTCGACGCTGGAGCGCATTCCCCGGCAGGTCGTCCTGGAGGCCCTCGCAGCTCTGGAGGATGAGCGATGATGCTCCGACGTCGAGTGGGCAGGCCCGGTCTCATCGGCGCCATGGCGCGTACCGCGGTGATCACCGGTACGGCGACCGCGGTCAGCGGCGGCATCCAGCGCAGGCAGGCCAGGCGCATGGAGGAACAGGAGGCCGCGTCCGCGGCCCAGGCCCAGGCACCGGCACCGGCACCGGTGCCCGCCACGGACCCGGCGGAGCGGATGCGGCTCCTGCGGGAGCTCGGCCAGATGAAGGCCGACGGGCTGCTCACCGAGGAGGAGTTCGCCGCGGAGAAGGCCAGGATCCTGGCCTCCTGACCCGGACCCTGAGCCTGTCCAAGAGAGGCGGAAACCGCCGACAATGACATCGGGCTGCCGCTCATAGTCGCCAGGGGAAAGGACCGGATGATGCCGCAGAGACCGAGGGTCGTGATCGTGGGGGCCGGGTTCGCGGGGCTGGGCGCCACGAAGGCGCTGGCCAGGACGGGCGCGTTGGTGACGCTGGTCGACCGCAACCCGTACGCGACCTTCCAGCCCCTTCTCTACCAGGTCGCCACGGCCGGGCTGGGCGCCTCTGACGTGACCTATCCGATCCGCACCTTCGCCGCCAAGTGGCCCAATGTCCGGACCCGTCAGGCCGCCCTGACCAAGGTGCTGCCGGACGAGCGGCGGGTGGAGTTCGAGGACGGCAGCGGCCTGGACTACGACTATCTCGTGCTGGCCACCGGCGTGACCACCAACTGGCTCGGCATCGACGGGGCACAGGACAACGCGCTGCCCATCTACTCGCTGCGCGACGCGGCCGCGCTGCGCGACCGGCTCGGGCGCCTCCTGGAGGACACGGCGCTCGGCCGCCGCAAGAGCACGCACGTCGTGGTGGTGGGAGCGGGCGCGACCGGGGTGGAGATGGCGGGCACGCTGGCCGAACTGCGCCGCCGTACGCTGCCGTTGACCCATCCCGAGATCAAGCCGGGCCAGACCAGCGTGACGCTGGTGGAGCGGTTCGACCACGTGCTGGCCCCGTACAAGTCACGGCTGCGGAACGCGGCCGCGGCGGCGCTGCGCAGGCGGGGGGTGAAGCTGCGGCTGGGGTGCACGGTGGCGGCCGTCGAGCCGGACGCGGTGGTGCTGAACGACGGCACGCGGCTGCCGAGCGACCTGACCGTGTGGGCGCTCGGCGTGACCGCGCCCACGCAGGTGGCCGACTGGGGCCTGCCGCAGAGCGAGGGCGGCCGGGTCGCGCTCACCGAGGCGCTGAACGTGCCGGAGCACCCGGAGATCTTCGTGGCCGGCGACCTTTCCGGGCCGCCCGTCCTGCAACCGCAGCTCGCCCAGCCGGCGATCCAGATGGGCCGGCACGTCGGCAGGCAGATCGCCGCGGCCATGCGCGGCGAGCCCGTCCGGCCGTTCTCCTACGACGACCCGGGGATCATGGCCACCGTGGGCAAGGCCGAGGCCGTGTTGCAACTGCCCAGCGGGCTGACCGTGCACGGGCTCCCCGCCTGGCTGGTGTGGATCTTCGTGCACCTGGCGTACCTGCTGGGCGGCCGCAACCGCGCCAGCGTGCTGCTCAACTTCTTCTGGCGGTACGCCGGGCCGCGCCGCAGCGCCACCAGCGTCTCCCAGTAGTTCCGGCCAGCGCGAGGTCAGTCTCCCTCGTACGGCAGGACCTCGTCGTAGGAGATGACCAGGTGGCGCGGCCCCCGCAGGGTCGAGCTGGGACGGTACGGCGGCGGGTCGGTCACCAGGCGGGGGTTCACCAGGCGCTTGGCGAGCTGGCGGAGCGCGATCTGGGCTTCCAGGCGGGCCAGCGGGGCGCCGAAGCAGTTGTGGATGCCGCCGCCGAAGCCGAGGTGCTGGATGTAGGGCCGGTCCGGGTCGAAGCGGTCGGGGTCGTGCACGTGCGCGGGGTCGCGGCTTCCCGAGGCGAGGGCCAGAATGATGCTCGAACCCTTGGGGATGGTGACGTCGGCCACCGTGATGTCGTCGAGGGCGACGCGCTGGGGCAGGAAGTGCACGGGCGGCTCGAAGCGCAGCAGTTCCTCGACGGCGCCGATGACCAGGTCGGGCTCGTCGCGGAGCCGTTCGAGCAGGCCGGGGTTGCGCAGCATGGTCAGCATGCCGTTGGTGATCAGGTTGACCGTGGTCTCGTGCCCGGCGATCAGCAGCAGCACCGCGGTCGTCATCACCTCGGTCTCCGACATGGATCCCTCGGGACCGTGGTAGGTGACGAGCCCGGACAGCAGGTCGTGGCGCGGATTCTCGCGGCGCGACTGGGCGAGTTCGCCCAGGTAGCCGGCCAGCGCGAGCCCGGCGGCCTGGCGGCGCCCGGCCCGCTCCTCCATGCTGCCCTCGCCGGGGCCGAGGGTTTCGACGATCTCGTCCGCCCAGACGTGGAAGCGGGACTCGTCCTCGCGCGGGACGCCGAGCAGGCGGCAGATGACCGTGACGGGGAACGGGTAGGCGACGTCGTCGACGATGTCGGCCTGGGATTCGCCGGCGATGCCGTCGATCAGCTCCTTGACGAGCTCGTGCAGCTCCCCGCGCATGCTCTCGACCACGAGCGGGGAGTGCGGCGGCCCGAAGTGGCGCATCGTCAGCCCCCTGAGCCGGTCGTGCTCGGGCGGATCGACGCGGATGAAGGAGGGCGGCAGCTGATCTGCGGCCGGCGGGTGGGCCAGGTTCCGCGCGTCCGAGCTGACCCGCGGGTCGTGCAGCAGCGCGACGATGTGCTCGTAGGTGTTGACGACGTAGGCGCCGTCCTCCAGCCGCACCACGGGTGTCTGGCGGAGTTCGGCGTACAGCGTGTACGGGTCCGCCCTGTTGGCGAACTCGTGAATCTGGTCGTAGATGCGTGCCGGCTCCACGGATGTGCCCCCGTCTGGTCGTCGTTACTGGTGCCGGACGAGCGTGACGCGCCGCTCGGCCGGGTCGTGGCCGGTCACCACCACGGTCGCGCCCTCGGCGGGCGCCAGTCGCGGCGGCCCCTCAGCCGGTACGGCCCGCAGTTCGTCGGGCCTGCCGACCATCTGGAAGTCGGGCGGGAACGGCGCCGCCCGCTGGATGAGGTCGCGGTAGAAGTCCAGCCACATCGCCTGGTCGAAGGTGACGGCGGCGGTGATCCTGCCGCGGTAGCCGTACACGGCGACGAAGCGGCGCTCCTCCACGGAGCCCTGCGCGATCACGACCTCGTCGGCGATGGTCGGCACGCCGACGGACTTGATGTTGACGCCGAACTGGTTGGACCAGAAGACCGGCAGCGACAGGTGCGGCCAGCGGTGCGCCTGGTCGCTCAGCATGTTGTGGGCGGCGATCTCGGCCTGGGCCACGGCGTTGCCCCAGTGTTCGAGCGCCATGAACTGGTAGTGGTACACCGGGTGCGGGAAGCGGGCCACGTCACCGGCGACGAACACGTCATCGGTGACCAGGCCGTTGATGTCGACGGCGCGGCAGCCGGCGTCGGTGGCCACGCCCCAGGGTCCGGCCGCCAGGCCCGAGCCGGCCAGCCATTCGATGTTGCGGACCGCGCCGAGCGCGACCACCGCCATGTCGGCCTCGACCGTGGTGCCGTCCGACAGCCTGGCCCCGCGCACCCGGCCGTCGGCGTCGCCCTCCAGCGCCTCGACCCTGACCCCGCAGCGCAGGTCCACGCCGGCGTCGCGCTGCATGCGGGCGGCGACGTCGCCGATCACCTTGCCGAGCGCGCCGGCGAGCGGCGCCGGGCCCGCCTCCACGACGGTCACCGCCACGTCGAGGTCGCGGCAGACGGAGGCGACCTCCGATCCGGTGAACCCGGCCCCGATGATCAGCACCCGCCTGACGCCCGCGGCCAGCCGTTCCCTGATCCGGTGCGCGTCGTCCAGCGTGCGCAGCACGTGCACCCCGTCGAGGGCGGCCTCCTGCTCGTCCGGCCACGGCCTGGCCCGCACGCCGGTGGCGATCAGCACCTTGTCGAAGTCGATCTGCCTGCCGTCGGCCAGCCGTACCTGCTTGGCGGCCAGGTCTAGGCCGGTCGCGGGCGTTCCGGAGAGAAACTCGACCTCGATCTCGCGCAGGTGGGGCAGCGCGGTGTGCTCGACCGTGATCGTGCCGGTCAGCACCTGTTTGGACAGCGGCGGCCGGTCGTACGGCTCGTACGGCTCGTCGCCGATCAGCGTCAGCCTGCCCTTGAAGCCGTCCCGGCGCAGGACGCCCGCCGCCCGGCCCCCGGCCAGGGAGGCGCCGACGATGACGATGTGGCCGTCGCGCTTGAACGCGTCGTCGCCGTGCGAGGTGGCGTAGCTCAGTTCCGGTTCCCTCGTCCGGTGCTGGGTGGCCATCCTGTCGATGTGGATGGCCTGCACCGGACAGGCCGCGGCGGCCTGAAGGACGCGTTCCCGCTGGGCGGCCTCGGGGTCGGGGTCGTACATGAGCGCCTCCGGGCCGTGCATCGTGAACACGGCCGGGGCCATGAACGCGCACTGCCCGTACCCCTGACAGCGCGTGAGGTCCACGACAACTCTCACAGCCACACCCCCGTCGATCCGGTACGGCACACGCCGCCAGGCGGATGTACCCGGCTCTTCCTCCGCGATAAGCGAGGAAAAGTCATGGATTGGGTCAGGAAGTGGCCCTAGCAGCTCTGGTCGCGAGGCGGCAGGTGCCCGCCGGTCAGGAAGTCCGTGACCGCCCGGTCGCCGCAGGCGTTGCCGTTGGCCAGGTAGACGCCGTGGCCGCCGGAGTCGACGCCGACCATGCGGGCGCGCTGCCCGAACGCCTCGCGCATCCGCAGCGCCCCGCTGTACGGGGTCGAGGGGTCGCGCAGGTTCTGGATCAGCATCACGTTGGCGGGGCCGCGCGAGCCGACCTTCACCGGCCGCTCGGCCGGCTTGTACGGCCAGTACGCGCACGGACCGAGGTTGACCGGCATGCCCGCGGTCAGCGGGAACTCCTCCCGGTTGCGCTTGACCTGCCGCTCGTGCCGGGAGATCGAGTCCGGCCACTCCACGTCGTTGCACATCGTGGCCCCGGCGTGCGCGGCGGTGTTCTGCATGGCCGCCTCCGGCGGGGTGTTCGGCGGGGGCAGTTCGGCGCCGGTGCGCGCGGCCTTCATCAGCCCCGCCAGCACGGGGAAACCCGCATCGGAGTAGAACGCGTTCAGCATCGTCTCGCGCAGCAGGTTGCCGGTGAGCAGCGGCGGGTTGGCGCCCGTCCAGGGCAGCGGCTCGCGGTCCAGCCGCGCCGCCAACTCCAGGAAGGTGCGCCGGACCGCCCCGGCGTCGGCGCCCAGCCCGTACTCGCCCTCGCGGGCGGCGGCCCAGGCGGCGAAGTCGGGGAAGCGGTCCTCCACGCCGACCGCGTAGTTGGCCAGCCACTGCCGGGCCACCTTGCGCGGGTCGGGGTCGTCGTTGCTGTCGAGGACCACCCGGTCGGTACGCTCGGGGAACATCGTGGCGTAGACGGCCCCCGCGTAGGTGCCGTAGGAGACGCCCCAGTACGACAGCTTCTTCTCCCCCAGCGCCCGGCGGATGGCGTCGATGTCCCTGGCCTCGTTGCGGGTGCTGATGTGCCGGATCAGCGGGCCGCCGTTGCGCGCGCAGGCCTCGGCGATCCGGCGCGACCAGGCCGCGTTCCCGGCGATGCCGCCGTCGGCGTCCGGGTACGGCTTCAGCCTGGTCACGTCGAGGTCCCAAGGCTCAAGACCGCACGAGACCGGCGAGCTCCGGCCCACTCCGCGCGGGTCGAACCCGACGATGTCGAACCGGTCGAGCACCGCCCGCGGCAGCTTGTTCACCTGGACGCTCGGCCGGTTCAGGCCGGGGCTGCCGGGCCCGCCCGGGATGATCAGCAGCACTCCGCGGCGCGTAGCGGGCTGGGCGGTCCTGATCCGGGAGATCGCCAGCGAGATCCGCGGCCCGCTGGGATCGCCGTAGTCCATCGGCACCTTGAGCGTGGCGCATTCCTGACGCGGGTCGACTCCCTTCCCGGCGGGACAGGCGGCCCACTGCGGGGCGGCGGTCGCGGCCTGTGCGGGAAGCGCCAGGCCCGCGGCCAGGAGGGCGGCGGCGGACAGCGTCACAAGGTTTCTCATGCCGTCGACTCTGCCGAAGCGCAGGTCAGCGAGACAGAGACCCCGTCACCAGCCACCCATGACCTCATCACGAAGCCGACAGAAACCCCGAAATCGGCTAGCCGGTGGTGTCCGTGATGCGGTAGCCGACGTTGGGGATGGTGCCGACGACCGGGGGTTCGCCGAGTTTGCGGCGGAGCCTGCCGACCGTGACCGGGACGACGTTGGAGAAGGGATCGGCGTGCTCGTCCCAAGCCTGTTCGAGGAGGTCCTCGGCGGAAAGGACCGCCGGGTGCGCGCGCATGAGCGCCTCCAGCACCGCGAACTCCCTGGCCGACAGGTTGAGCGGGCGGCCGTCGCGGGTGGCGGTGTGGCGCAGGGTGTCGAGCTCGATGCCCGCCGCCCGGTACGTCCGGGAGCGGGGGGCGGGCTGGCGGCGGGCCAGGGCGCGGATCCTGAGCACGAGTTCGGGGAAGTGGAACGGCTTGGGCAGGTAGTCGTCGGCACCGAGGCCGAGGCCGGTGACCCGGTCGCCGGGGGTGCCGGCCGCGGTCAGCATGAGCACCATGGCGGGGTGGCCGCCGTCGGCGATCATCCGGCACAGCGTGTCGCCGTGCAGGCCGGGCAGGTCGCGGTCGAGGACGACGACCTGGTACGGGTTGAGGTCGAGCTTGGCGGCCGCCTCCCGCCCGTCATAGGCGATGTCCACGGCCATGCCCTGGTCACGGAGCCCTTCGGCGATGCCGTCGGCCAGCGCCCTCGAGTCTTCGACGACCAGGATTCTCATGCGTGGTCCTCGGCCAGGGGCAGGGTGATGACCAGGCGGAGGCCGCCGGCGGCGCGGGCGTACAGGCTGAGACCGCCGTTGTGGGCCTCGGCGATCGCCTTGACGATGGACAGTCCGAGTCCGGTGCCGGTCCGCTCGGCGTCGGGGCGGCGGAAGGGCTGGGTGAGCCGGCCGAGGTCTTCCGGGGTGAGGACGGTTCCGCTGTTCTCGACGATGAGGCGGGCCTGCTGAGGGCCGGTCTCGGCGCTGACGCGGATCCATCCGCCCGGCCGGTTGTGCCGGACCGCGTTGTCGACGACGTTCCCGATCATGCGGGTGAGCAGGGTTTCGCTGCCGGTGACCCAGGCCCGCGGGCAGGGGCGGTGGTCGACGTGGAGCGGCAGGGCGGCGATGGTGTCGGCGTGCCGCCGGAGGGCGGCCGCCGTGGTGGTGCTCAGGGCGACGCGGGACCGGTCGTCGGAGGGGCCTTGCTGGGTGCGGGCGAGGATGAGGAGGCTCTCCAGGAGCGCGTCGACGTGGTCGAGTTCGTTGCGGATCCGGTCGCCGAGGCTGACGAGTTGCGGGGGCAGCGGGCCGGGTTTGGCCATGGCCACGTCCAGCCATACCCGCATGGTGGTCATCGGGGTGCGCAGTTCGTGCGAGGCGCTGGCGGCGAAGCGGCGCTCGGACTCGAACGACCGCTCCAGCCTGGCCAGCAGCTCGTCGATCGTGTCGGCCAGTTCCTTCAGGTCGTCGTCGGGACCCTGGAGGCTGAGGCGTTCGTGCAGGTTGGTGGCGGAGATCCGGCGCGCGGTGGTGGTGATGGCGCGGACGGGCGCCAGGAAACGTCCCGCCACCAGCCAGCCGAACAGCAGCGAGACCACCGCCATGATGGCCAGGGCGACGCCGGCCAAGGTGAGCAGCTTGCCGAGGTCGGAGCTGTGGGTGGTGGCGGCCGGCGCGCCCGGGACCTGGACGGTGGTCGTCGTCTCGCCCTGCCACAGGCCGACCGTCAGGATCAGCAGGACGGCGCCGGAGGCGACGAACAGTCCCCAGTACGACAGGGCCATGCGCATGCGGATGGCGGGCCGTCTCCGCAGGCTCTTCACCCTGCCCACAATGCCGCATCCCACATGACAGCGGCATAACAGGCGGCGTTGGGCCGGTGTCATCCCCCGCGGCGTACAAACGGCGCCATGGACAGAACGACGCTGAGCGCGGAGTGGGCCAGGTTCAGGACCGGACGCGGCTGGATGCTCGGCATGGTGGCCTCCACGCTGGTCACCGTGTCGCTCGGATTGCTGGTCACCGGGAGCGCCGGCACCACCTGCGTGACCGCGCAGGGCGAGGGCCACTGCCCCCCGCCTTTGCTGGGACCAGACGGTACGGCGGTGGCCGACAAGTACTACTTCGTACACCAGCCGCTCCAGGGGGACGGCAGCATCACCGCCCGCGTATCGGACATGACCGGCCAGATCCGGCTGCCGGACGCCGTACCCGGGGTGCGCAACGTCAAGGAAGGGGCGGTGGTGCCGTGGGCGAAAGCCGGACTTCTCCTCCGGCCGACCCTCAAGCAGGGCACGCCGTACGCCGCGGTCATGATCACCGGGAAGCACGGCGTGCGGATGCAGCACAACTTCACCCACGACGTGGCCGGCGCTCCCGTCGATGGACCGCGGTGGCTGCGGCTGACCAGGTCGGGCGACACCGTCACGGGCCACGAGTCCGGCGACGGCAGGACGTGGACCGAGGTCAGCACGGTCACGCTGGCAGGGCTGCCGCGGACGGTCGAGATCGGGCTGTTCGCCGCCTCACCCAGCGCGTTGACGGACATGACCGGCCGCTTCGCGCAGGCCACCGCCACCTTCGACCAGATCGCCCTGCGGGGGGCGAACGGTTCGTGGCGCCACGACGACGTCGGCCTCGCCTTGAAGCCCGACGGCAGCCCGCACCACCCGGGGCAGGCCGTCGAGTCGGGCGGCAAGGTCATCGTGAGCGGGGGTGGTGACATCGGGCCCGTCATCATGACCGGCGGCCTGCGCGCCGATCTCACCCTGCTGGGCGGGGTCGCCGGGCTGGTCGTGGTGATCGTGGTGGCGGTCACGTTCTTCACCGCGGATCACCGGCGCGGGCGGGGCGATCCGCGTGCCAAGGCCGTGGTGGTGGGCGCGGTGGCGTTCGTGACCGGGCTGGTGACCTCGGGTGCCGTGGTGCCGGGCGGGCTGGCGCTGATGCGGGCCCACCAGAACCCGGTTCAGCCGATCACCCTGGCCACCACGCTTCAGGTGATCGTGGGCTACGCGGCGCTGACCGCGGCCGTCGCGGTGCTGGCCCTCGGCCTCGCGGCGCTGGTCAAGCGGGGCATCGTCGCCATCGGGCTGGCCGTCGGGCTGGTGGTGGTGCCCTATCTGCTGGCGAGCGCGGGGCTGGTGCCATGGCTGCTGATGATCACTCCGGCCGCCGGGTTCGCGATCACGCAGAGCGTCCCCGTGTTCGCGCACATAGATGTGGACCGGTCGCTGCTCGGCGGGTACTACCCGCTTCCGCCCTGGGCGGGGCTGGCGGTGATCTGTGGATATGCCGCCCTCGCTCTTTGGACGGCTCACCGATCCTGTCGGTGAGCGGTGATACCTCTGACGCATGCCCACCGTCACCTTTCGCGATGAGACCGCGACCGGCAAGGCGTCAGCCGAGTTCGCGCTGCCCGATCTGCCGGAGATCGTCACCGCCCGCGAGCTCGTACGGCTGCGCGTGCGTGAGGAAGTGGCCCGCCACGACGCGGCCCCGTCCGCCCGGTTCGACGGCCTGGTCCGTCCCGCCGGCACCACGCGCCTCGGCTGGGAGCGGCAGGCCGACCTCGCCGAGCGGGCCTTCCGGCGCAACGGGTTCCTGCTCCTGGTCGGCGACCGGCAGATCGAGGATCTGGACGAGACGATCGACCTGCGCGTCGATCCGGTGGTGTCGTTCATCAGGCTCATCGCGCTGGTGGGGGGCTGACCGGAGCGTCCTGGATCTCCACCGGGCCGGTCTTCCCGCCGTTCGAGGAAGAGGGCGTCGCGGTGGGCACGCGCACCGTGCCGCGGCCGGCCACCAGTGCCACGACCGTCTGGATGGCCGCGGCCACGCACATCAACAGGATCGGTACCCGCCAGCCGGAACCGACGGTGCGCAACAGCCCGAACGCCACCGGCCCCACGGCGGCCAGCAGGTACCCGATCGACTGCGCCATCGCCGACAGCGCGCCGGCCTCGGCGGCGTCCTGGGCGCGCATGCTCATGAACGCCAGCGCGAGCACGAGGCAGGCTCCCCCGCCCAGCCCCAGGACGACGCTCCACAGCAACGCCCATCCCGGCGCCACGAAAAGCCCCAGATAGCCGCCGAGCATGACCGTCGAGCAGATCGCCGCCAGCGCGCGCTGGTCACGTGCCCACCGCAGCGCGGCGGGCACCGCCAAGCTGGTCACCACCGCGACCGCCTGGAACACGAACAGCAGCCATCCCGCCGCTGCCGCGCTGAGCCCACTGTCCTGAAACACCTGGGGCAACCAGGTCACGACCACGTAGAAACCCAGCGACTGCAGTCCCATGAACGCCGTGACCGCCCACGCCAGCCCGGACCCCCACGGCAGCCGGTGCGCGCGCAGCGGCTGCGCGCCGAGCCGCGGCGCCCGCACCTGAGGAGCCCACAGCAGGACGGCCACGAGCGCGAACACGACCCAGCAGCCCAACGCGGTGTACCAGCCGCCGGGCGCGACCTCACTGATCGGCACCGCCACCCCCGACGCCACCGCGGCCACACCGCCCATCACGGTGGCATAGGCACTCGTCAGCAACCCCACTTTGGCCGGAAAATCACGCTTTATCAGGCTCGGCAACAGCACGTTGCCCACGGCGATCCCCGCCCCGATCAGCACCGTCCCCCCGAACAGACCGGCCGCCGCCGGCACCCACCGCAGCGCGATCCCCAGCGTCAGCACCACGAGCGCGCTGCCGAGCAGCCGCTCGGCTCCCCACCGCGCGGCCAGCCGGGGCACCATCGGGGACAGCACCACGAACGCCAGCAGCGGCAGCGTGTTCAGCAACCCCGCCACGGCCGGGGCCAACCCCAGATCAGCCTGTACGCGATCCAGCAACGGCCCGACACCCGTCAAACTCGCCCGCAGGTTGGCCGCCACGACCAGCAGCCCCCACACCAGCAACCTCTTCTCCATGCGGACCACGATCAGGCCACACCAGGCCAGGCAACCAGCCCGTGCCCAGGCTGGCCCCCGAAGGGCCACCCTGAGATCAGGCCAGGACCGCCCGGTAACCTGTCGACGTGGGGACGCCATTGGGGAACTTCATCCGGGCCAAACGCGACAGCATCCAGCCCGAATCCCTTGGCCTGCCGGAGCGCGGCCGCCGCCGTTCACCGGGTCTGCGCCGCCTCGACCTCGCCACGTGGGCCGGCATCAGCGTCGAATACCTGACCCGCATCGAGCAGGGCCGCGACCGCAACCCGTCTCCGTCCGTCATCAACGCCCTCGCCGGCGCGCTCCGCCTCGACCTCCCCGAGCACAACCGCCTGCGCTACCTCGCGAAGATCACCGGCGACGAGTGTTCCGTCGACATCCGCCCCGTGCCACCGCCCAGAGACGTACGCCCGTCCGTCCTGCGGACACTCCGCCTCCTCGAACCCGGTGTCGCCATCGTCACCAACCGCCTGGGCGACATCCTCGCCCACACCACCGGCTACCAGTCGGTCGTCACGGGGACCGGACTGCTCGACACCGCCCGCCCGAACCTCATCCGCTACCTGTTCACCGACCCGCGCGCCCGGACGTTCTTCGCCGACTGGGACGACATCGCCAACGAACAGACCTTCGACCTGTGGCAGGCGCCGTCCCTCGAAAATCTCGAATGGCTCACCGCGGAACTCACCCCCATCGCCGGCCCGGATTTCACCCGCCGCCTCAACCGTCATCTGATTCCGCGACGCGGAGTTCTCCGCCTCGACCACCCGGCCGGACACCGCCTTCGCCTGCACCGCGAGACACTCGAACTGCCCGCGGAGTCCCAGCAGATGGTCGTCTTCCTCCCGGCCGACCATCAGACGACCAGGGCCATCGACCAGCTCAAGGCAGCACGACCCATCAAAGGGTCATGACCGATCGTTCTTATTTCGATCTGCGGGCCGGCTCGGCGGCGGTGCGCCTGCCGCACCACAGGGCGATCAAGCGGCGTCCAGAGCTTCGGTGATCTTGCGGGCCATGTCGGCCAGGGTGGGGCTGGGCTCGCCCTTCCCGCTCTGGGCGCCCGCCTCGATGGCGACGAGAACGGTGGTGCGGAAGTTCTCGGCCTCTGCCGGAGCCTGCTCCTTGAGCAGGTTCATGGCCGCCGTCAGGGCGGGGAGCACCTGGTCGGCGAGTTCGGCGACGGTCTTGCCGTACTTCACGCCCTTCGGCGCCTTGGCCAGCACGTGCCCGACCGGGCCGGTCGCCGAGATCAGGGCGAGGGAGCCGTGGGTGCCGACCTTGTGGGCCGAGCCCGCGGCGCCCGCGGCCGACATCAGCGAGACGGCGCCCCACGCGGCGAGACGGAGGGTGAGCTTGTCCTGGTCGGAGAAAGTGACGGACATGATGGTGTGCTCCTTCGAATCCGGGAGGGCCGGTGGATCCCGGCCCGTTCATGAGCTGAACGATCGCCGACCGCTCTGATACCAGGCCGTCGCCGCCCTGACACAGCCGCTGACACACCCTCCGCCGGCTGGAGCGCAACGGATTCATCGAGAAGTTCCCCGAGCGGTCGCCCGGCAGGCCCGCCGGCCTGACGACCACCGGGTCCGGGGCATCGTCGACTCTTCGTCTATGAAACGTCTACCGGCCTCCCCCACCATGGCCTCCGTCCAGATCAGAACCGTGGGGGGTCAACGATGAGGCCGATGCGTTTCGGCGTGCTCGGAACTGTTGAGGCGTGGCGGGGGGATGATCGCCTGGATGTGGGGACACCACGCAACCGGGCGGTTCTCGCCCGGCTCCTGCTGTCGCCCGGGAGGGTCATTCCCGTCGACCAGCTCATAGACGATCTTTGGGAGGGCTGCCCGCCACCGCAGGCGCTGTCCTCCCTGCGGACGTTCATCTGCCGGCTGCGTCGCGTGGTCGAACCGCCCGCCCGGGAACCTGGCCGGCCGTCCGTGCTGATCACCGAGCCGCGTGGCTACGTGCTGCGCGTGGACGAGGCGGCACTCGACTCGGCCGTGTTCGAGCGGCTGCTGCGGCAGGCGAGGGTGGCGGCCGATCCGCGTACCGCCCTCGGCCTGATCGACGAGGCGTTCGGCCTGTGGCGCGGTCCGGCCTACGCCGAGTTCGCGCACACCCTGTGGGCGCGGGGCGAGGTGAGCAGGCTGCAGGAACTCCGTCTCGGGGCGACGGAACACCGGCTCGACACCCTGCTCGCCCTGGGACGGCACGCCGAGGCCGTACCCGAACTGGAGGCGCACGCGCGCGCCCAGCCGACCCGCGAGGAGGGCTGGCGGCTGCTCGCTCTGGGCCTGTACCGCTCGTCCAGGCAGGGCGACGCCCTTGCCGCGCTGAGCGAGGCGCGCCGCTATCTGGCCGGGGAGCTGGGTGTCGATCCAGGTCCCGAGCTGCGCAAACTTGAGGCGGACATCCTCGCGCAGACCTCCGAGCTCGATCTGCCGCCGGCGCCGGTGGCGATCAGGAAGCCGGTCGTCCGCCTGCGCTGCCTCGGCCGCGACGACCAGCTCGCGGCCGCCGGATCGGCCATGGCGGCCGCCGAGTCCGGCACCGGCGGCAGCCTGCTCTTCGACGGCGTCCCCGGCGCCGGCAAGACCCAGCTGCTGCGGGGGGTGGAGGCGCTGGCCGACATGCGCGGATTCCAGACGGCGTGGGCGCAGGCGCACCCGCTTGAGAGCGAGTACGAGTACGGCGTGGCCCGGCAGATCTTCGAGCCGATCCTGTACTGCCTGCCGGCGCAGGAGCGGCGGCGACTGCTCAGCGGGACGGTCGAGCCCGCGGCCGACATCGTCTGGCACAACCGGCCGTCCTCGGGCGGCCCCGACGCTCTGCACGCGCTCTACCGGCTCGCCGTACGGCTCGCGGAGCGTGTGCCGCTGCTGATCGCCATCGATGACCTGCAGTGGTGCGACCTCGGCTCGTTGCGCTGGCTGGCCTACCTGGCCAGGCGCGTCGAGCACGTCCCCCTCCTGGTCACCGCGACCAGGGCGACCGGCGTCCCCGCCGGCGACGATCAGCTGCTCGAATCGTTGTGCTCGATCTTCGGCCTCGTCCGCCTGGGCGGCCTGCCCGGCGAGGCGGCGACGGCCCTCGCCACCGAGCTGCTCGGCGCGGAACCGGAGCCCGCGTTCATCGCCTCGTGCCTGCGTGAGACGGGCGGCAACACGCTGCTGCTCACCGAGCACATGAAGGCGCGGGGCGCGGGCAAGAGGTCCACCTCCATCGAACGGTGGGTGGCCGGCCAGCTGCGCCACGCGGGTCCAGGGGCGACCGCGCTGGCCAGGGCGGTCGCGACGCTCGACCACGCGGCCGAGTTCCATGCTGTGGCCGACCTGGCCGGTCTGCCCGACAGCCAGGCGGCCGCCGCCCTGTCGGCGCTGGCCGGCATGGGAATCCTGACCGACGGGTCCCCTCTGCGCTTCAACCAGCCCGTCGTACGGCAGGCCGTCATCGAAGGCGTGCGGGCCGGTGTCCCGCAGTTCGCCCTCACTCCTTGATGTGGGGCTCCAGTAGCTTCGACCAGGAGTTGGAGAGCTTCTCGTACTCGGTCGGGCACCTCGCGGCCCTCTCCTCCGGCAACCCGTCCTCGCCGACCCAGTCGGCGTAGCCCTTGGGGTCGGAGCCGTAGATCCAGCACATGTAGTTGTACGCCCGCTGCTCGTCCATCGAGTGCTCGTCATAGAACGGCAGCGCGGCCCGGTCCTGGTCGCCGGCCGACGCGAAGTAGTAGTTGATCGTCTGGACGCTCGCGGAGTCGTCGCCGTCGCCCTGGGCCATGATGAACGCGGACAACTGGTCGGCCGCGTCGTCCTCCTTGCCGAGGGCGGGGAGGTCGTAGATGTCGATCACGGCGTGGCCGAGCTCGTGGTAGAGCGTGTCGATGAGGTTGGCCTGGCCGTGCTCGTCGTTCTCCTCCTCGGTCTCGGCCTTGTCGCGGTACCGGGTGAAGCCGTCGGCCACGAGCTCGTAGCACATCGTGATCTTCTTCTCGTCCGGGCTGTAGTAGGCGTTCACCTGATCGCACTGCTCACCGGCCAGGGTGACGTCGTGCGGCAGTTTGAGCATCCCGTTGAGGGTGGTGGCGAAGCCTTCGAGCACCTTGCCCGGCTTCAGCAGCTCCAGTCCCTCGATGGCGACTTCGGTGTCCGCCTTGCCGTACTCGGCGATGAATTTCCCCGAGGATTCCTGTGCGGGGGCGGCCGTCTTGGGGGCGTTCCCTTTGGCCGCCACCGGCTCGTCCGCGCTGCCGCAGGCGGACAGCATGGTGGCGAGGAGCAACGCGCCGGCGCCGATCGTGAACTGATTCCACTTCATCAAGAGTCTCCAGGTCGAAGTTAACCCTTGGATCCTGCAGACACGATCTTGATGATTGATGGACGGACGGTGTGCCGATGACCGGCGGCTCCGTCAATGTGCCGTCAATCGGGGATCGGCAGGCTGCTCGAGGTTGCGCCCGTACAACCACAGCAGCTCGTGGAAGCGGTAGCGGCTCGGGCCGGGCGAGTCGAGCATGCCGACGTCGACGAGGCTCTCGACGATCTCCTCCGCGTCGAGCACGTCAAGACCGAGGACGGCCGCCGCGACAGGCAGCGAGAAAGAGGGAGTCGTGAGGTTCGTCAGCAGTCGGAAGGCGCGCGCCTGCGCCGCGCCGAGCCGTTCGTAGCCGAGGTGGAAGGTCGCCTCGACGGTCATGGCGCCGAGCCGCAGCTCGGACAGGCGGTTTCGCTCGTCGGCCAGCCTCCCGACCAGCGAGGAGATCGTCCACCGCGGCCTGGAGAGCAGCCGCGAGGCGGCGATGCGCACCGCGAGCGGCAGGAACCCGCACAGGACGACCGCGTCCTCCGCCGCCTCAGGCTCGGTGAGGGCCCGCTCCTCCCCCACGATCCGGATGAACAGCCGCACGGCGTCGCGGGGGTGGAGCACGTCGAGATCGACTCGGCGCGTGGTCGGCAGCCCCGCGGGCTTGGCCCTGCTCGTCACCAGGACGGCGCAGCCGCCCGTACCCGGAAGGAGAGGTCTGACCTGCGCGTCGTCCACGGCGTTGTCCAGGATGACGAGCATCCTGCGGTTCACCATGAGGCTGCGGAACAGCGCCGCCCGCTGTGTCGGGTCCTCGGGGATGTCGAGGTCAGGATGGCCGAGCGCGCACAGGAACTCGCGCAGCGCCGCGGCGGGTTCGACCGGCCGGCCTCCGGTTCCGCACAGGTCGATGTAGAGCTGGCCGTCGGGGAACGCGTCGCTGAGCAGGTGAGCGACGTGGATCGCCAGGGCGGTCTTGCCCACGCCGCCCTTGCCGGACAGGCTCACCACGGTGGTCGCCTGCCCGGAGCCGGACTTCAGCACCTCGGTGAGCAGGGCGACCTCGTCGTCCCTGCCGGTGAAGTCGGACAGGTCGGCGGGCAGCTGGGCCACCCGCGGAAGCGCCTCGTCCTCGGATCTGAGGTCGATCCGGGCGGGCAGCAGCTCGGGATCCGACGTGAGGATGCGTTGATGCAGCTCCTTGAGCTCGCCTCCCGGGTCGATGCCGAGTTCCTCCGCGAGCAGCCGCCTGGTGCGGTCGAAGACCTCCAGCGCTTCGGCCTGGCGTCCGCAACGGTACAGAGCCAGCATCAGCAGGCCGCTCAGCGACTCCCGCAGGGGATGCGCGGCGGACAGCACGGTCAGGTCCGCCACGGCCTCCGTCGCCCGCCCGAGCTCGATGTCCAGTTCGAGCTTGGCCTGCTGGGCGCTCAGGCGGCGGTCGCCGAGCCTGTCGCGCTGAGCTTCGGCGTACGGCCCGGCCGTGCCGTCCATGGCGTCGCCCCGCCACAGCCCGAGTGCCGCCACCAGCAGCGCGCGGGCGCGGGCGAGATCGCCTTCCGCGCGGGCCTTCCCGGCTTCGGCGCACCTTTCTTCGAAGACCGACACGTCCAGCGCGCCCTCGGGAACGGACATGGCGTAGCCGGTGCCGACGGAGACGACCGTGCCGGCTTCCAGCACCTTCCGCAGCCGGTAGGCGTAGGTCCGCAGGGTGCTGAGGGCGCGCAGAGGCGGGCTCTGTCCCCAGATCGCGGCGATGAGCGCGTCACAGGTGATCGCCCTGCCCTCCTGGAGAAGGAGGGCGCCGAGCACCGCACGCTGCTGAGGCGAGCCGAGGTTGAGCTCCTTGCCGCCCTGCCAGGCCCGCACGGGACCCAGTACCGAGAAGTACAACGTGTGTGATCGTTCCATACCGCGCCTTCGGAATATTAGTCCGCATGATGCTATTTGTTCTGTGCGGTGACTCGGTGTAGATGAGGTTGGGGGTGGGCTCCACGGTGCTGCGGCCAGCACAGCTACCGGCTGACATCCCTGACTTCACCGGCCGGAAGGAACTGATCGCCGAGCTCGCGGAGCGGCTCACCACCAGCCCGGCCCACGCTCTGACCGTGGTGGCCGTCTCGGGCGCGGGCGGGATCGGCAAGACCACGCTGGCGCTCCACGTGGCGCATGCCGTACGAGCCGCGTTCCCGGACGGGCAACTCTTCGCGAGCCTGCGGGGCGCGGGAGCCACGCCCGTGCGGCCGGAAGACGTGCTCGCCGATTTCCTGCGGGCGCTCGGCCTCAGCGCCAGGGAGATCCCCTCGGGAGTCCACGAGCGGACCGCGCGGCTGCGGTCGGTGCTGTCGGGACGGCGGGTGCTGATCCTGCTGGACGACGCCACGGACTCCCGTCAGCTCGCGCCCCTGATGCCCGGAGCCGCCACCTGCGCCGTGCTGGTGACCAGCAGGTCGTGGCTGGGCGACCTGCCGGGAGCCCACCAGGAGGGGCTCGGCCTCTTCCGCCGGGGAGAGGCGCTGGAGCTGCTGGCTCGTGTGGCGGGGGCCGAGCGGGTCGCCGCCCAGCCCGCGGAAGCGGTCAAGCTGGTCGAGTCCTGCGGGCTGCTGCCGCTGGCCGTACGGATCGTGGCGGCTCGGCTGGCCGCGCGGCCGGGGATGAGCGTGGAGGTGCTCGCGAAGCGGCTCGTCGACGAGCGGCGCAGGCTCGCCGAACTCAAGATCGGCCGCGATGCGGTGGAGTCGTGCTTCGCGCTCGGGTACGAGCCGCTCGACTCCGATCATGCCAGGGCGTTCCGGCTGCTGGCGTTGATGGACGGGCCCGACCTGTCCGTCGCCGCGGCGGCAGCCGTACTGGATGCGCGTCAGGCCGAAGCCGAGAACCTCTGTGAGTCGCTCGTCGACCTGAGCCTGCTGGAGTCGCGCGGGCCCGGCCGCTACCGCTACCACGACCTGGTCCGCCTGTACGCCAGAGGGCTCGCCGAGCGGGTGGACCCGGCGAAGGAACGGGCGGCCGCGCTCGACCGGCTGCTCGACCACTACCTCGCGGGGATCAGAGGAGTCTGCCGGGTCTCGCTGCCCGGGTTCGTCCATCAGGCCGGGCATCAGGGCCCCGAGCTGCCCTTCGCCGACGCCCCCGCCGCCCGCGCCTGGGTGCGCGAGGAGCAGGCCAACGTCAGCGCGGCGGTCGAGCAGGCGGGGCGTTCGGGAACCCGCGTCCTGTCGGAAGAGGTGCCGCTGCTGGCCGAGGTGACGGGTATCACCGAGATCGACGACCGGCTCATCCTCGGCGCCGTGCTGCACGCGCTGGGGCTGGGCGCGCTCCGGGTACGCGGCGTCGACGAGGCGATCAGCCTGCTGTCGGCGGCGCTGGCCGTCGCGGAGGCGCAGGACAGCCCCCGGCTGGCGGCCAGCGCGCACGGCCTGCTGGCCATGGCGCTGGGCGACGCCGGCTTCGTCACCGAGGCCAGGGCCCACGTCACGCGGGGACTCCGCCTGGCGCACGAGATCGGCGACACCCAGGGGATCGGGGTCAACCACCTGGGCGCCGCGGCGGCGGCGTTCCGTTCCGGCGACATGGAGGAGACCATCGACAGCCTGCTCAAGAGCGCTCAGGCCTACCGCGAAGGCGGGCTCCCGCTCAGGGCGGCGTGGGCGTCGCACCGCCTCATGGACGCCTACCGCGCCATGGGCCGCCCGGAAGAGGCGGTGAAGGTCGGCGAGGAGGCGCTGCCGCTCTACCAGTCGATGAACGACCCCTTGCTCACCGGTAGGATCCTGAGCCGCCTCGGCCAGGCGTGGACCGACCTCGGCGACCCGGAACGGGCTCTGCAGTGCTGGCAGGAGGCCGACGCGATCCTCGGCCCCTACGACATGGCCGAGGGGAGAGCCGTCCGCCGCCGGCTCGGCATATCCTGACGCGATTCATCGGCTGGTCATCGGCTGTCTATGGCCTCGGTGAAGGCTGTCGTGACCCATTGCGACAGCACGAAGGAAACAGACATGTCCTGGTACAAGATCGCCCTCAGCGTCTCCGCTCTCACCCTCCTGACCCTGGGGACGGCGGCCTGCGGCTCGGGAGGCTCGGACGGCTCGGACGGCTCGGGCGGCTCGGGTAGCGAGAGCGCCGCCGTGGCCGACACCAAGGGGTGCAAGGAGATGCAGTCCCTCATGGGAAGCACCGTGACCGAGCTCCAGAAGAGGGCCGGGGACCTTGAGGCGATGAAGCAGCTCTACAGCGACAGCGCGCAGAAGATCAAGGCGCTCGACGTCGACGCGAAGGCCAAGGACGCCCAGACCGCGGTCGTCTCCCTCTACGAGGAGCTGTCGGGGATCAGCACGCCGGAGGAGGCGGACACCTACACCGACCAGGCCACCGCGACCGTGTCGAAGCTGAACTCCGCCTGCGCGGCCTGAGGGGAAACCATGTTGAGCAGACGCACCATCATCAAGGGCGCGGGAGCCGCGCTCGCCATCGGGAGCGCGGCGGCGGCCCACGATCCCGGCGACCGCCTCGTGACCAGGCTGAAGTCAGCGGTGAAGGGCACCGTACTGTTCCCCCGCGACCCCGGCTTCGCGGCGGAACACACCGGATACAACAGCGTCGTCCGGCACTCCCCCAGGGCGGTCGTGGTGCCCGCCGACGCCGGCGACGTCCGCGCCGCCGTCCGCTTGGCCGGCGTTCTCGGACTGCCCGTCGCCGTACAGGCCACCGGACACGGCATCAGCGCCGCCGCCGATGGCGGGATCCTGATCAACACCCGGCGGCTGAGCTCGGTGCGGATCAACCCGGCCAGACGCACCGCCAAGGTCGCCGCGGGCACCAGGATGCGGACGCTCGTGGAGGCCGCCGCCGCCCACGGCCTGGCGACGATCAACGGTTCCTCACTCGACGTGGGCGCGGTGGGCTACACGCTGGGCGGAGGTCTCGGCCCCTTCGGCCGCAAGTACGGCTACGCCGCCGACCATGTGCGGGCCATCGACCTGGTCACACCGGACGGCCGCCCGCTTCGCCTGTCGCCGGGCAGGCACGCGGACCTGTTCTGGGCGGTGCGAGGTGGCAAGAGCAACTTCGGGGTCGTCACCGCCATGGAGATCGACCTGGTCAAGGTGGCGACCCTGTACGGCGGCGCGCTCTTCTTCTTCGGAGAGGCGGCCCGGCGGGTGGTGCGCGCCTACCCCGCCTGGGCGGCCAGGCTGCCCGAGGAGATGACGACCACGCTGGCGTTCATGCGCCTGCCCAAGGCACCCACCGTGCCCCCTCCTCTTCAGGACCGGGTGGCGGTACGCCTGACCGTCGCCCACCTCGGACGGGACCAGGAGGCCAGGCGGCTGCTCGCGCCGATGCTGGCCGCCGGGCCGGAGCTCAACACGATGGGCACACTGCCGTACGAGAAGATCGGGACGATCTCCAATGATCCGCCCGTGGCGCCCCTGCCGGTCTTCGAGCGCACCGGGCTGCTCGGAAAGCTGGACGCCGCCGCCGTGGAGCGGCTTCTGGCTCTGGCGGGCCCGGACGTCAAGCTGCCCTTCGGGGTGATCGAGCTCCGGCAGCTGGGCGGCGCACTCGCCCGTCCGGCCGCGGTGCCGAACGCCGTGGGACACCGGGACGCCGCCGCCCTGCTCTTCGTCGCGAACCCGGCGCCGGCGGACCAGGCCGGGGCGGTGCGCAAGCTGCAACAGCAGCTGATGGACGGCTTCAAGCCGCACCTCACGGGAGGCATGGCGGCCAACTTCATGAGCGGCGCCGACCTCGCCCCCGAGCAGGTACGCGCGGCCTACACCCCGGCTGATTACAAGCGGCTGACACGGCTCAAGCGGAAGCACGACCCGCGCAACCTGTTCCGCGTCAACCACAACATCAGACCGGCGTAACCCCGGTGGACGGGGGCGGTTATCTCCCGTCAACCAGGTGTCGACGCACGCCATCCATCCTCTCCTGTCATGACTTATCAGTCTCTCCCACCGGAACAGCCCCCGGTCCCTCCGCTCCCGGAGCAGGAATCGGCCAAGGGCAGCGTGCTTGAGGTCTTCGAGAAGATCGGGTCGGTCGCCGTGCCGATCGCCGTGGGCATGTACGCCATGCTGTATCTGGGGTTGGCCCAGGTCTACATGGTCTTCGGCATCACCCCCGAGCAGGCCGGCCTGGACCAGGCGACGATCTTCGGCCGGCTCATCGGCACCCTGATCCAGCTCTTCCTGGTGGCCCTGCCCGGAGTGGGGTTGCTCGTCGCGCTGGGCTGGCTGCTCAACCTGGCCACCCGCAAGTCGGTCGGCCGGCTGCTGCACAGGCTCCGCGAGCAGCCGTGGATCGCGGCAGCGGCGGGCGTCCTCATCTCGCTCGTCGCCTACTACGCCTATTTCGGCACGCTGTGGGAACTGTCCGGCGGCACTCTCCTGGTGGCCGTTCTCCTTGTCGCGGTCCTCGGACTCCTGGTGCCGTTCCGCCTGATGCGCAGGCACAACACCGGCCGGGCCGGCATGAAGGTGCTCACCGGCGCGTTGCTCGGCATCGGGCTGGGGCTGATGCTGGTCGCCCAGATGGTCCAGGGCGCCGTCGACATCGCCGCCAACGGCAACGGCAACGCCCTGCTGCAGACCGTCGGCTTCCAGAACCAGTGGGCCACCGTGGGCGACGGCGACGGCAAGCCGCTGCACAAGGACAACCCGGACGAGAGGTTCCTGCTCCTGGGCGAGAAGGAGGGCGCCTACGTGCTTTACGACTGCGGCAAGCAGGAAACCTTCCGTCGCTCCGTCGAGGGCACCACGCTCGGCCTGATCGAGTTCGACCCGGACTTCTCCGACCCCGAGACCGGCGAGGTCAAGGCCTGCGGTTACGCGCTGGAGGAGGCGGAGACCGCAGAGCAGTAGCCCTTGGGCAGCGTGGATCCGGTGAGCCCCGACACGGCTCACCGATCCTGCCCGCGGATGACGCTGATAGACCGCCCCTGGACCGGCACGCCGTAACTGCTGCCCGTCCTGCGGGCTTTTTCGACGCGGATCACCTGTCAGACAGCCCGTACGGGCAGGCCCGCCGTACAGGCTGACAACACCGATCTCCTGCCGGACAGGCCAGCGATCCGGGAGCTTGATTCTCGCCGCACAGAGAATCGCCCCCAGCGCTGACCAGGAGTATCGATGAAGCTGCCCTCATCCGCCGCCGGCCTGACAACGGCCGTCCTGCTCGCTCCCCTGCTCGGAGCGCCCGGGATGCCGGCGGCACACGCGGCCGACGCCGGGGCTCTTCCCGCGCTGAACATGGAAGCCACCGTCAAGGCGGCCCAGATCGACCCGCGGCGGGCGGACAACACGTTGACCCCGGGCGCCAAGGCCAGTGTGCTCCTCGTCGAGCGGGCGCTGCGCGACCGGCGTCTCCTCGACGCGAAGTGGGTCGACGGGTACTTCGGCACCACCACGGTCACCGCCTACGCCGGCTATCAGAAGTCCCTCGGCCTCAGCGGTCTCGACGCCAACGGCCTCCCGGGCAGGACGTCGCTCACCAGCCTCGGCGCCGGCCGCTTCAAGGTCACCCGCATCGTCGACCCCGGCCCCCGGGTGTCCTCCGGCGGATTCGTCGTCAACACGCGTACGCGAAGCATGCTGACCGAGGCGAAGCGGCTGCTCGGGCGCGATCTCAAGCTGGATCAGGGTTCGTACAACCCCGGCGGCGACCCCACGTCCGCGGGCACCCACGACGGCGGTGGCGTCGTGGACATTTCGGTGGAAGGGATGAACTCCGCCACCCGGACCGCGGTCGCGCGCGGGTTGCGCCGTGTGGGTTTCGCCGCGTGGGTGCGCAATCCCCAGCAGGATGACTGGCCGTGGCACATCCACGCCGTCGCCATCAGCGACACCGCTCTCTCCGGCCAGGCCCAGAACCAGGTCGGTGACTACTACCTCGGTCTGAACGGCCTCGCCGGCCGTGGTCCCGACGACGGCCCGAAGGTGACCATCCGCACCTGGGAGGAGTACCGGCGCCGGTGAATCCGCCGAACCCCAGCAACCCCGACACCACGGACAGAAGGAGAACAATATGACAACGCTCACCAGGATCCTCGCCGCGGCGACCGCGGCGATGGCGCTCGGCGGAACGGCACTCGCCACCGCGGCCCCCGCCTCGGCCGCGAACCGCAACGGCGTCTGCGAAGCCGGCGAATTCTGCTACTACTTCAACAGCAACAACCAGGGATCCGTCTCCGACTTCACCGGATCCGTCGGCGACTACGCCACCAAACAACCCTCCTGCTTCGACTTCAAGGGACCCGGCGCCGGCAAAGGCAAATGCATCAAGAACTCCGCCGCCTCCGTCTGGAACCGCAGCAGCAAAACCGTCCGCGTCTACTTCAACAGCGGCCACACCGGCAAATTCCAGGACTTCGCCGCAGGCGCCAGAGGCAACCTGAACCCCACCCTCAAGAACCAGAACGCCTCACACCTGTTCGGCCCGGGGTCATCGACGCCCCGCGCCATCATGTCGTTCTCCCTGTACGCGGCCAGCGGCCGGATCTCCACCGGCTATGACGGCTACAAGAACACCCCCGGCCGGCACGAGGGCATCGACATCGTCCGGGGCCTGGGCGCGAACGTCCGCTCCTTGGTGGCAGGCCAGATCATCAACGTCCGGCAAGGGGCGCCCGGCGGGTCAGGGCTTTCCACCATCTCCATCTACATGGCCTCGCTGAACAAGACGGTGATCTACCTGCACACCGATCCGCTGGACTCCCTGCGCGTGGGCCAGCAGGTCAGGCGAGGCCAGCTCCTCGGCACGGAGTCCTGGCACGGGGTGTCGAAGAAGTCGTCCGCGCACACCCACGTCGAAATGCGCCCCGGACGCCACCTGCGGGCGGCCAAGAGCGTCAAGGACTGGGACCTGCAGAACCCGAACCCGGGCCCGTTCTGGAACTCCCAGGGCTACACCGTCAAGTAGTGAGGATGACACCTGTGCTCACCCGAACCGTACGGCTGCTCTCAGCGATGGCGCTCGGCGGGACCATGCTCGCCGCCACCGCGGCCCCCGCCTCGGCCGCGAACCGCAACGGCGTCTGCGAAGCCGGCGAATTCTGCTACTACTTCAACAGCAACAACCAGGGATCCGTCTCCGACTTCACCGGATCCGTCGGCGACTACGCCACCAAACAACCCTCCTGCTTCGACTTCAAGGGACCCGGCGCCGGCAAAGGCAAATGCATCAAGAACTCCGCCGCCTCCGTCTGGAACCGCAGCAGCAAAACCGTCCGCGTCTACTTCAACAGCGGCCACACCGGCAAATTCCAGGACTTCGCCGCAGGCGCCAGAGGCAACCTGAACCCCACCCTCAAGAACCAGAACGCCTCACACCTGTTCCTGACGTCCAAGCCGCCGGTCACCGGGTGCAAGTCCGACGGCACGGACACCAGGCTGCCCACGACGATCCTCGTGTACCGCAAGTCCATCAATCGCGTGGAACGGGTGGACTTCAAGACGTACGTCAAGAACGTCCTGCCCAACGAGTGGGTGTCGAGCTGGCCCAGGGAGTCCCTGAGGGCGGGGGCGCTGGCCGTCAAGAACTTCGGCTGGTACTGGGCGATGCGCTCGAACCGCAAGACCCCGAGCGGCCAGTGCTTCGACGTCTATGACCACACGTCGAGCCAGGTGTACAAGCCCGGTTCCGCGAAGGCGGCGACGAGCGCCGCGGTGGACGCGACCTGGGGCATCCGGCTGACCCGCGGCGGGAAGATCTTCAAGGCCCAGTACTGCTCGACGACGACGGCGTGCGGCAACTGGGTCGACGGGGACTGGATGTCGCAGAAGGGCTCGCGCGACAAGGCCAAGGCGGGCTGGAACTACGCCAGGATCCTCCGGAGCTACTACACGGGGATCGGCATCGGCTCCTGAATCCCCTCTCTGTTCCCCGCCGTGTCGTACGCGGCGGGGAACTACCGTTTGTTGACGATGATCTGGAACGTGACCGGCCGGCTTCCGGGGAACACGACCGTTCCGGAGGCGTCCACCATCTTGAACCGCGCGTAGCACAGTCCCGGCTTCATCGGCGTCGTGATGTCGGTCTGGATCTCGACCATCTCACCGGGTCGCGTGTCCTTGATCGGCACGTCGGCGACGGTCCGGCATTGATCAGCCTGCTGCGCGGGTTCGAGGCGCCGGAGTGAGTACCCCTTCCACCGCACGCTCCCGGCGTTCTTGAGCCGCCACACCTTGGTCAGGATCTCGCCCGTGCCGACGTGCATGCAGTCGGGGAGCGTGACGTCCGCGACGAACACGGCCGCGTCGCCCTTGTACAGCGGCGAGGCGGGCGGCGGATTGCTCGACCGCACCGGGCAACCGGTGGAGGACAGCGCGATCGACGCGCTGACGGCCGGAGGGTTCGGGCCGGGTCCCGCGGGTGTGGAGTCGCGATTGACCACGACCACCACCACGAGGACCGCCGCCCCCAGCACGACGGCGCCCGCCGCCGCGATCACGGCCGGGCGCGTCAGCCGGAACCGCCCGGCGCTCCCCCGCACGGAGACCGGCGGCCAGGGCTTCCGCGGCTCGGTGGCGGGGCCCGCCGAGGTGTCCGCGCGGGGTTCCACGGCGCTCACGGATCTGACCGCCAGGTTCGCCCTTTCCCACTGTTCGCGGTACGCGGCCGGGTCCGCGCCGCACGCCTTGACGAACTCGACGGTGGTCTCCCAGCTCGGGAGCCGGTTGCCCTTGACGGCTTCGTGCAACGTCGTGTGGGAGATCGCCCCGGACCGGCCGGACATTTCCCGAAAGGTGGGTTGCCGACAGAGTTGCGCAGTTCCCGCAGGGACGCCGCGAAGTCCTCGATCGCCTCCGCACGTGCACGCCTGTCGTCCACCGTGCGAAGCTAACAGCACCCACGGTCCTCACTCAACCCACGCCGCGTCCTACCCTGATGTCACGCGCGCTTCGATCCCGTCCAGCAGGCTGCTCAGCCCGAGGTCGAACGCCATCGCGGAGGCCTCGGCGGCGCTACGGCTCAGCCCGCCCTCCGTCCAGGCCCGCGCGATGGAGGGGTAGCGGCCGGCGTCGAAGATCTCCGTCCAGAACGCCTGTCGCGCCGCCCACCAGTCGGGGTCGGACAGGCCGCTGACCTGCTCGGCGTACGCGTGTTCCGCCTGCGCGCCGGCCGCGGCGTCCACGAAGGTCACGATCGCGTCGGTCGCGGCCGTCCTCTGAACGGCGTCGAGGCCGGTGCCCGACAGCGCGGACAGCAGGTACTCCTGCCGGGCCAGCAGGCCGGGGCCCAAGGGCGGACGCACGGTCGAGATCTCACGAAGCCAGGGATGACGCCCGTGCAGCGCCGAGGCCCGGTGAGCGTACAGCTCCACCTGAGCCCGCCAGCCCTCCGGCCGTGGATCCGTGCCGTACGGCAGGGCCAGCTCACACCACGTGGCGTCCACCATCAGGTCGATCAGTTCGGCCTTGCCGGGGACGTGCGTGTACAGCGACATCGTGCCGGCGCCCAGCTCACCGGCGACCTTGTCCATGGTCGTGGCCTCAAGCTGGTCGCGGTCGGCCACGGCGATCGCCGCGGTGACGATCTGCCCGAGCGTGATCTTCGGTGGCCGTCCCCGCGCGGGCCGGTCGCCGCCCGGGGCGGCGCCACGCCACAGCAGCCGCAGTGTCGCGCCGGGATCGCCGCCGCCGCTGCGTTCCATCACATCTCCTCGTGTCCTATTTCCCGTATACGTTACGGTATTGTTTAACCGTAGGCGGTACGGAAATTCGAGAAGGGCTCAGCCGATGCGAGTACTGGTGACCGGCGCGACCGGCAACGTAGGGCGGCTTGTGGCAAAGGGACTGCTCGACGCGGGCGCGGAGGTGCGCGCCCTGACGCGGAATCCGGCCGGGGCCCAGCTGCCCGGCGGCGTCGACGTCATGGCGGGCGACCTCACGCGCCCGCGCACGGTGGAACCGGCCATGACCGGCGTCGACCGGATGTACCTCTTCCCCGAACCCTCCACCGCACGAGAGGTGGTCGCGCTGGCGACGCGAGCGGGGGTGCGGCGCCTGGTGGTGTTGTCGTCGGGCGCGGTGACCGGCGGCTACGACACGACGTTCCACCTGCCCGTGGAGCGGGCGGCCGAGGAGTCCGGGCTGGAGTGGACGCACGTACGCCCGGGCGAGTTCGCGGCGAACAAGCTGCCGCTGTGGGGCCCGTCGATCCGGGCCGAGCGGGTGGTGCGGGACGCCAACCCCGACTCGGGCTGGTTCCCCGTGCACGAGCGGGACATCGCCGACGTGGCGCTCGCGGCGCTGCTGGAAGACGGTCACACCGGCAAGGCCTACGACGTCAACGGACCGGAGCTGATCAGCCTTCGCGACCAGGTCCGCGCCATCGCGGCGGCGATCGGCGAGGAGATCCGCTTCGAGGAGCTCAGCCCGGCCGAGGCCCGGAAGGTGTACCTCGCGCAGGGCGGGTTCGCCGCGGAGGCCGCGGACTTCCTGCTGGGCTTCACCGACTACGCCGGAAACCCGGCCGACCCCGACGCGGCATCGGATTTCGATCCGGCGCAGCTGGGCCCGCTGCCCACGGCGGAGGTCGTCACCGGCCGCCCGGCCCGGACCTTCGCGCAGTGGGCCCGCGACCATGCCGCCGACTTCCGCGATGTCGCCGCGACGAACGCTTGACGGGCTACCGGGTGGCGTTCACGGTCTTGTTGATCCAGTCGGCGTAGGCGGGCACGTTGGTGTAGAGGCCGGGGCCCCGCTCGCAGGAGGGACTCTTGGCGCCGGGGCCGGAGGTGACGCCGATCAACTCCCAGCGTCCGCCGCGGCCGCGCTGGATCTGGGGGCCGCCGGAGTCGCCGTTGCAGGCCATGGCCTTGGGCTTCTGGCTGACCGTGCACAGGCGGGTGTCGTCGGCGTAACCGGCGCCGCACTCGGAGACGGCGCCGCGGCGGGTGTCGAGCTGGCGGAGCTTGCCGGACATCTTCCATTCGGCGGGGTCGGTGCTGAACTTCGTGATGCCGAAGCCCATGATCCGGGTCGGCGTGCCGGGCCCGCCCGCCCGCTTGGCGATCGTGATCGGCTTGACGCTGACCGGCCGGTCCAGGCGTACCAGCGCGATGTCGTTCTTGTTCGGGGCGTTCTGGGCGTAGCCGGGGTGAAGGAACGCCTGTGCGATCTTGCGGACGGTTCCGCCGGACTTACGCTCGTCGCTGCCGATGCGTACCGTCCCCGCCGGGATGGAGCCGATCTCCATGTCGAGGCAGTGCGCGGCGGTCACGACCCACTGCGGGTCGATCAGAGCGGCGCCGCAGGTGCCGTCCGTCAGGCCCACGAGCGGGGCCGTGGTCGGGATGGTGGCCATGAAGGGGTAGGACTCAGTGGGCTTGGAGCCGTTGATGATCGCTCCGGCGCTCCCGGCGGTGGCCGCGAGGCAGGCCGCGCCGGCCAGCGCGACGACGGCGGAGCGGGAGACGATACGGCGGAACGAGGTGGTGCCAGACACGGACAAAGCCCCTTCATCAGTTGTTTGTGGCGCTATGAAGCTATATGTCCGGCTTTTCGTGAGTGATCATGCCAGCAGGCCAACCCGCGGTAGGGGTAGCCCCACCGGCCGGGCGCCTTCTAGTTCTCGTCGCCGAGCCAGTCGAGGTTCTCGGTGAGGAAGCGCAGGGAGCCACGGACCGCCTCGGTCAGGATGTGGTCCGGCCCCAGAACCAGCTCGTGGCCGGGGAGCGCCATCTCGAACTGCCGGAGCGCGCGTTCGTGATCCCCGATCTGCTCGTAGGCGAATCCCAGGTCGCGCCGGGCTCCGAAGGTCTTCGGATCGTCCTCGCCAAGAAGCCTGGCGAAGCCCTCAACGGCCTCCACGTACAGCGGAACGGCCCGTTTCAGGTCATCGACGGATTGATACGCGCTCGCGAGATCCTGGCGAGCGTCCAACGTTTCCGGGTGGTCGCGGCCTAACAGTCTGGAGCTGTCCGCGAGGACGCGCTTGAAGTGGGGGATGGCGCGATAGGGCTGTCTCGCCTGTTCGAAGGCGAGCGCCAGGTCGCGGCGCGCGTCCAGGGTCCTGCGGTGGCCGTCGCCCTGCACCCGCTCCCTGGCGGCCAGGACCTCCTCGAACATCGGCAGGGCGCGGTCGAGCCCGCCGGTCAGCGAGTAGGCGCCGGCGAGGTCGCTCCGGACGTCCAGCGTGCTCGGGTGGTCGGGGCCCAGCGCCCGTTCCCGGTCTTCCAGCAGCTTCTCCAGCAGCGGGACGGCCTTCGTGTACTCCTTGGCGCTCAGGTAGGCGTCCGCGAGTCTCTCGCGGTTGGCGAGCCGGTCGGGGTGCAGATCGTCGAGGACCCTTTCGCTGTCCTCCACGACGGCTTCCAGCATGGCCAGCGCGCCGTCCTCGTCCCCGATCCGCGCGAGGACGTCCGCCAGGTTGAAGCGGGCGAGGAGGGTGTCCGGGTGGTCGGCGCCGTGCTCCCGCTCCCGCTCCTCCAGATTCCTCCGCAGCAGCGCGGCCGCGCGTTCCTCGTCGCCGTTGCGCGAGCAGGCGAGCGCGAGGTTGTTGCGGACCCCCAGGGTATGGCCGTGCGCCGGGCCGAGTACCTCTTCGCACGCCGCGAGGGCCTCCTCGAACAGAGGGATCGACGTCGCCTGGTCGCCCGCGCGGTAGTGGGCGTTGGCCAGATCGTGGCGGCTCTGGAGCGTGAACGGGTCGTGGGGTCCGAGCAGCCGTTCCCGGTCGGCCAGGAGCAGCTCGAACAGGACCGTGGCCTGGGCGTGGTCGTCGGCCGCCTGGTAGGCGAGCGCGAGGTGGCGGCGGCTCTCGAAGGTGCGCGGGTCGTTACGGCCGTGCCTGGCCTTGCGGTCGGCGAGGTTCGCCTTGAGCAGCGCGATGGCGTCACCCAGCTCCCCCGCGTCCTGGCAGGCCACGCCGAGCGCGTCACGGACGTACAGCGTGACCGGATGGACGGCGCCGTAGAGCCGCCGAGCCGACTCCAGCGCACGGTCCAGGAGAGCGACGGCCCGCAGGACGTCGCCCTGCTCGCCGAGGAACACGGACGTGTGCCACAGGAGGAACGGCAGGGCCAGGCCCTCGGCCTCCTTCGGGGTCCTGGACGCCAGCGTGGTGATGTGCGGGAGCAGCGCGCGGACCACCGTCCGGGCCTCCGGGAGACTCGGGTCCGCGGGGAAGGCGAGTTCGAGCAGGATCGCCGCGCGGTCCCTGGCGATGCCGGGCGCCGCCCCCTCCGCCGTCCGGGTGACGTCCTGGACGAGCCGGTGCACGGTCACGTACTCGGAGGTCAGGCTGACCATGTTGTAGGCGTCGAGGCGGCCGAGAGCCTCCTCGACGTCGAGGGAGTCGCACAACGCCCGGGTCGTGCTCCAGCCGTCGCGGTCGCGGCGTTCCCACGGACGCCGCCGCCGGTAGACCGGCTTGGGCTGGGCCAGGGCCCGGAAGACGGTCCGCGGGACGGGTTCCGGGCCGAGCCACGCCAGGATCGCGAGAAGGTCGCCGGGAAGCGGGGAGCGTACGCCGATCGTGTCGAGGGTCGTCTTCCAGACCTGGGCGATCGTCGCGCGTCCCGCGGAGCCTTCGGCCGTGCTGTCGTGGAGGCGGGCGGGCTGCTCGCCCAGGAGCCGCAGGTACGCATCGGGAGTGAGGCCGGTCTCCTGGAGATAGGCGCCCGCCTGCTCGATCGCCAGCGGAAGCCCGCCGAGACGGGCGACGAGGCCCGCCGCGCCCGGCCAGGCGCCGGCCTGACCCTGCGGGGCGAAGGAGAGGAGCAGTTCGAGCGAGGCCGCCTCGCCCAGAACGTCCAGGTGAACGGTGTCGGCGCCGAGAGCGTGCCAGCCATGCGCCAACCGGCTCGTAATGATCATCCGTCCGTCGCCGGCGACCGCGGCGAGATCGCCGAGCACGCCGGGGCCCGAAGCGTTGTCACAGATCAATAGCCAGCCGGAATGGCAGGCCAGCCAGGCCTTCGCCCGGAGCGTGAGCGCCTGCGCCGGCAGCCCGCCGAGCTCCGGCTGGAGCGCGACCGCCAGATCGGCCAGACCCGCCGACACCGTCTCCTCGGTGTCGGACACGATCCACCAGACCATCTGGTAGTGGTCGCGGTACTGCCGCGCGTACCGTGCCGCGAACGTCGACTTTCCGACGCCGCCCATCCCGTGCAGCGCCCGCACCACCACCGGCCTGTCCTCGATCAGCGTCGCGTGCAGGACCTCCAGGTCCTCCGCGCGCCCGACGAACGTGCGCGGTACCGCGGGCACGTTCCCCAGCCCCGGCGGCACCGTGACCCCCTCGACCGGGCGCACCGCCTCGATCCGCGTCACCAGTTGCGTGATGTTCGCGTGGTCGCCGGTCGTGATGATCCCGTGGTTGTCGCCGTGGAGCTCGACCGACCGTTCGCCACGCGGCGCTGGAACCTCGGTCATCGGCGGCCTCCATCGCGCTGGGCGTCCTCCGCAGGACGCTACCCGTTTCCGGCCCGCGCGACAGCCCCTTCCTCAAGCGGGCGCAGCGTTACGGTCCCGGTGAGGATCCGGTGGTCGGAGCAGGCGTTCCCCGCGCAGGTCGTGGGTGACGGCCGCGCGTCGCCCGAGGATGAGGCGGCCACGTAATCGCCGTCGTGCGTGAAGATCATGTCAATCTTCGTTCCGGTACGGCACGGGCCGCCGCCGTCGGCCTTCTGGAGCGTGCCCTCGCCATAGCCGGGGCAGGCGGCGGCGTCGGCGTCGTCCACCTCGCGGAAATGGCCGGTGTTGCCGTCGTTGTTCGGAGTGTTCACCTGGGAGGAGTAGAAGCGGTTCATCCGCTCGAAGTTGGGGGCGGCGTTGAAGTCGCCCGCGACGATGACCTGGTCGCCGGCCGCCCGGTAGGCGTCCATCCGCTCGAAGATCGCGGTGAGCTGCGGAAGGCGGAAGGCGTCGACGAAGGTGGAGTGCGTCGTGCAGAAGCGCAGGCGCTTCTGTTCACGCAACGGCGCGCAGAGCAGCTTGCGCGGCTCATTGCCGTCGTAGGGCAGGGTGATCCGGTCGGCCGCGCCGAGCGGCTTCTTGCTGAACAGCCCGATGCCGTAGGCCTTGCCCTGGCACGGCCCGCCCGCCCGGCCGGGGATGGTCGCCTCGAACCGGGCGAAGTTGGCCGGATCCTCAGGCCAGCCCGCGGTACGCAGTCGCTGGATGAGGGCGTCGAACTGCTGCTGGCACAGCTCGTTGACCGAGGCGAACACCGCCCTGGCGCCGGTGATGGAGGAGACGGCCGCGGGGATGAGCCCGTCGGTGGTGGATCCCCTGTGCATGGTGTTGCCGGCGACGTTCCAGTGCCAGACCCGATGGGAGACCGCGGCCCGCGCCGGTGCTCCGAGCAGTGACGTTAACAAGGTGGCGGCGACCAGGGCCCAGGCCATCTTTCGCACGATCATCCCTCTTCCGTAGTGATCCACCACCATGTCACGGATCGAGATCGGCCTGCCGGGGCCTCAAGGTCGCGTACCCCACCAGCAGATCCGCCACCTGCTTGGGGCGGCTGAGCGCGACGCAGTGGCTGCCCGCGATCTCGTCCGGAACGATGCCCAGGCGGTCGGCCGCCAGGCGGCGCATGAACTCGGGCGGGAAGACACGGTCCTCGGCGCAGAGCACGAACCTCGTCGGCACGTCCGGCCACGCGGCCAGCGGCCACGGAGCGGCCGACGCGGTGCTCGACGGGTGCGCGCGCTCCTTGCCCAGAGCCTCCCGGGCCAGCTCCCGCGGTACGTCGTGGTAGAAGCTCACGTACGGATCCGCGTTGCCGGTCAGACCGCCGTCGAGCTTGGCCTGCTCCTCCGCCGCGCTCCGGTAGCCGGTGTTGGCCCACCAGTCGTCCGGCGACTCACCCGGCGACGGGATCATGCCGGCCAGCAGGACCAGCGCGTCGACGGGCAACCGATCGGCGACCAGCGGGGCGGTGAACGCGCCGAAGGAGTGGCCCACGACGACCAGGTTCCGCCTGTCACCGACCGCCTCGATCACGGCGTCGGCGTAGTCCGCCAGGGTCTTCGACTCGTCATCGCCCGGAAGGTCGGGAGCCAGCACGTCGTGCCCACGCGCCCGTAGCTCGGCCTCCACCAGATGCCAGGACCACCCGACATCTCCCCCGCCGTGAATCAACACGAATGTGCTTGTCATGCCAGCCACGCTAGGGGCTATGAGCCATCACGAAAAGCGATGCTTTCCGATCAACTCAATCGCCAAGAGCGATCAGCAAGTGTGGCACCAGGGTCATCGGCTTTGATGCGGTGGCGGCATCCGACTATCTCGATCTTGATTGGGCGAGGAAGGGCCTGCCCTGGCTGAGTGAACTGACGACGAGTGGTCACGCGATGAGCAGGAGTGCGCCGATCACCAGCATCACCGCCGCCGTGGCGGCGTGGACGCCGTAGGCGGTCGCCTTGGGGCCGTTGCCGCGCAGCACGATCGCCGCGTCGCCGACGGGGATGAAGGCGGCGGCCAGCATGACCCAGCCCAGCAGGTGAGTCGTCCCGCCGACCAGCACGACGAGGATCAGGAGCCCCGCGCCGATGTCGCGCACGCCCTTGACGGACAGCCAGGCACGGAAGGTGCTGTCCTCGGTCGGCGTGTCGGGGATGCCGAAGCCCGCCGCGGCCTGCGGTGCCCAGAAGAATTGGGCGCCCATGAAGATGACGCCCGCGCCGAGCAGTCCGGCGAGCACGGTGGCGATGATGCTGAGCATGAGGAGTCCTCTCGACAACGATATTTCTAGCAGCGCTAGATCTGATAGCGACTGTAGTCCTATCGCGGACACGATGTCTAGCGTTGCTAGGATGTCTCCATGTCCGCCATCAGCAAGCGCCGCGAACGTGAACGCGCCCAACGCCACCAGCTGATCATCACGACCGCCCGCGAACTGGCCGAGGCCGAAGGGTGGGAGGCGGTGACCACGCGAAGGCTGGCCGATCGCGTCGAGTACAGCCAGCCCGTGCTCTACAGCCACTTCAACGGCAAGGACGCCATCATGAGCGCCGTCGCCCTCGAAGGCTTCGGCGAACTCGCGGACCGCTTGCGCCATGCCCGGCTGGCCGCCCCCGAGCCGCCTCAGGCACTGCACGCCGTCTGCCGCGCCTACCTGGAGTTCGCGAGCGAGCAGCCCGCCCTCTACCAGGCCATGTTCGTCCTGCCCACAGATGTGAAGTTCGGGCACGCCGAGACGCCGCCCGCCCTGCGCGCCGGTTTCGACGAGTTCGTGAACTGCTTCCGCCCGGACAACCCGCGACGGGAGCTGTTCGCCGAAGTCACCTGGAGCGCGTTGCACGGCATGGCCGTCCTGTCGGAAAGCGGCCGCATCCCCCCGGACCGCCAGCCGGAGCGGCTCGACTTCCTCGTCACCCAGATCGCCGGCAGCCGTCACGAAACGTCGCACCATCGCTCATAGCGATTGCCTTGATCGAAAACCATCGCTTTTCGTGATGCGACGGCTCACCTAGCGTCATGACTATGACGACGTTGGAGCCGGCCCCCGAGCAGCTGTCCAGTCCTCGCGGCACGCCCCTGACGGCTCTCAGCTGGGCGGACGTACGCACGCGGGTGGCCGGAGCGGGCGACTACCTGCTGGCCACCACCGACCCGGACGGGCGGCCGCACGTGGTGCCGGTGCTGGCCGTATGGCTCGAAGGAATGGTCACTTTCATCACCTTCCGGCAGTCCCGCAAGGCCCGCAACCTCGTGCGGAACAACGGCTGCGCGATCACGGTGCCCGGTCCTGATGTCGACCTGGTACTCGAAGGCGCCGCCCATCTCGTCCGGGACGCGGCCAGGCTGCGAGAGGTCGCCGAACTGTTCCCGCACAAGTATCCGTGGTGGCATCCGTTCGTCAGAGAGGGCGAGTTCTACGACCCGGCCGACATCGCCCTCAGCGATCCCCGGCACGTCTACGCGATGGAGCCGGCGCAGGTGTTCGCCTTCGGCAAGGAGAACGGGTTCAGCGCCACCCGCTGGCGCTGCGAAAGGAATGACACCCATGACAACGATGACCGATGACGAATGGCGTTCCTTCGTCACAGCGGGAACGAGGCTGGCCCACATAGCCCTCACGCGCGCCGACGGGCGGCCGCACGTCACCCCGGTCTGCTTCGTCCTCGACGGCGACGAACTCGCCTTCGCCCTTTCGCCCGGAAGCGTCAAAGGCAGGAGCCTGGCGCGTGACCGGCGCATCGCGGTGTGCGTCAGCGACGATCGGCAGCCGTACAGCTTCGTGTCGATCGAAGGACAGGCGCGAACCTCCACCGAACCGGAGCAGATCAAACGCGTGGCGGTGGGTATCGCCGAACGCTATTACCCCACCCAACCCGCGGACGGCGTCGCCGCATCGTTCGTACAGGAAGGCTTCACCGCGGTGCGCATCAGCATCACCAACGTGATCGCCCGATCCGGCCTCGGCTGAAGCGCGAGAGGCGGCATCCTCGCCGGATGCCGCCTTCGGAATGTGCCTAGTGCCGGTCCTCGGGCCTGTTGCCGATCTCGATCCCCCTGCGTCTCGTCGTCTCGAACCTTCCCCATGACCGCGGGATCGGGGCGCGAACGCGGTGACACGACCATGACACGGCGCTGACGAAGCGTGAACATGGCCCGCCGATAGTTGACCGGCAGGCCAGTCGTGCTCACGAAGAGGAGAAGGTCTTGGTCATGGGCGGAAGCAGCCGAGCGGACACGCTGTTCGAGGCCGGGAAGTTCGAGCGGGCCGGGCGCGCGTACGAGGAGATCCTGAAAACAGACCCCGGGAACGTCCACGCCGCACGCCGGCGCGGCTATGTGGCGCTGCTCGGCAACAAGTTCCCCGACGCCGAGAAATACCTCACGACGGCACTCGGCCTGGCGCCCGACGACGAACAGACCAACCGGCTCCTGGCCGACTGCTACACCCGGCAGGACAAGTTCGCCCTCGCCGCACCCTGCTGGCACGCGGCCGGCGAGGAGGCCTACGCCAAACAGTTCGCGGCCTTCCGTGGCACGCCGTATCAGATCCACGGTGACCTCGCGCGGCTGCCATGGCAGCAGACGGACCCGTTTCCGCTGGTCGAGGCCTCGGTCAACGGCGGGCCGCCGAAGAGCTTCACGTTCTACACCCGCGTCGGCGGCCTGGGGGTGAGCGCGAAGGTCGCCGCGGAGGCCGGGCTGAGCGCCGTGGCCAAGCAAAGGATCGAGGCCTTCGGCGACATCATGTGGCTGTACTACGGGGTCCTGGAATCCTTCAAGCTAGGCGGCATCGAACTGCGCAACATCCCCGTGGGGTGGTCGGAGCTCGAGTCGGGCGGAGAAGTCGCCCCCGAGGCCCACGACGGCATGATCGGCACGTGGATCTTCTACCACCTGCTGTCCACCTTCGACTACGCGGGCCGGTCGCTGATACTGCGCCGCCGTACCCCTGAATCGGCCCGGAAGGCGCGCGCACGAGCAGGGGTCGAGCCGCTGCCGCTGTGGCTGGCCGGTGAGCACCTGCTGCACACCGAGGGCAGCGTCGCCGGCTCAGACACCGGTGTGGTGGCCCTGAACATCGGCGGTACCGGCGAACAGGTCGCGGGCATTTCCGAGGAGACGGCCAGGCGGCTGGGGGTCCGCGTCGACTACGACCGCCCCTTGGCCGGCTATGCCGGGGGCCAGCCGGTCGTCGTTCACCCCTGCTACCCGAAGGAGGTCCGCCTCGGCGGTGCCACCGCCAAGGGCGCCTACTGCTACGCGGGCGGAAAGAGCACGCTCGGCCACGAAGGGTTCTACAAGCTGGCCGACTTCGCCCACGCTTTCCACAAGCCCTACACCGTCACCCTCGACTTCACCGACATGAACGTCTACATCGCCTGAGGTCACGCGTCTTCGGGCAGCGGTTCGCCGGTCTCCAGCAGCGTCTTCAGGCTCGCGATCACGTTCGGCCAGCCGTGGCTGACCATCTCGGCCAGGCTCGATCCGGGCTCGAAGCCGTCGTGCACGACGGTGAGCTTCACGACCGGCCCGTTCTCCTCGATCGTGAAGGTGACCTTCGAGCGGGCCTCGGCGGACAGCCGCGCGAGCACGTCCTCGTCCCAGCCGAAGCGCTTGGCGAGCTCCGGGGTGACGGCGTGCCAGGTGTAGGAGAGGCGGCTGTAAGGTTCGGCCGCCAGCACGACCTGCTCCGGGTCGCTGATCTCCACCCCGTGGTTGTCCCAGGTCATCGGCGAGCCGGCGGACCAGTCCGTGGTGAACTCCGTGGCCCAGTAGCGGCGGGTGAAGGCGGGCTCGGTCAGCGCCTGCCAGAGCTTTTGCGGGGTGGTGCGGATGTAGGTGGTGTAGACGAAGGTCGGCGCGTCCATCGGGATCTCCTCCAGGGCGAGTTTCAGGTCCGCCAGGGCTTGGACCCTGGGCTGGTCGTAACGGCTGATCCACCGGTGGGCGATCTCGTGCACGGGCGCGGCGTTGAGGTAGTGCAGCTTCTCCCGGCCCCGCCGTACGGTGGTGACGAGCCCGGCCTCCTCCAGCACCGCGAGGTGCTTGCTGACGGACTGCCGGGCCATGTCGAGTCCGGCGCACAGCTCGCGCAGCGTCTGCCCGTTGCGGGCGTTGAGCGAGTCGAGCAGCGCGCGCCGGCTCGGGTCGGCCAGTGCCTTGAACACCTCGTCCATGCCGCCTCGCCCCGTCGATATGCAGCCGTTTAGCTGCCTTTAATTTAGGCAGCCAACTGGCTGCCTGTCAAGGAGTGCCTTCAGCCGATCACCAGCGGCTCGTAGTCGCAGTCATAGCCGAAGTAGCGAGGCCCGGCCAGCTCCAGCCCCTCTGGCGTGCGCCAGCGCGGGTCGCAGGGCGCGGCGATGACGGTGACACGCAGGCCGTAGCGCAGTGCCTCGGTCGTGACCGGTTCGCCGGACTCGGTGTCCAGGACGCAGATCAGGTCCGGGGTGGTGGCCACGATCGTGCCGTCGCGGCGGGCCAGCAGATGCTCGTTCTGGAAACTGAGCTCCAGCGCCCCGTACGACGACTCCAGGCGCGCCGTGCCGCGGGCGAAACCCCCGGTGGTGCGGCGCTCGACGTCGACGACCTTGCCCGCGAACAGCTCCGTCCCGCCCAGTACGGCCAGCGCGGCCCCGACCGGCGAGGTGTGCGCCTCGCGCGCCAGCCGTACGGCACGGCCCAGGTCCTCGGCCAACGTCAGCGTGGCGGGCACGAGACCATCGCGCAGCTGCGACCCGCGCAGCACGGTGTCGGCAGAGGACAGCTGGCAGCCCATCCGTACGCACGCCGCTCTGGCGATCTTCTCCGCCCAGTGGTTGGAGATCGCCTCCAGGACGAGGGTGTTGCCCTTGTCGTCGGCCAGCGCCATCGGCGTGTTGCTCACTCCGATGAGCGTGGGCAGGACCATCTGCGCCTCGGGGAAGGCGCGGCCCATGGCATCGCCGTCGACCAGGGGCAGTCCCGCCTGCGCCGCCGCGGCGATAGGGGTCATCGAGTTCATCCCGCCGACCTCGATGGGCACGATGTGCGTGGCGGGCCGGCCGATCACGGCCTCCAGCGCGCGCAGGACGGCCAGTTCCTCGGTCCCCGCGGGCAGCTTCTCCAGCATCACCGTCGGCGCGCCCATCGTGGAGATGGGCACGACCGTGGCGTCGGCGGGCACCTCCTCGATCGAGTACAGCGGCACCGGCCCGTGCTCGCGGATCGCCTCACGGGCGAACAGCTTGCCGACGTACGGGTCGCCGCCGCCCCCTGTGCCGAGGATGCCGGCTCCCCGGGCCAGGTCATCGAGCAGGTCTACGGTGATCTCACGCATTGATCTTCTCCAGGTCCAGGTCACCGACGGCTTTCACGCGGACGCGGGTGGCGTCGCCGGGCAGGTAGGCGAGCGGGAGCTCTTCCACGTCCACGATCCGCACGCTGCCCGTGCGCGCGCCCGCCCGCTCGGCGCGGGCGGTGGCCTCGTCCTTGGCTTCCCGCAGTACGGCCTCGCGCGGCCCGGAGAACACGCGATCCACCTCCCCGCCCACCTGGGCGATGGCGGCGCCGACGGCGTTGGCCACCTCGAAGTGGTCGGGCCGCCGCACGTCGGCGAAGCCGGGCAAGGTGTCGATGAGGATGCTGCCGCCGCCCACCAGGACGACGGGCAGCGGGGCGGGCGAGGTGCGCATCCGGTCGACGGCTTCGGCCACCCGCGCCTCGATGTCCTTGAGCGGTCCCGCGCAGGACACCCCCGACACGCGTCCCGGGTCTCCGATCGCCGCCCGGCCGGCGGCCACGGCCAGGTCGGTGGCGGTCAGCGTGGACCCGCCGAACACCAGCGCCTGCTCGGTGAGCCGGTATCCGACGCTGCGCGGGCCCGCCGTACCGTCGGCCGCGATGACCGAACCGCCGCCGATGCCGATGGACAGCACGTCGGGAATGCGGAAGTTGGTCCGTACCTCGGCGACCAGCGCCTCCCCCGCGGCCTCGCGCGGGAAGCCCCCGGCCAGGATGCCGACGTCGGTGGTGGTCCCGCCGATGTCGACCACCGCGCAGTCGCTCAGACCGGACAGGTACGCCGCGCCGCGCATGGAGTTGGTCGGCCCGGAGGCGAACGTGAGCACCGGGTACCTGCGCGCGTGCGCGACGTCCATCAGCGTGCCGTCGTTCTGCGACAGGAACAGGGGCGCGTCGATGCCCGCCACCCGCAGCGCCCGCCCGAATGCCTCGACGGTGCGTACGGCCAGCCGGCTCAGGGCGGCGTTCACGATGGTGGCGTTCTCCCTGGCCAGCAGCCCGACGCGGCCGATCTCGCTGGAGACCGACAGGTGGACGCCGGGGCCGAGCTCGGCGGCCAGGATCTCGGCGGCCCTGACCTCGGAGTCGGCGCTGACCGGCGAGAACACCGAGGAGATCGCGACCGACCGCAGCCCCCGGCGGCGGATGTCGGCCGCCACCTTCCTGAGCTCGCCGGGGTCGAGGTCGGAGATGGGGGTGCCGTCGTACTCGTGGCCGCCGTGGCACAGGTACGTCGCGCCTTCGACGACCTCGCGCAGCCGTCCCGGCCAGTCGACCAGGGGCGGCAGCGCGGCGGTGGCGGGCAGGCCGAGCCGGACGGCGGCGACCGGCTCCAGCCGGGCCACCTCGACCAGCGCGTTGACGAAGTGGGTGGTGCCGATCATCACGGCGGACACCTCGGTGGCACCGAGCCCGGCCAGCGCCGCGGCGACGCCGCCGGTGACATCCTGCGTGGTCGGTGACTTGACGGTGGCCAGGACCTTGCCGTCGTCGTCGATGAGGGCTGCGTCGGTGTTGGTGCCGCCGACGTCGATGCCGATGCGCATGGGGAGAGGAACTTTCTGGTCTATGGGGCGGGGACGAGTTGCTGCTCGCGGGTGCCTCGGACGAGGCCGAGCTTCCCCGCGACGATGTAGAGCACCCCGGCCAGGATCAGCGAGGTGAGCGCCGGGATGCCGGGCCACTGGTAGTGCTCGCTGAGCCAGCCGGTCAGCGCGGACACCACCCAGATGACCAGCGTGGCCGGAACCCAGGTGGGCTCCGTCTCCGGCAGCGTGCCCTGCTCGCGGGAGGCGTCGAGGACGGGCCGCCAGCGTCTGACGACGAAGTACTCGGCCACCATGATTCCGGCGATCGGCGGGGTGACGACGCCGAGGATCAGCAGGAAGTCGGTGAAACGTTCCAAGATCCCGGCCGCTGCCAGCAGGCTGCCCACCACGCCGACGCCGACGGTGACCGCGACCCGGTTCAGCTTCAGGCCGACGGTCGACTCGACCGCGTTGAGCAGGCCGAGCACGGCGGAGTACAGGTTCCAGTTGTTGATCTTCACGGTGGCCGAGATCAGCACGATGACCCCGATCACACCGGAGGACGCGGTGATGATCGCGATCACGTCCGACGACTTGACCGCGTACGCCAGCAGCACCCCCGCCAGGCCCAGGACGTACTCGCCCAGGGAGATGCCGACGAGCGTCTGCTTGACCACGTCACCGGTACTGCGGTTGAACCTGGTCATGTCGGGTGTGGTGACCGCGCCGACGATGTAGGAGCCGGCGACGATGGTGGCGCCGGTCGCGATCGTCATGGGCTCGCCGAAGGGCGTCGACGCCACCAGCGTCCCGAGGTCGTGTCGTGAAAGTTCCACCCAGATCGCCCAGCCCGCCAGGCCGAGGAACGCGGGCACGGTGATGAACGCCGTCATCCCCATCGCCTTGAATCCCTTGATCACCAGCAGGGTCACGCCGAGCCCCGCGACCAGCGCCCAGAGCCAGAAGGGCAGCCACGGCATGATCGCGTGCAGTCCGGCGGCGAACACGCCCGTCTGCACGCCGAACCAGCCGAACAGGCTCAACGTGATGATCACGCCGATGATCGTGGACCCGTACCGGCCGAACCCGGTCCAGCGGGCCAGCAGCGAGGTGGACATGCCCTCGCGCATGCCGGCGATGCCGACGAAGATGCAGACGACCTCAAGGATCACCGAACCGAGCGTGAACGCCCAGAACGCGTCCCAGAAGGACAGGCCGGCGCCGAGGGTGGCGCCGAGCAGGAACTGGGTCAGGTCCGACAGCTGCCCGAACCGCTGCACCGCGACGTTGAACCAGGAGTAGCGGGCGCGCTTGGGGACTCGCTCGAGGGGATAGTCCTCGTCGATCATCGATCTTGCCTCTCTGCGGGGGGTGTTCACCAGCGCGACGGCGGACCTGCCGCTCTCGCGCGGAGTTTGACGAAGGTGCCGGGCAGATAGTCCAGCGGCGTGTCGTCGGCGTGGATGATCACCGTCTGCCGCGGATCTGCCCCGGCCAGGACGGCGACCGCCCTGGCCTCTTCCATGACGGCGTCCATGGCGGCGGCCAGCCCGGCGCGGTCAGGCAGCCGGACGATCCGCTCGTAGTGGCCGCCGACCGGGCTGACGATCGCGCCGATCGCGCCCGCCGCCAGCCCGTGCTCGGGGTGAATGCCTTGCTGTACGGCCTGCGCCCCGCCCCCGACGACGACCAGCGGCAACCGGTCGGCGCCCGGTTGCAGGCGATCCACGGCCTCGGCCAGTTCGGCGTCGTCGACCGGTCTGGCCACCCGGATCAGCCCGGGGATGCGGAAGCCGACCGGGACCCCGCCGATGTTCGCGCCGCCCACGGCCTCCTCGGGGAAGCCGCCGGACAGCACGCCGACCCTGACCCTGCGGGCGCCGACGTCGGCGACCACGGCGTCTTCGAGCCCGGTCAGCGCGCCGGCTCCGCGCAGCACGCTGGCCGGCCCGCTGCCCAGGCTGAGGCCGGGGTGGCGGGCCATGTGCTCCAGGCTCATCAGCGTGCCGTCCCCGCGGGTGACGAAGACGGCGGCACCCGGGCAGAGCGTGGCCAGGCCGTCGGCCACCGCCTGGGCGAACCCGGACAGGGCGGCATCCAGGATCGTGGCGTTCTCGCGTTCCAGCAGGCCGAGCGAACCCAGGTCGGCCGACAGGGCGATGGGCAGGTTGCCCACCTCGGCCCTGATCAGCTCGGCCGCCTCGTGCTCCTGCTCGGCGTCCAGGGGAGAGAACAGGCCGACGACGGCGAACGCCTCGGCGGTGCCCGCCATGGCGGCGGCGAAGCGGCTGACGGCGGCCCGGTCGAGGGGTGTCCAGTCGTCGCGTTCCAGCCCGCCGCCGCCGTCCACGATCTGCGCGCCGGCGTTGACCGCGGTACGGAGATCGTCCGGCCAGCCGAACAGGGGGCGTACGGCCCTGGCGGAGTCACCGCTGATGCGCACGACGGCGACCCGGCGCAGCTCGCGCCGCCTGGTGACCGAGGTCGCGCTGCCGCGCAGGCCCACGGCCACCTGGGTGAGGTCGGTGGCCTTCAGCCTGTCGAGCGCCGATCTGACGTTGTCCACGGGCTTGTCGGGCTGCGAGGGGACCTTCACCGTCGCCAGCACCCGGCCGTCGTCGTCGAGGAGGGCCGCGTCGGTGTTGGTCGGCCCGACGTCCACCCCGGCCTTCATGACGCCTCCCCAGTACCCGCCCGGCAGGGGAATCCGGGCGGGTTCGGAGGGGGCGGAGGGGGGCTTTGCAGACCGGTGAGGCCGAAGGCCTCGGGGCCGGCCAGGCGCAGGCCCTCGGTGGTGTACCAGATCGGGTCGCACAGCAGGCGTACGACGCCGACGCGCAGGCCGTAACGCACCTGCTCGACCTGCACCACCTCGCCGGTCCGGGTGTCGATGAGGGCGATGACATCGGGCACGCACGCCAGTGGCCGCCCGTCCTCCAGCACGGCGAGGAACTCGCTGCCCGCCTCCAGCCTGACCAGCCTGCCCTGGTCGGCGCCGAGCCCCTCGATGAGGATCCCGTCCGCCGCCTCGGCGATCTTGCCGGTGATCAGCGGCGCGGGCAGGTCGGTTCCCAGGCGGACCGCGCGGCTGACCGAGCCGAGCGCGGTGGCGGTGGCGACCTGGCGTCCGCGCAGGACGTACTCCGTGCTGGCCACCTGCCCGCCGAACGCCTCCAGCGACGAGCGCACCAGCCGCTCCAGCCAGCGCCCGGTGACGTGCTCGATGACGAGGGTTCTTCCGCGCTCGTCGCACACCACTGCCGGGGTCGGGGCGATGCCGCGTAGTTGCATCACCGTCTGGTTCATGCCGGGGAAGGCGCGGCTCATGCCGTCGGCGTCGACCAGGGGCAGGCCCAGGCGGGCCGCCCAGGCGACCGCCATGCAGCCGTTGGCGCCGCCGATCTCGCTGGCCATGAGCGCGCCGACGCGTGTGCCGTACAGCGCCTCGACCTTGTCGCGCAGGTGCACGGGCTCTTCTGTCCCGGTGACCCGTTCCAGCATGACGGCCGACGAGCCTGCCGTACCGGCCGGCATGACCAGCAGGTCGGGGTCGAGGTCGCCCGCCTGGACCACGCGTACCGGACCGTGATCCTCCAGCGCCTGCATGGCGGCGACGCGGGCGATCGCGACGGTCCCGCCCCCTCCGGAGCCGAGCACGGCGCAACCACGCGCGAACGCGGGGAGCGTGTCGGTGTCGATGTCCACTCGCTCAGGCTACGAACGTGCAGACAAAGGATGGGTGTGCTGAAAGCATCATTATGTGTGATCTGTGTGCTAATGGCACACTTGAAGGATGAGCGTGCGGTTGATCGAGAGCCTGGGAGAGGTGGTCAGGCAGCCGGCGGGCTCGGTGCTCGTCCTCACCAGGGCCGCCTCGGCGCGGGCCGTGGGATACCGGCTTGAGGTGGCGTTGCGTGACGCGGCCTCGGCCGGGGCGGTGGCCCTGGTGCTCACCGCGCCGGCCACCGTCAGCCGCAGCGCGTGGGACCTGGCCGAGCGAGTGAGCGTCGAACTCCTCGACCCGCGCACCTCGGGCACCAGCCCGCTCGGCGCCGTGGTCGCGACGGCGTTTCGCGAAAGTCACGGGGACCTGGCCGGGCTGATCGCGGCCGTTCAGAGCGCGCTCGCCGGAGACGCCGCCGACTCCCTGGCCAGGGCGGCCCGCGCGGTCGAGGGGATCACCGGGGCGGGCGGCGTACCGGAACGGATCGCCGAGGAGGTCGGCGCCGCGATGGGCGTCACCGTCGACCCCGACTTCACCACCGCCCGCGGTCCGGGCGGACATCGGGCCGACGCCACCGAGATCGTGCTCCGCCTCGCCGCGCTGGCCGCGGCCGCGGGCGCCGTCGACGAACTGCCCGCCCGCTCACGAGCCCACCTGCTGACCGAACTGCTCGTCGCCCCGGAGAAGCAGGCCCAGGAACTGGTCCCGCGCGCCAGGGCCCTGGGGCTGCCGATCGACGACTGGCACGTCATCCTGCGGTTCGAGCCGGTGATGGACGAGGGGCCCGACCGCTACGCCGTACTCGACACCCTCGCCTCCCGTGCCACCCGGGCCGTGCGCGAGCTCGCCGGCCCCTCGTGGAACGCCGCCCTCGCGGGCGACGCACTCGTGGTCGTCCGTACGGTCCCCCGCGACCAGGGCAGCATGGGCCTACGGCAGGCGGTACGCGAGGCCGGGGCCCTGCTGGAACGGGTCCGCCCCGCCGGCGCCAAGGTGCGGTGCGGGGTTTCCACCTGCCACGAAGGGGTGCTCGGCCTGCGTACCTGCGCCTCCGAGGCCCGGACGGCACTGCGCAGAGACAGGACGGAACCACTGGCCACGTACGACCTGTCCGGCCTGGACCGGATGCTGGAAGAGTGGTACTCCTCCGACACCGCCCAGCAGGCGGTCAGGGACCTGCTGCAGCCGCTCCTCGACCTGCCCGGCGGCCAGCCCAAACGGCTGATCACGATCCTGCGCGCCTACCTGGACCACCACGGCTCCCCCGCCAAGGCGGCCGAAGAGGTGAACCTCCACAGAAACGCCGTCAGCCGCAACATCCGCCGCATAGAAACCCTGCTGAAGGCCGACCTGAACAACCCACAGCAGCGCCTGGCCCTCCAGCTCGCCTGCCGCGCCGCCCAGGTCTAGTTCACGACCCGCGCTCCAAGGCCTGGCCTCGCACCCGACCGGCTCCGGAAGGATTCGGTGACACCCTTGACGGTGTCGCCCGTGAACCGCTCGATCGCCGCGATGCGGCAGCCTGATCCCGCGCCGGCTCGATTGGTGCGACGACCGGCCATCAGCGGTCTGATCAGCGACTCACCAGGGGATGACGCCGTCCAGCGAGTCCGGGCCGCGGAAGGCACCGGTGGGCCCGTCGGCGGGGATCGTCGCGAGCAGGGTCGCGACAACGGCACCGTCGGCAGGGGTACGGTCCCCGCGAGGGAAGGTCGCGGCGGCATTCTGGTCGGTGGGCACCAGACCCGGGCTGACGGCGTTGACCTTGATGCCCGCGGAGCGGAGCGAATGGGCATAGATCAGCGTCAGGGCGTTGAGCGCTGCCTTGGACGAACTGTAGGCGAGGAACGCCCGGGCCGAGAGCGGGCTCGTCGGGTCACTCATGAGCGTGAGCGACCCGAGACCGCTGGACATGTTGACGATCCGCGGATTGGGAGAACGGCGGAGCAGCGGAACACAGGCTGACGTGACCGTGACGACGCCGAAGACGTTGACCTCGTAGGTCTCGCGGAGTTGCGCGGCCGTGATGTCGGTGGTCCGGAGACCCCACTCGAGCATGACGCCGGCGTTGTTGATGAGCACGTCCAGCCGTCCCGCCTCGGCCTCGATCCGGTCTACGGCGGCCTCGACGGACCCTGGATCGGTCACATCGAGCTGCACGAACCGGATATCCAGGCCACCGCTCCCGCTGGGATCGGCGGCCGGCTCCGTCTTGAGTTCCTTCACGGCCGAGTGGCCGAGCCCCGGATCGCGGGCGCCGAGGAACACGGTCAAGCCCTGCTGGGCGAGGCTATGGACGATCTGCCGGCCGATGCCTTTGTTGCCGCCGGTGACAAGGGCGACTTCCTTCGCGGTCATGCCTCCAACCCCAGCGGCCGGAGCGCCGGAAGGCGAAGTCCGATGGGGTGCCGCCCCATACCCTGCTGGTATGCCCAAGCCGGAAATCCGCGAACTGCGCTACTTCTGTGCCGCCGCCGAGGAGCTGAACATCACGCGTGCCGCTGAGCGGCTCGGCATCGCTCAGCCGCCTTTGTCCAGGGCGATACGCCAGCTGGAGCGCAGGCTCGGTGTCGCCCTCTTCGATCGCACCCGGCACCGGCTGGCGCTGACCCAGGCTGGTGAGACCCTGGTCAAGGAAGCGGCTGTCGTCCTCGGAGCCCTCGATGCCGCGGTGCGCCGGACACAGCGTGCGGGCCGTCCCGGCCGCGGCCTCCTCGTCACCGCCAAGCCGGGGGTGGCCACGGAGTTGCTGCGCCGGATCTGCGAACGATCCGGTGCGGAACCGGACGCGCCGGAGCTCCGGGTCGTGGTGAGCGGATTCGGCGAACAGGCCGACATGGTTCGCGACGGGCGCGCGGACGTGGCGATCGCGGGATGCTTCAACGGCCAGGGCCTTGACACCGAACTGCTGAGGACCGAACCCCGCATCGCGGCCCTGGCCTCCGGGCACGAGCTCGCAACGCGCGAGGTCCTCAGCACCGCCGACCTGATCACCGAGCCGGCGCCCCAATGGAGTGACTCAACCGTCGTCGACCGCGACTACTGGCTGGGAAACCCGGATCGGCCGGCCGGCGGCCCTGTCGTGCGGGACACCGCCCAGTTGCTGGAGGTGATCGCCCTGGGCCAGGCGGTCGCGTTGGTGCCGGCTTCGCTGGCCGCCAGGAACGTGCGCCCCGACGTGACCTACCGCCCGGTGCGCGACGCGGCGCCGTACCAGACCCTGGCCCTCTGGCCGGCCGGCAGCCGGTCACCCTCGATCGCGTGGTTCGTCAAGACGGCCCTGGAAGACGCCCGCTGACACCGGCCTCCCCCGCGGCGCCGGCCCGGCAGCGGCAGAGACTCCCCAACAGCTCGCGGAGCGGGTTACGCGGGGCTGTGGCGGGTTGTCGATCAGCGGCGGGCGACGATGTGGCGGGCACGCGGTTGGTGGTGCCATTCACCGGCCGGGGCGCGACGGAGGAATTCCTCGCGCAGTTGGTTGACGAAGGCATCGCCGCGGGCCGTGGCGAGCGCCCGAAGCGGCCCGGATCGGGTGTGGGCGTCGAAGAACGTCGTCGCATCCGGGTGGGACATGGGGTAGGACAGATGCTCATCTCGCTCGATCACGAGGCCTTGCGCGGTCGACGCCGGCAGGAGCCGGCGTTCCCAGGAGCTGTCCCCGGCGGGCACACGCGCTCGCAGGACGTCGGCAAGGAGCGCGAACGGCCCGTCCTCCTCGGTGATGCCGGGCCAGAAGACGACAGACAGGCGTCCGCCAGGGCACAGCGCGGCGGCCCACGACCGGATGGCGAGGTCGGGTTCGGGCAACTGCTGAAGCCCGAACACCGACACCACGGCCGCGCACGTGCCCGACCACCGCGGGTCGAGGGTCGAGGCGTCGCCCTGGACGACAGCCGCCTGCCGATGGCGGGCGGCGCGCTCGCGGGCCCGGCGGACCATGCCGGCGGACAGGTCGATGCCGACAGTCTCGCGCCCGGGAAGGTGCTCGCTCAGCGCGTCCAGCTCCGGAAAGGTCCCACAGCACGGGACCAGGACCGGCCCTTCGGGCAGTGGCCCGTGGGTGAGCGCCCGCACCGCGGTGGCCACCCAGGGGGCGAAGCGGGGAACGTAATACGCCTCGTACCCGTCGGCGGCCTCGTCCCAGCCCCGGGCCAACCGGGCGAGCCGTTCAGCATGCTCGGTCACCGCGCGTCCCCCATCCGCCCGGTGGCCACCATGAGCAGGTCGCCTGCCGGTCCTCGGATCTCGTCCGGCCCCTCGCCGCCCGACCAGTCGCCGTCGGCGGCGGCCGGCCGCATACCCCGCAGGCCGAGTCGTTCGGCCTTTACCCCGGCAAGGATCTCATCACATCGCATGTCGGACTCTCCTGAAGTCACGTGGGTTCTCCGTGCGCAGCCGTCAGGACACCTCGGTGGACCAGACGAGATGAGCGCGGTCCGGGAACGGAGCGGGGCGACTCCGTTGGCGCGTACACGAGCACCGGTGCGCGACACACCGACGCGGGCGAGGCCGCTGTCGAGGTCTCTATTTCTTGACCCGGTAACGCAGGTGGGTGACTCCGGTGCCTTCGACGACCGCGATGGGCCCGTCGAACTGCACCGGTGCGGTGCCGAGCTCGCCGAACAGCGTCTTACCGCCGCCCAGCACGACCGGTACCAACTCGACGCCGACCTCGTCGAGCAGACCGGCCTCCAGGCACTGCCGGGCCATTTGCCCACCGTTGACGGCGACGTTCTTGTCCCCGGCCAATTCCTTGGCCTTGGCCACCGCCGCCTCGATGCCGTCGGTGACGAAGACGAAGTTGTCATCGTCGTCCGGACGGTCGTCGGGGCGCCGGTGGGTGAGCACCACTGTGGTCACGTCCATCGGGTGGCGCCCGCCCCAGGCGTTGGTCATGTCGAAGAGGTGCCGGCCGACGATCAGCGCGCCGGTGTCGTCCCATTCGGGCTTGACCAGCGCGGCGCTGGCCGCGGAGATGCGCAGCCGGGGCGGAATCTCGACCTCGCCGTTGCCGTACCACTGGAACAGCAGGTCGAACCCGCTTTCTCCGGGTCCGGCGATGTAGCCGTCGAGCGATATCGTCGCGCCAGTGGTGACCTTGCCCATCGCGTTGTCTCCTTCGTTTTCGTGAACCCGACCAGGCATCGTGGCTTGGTCGGCCATGCAGCACAGCGTCGCAGTCGCCGGGTGACCGCCACATGCGTGGTGACCACGTGCCCGGCACGCGAGCACCACCTACGGCAGCAGCTTCGGACCAGTGAGCAGCTCTACCGTGACCTCGTGCTCGAACCGGGCACCCATCCGTTGCCACAGTCCGGCTGACCTGGCGAGTGCGTCGGCGTCGCCCCGGAGCCGGCCGGCGGCCCGCAGCAGGGTGGCGGTGGCCCAGTCGTTGCCGGCGCTGTCGGCCTGTGCCGCGGCGAGATCGGCGTCGGCCGACGGCACGCCGGCGACCACCGCGAGCTCGACGGTGGCGGCGCGGGCGAGCACCCGGTACCAGGAGCTGGCCGGCTGTCGCCGGGCGCGCTGGGCCAACTCGGCGGCCTGGTCGAGGTCACCGAACCGCAGCGCGAGCCGGGCGTCCACCAAGGTGATCAGCGCGTCCAGCACCGGCCAGCCCATACGCACCGGGTCACCCATCGCCGCGACCCTGGCCCGCCACTGCGCGACACGCTCCCGGTCACCGCGCAGGCCATGCGCCAGCACGGCGAACGGCATCGTGAGCCACACAAAGAACGCCCGGGGCCGGCCGGCGCGTTGCCAGCCCGCCCACATGTCCTCGGCGAGCTGCACCGCGTCGTCGAGGTCGCCGGACAGGACGAGCACCGGAACGGTCTTGCCGGCCGCCAGGTACACGCTGTCGCCGGACAGCTCGGCGTCAGAGATCAGCCGCGCGGTCGACCTGGCGGCGGGCAGGTCGGCGGCGGCCACCACGGTCAGCGAGGACAGCCCGCGCGCGTCGCTGATCTCGACCGCGTGTTCCGGGTGGTGCGGGTCGAGCGGGGCGAGCAGTTCTAGCCGCTCGGCGGCGATCCGGTGCCACTCCGCGACGCGGCCGTCGTTGATCGCGGCCACGCGCACCGCGTCCAGGCTTGCGCTGATCAGCACCGGGTCACCGGTCGCGTGAGCGGCCGCGACGGCAGCCGCGGTCAGCCCTGCGTCGGGCCGCAGGGTGTCCGGGTGGGCGGTCCACACCGCGGCACAGGCGAGCCGGGCGGCGACGGCCGGATCGTCCGGATCCCCGGCCGCGGTCGCCTCGGCGAGCAGCGCGCGGCGCCGCTCGAACGGGATCTCGTCGCGGAAGGCCATCGGGAACCGGCCGGTCAGCTCGACGGCCTGCGCCAGCGCGATGGCCCGCGCGTTGTCCGCGCCCGCGTCCCCCGCCCGGTCGGCGGCGGCCAGCCGCAGCTCGAACGCTCGATCGGCGTCGTTGCCGACCTGCGCGCAGTCCGCCGCGCTGGCCAGATCCCGAGCCGCCTCGCTCGCATCCGGCGCGCACCGGGCGGCGTGGGCGTACCAGCCGGGCGCCTGCCACAGGTAACCGCGCGCGAACGTGAGCCGGCCGAGGGTGCGAGCGAGCCGGTGGGCCTCGGCGTCGGGCTGCTCGTGGCCGGTCAGCGCGGCCCGAAGATCGCCCGCCACCGCGTCGAACTCGCCATGCCAGGCCGCACCGGCCCGCCCCGCGAGAGCGACGGCCAGGTCAGTGGCCAGGTCGGCTGCCCAGCGCAGGTACCGCCGCCGCACCTCGGTGCGCTCCGGTTCGTCCGCCAGTCGCTCGGCGGCGAACGCCCGGATCGTGTCCAGCAGTCGCCAGCTGCCGTCCCGGTGCTGGACCAGGCTCTTGTCGACCAGCCGCCCCAGCACGTCGGCGGCCTCGGCCGCGCCCACCCCGATGACCGCGGCCACCGCCGGCAGGTCGAAGTCGCCGACGAACACCGACAGCCGACGAAACACCGCCCGTTCGTCCTCGGTGAGCAGGTCGTGGCTCCACCCGATCACCCCGCGCAGCGACCGGTGCCGCACCACCGAACCGCGCCCACCAGCCAAGAGCCGCAGATAGTCACCCAACCCGGTCAACAGCCCGGTAGCGCCGAGCGACGCGCTGCGTGCCGCGGCCAACTCGATCGCGAGCGGCAGGCCGTCCAGCCGCGCACACAGGTCGGCAACGGTCGCGGCGTCGCACGTGCCGGCCTGATGCGCCAGCTCCGCGCGGTCGCGGAACAACTCCTCGGCGTCCGAGCCCAACGGCAGCGGCGCGACCGGGAGAACCACCTCACCGGACAGCCCGAGCCGCTCCCGGCTGGTCGCGAGGATCGTCGCGGGGGTCGCGGCCAGGATGCGCTCGACGAACTCGGCGACCGCGTCGGGCAGGTGCTCACAGTTGTCCAGCACCAGCACCGACGGGCCACGACGCAACCGGGCCAGGACCGCCTCCTGCCCGTCCGCGTGCTCGGCCACCTCCAACACCGCCGCCACCGCATGCCCGAGCCGGCCGTCGCGCACCGGCACCAGATCCACGAACGCCGCGCCACACCGGTACTCGGCCGCCACAGCGGTCGTGACCACCTCCGCGAGCCGGGTCTTGCCGACCCCACCCGGCCCGACCAGCGTCACCAACCGACCCCGCGCCAGCGCCGCCCGCACCGCCTCGACCTCGGCCCGACGCCCGACGAAGCTGGTCCGCGAGCGCGGCAACCCGGGTACGTCGCCGGGCAAGGTAACCGTACCCACACCGCCGGCGCGCGCGGCGAGCGCCTGCCGGTCGGCGACCCCGTACTTACGCAGCAACGACGACACATGACCCTCGACCGTGCGCACCGAGATCTGCATGCGGCGGGCGATCTGAGCATTGGACAACCCCGCGCCAAGCGCCGCGAGCACCTCACTCTCACGCGCTGACACCTTCACCGCCACATCCTCACCGATCATGCCACCAGTCCGGTAGGTACCCACCACGTGACGAGCACGTGGTCGCCACGGATACCGGCCGGACACCCGCGGGTCCACGCTGAGACCGTGCACGCCCGCGATGACTTCACCCCACCGCGACCAGACCCAGCGCTGCGCCGACTCGACTTCCTGGTCGGCACCTGGTCGCTCACCGGCCGGTTCGGCTCATCCGGCGAGACCGGCGGCGAGCTGCGCGGCACCGCGACCTTCCGCTGGCTCCCCGGCGGGTTCTTCCTCGTGCACCACTGGTCACGCACCTTCCACCTCGACGGCCACCTCGTGCGAGACACCGGCTACGAGTTCTACGACTACATCCCCGAGACCGACGCCTATCGCGCCCACTTCTTCACCAACCTCGGCGGCTGCGACGAGACCGGCAACAAGTACCTCGGCCACTTCGACGGCCCCGAGCTGATCCTCATAGGACCGGTCCGCACCACAAGTTGTCCTCACCCCGACGGCACCATCAGCCAGCACACCGACCTACCGGCCGGCCCCGGCCAATGGATCCCCTGGCTGCACACACGCCTACACCGCACCGGTTAACGACCACCGGTACCACACGTGTGGCGCGATCAACCATGAGAAGCAGGCGGCCGCCCAACTGGCCCGCCAGAAGGCGCCCTGCGGCCAGGCATCACCGCCGGACCGCACTTTCGTGCTCAGCGAGGCATGCCTGCGCCAAACCATGGGCGACCCGACAAAGATGGCGGACCAGCTCAGACTCACCCTAGACCTGTCGAACCGACCGCCGCGCTGCGCGCTTCGCCGGAACGCTCTCGTGGTGTCGGTGTGCCCCAGGCATGACCCACCTCTCGACCATTGGATCAAGAGGTGAGTGAATCTGCGGGTCGGAGTGGCAGGGCGCCCGGGACTCGAACCCGGAACCTAGGGTGAGCGCGGTGGCCGACACGCTGATCTGAGGTGGTCAGCACTTCCTGAGGCCGTCGAAGCGCTGGTGGCCTCGCGCCCAGCGCCAACTGGCCCGACCGTTGGCCGCGATGGTCATGCAGGGGCTGTCCGGCCCCCAGGCGATGACCACCTTGATCCTGACCTTGTAGCGGCAGTTGTTGGCGATGGTGACGTACTTGGCCGTGCGGTGATTGAACACCCTGTAGCCGACGCACGACGGCACACCGGCCTGTCCGGCCGCGACTGACTGACCCACTGCAGCTGCCGGGTTCGCGGTCAGCGTGCTGAGGGCGAAAGTCGTGGCGGCGATGATCCCCAGGGTGGCGCCGGTCTTCTTACCGAACATGTCCATCTCCTTAGAACCGGTCGTCGATTACCCGTACGCACGCCAACCGGGCAGGCTCATGGCTGGCTGTCCGGCCACCTGCCGAGTTGAGCTGCGCCGCTTGGCTCTTGCCCGAACCGAGGACAGCCGCCGGCGCGGCCGCCCTCCCGATGAACAGCTTCAGACGCTTCCTCACCATGGACCTCCCATGTGCCTTCGGGGCAGTCCGCGCTCCACATGGCTCGCACGGCTGGAGCCTGCACCCGGAGCCCTGCCCTCGAAGACTCGGCGGGCGACGGCGTGCCGCAGGGTTAGCAGACCTGGTCGACGACGGCGTCGAAGGTACGGCCGGCGGCGCCAGCCGCATGCCCTCCTCGTCACCCCCGGCCGGTGCGCGGGTGGGTAACCCCCTCGGGCGGCGCGGACGAGCCCCGGTTGACGACCGTGACGCGGGCTCCGTGGTCGCCCAGGTTCTCGACCAGCCGCCGCCCGATGACGCAGATCTCGTTCATGGCATCAGGATGCCGACTACGTCGTCGACAGTGGTAGTGGCGATCCACTCAATCAGTCATTAGGAGAACTGTTGATCGATGTTCATGGCTGAGCATCCTCCGCAAGACGGCCAAGCACGGCAGCTTCAACCGCGCCGCCGGCGCCCTGCGCTTCACGCCGTCGGCGATCTCGCAGCAAATCGCCGCACTGGAACGCGGGCTGGAGACGTCCTGGTCCCAGCTCGTCACCCGGCGGTGGGTCAGCGCTACTGGCCAAGCGGATGCTGGACCTGCCGCGTCGTCGGCCTGCTTTCCGCCGCGTCATATTTTTCCAAGACGTGCCATCGGCCGCGCTCGGATGATCGTGTGCGAAAGCGGCGGGGAGCGGCAGAGCACTGGTCGCCGTCTCTCCGCCGACAAGCATCTCAGAACTGGAGATTCCACGTGCGAATGAGACGATCCCTGTCGCTGGTCGCGGCCCTCGCAGCGGCCATGGCCGGCCTGCATCGCAGCACCGCCGCCGGCGTCGGCCAGGCCGGCGGACTGCGCCCTGTACGCGAACATCTTCACCAACTCCAACGGCTTACAAGGCCGCGCCGAGGTGATCTGCCCGAACCGCGAGGACTACCGGGTCGAGATCTATTTACGGCGTAAAGACTGGCATGGCAACACGCCCGTCGCCTTCGCCGGAAAGGACCTCATCGAGCAGGGCCGGCAGATCCTGTCGACCTACGAGCCTTGCTCCGACGTCCAGACCGACAAGCAGTACTTCGCCCATGCCTATCTCTACGACGGCCGCTTCGGTCCGCCGATCAAGATCAGGGAGGTCACGAGCAACACCGTCTGGGGTCACTGCTAAAGGCCCGCGGCCGCACACCCAAGATCCCTGATGGGATGGATCTTGGGTGTGTTTCTCTGGTCAAGATGTGTGGCCGGAATCCGTCGGGGAGAGGACGCGGCCTCGGAGTTTCGGCTCGGACACGCGTCGAGCACGCCGAACGCCAGGCCAGTCGCCTCCAGCCGGCTTCGCCGCCCCCGGGCGCCGGGGCCCGGCCACGTCGGGGCGTCCTGATGGGCTTGGACGATCAAACGCCCTGACATGGTCGATCTGTTCCGCATCGTCATCGCCGAGATGCCACGCTTCCCCGAGCTCGCCGAAGCCCAGTTCAACCAGGGAAAGATGCCCTACTTCGAGTTCGTCCGCGGCTACCTCAAGGCCGAGCGCGCCGCCGGAACGATCGCCCTTGCCGACCCGGACCTGGCCGCCACCCAGTTCCTCGGGATGATCTCGATCTTCGTGTTCTGGCCGCGGCTGCTACTTCCGCACTGGGCGCCCGAGGAGGCGGCCATGGAGCACGTGGTGGACGAGGCAGTTCTCATGATGCAGGCCCGCTACGCAGCGGACCGGAAGTGAAAGCCGTCTCGATATCGGCGATCGTCAGGCCATGGTCAGGGATGTGACCGGGCCATGGCAGCACGCACAACTGAACCGCCAGACCTACGGTGCTGTAGTCGCTGACCGCCCCGCCAGCCGCTTAGCCGAGCCTCCGGGCCGCGGCCCGGAGCATCCAGGAACACACTCTCACGCGGCGTCAACGCGAAGTACTTCGCCAGCTCCTCGCGCCCGAATATCCGGGAACGACCTCAGAGCGCTCCAGCCGCTCATCCGACAGGAACCGCACCGACACCAGCCTGCGAGTTTCGCCGATTTGTGGTCTGGTGCACTTGATGGGGAGTGGTCATGGTTGGTGGTCTTGAGGCGCTATCGTGCGGCGATGACCGGCTCTGCGCAACTTCCGCTTCTCTTCCTGGATGTCGACGGGCCGCTTATCCCGTTCGGGGCGGCGCAGTACCCGACCTATCGGGGGTTTGCCGAACCGCGAGGGGCCGGTTCTCATCCGCTCCTGACCCGGGTCAACCCCGAGCACGGGTCCAGGCTGATGGCGCTTGCCTGCGAGTTGGTCTGGGCCACGACGTGGATGGCGGATGCGAACGAGTGCATCTGCCCGCGCATCGGCCTGCCACGGTTGCCAGTGGTGACCTGGCCGGAGCCTTCCAGCGTCGACGAGCGGGACGAGCGCGAGGGGATGCACTGGAAGACCCGGACGCTCGTCGCCTGGGCAGCGGGACGCGCTTTCGCCTGGGTCGATGACGAGATCACCAACGCCGACCGCGCCTGGGTATCGGTCAACCATCCAGGCCGGGCTCTGCTCCATCGCGTCGATGCTCGGCTGGGTCTCACCGGGGCTGACTACCTTGTCTTGGACGAGTGGTTGCGCGGGCCTCACGACAGGCTCGCGATCCCATAACTCGGTGCGCGTGGAAACGGCGGTTCCATCACGATCTGGATCGTGAAGAACGACCGTAGGGTTCAGTGTGCTGCACGAGCTCGCTGACAGGGACGTCGGTCTGCTGGATCGGCTGTTTCCGCACCTGGCTGGTCTGGTCACCGACCAGGTGGAGGACGTCGGCGGCAGCGTGAGGATCGTTGCCCGTACCGGCTCGTCGGCGGTGGCTTGCCGCGGCCGCGGGAGGACGTCTTCGCGGGTGCACGACAGATTTCGGCGTCGGCTGCAGGACGTGGCCTGCGGCGGGCGACCTTTGGAGGTTGCCGGTCGCGGACATGTGGCTGCGCCGAGTGAAGCATCGGCTCCGCTTCGGTCCACCGGATCAGTTCAAGTGAGCCAGGACATTCGCGCTTGATGGGAGCATCGCTCCATCCGCCGATTACTTGAGGGAACCAGGGTTCCTCAGAGATCAGGTGTCCACCAAACCAGGGCAAGACCAGGCGCAAATTAGCGCATGAAGTGAAGCATCATCCCAAACCGTCATAACCCATAGCCGCGCCGAGATAGCACTGGCATGATCCATCACATGGATCATGCCCCTGAACCCCTCAACATGGACACGTGGCCGCGGCAACAGCACTTCCGCCACTTCCGGCGCGTTCCCTGCACATACTCAATGACCTTCGAAATCGACGTCACCGCGTTCGCCGCCGCGCTGCGGCAATCACCGCGCAAGTCGTACATCGCGCAGGTCTGGGCGCTCGCCACGATCGTCAACCGGCACGATGAGTTCAAGATGTGCCTCACCGAGGAGGGCGCCCCGGCAGTATGGCCCGTCGTGCACCCGGCTTTCACGGTCTTCAACCCCGAACTCGAGACTTTCGCGGGCGTGTTCGCTGAATACGACCCCGATTTCGGCGCGTTCCACGATGTCGCCGCCCCGCTGCTCGCCAAGCACAGTCAGGCCGTCGAATTCGTTCCGCAAGGGTTCCGGCCCCCTAACGCCTTCGACGTCTCCAGCGTCCCGTGGGCGTCCTTCACCGCACTCAACCTCAACATCGACAATGACTGGGACCACCTGTCGCCGATCTTCACGCTCGGTCGTTACATCGAGCGAGAGGGCCGTATGCGACTTCCCATCGCGGCGCAGGTACATCACGCCGTGGCAGACGGATTCCACGTGACGCGCCTCATCAACGAGCTAGAGACCCTGGTTCAGGACACCAGCTGGCTCTGAGCTTGTCGTTCAAGTTCTGGTCTTCGTGTTCGCGGCGTTCGTGACATTCCGGGTGGTGGCTGTGTTGCCCGGTTATGTGGTGCGGCGGGGTTTGGTGCCTTTGCGGTGGCGAGCTGGGCGTTTGCAGGTCTCGCCGGTGACCGGCTGGAGAAGTCGTCGAGCGCGCAGTGCCCTGGGCAGTTCGTCGGGCAAGGGCAGCAGCGCGGTGCCGAAGAGTCAGGCGGTGGCTTCCGGGGCGGCCACCTCGGCGGCCTGGGCGTGCTCGCGCAGCATCCGGAGCACCGTGGTGGCGGTAGGTGGGCCAAGACCAGGTCCAGGATCAGGGAGCGCCCACTGTGCCCGCCCGTGGCGATGCCCTCTGCAGCACCTCGGCCGCGACAACGCCGCGAACTCCTGGACCGCTGCCTGCCCTGGAATGAACGCCATCTACGCCACGCCCTGGGCGAGCATGAACGAGTCAACAACGAGCACCGCGCCCATCAAGCCCTCGACCAGGCGGCTCCACTCCGCGCCGCCCCCGACCCGATCACCGAACCGGCGCGCATCCTCGACCTGAACATCCACCGACGCCACCGGCTCGGCGGAATCCTCCACGAATACTCACATGCAGCTTGAATTGCACGGACATAATTTTCGGCAGGCGCACTGCCCGCGAGGCTCTACGCGACGATCAAGAAGCTCACAGCCGCAGAATGACGAACTTCCGAGCGTGAAGATCATTACGGAGGCATCGAGCCAGTGCGTCCTGGGATTCCAGTGGGACGCAACGTGGCCGGAGGTTGAAGTCAAGGCTTGTTTTGCAACACGTCACAGACGAAGATCATCTTTAGGTGAAGTATCTAAAGACCAGAGAGGGATAGTGAATGCCCAAAGGCCACAAGTTAGCCATCCTCGCAGGCGCCGGCATACTGGCCATACTCCCCACCAGCTCCGCTTACGCCGACCCGTGGCCGTTCGATGGCATCCCGCCCGACAAAAGCAACCATAGCTACTGCTACACCACCAGCGTCGATGCCCAACTCAAATCCTATACTCCCGGCGCGATGAATTATCTCGCAGACGCCACCACCATTCCCGCCGTAACCCTTCACACGCCGTGTGACACACAGAACTCCAACGGGGACGGAAGCCCGGCCACTGACGTCGCATGGTTCAAGATCTGGGTGGATGGCTCCTACGGAGAAGCCCCATGCAAGATCAGAACCGCCTCCGACAACTCGATCTGCGATCAGCGCTTCGCCAAGATCAACAGCAGTACGATCAACGCAGCGCCCAACCCGCACAACCAGTTCATCAAGACGGTCTGCCATGAGCTGGGGCATACCGCGGGCCTCGACCACTACTCGCCCCTGGCCCAGTTCCCGGAATTCCCCGGTGCCTCCGGCCAACCGCAGGACTGTATGGCCAGCGGCGAAGTCAACGCCATCGCCAACCGCTACAACCCGGCCGCCTCGTGGATCTGGACCTACAACCAGCACCACATCAACGACGCCAATCCGTGGTGGTCATGACGGACGAGAGGAGAACATCCATGAAGCACTATCTCGTCCCCGCCCTGACGCTGGCCGCAGCCCTGTCTCTGACCGCCTGTAGCACCGGACCGACGCAGGCCACGCAATCAGAACGTCCTGCCGCGGCGGCCGAGCGGATCGGAACTCTCAACGTCTCGCTACTGCGCGTGTCGGAATCCGACTTCCCCGCATACGACACACCCGAGGCCCTCGCGGCGGACAGACCGATCGTCCTCGCCGGTGTGATCGACGGATGGCAACAGGGGCCCGCCACAGAGACCTATGCAGGCGGCCCTCTCGACTACCGCGTCATCCTCCGCATTCGCATCACGCAACCACTCAAGGGTGTCAAGAGCACCAGTTCCCTCGCTCCGGACATCGCCTATATCGCACTGGACCAAGGCGCCGTCATTCGCGATGACTCCCTGCCCGCCGGCCGGTGGAAGCCGGACAAGACCATCGCCGACTTCGAGAAGGCCATGCCTTCCGGCACCAGAATCCTCGCCTACCCCCGAGAACTGCCCAAGGAGGCACTGAGCGGCCCCGTCAAGCGATCCGGCGACAGGCTACCCAGAGGTGCCCGCCTGATGACCGTCCCGCCCCAGGGACTCGTCCTCGAAGACCCGGGCCTGGCGGCACAACGGGCCACCGGTCAAACGTCACTCGTCGGAGGACGCGAACCCCTCGGAGTCGGAGGTGCCGGGTGGCTCGAACCAAAGAGCATGGACGAATTGATCGCCCGTCTGCAGCAACACGGCATCGCTGAGTAGCAACCAGTCAGTCGGCTCCGGGGCTTACTCCAAGCACACGCGAAGCCCCGGGGTACGCACCTCACCGCAGGCCATTGCTGACATCACCTCCCATGAGGATGCAGGACTGAAGCCCGGCCTCACCGAGGAAATCACCTCGGCCGGAAACAGCTATGTCCGCGCTTGAACGAGTCCACGATCAAGCCAGACACCCGCTACAGAGGATGAAAGCCTGAGGTGACACGGCGTGGTTGCGTGCTCATCGGCTGGTTCGGGAGTATGCCGGTGGGATGCGTTATCCGGATGGTGGTGGTCTGACCCCGGCGGCGCGAGCCAGGCGTGAACAGATCCGCTTGGAAGCTGCCGGGCTGTTTGCCGCGGGCATGTCGCCGCCCCTGGTGGCAAAGAAGTTACGGGTCTCGCGCAAGTCGGCCTATGCCTGGCACAAGATCTGGCGAACGGCCGGGGCCGAGGCGTTGGCGTCGAAAGGACCAGGCGGGCAGCACTCCGCTGTCTCAAACGCTACATCGCCCGCGAGATCTATAAGATCATCAAGACGCCAGCCTGCACTTGACATCCATAGGGGCATCAAACTCGCCGTCCGCTTCGAGGCCACCGTCACCATCGCCGCCATCAACCAATGGCTCCGCGACTTATGAAACACGCCTTAGTGCTGTGACCGCATAGGTTCACCGGGGTGAAGTCGGATCGGTCCCCGGGTCGTCCGTGTGTCTCTGGCAGGATCTCGCACATGTTCGAAGAGAAGCTCGCCGCGCTCGCGCAGTCGATGGCCGAGCATAGGGCCGCGCCGTTCCCGCCAGGCTTTCGCGGCCTGAACATCGAAGGTGAGGAGATGGTGCTGCTGGACGCGGATGCCTACGGCTACGCCTCCGGTGCCCTTAACGGCCCGCTCAACGAACAGCACCGTGCGGGTTTGCTGGAACTCACGACGGCTCTGGAGAAGGTTCTCCCGGCAATCGACGACGCGTACGCGGCCATGTACTACACGCACGTGCGCCACATGGCCGTGCTGGCAGCCGAAATCGATACCTTGCGCGACGAGTAGACCTCTGACGGCAAAGGTCTGTCGAGGTGGTGGGATGTGCAAGGACGACTGATCCAACCGCTGGAGGCGCGGTGGCTGGGCCTACCCGTGTGCGCAGGCTGACCGACCCGGCGAACCTATGCGGTCACAGCACTAGTGAACGTCCGCCGTTGCCAAGGGCTGACCTGCGTGCTCGGGCGTTTCATGTGTCGGTGCACGCGGCTGAACTGCTGAAACGGACCTATGAAACGCCTCCGGGGGCCGGACGTGCCCGAACTGTCGGCGCTGCCGACTGCTGGGAGGCGGCAGCGATGCCGGGCTGGGCGTTGTCTGGGACGTCGACGGGCCTCGACGCTGAGGAGGGGCTGATGCCGGCTCTGCCCGACGGCCCGGCGCATCCAGACTCCGATGGCGATGTACATGCGCCGCCAGCCCCGCCCTCGCTGATCACCCAGCCTGGCCAGCGCCCGCGCCGCGTCGGCCCGCCAGTAGCTGGCCAGGATGAGAGCGGAGCCGGAAGCGGACCTTCAGCCTGGTGTGGGCGTCGAGGGCGGCCAGCGGCTCGTCCAGCAGCAGTAGGAGCGGCCCGCGCGGCGAGGCTCGGTGGCCCCTCCTGGTCCCGCCGGGCGACGTTGTGGCCCCCGTCGGGGCGGCGCCCGGGAGTCAGGCCGGGCGTCTGTTGACGGCCTGGAACCACGCCCTGCTACCCGGCAGGAACTGCAACACGATGGCTGGTACGACGAACAAGACGGTCCAGATGCCGATCAGCGACATCGCCCCCAGCACGGTCAGCGCGATTCGGGCGGCGATGTTCCCCTGCCGCATGTGCTTGCCCAGGACGATGAAGGCCACCGCGACCCCCACCAACAGGGCCGGGGCAACCAGGCCCCCGCTCAGTGCGGGCGATTGCGGGTTGAGAACGTAGTACACCGTGCTGATGGCCAGGATCCACCCGAGGCAGATCCACAGGACCGAAGCGATCGTCACCGGCCGGGGCGGAGGCGTCCAGTACGCACTCGCGTCCTGTTCGACAGGCTCGGGCTGCTGTGATGACCGGTCGTGGCCGTCGTCGGACGGCGTGGACCCGTGATCACTCGTCATGGCTGCGTACCCTACACAATGCTGCCAGGGGAGGGGTAGGGCTGACCGGTGCCGCCCGGCGGACGCAACAGCTCCGCCCACCGCGACCCGCTCCGCCCCCGCCACGGACATCCCAACCTCGGCTACGGCTACCTGCACAACGCCGTCGACGACCACTCCCGCCTGACCTACACCGAAATCCTGCCCGACGAGACCCGGGAAAGCGCGGTCGCCTTCTGGCAGCGCGCCCACGCCTACTTCACCCGCTGCGGCATCACCGTGACCCGGGTCCTGACCGACTCAACGGCTCCTGCTACCGCTCCCACCTCTGGCGCCGCGTTCCTAAACCTCTCAGGACAGAACAGCTAGTCCACGCAGGTCAGCGGTGGGTTGAAGCCGATCTGCGGAACGGGGCGCGCGGGGATTCCGGTCGAGTCTCGCGCCCCCGACCGGCCCTGAACAGAGGCTAGCGACGGACGGGATACCGCAGGTGCAGGGCACGCCGGCCCTGGATGACGATCGGGTCGTCGAGCAGCAGGTGCCCACCCTCGATCTTGGAGAAGTACGGGATGCCCTCGCCGAACAGCACCGGGACGAGGCTGACGCACACCTCGTCCACCAGGCCGAGAGCGAGTGCCTGCTGGGTCACGTTCGCGCTGGCGATCGTGACGTTCCGGTCGCCGGCGATCTGCCGCGCCCGATCGATCGCCGCCTCGACTCCGTCGACGAACGTCGTGGTCGGCCACTTCTCGGAAGCATCCGCGGGCGGGCGGTGCGTGACCACGACCACGGGTGCGCCGGCCGGGTGCTTGTCGTTCCAGCCACCGGCGATGTCGAACAGGCGGCGGCCGGCGATGAGCGCGCCGGTGTTCTCGGTCAGCTCCCGCCACGCCTGCGCACCCGCATCATCGACCTTGACCGAGATGCCCTCGTTCGGGTTCGGCACCACCACGTCTCCGGCCTCATACCAGTCGAACAGCTCTCCGACCTGGTCATCCGGTTGCGCGATGTATCCGTCCAACGACATCGTCATGTGGCTGAAGATCTTGCCCATGAGGGTCCTCCTCAGACTATTGCTCGGCCCGGTGGTTCCCGGCCTGCCTTTACAAGGGTCCTGAGGTGGACCACTTTCACGAGCAAAACTCATCGCGCCCAGTCAAACTGATCACCACCCATGAAGCGAAGCCGAGCCGCGTGGCGTCGTGCCCTCCGGCGATCAGGTCGCGCTTCATTCAGGATCGTCCGACCAACTCATCAATGTGCATCGGGGGTGCTTCATGGCTGCCCAGCATTGACCGGGCAAGTCACAGCAAGATCAACGCGCGTTCGTCTAACGAGCCTGAAGGTCATCGAGGAGAAGGCCAGCGGCAAGCTCGCCACCCGCGATCGGCCCGACCTGCCCACCGCGCTGTCCTACATCCGCGAGGGCGACCTGCTGACCGTCCAGGAGGTCGACCGGCTCGGCCGCAACCTCCTCGAAGGGCTGATCGTCCTGAACGACCTGTTCCAGCAGGGCGTCGGTGTCAAGGTCCTGGAGGGCATCGCCGCGGGCGAGCACACTGAACGCTCCTTCATCCTCGACCTGGCCCTCGCCCTGGCCGAGGACCGGCGCCGCGACATCGTCCGCAAGACCAGGAACGGCCTGGAGACCGCCCGCAAACAAGGCAAGGTCGGCGGCCGCCGACCCGTCGTCGATGACGACAAACGCGCCGCGATCCTGGAGCGCCGCCGGCGCGGGGAATCCATCCGCGCCATCGCCGCCGGGGTGAAGGTCACGGTCGGCGTCGTCCACAAGACCCTCACGGCCGCCAAGGGCGGCTCCGCTGACCCCTCGCCCACCTCCTGAGCAGCCCGACGTGGCGCTACCGAAGATCCCGCTCGACGACCCGCGCGTCCTGGCCCTGGCCAAGGCCCGCCAGCAGTTCGCCCACGACTGCGCCTTCCTCCCCACGTGGGAGGAGCTGCCCGAGGACGAACGCAAGGTCAGCCTCCCCAGCGCCCGCAACTACCTGGAGTCGGCGATCAACGCCGGGCTTGTCCCCGCCGTCGAGCTCATCGACAGCGGATGGCGCGCGAGCCTGACCAACATCAACGACGAGATCGAGCGACAGACCACCGCCATGGCCACCGCGGCCGCCGATCTCCCGCTCCTGCTCTACCGGTTCCCGCTCGGGCGGGCCAGCGCGCTGACGCATAGGGCGCTGGGCCAGGGCTGGTTCTTACCGGGACCCATGTACCGACGACATCCGCCCCACTCCCTCGTTCGCGACATCAGCCACTCCAGAAGCACCAAGCGCGTTTTTCAGACGCCTGCGTCCCAGCTCCAGGGCTCGGACGCGGCGGCTATTCCCTGGCATCACCCTATAGAGGGGAAATGGACGCTCGGCATTAAACGGAAAGCGGCCTGAGAATCCTCACGTTCGCGGGTATTTCGGCAGCTCATCCTGCGCGAGACCGTCGCATGAAGCGAAAGGGGCGAAGGTTCGGGTCCGCCGGTGTAGATGGTCCTGCCATGCCGTCTACCCCGAGCCCCGTCGTGCCGTCTACTCCACGAGGGGTGGGCTGTCGGC